>DAWDCC010000028.1:0-38581 GCA_052355365.1 Prevotella sp. | reverse complement strand
CCGAGGCAGAGGCTGAGAAGCAATGGGCGGAGGCAGTGGCGCAGATCAAGACCTATGCGGCCGACAAGAAGTTGCAAAGCATGCTCCACGGCTCCACGCTCCATCCGATCGTGATACAGATCAAAGGCTACGACCTCGTGAAGTATGAGGAGATAAAAACGTAACGATCGAAGTTTGCAACCACTAAGAACTGCATTCTATCGAAGTTTTGCTTATTTTGCAGTTAGTGTAAGACCAAGAGTTGTCAACGTCCGGTCTTCTTTTAACGCTTCATCTTCGATGGCATAAAGAATATAAACGAATATAGAGAATATAAAAGGCAGATCCCGTATATCGTAGCATTTTAAAAAAGGCCGGCAAAAATTTGCCGGTCTTTTTTAGTCTTAGATAGCGGGGTGTTTACTTCACAGGTGTCGGAACCGCTACGATCTCATTGTTCTTGCCCTGGAGAGCCTTGTTGTTGTTGACCTCATCCTCAGGAATAATCCACAGCATGATCTTGGATTCTGCGGGAATATTGTAGGTAACACTTTCCTCATAGTTGGCACCACGACGGTCGATAGGCTTCTTCAAGCGCATGATGTCGAAGTAAGAGAAGCCCTCACCCCAAAGCTCTACACGACGTTGGAACCATACAGCTTCCTGCACGCCCTCAGCGGTCGTAGCATCGCAAGTGTAGTTCGGGTCACGATAGGTGCGGACAAAGTCCTCAAGGATCTTCTTACCACCAACCACGTCGCCGCTCATGGCCGTAGCCTCAGCCTGGATGAGAATCATCTCCTCTACACGCATCAAAGGCACGTCGCAAGCGTTGGTCTCATTGCCATACTTGTTCTGGTAAGCACCGAATTTCACGTTCAGATAAGGAACTTTCCACAATGCAAAGAGATGGTCGTCGTCCTTGCTGGTGCTGCTGAATACGTAAACTTGCTTACCGGTGTTAATCACATAGTCGGAATTAACGATAGGAGAATTGAACTTGCTGTCAAGCCACCAGCCTTTACGAACGTCAGTGGAAGGAATCTCATTCCACAACTTGCTGTTGATAGCACGGTAAGCATACGTAGGAGAATAACCATTACCCGTGAAAGAACTCATCATTGACGGGAAGTTCATGATGCCCGTCTGGACAATGTCACTGGTCTCGTTGACATCCATCCCCCAAATCCAATTCCCGGCAGAGATGTCGTTGAAGCCGGGCTGTGCTGCGTCTGTACGGCTCAGCGGCGTGTAACCCTCAGCGGCTTTGGCTGCATCCTCAGCAGCAGCCTTCCAATTCTGCATGACCAATTCTGTACGGGCACGAAGTCCATAAGCCACCTGTTGGTCAATGTCAGCCTTGCCACTACGACTTGTGCCATTAAGGCATGTGACAGCATTGTTTAAGTCATCCATGATGAAGTCATAGACAGCCTTGACAGTGGCACGGGGATTGTCAGCAGCCTGCTCTGCAGTAGTGGTCTCCCTGACAATAGGCACACAGAGCGCATCTTCGTGACCTTTATAAGTGAACTGGTACATCTGAGCCAAGTTCAGGTAGCAGAAGGCACGCATGGCAAGAGCCTTACCACGAGCGGCAGCGGCAGCACTATTGTCTTTGTAAGTACTTTCAGTAGCAGAAATGATGGCGTTGGCCTGAGAGATGTTCTTATACTGCTGATTCCAAAGGAAGTAAGTGATATCACTCTTGTCTGTGCGGTCGTTGAAGCGCAGATTGTTGCGATACCAGTTATAACCGTTGTTGGGCGAAACCTCATCCTCTCCGGCATTGTCCATCATCATCATGGTAGAAGCATAGCCGAAATCATAGTGACGTGTAGCGCCGAACCAGCTGGTGATAGCCTCAGACTCAATCATGTTGGAGTACATACCCTTGACCAGGCCATCAAGTGAAGAAGCATTTTTCTCCAGCTTCTCTTTGGTCAGCGTACTTCCTTGAGGCTCTGTGTCCATGCTCTCTGTGCAGCTGCTGGCAGTCAGAGCCAGAGCAGCCATCACGGCAGCGGAATAGATATATTTAAATGTTTTTTTCATTGTTGTCTTTCTTTTAGTCTACTAAATCTTAGAACTTCACGGTCACACCGCCACTGACAGTGCGCAGGGCAGAATAGTTCATACCTGTGGCAGAGCTATAAGACTGGCGGGGATCCAAGCCCTTACGCTTAGCGAAGAGAGCCACGTTGTCAGCCGTGAAATAGATGCGAAGACCTTTCAGGCCGATTCTGTTGACCCATGTACGTGGGAAGTTATAGCCGAACGAGATATTGTCGATATCGAGATAATTCGAGCTGACAAGGAATCGGTCGGAAGTGGCACTGGCGTATTGGTCATTAGAATCGACACGAGGAATATTGCTGTTGGGATTTGCCTCACTCCAAGAGTTGAGAATATCCTTGTGCCAACCTGAACCAGCATTATTAGCTGAACCTGCATGCATCAGCGTCTGATACCCCCAGTCACGGCACTTACCACCAAGCTGGTAGGATGTGCTGATGGAGAAGTCGAAGCCGTAAGCAGCCACCTTGACACCGAAGCCACCATAGACATCGGGCAGACGGTCGCCCAACTCATACTGAGTAGCCTTGGCCCAGTTAGTGGTCTTCTTCACGCCAGTAACCTTTCCGTTGGCATCGGTCTGGTCGACATAATACAGTGCCTGACCCTTTTCTGCTGTTTCGCCGGCTACGAGGCTGGCCTTGTCAGCGTCAGAACCAGTGTAGACACCGGCGAACTTGCGCATGTAGTAGTTGTACATACTGCCGCCCTCACGATAGAGGCTGGTACCGTCGATCCAACGTCCCTTGAGCTCAGGAGCGAGTTTCTCAATACGGTTGGTCATTGTCGTGGCGTTGGCATAGAGGCTGACGGTGATGTCCTTTGTCTTGTATACCTCGGAGTTCAGGTCAAACTCGAAGCCGTAGTTACGCACCTTACCAACGTTCTTCGGGAAGTAGGCATAACCGTTGGACACTGCGACCGGCATGTAGTAGAGCAGGTCGTCGGTAGTTCGGTTGTAGTACTCCACGCTACCGCTGAGCTTGCCGTTCCAGAGGTTGAAGTCAAAGCCGGTATTAAAAGAGTATGAAGTTTCCCAAGTGATGTCTGGATTACCCTTGACATACAAAGCCGTAGCGGCCTCATCATTGAGGTTCACCACACGGTAGATATCCTCGTAAGGATAGTAGTTTGGGTCTGTGCTGCCCTGAAGCAAGAGGTTATCGTTGCCCTGCACACCATAGCTGATCTTGTACTTCAGGAAGGTCAACCAATCTTTTGTCGGCTCCATGAAGGCCTCCTTGCTGATAACCCATGCAGCACCGACACTGCCGAAGTCACCCCAGCGGCTGTCCTTAGCAAAACGGGAAGAACCATCGCGGCGATAAGATACGCTGGCGAAGTACTTCTCATCATAGTTGTACTGCACACGACCGAACCAGCCACGTGTAGAGTAGCGGTCGGTGGAGGAACCGGTTGTAGGCGTCTTTAGTGCATTATCCAGCTCCATGACATCTGGGAAATAGAGCTTGTTCTTGTTGCCATAAAGCTCAGATTTCATAAAGTCGTAACGCTCATGGCCCAACAGAGCCGTGACGCTGTGCTTGCCAAAATCGTGAGAATAGTTCAGCAAGAACTGGTGGTTGATGGCCTTGGTTGTGTAGGCGTACTTATAGATAGAACCGCCCATACCGGCATACTGACCATAGAAAGCATTGTAGAGAGTAGAACGGTTGGTGTGGTCGATGTCCAAACCAAGGTTATAGTTGAACGTCAGACCATCGTAGATGTCAAACTCTGCACCCCAACGTCCGCTGAGGACGTCAGCAGAATATTTGTTCTTATCCAACTGACCACTGCTGGCCGGGTTAGAGCCACTCATAAATGTACGGGAACCGGCATAGTCGGTCAAGCCTTTACCATCGCCATAGTCATAAATGGTAAAGCCGTTGGCATCCTTCATGATGTTGCCATTGGCATCGCGCACATAAAGGGGATAGATAGGAGACATGAAGTTGGCCACATAGAAAATGTTGCCTGAAGATGTACTGTTCCAGTCGTCCTTATTAGTGACAGAATAGTTGGAGTTATAATGTGTGTAAGCCACATTGGAGGTTAACTTCAGCCAAGGTTTCACCTGATAGTCAACCTTGCTGCGTGTGGTGAAACGCTCGAAACCGGAGTTCTTCACAACACCCTCGTCATTGAGGTAGCCGGCAGAAGTAAAGTAACTGATCTTCTCACCCTTGCCAGACACTGTAGCGTTGTACTCCTGACGGACATTGCTCTTGTTATAAACTTCGTCATACCAGTTGTCAGGCAAATAGGTATAGTTTTTGTCCTTGTAGCCAAGAGTTGCTTTAGGATTAATTTTTCCGTCCATTCCAATAAGGCTCTCGCCATCAGGTACAGTAAAGATCGTATAACCTACGCCACCATTTCCATTAGTAGGAAGAATCCTGTTTGCATATTGATTGGCCTGCTCAGCCGTAAGCCCCTGACCAATGCCACTGTTATAGATAGCCTCATAAGCTTTCTCCATATATGTGGCAGGACTCTTGATGACATCGTAGTTGGATACGGCGCGAGACTCGTGACCAATCTTAGCGTCAAAAGTGACCTGAGCCTCACCTGTCTTACCACTCTTTGTTGTAACAAGGATGACACCATTAGCACCACGCGCACCATAGAGGGCGTTGGCAGCAGCATCCTTCAACACGGTCAGTGAAGCAATATCATTGGGGTTGATGGCAGAGATCTCACCATCGTAAGGCACACCGTCAACAACATACAAAGGGGCATTGCTGGAAGAAAATGAGCCAATACCACGGATGCGGACAGAAGCGGTCTCACCCGGTTTGCCACTTGGCACCGTTACCTGAACACCGGCAACCTCACCGCTCAGTGCCTGTGTAAGGTTGGCAACCTGACGGTCAGCAAGCTTGTCGGCCTTGATCTCAGCAGCAGATCCAGTGAAGGAGCTCTTTTTCTGCTTACCATAAGCCACGACCATGACCTCATCAAGGGTCTTGTTGTCGTTAACCAATACCACCTTCATGTTTCCACCGGCCTTCACGGTCTGTGGCTTCATACCGAGGTAGCTGACCACAAGCTTGGCACCGGCGGGTGCGTTGAGTTGGAAGTGACCGTCCACGTCGGTGACGGTACCCGTGTTTGTACCTTCCACCTTCACGGCAGCGCCAACAACTGGTTCGCCGTCGTCACTGGAGGTTACGGTACCACTAACATTCGTCTGAGCCATCACGCTTCCCGCGAAGAGGAAGGTTCCGGCCAAAAGCGTCATTAGTCTTTTTTCCATAAATTCTCTCTTTAATTAAAATATAATGTTATAGTCTTGTCTATTTATTATGTATGTTCCTATTTTGGTACGTCCTCTCTATTTATCCACACCTTATTCTATATGCTCTTTTTCTCTACCTATTCCTCCTCTCTCTTCTGCCGTGTCCTCCTCCCAGCGGGAGGAAGATAAGTCAAGTTTTGCTGAAGCAACAAAAATAATGTATCTTTGTTCTTGCTTTATATATTGTATTATCAAATCATTATAACTATATTACTATGTTCCACTTTTCTTTCCACATCTCATTATCTCTCCGTCATCTCCGATTTTCGCTGTCAGGAGGATCAAGGCACAACAGCAAAGTATCATTCTTATTAAGTGCTGAGCAGCAAGCCAAACACTGTGAAGAAGCCAATCGGTTCAGCACCGCAAAAAATTATCGGACGGCTATACGCTCGCTCAGCCGCTTCCTGCAACAAGAAGAGCTGATGGTCAGAGACTTCACACCGGAAATGATAGCAGACTATGCTCAATGGCTACGGCAACAAGGCATCAGCATGAATACTGTATCATGCTACCTGCGCTCCTTACGTGCTATCTATAATAAGGTGGTGAAGCATTATGGCTTGGAAGACCGCAAACCGTTTAAAGATTTGTTCACCGGCCACACGAAAACAATGAAGCGGTCCGCCACAGATGACGACATCAAACGCTTGCAGGCAATGATCCTCCCCAAGCACTCAACCTTGCAACTATCACGCGACATTTTCCTCTTTAGCCTCTACGCCCAAGGCATGCCTTTTGTCGATGTGGCTTTCCTGCACAAAGAACAGATACGTGACGGTTTGATCATCTACGAGCGTCACAAGACCGGACAGCAGATCGTCGTGAAGATAGAGGGCTGTATACAGGAGATCATCAACCGCTACAGTAAGGCGGACTCTGATTTCGTCTTCCCCATTATCACTGCCCATCATCCCGCACAAGCTTATAAGCAATATCAAAGCAGTCTGAGATCCTACAACCGCAATCTCCACAAACTGGAGAAGTTGGCAGGTTTGAAGCGCAGCTTAACCTCATACGTCGTCCGCCACACATGGGCGAGTATTGCCTACGACACCAATGTCGATCTCGCCGTCATTGCCAGCGCACTCGGTCACACCAACACCAATACCACACGTATCTACATCCGTGACATCAATAACCGTCGGTTAGCCGAAGCCAACCGGGAAGTACTCAGTAGGATCATTCGGTAGAGGGTCAGATTTCCGAAAAAATGGTTATATATTTATATCATTTTATATTGTTGATGTTAAACATTCTCTTTTTATAGTCAGCAAACGCAACGGATTTTTAAGCAAAATGAAGCAGAATCGAAACTTTAACATAAAAACATTTGCTTAATTTGGAAATATTATATAAATTTGCAGTCTGATATAATTCTATAAAATTAGAATAGGTAAATAAGACTTGACTTATCTTCCTCCCGCTGGGAGGCGGACACAGCAGAAGAGAGGAGGAATAGATAGAAGGGGCATATATAAATACGGTGCGGACAAAATAGAGAGGACGCACTGACCGGGATAAGAGATAACATACATCGACAAGACTATAACATTATATTTTAACTAAAGAGAGAATTTATGGAAAAAAGACTAATGACGCTTTTGGCCGGAACCTTCCTCTTCGCGGGAAGCGTGATGGCTCAGACGAATGTTAGTGGTACCGTAACCTCCAGTGACGACGGCGAACCAGTTGTTGGCGCTGCCGTGAAGGTGGAAGGTACAAACACGGGTACCGTCACCGACGTGGACGGTCACTTCCAACTCAACGCACCCGCCGGTGCCAAGCTTGTGGTCAGCTACCTCGGTATGAAGCCACAGACCGTGAAGGCCGGTGGAAACATGAAGGTGGTGCTGCAGAACGACAACCATACGCTCGACGAGGTCATGGTGGTGGCCTTCGGACAACAGACTAAGAATTCATTTGCCGGTTCTGCCGCTGTCGTCAATGCGGAAGACCTGAGCAAGAAGATTGCCACCAATGCTGCTGATGCTCTCGTGGGTACTGTTCCCGGTTTACAGATTACCGGAGGCAGTGGCCAGCCCGGTGCTGATCAGGGCGACATCCATATCCGTGGTATCGCTTCACTTAATGCTTCTACCACACCGTTGATCGTCGTCGACGGCGCTCCCTATCCTGCATCCTTGAGCAATATTCCGCAGGAGGACATCGAGAGCATCACCGTGCTGAAGGATGCCTCCAGTGCAGCATTGTATGGTGCCCGCGGTGCCGCCGGTGTCATCTTGATTACCACTAAGAAAGGCAACATTGGCAAAGCCAATATCAACTTCGAGGCAAAATGGGGTGGCACAAGCCGCGCTGTACAGGACTATGATGTCATCACCGACCCTAAACAGTATGCCGAGGTCTACTACAGCCAGCTCTACAACTACGCTTTCTATGGCAACGGACTCTCTGCTGCCGCCGCCAATAAGTGGGTTAATGCCAACATGTTCGACAACAAACAGTTTGGACTGGGCTATAACGTGTTCAACGTCCCTGCCGGAGAGAGTCTCATCGGTCTCGACGGCAAGATCAATCCTAAAGCCACTGTTGGCAGCGTATACACCGGTTTGAACGGCCAGAAATACTATCTGCAGCCCGACAACTGGAAGGATGCCGCTTATCGTCATGGCTTCCGCCAGGAATACAACTTCAATGTCAGCGGTGCTTCTGACAAGCTCTCCTACTACTCTTCTGTAGGCTATCTCAAGGAGAGCGGTGTGTTGGTGAATTCCGGCTACGAGCGCCTCACGGCCCGTTTCAAAGCCGACTACCAAGCTACCAAGTGGCTTCATCTCTTCTCCAACGTGGGTTGGGTGCACAGCAATATGAACTCTAACCCTAATCTGAGTAATACAATTAATAATGCTGGAAATCCAGCTATCTATACACAATATATCGCCCCAATCTATCCGCTCTATGTACGTGGCGTGGACGAGAATGGCAACCCGTATATCATGAAGGATGAATACGGACATCGTCGTTATGACTTTGGATCCTCTTCTGATTATGATGGTCTGAAGCGTGGCTTCATGGCTAACGGCAACCCGATCGGAAGTAACCAGTATGACAACAACAAGAATCGCGGCGACCAAATTCAAGGGCAGTTCAACTTTGACATCAACATCACACCTTGGCTGAAGTTCTCGTCTAACAACAACTATACTCTTGGATTGACACAATACAGCATCTATGGCAACCCTTATATCGGCGCAGCCGCTTCTGAGAATGGTTCCATTGATAAGTACAATACTGTGTCACGCCGTCAGAACTATATCCAGACGCTCAACTACCATCAGCCCTTTGGTCAGCACGACCTCCAGGCGATGCTCGGACATGAGTGGTACAAGTCACACAGCGACCTGCTGGAAGCTTGGGCACGCGGTGGATTCTCCCCCGACATTCAGGAGATCGCTGCTTTCTCTGACCGCTACAACAGCAACTCCTACGCAACGAACTACAACGTAGAGGGTTACTTCGGCAATGTTTTGTACAACTATGCGCAGCGCTATTTCGCACAGGCCAGCTATCGCCGCGATGCCTCTTCACGCTTTGCCAAGAACCACCGCTGGGGTGATTTCTGGAGTGTCGGTGGTGCATGGATCATCTCCAAGGAGAAGTTCTTCAAGGAGCTCAACGCTACATGGGTCAACAATCTCAAGTTCAAGGTTTCTGTCGGCCAGCAGGGCAACGACGGTATCCCCGACTTCCAGTTCCTCGACCGCTACAGCTTGAGCAAGGGTAACAAACAGATGCTTCCCTCGTTCGCCCAGATCGGCAACGACGAGATCACCTGGGAGACGACAACCAACTTCAATATCGGTCTGGAGTTCAGCCTATTCAACAACCGCGTCAACGGTGAGTTCAACTGGTACAACAAGCACACCACCAACCTCCTTTTCTGGGAGCAGCTTCCGGAGAGCAACGGTGTGCGTGGTTACTACGACAACATCGGATCTATCCGCAACCGTGGTGTAGAGCTCACGCTCAGTGCAGACATCATCCGTACGAAAGACATCACCTGGAACGTAAGTGGTAATATCTCACACAACAACGCAAAGATTCTGAAGCTCTCACCGGATAAGATTGCAAACTACGGAGGCTGGTCTCAGGCCGACGTGACCAACGGCTTCAACGTGTCTATGTGGTACGCTGAGGGCGGACAGCTCTACAACGCCATGTTGCCCGAATATGCAGGAGTCAACGAGAAGGGTGAGTCGCTCTATTGGGTCGACGAGGATATCTACAAGCAGTACAAGGCCGGAACGCTGTCCAACAGCAGCAAGCCGGGCACAAAGCACTCCTTCACCACCACCGACTGGAATGAGGCTTCGTATTACACACGCAATATGTTGCCTTGGGCCAATGGTGGTTTCTCCACAACGCTGTCTGCTTACGGCTTCGATGTGTCAGCAAACTTTGACTTTCAGCTGGGCGGCAAGATCTATGACTTCGGCTATGCTGAGCTGATGACACCTTCCTACAGCAGCAACCACATTGGCTATACTTACCATAAGGATATTCTGAAAGCATGGACACCCAACAACACATCGTCGAACATACCACGTTTACAGTATGGTGATCAAACAGTGACCTCACAGTCTACACGTTTCCTCACAAGTGCCCGCTATCTCAATTTCCAGTCTTTCATGGTTGGATATACACTTCCGAGAGCTATCGTCAACAAACTCATGCTGAGTAAGATTCGTGTCTATGTACAGGGACAGAACCTCTGTTTCTGGTCGGCACGCAAGGGACTTGACCCACGCTTCGACTTCCAGGGTACTACCTCTCTTGGTATTGACTCATATGCGCCGGTACGCACCATCATGGGTGGCATTCAGGTATCTTTCTAATGTGATTAAACAGAACAGAAATGAAAACAAAGAAAATAACTTCTCTCCTTTTTGCCGGTACTATTGCTTTAAGCCTTACCGGCTGTATAGAGGAATATACACCACAGAACGGAGCACCTTCGCAGGAACAAGTAAGCAATGCTCCCGGTGCGTTCACCAGCTTGGTCTCTAACCTTACCGGCAACCTGTCGGGCAAACGCCTGTATACTACTTCCAGAAATCAGGTTTGGGACTATGGCTATACATCGTTCTTCCTCACGCGTGATGTGGAGGGACAGGATATCGTGGCCACGGGTAGCAATCCTTACGCGACTTGGTACAGCGATGTCAATTACCTGTCCTCCGGCTATGCCGTCTGTCAGTTCCCTTGGACCCTTTACTATGGTTGGATCAACGACTGCAATAAGGTCATTGCTGCCGGTGGCGCCTCCAACTACACTGAGCCTGACGAAGCACACAAGCATGGCGTCGGCATTGCCTATACCATGCGCGCCATGTTCTATCTCGACCTCTGCCGCATGTATGCACAGAAGCCATACTCTGAGGACCACAATGCGCTGACAACGATCAAGGCAGACGAAATACGAACAGCCGAAGAGTCCCGCCATCAGGAGCGTATGACTTGGGACGAGGCTTTCGAGTTCATGCTCAAGGATCTCGACGCTGCCGAGAAGGATCTCGCTGACTATAAGCGTACCGACAAGTACACGCCCGACGAGAGTGTCGTCTATGGTCTCAAGGCACGTGTCTATCTTGAGAAGCAGGATTGGGCCAATGCTGAGAAATACGCCAAACTCGCACAGCAGGGCTACAGCGTGATGACCGAGAGTCAGTACCTCGATCATTCCAACGGCTTCAACACACCTGACAACAATTCCTCGTGGATGTTCGCCACACAGTTTAAGGACACTGACCCCAGCATCCTTACCAACGATGGTAATGACTCTTGGGGATCTTGTATGATCACTGAGAACTCCTTAAGTGACAATGTCTCTGGATATGCTACAGGATTCGGTGCACCGCAGGTCATTGACAAGCATCTCTATAGTACGATTCCTAACAGCGACTTCCGCAAAAAGTGCTGGTTGCCTTTCAGTGCCGACACCTTGGCCTCCGAAAAGAAAGCCAGTGAGTTGCTGAGTCTGTTGGAACCCTATTCTTGTCATCAGGATGAGGCAGGAGCCAAACTGCTTTACCGTCTTGGACAAATCAACAAGTATGGTTATGGTGGTCTGAATGTCAAGTTCCGCCCCAAGAATGGCATCCTTGACGAGAAGTATAAGGTATGGGAAGTTTCCGTTCCTTTGATGCGTGTGGAGGAGATGAAGCTCATCGAGATTGAGGCTGCAGGTATGCAAGACTTGGCCCGTGGCAAACAGCTCCTTACCGAATTTGCCAAGACGCGTGATCCGCAGTATGTCTACGGTAAGCACAACGAGGCTTACTACAACACCAAGACTTCCGAGTTCCAGAACGAGGTGTGGTGGCAGCGTCGTATAGAACTTTGGGGTGAGGGCTTCGCAACCTTCGACATCAAGCGTCTCAACAAGGGCATCATCCGTAGCTACGCTGGTACAAACCACATTGAGGGAGCTCGCTGGAACACCAACACTATACCTAACTGGATGGTATGGGCCTTCATAGGTACAGAGAGCGGCAGTAACGGCGGCATGACGCTCAACCCTGACCCTGTGCAGCCTTCAGAGGATTCCCCCGCATTTAAATGGTAAAATGTAGAACTAATAAAAGCATACATCAATGAAAAAAATATTTGAAAGATTGGCCTTGATGCTTCTCTCCTTGACACTGTTCGCAGCATGTCAGGAAGACGAAGGCACGGATCCCGGCCACGATTCCACACCGGTAGCCTCGGTCTATGAATACGCCGTAGGAGACGGATACAATGCTGATAACGACTGCCGTTTCCGCGTCGCCACCAACTCTGCCACGCAAGAAGTCTATTACCTGGCACAACTCGATGAGGAAAAGAAAGCCTTGAACATGACCGACCAGCAATATGCCGACTATGTTGTAGAAAAAGGTACGAAGATAGAAGTCAAGGCCTCCAGTGACGCAGACGTGTACGTCAAGAATCTGCACGGACTCTACGACATCACTGTGGTCGCTGTCAAGGGCAACACCAAGACGCTGCAGAGCTTCCAATTCTCGGGAATCGATTACAAGCCTTTAGGGCAGGGAACATGGACATCTTCCTTCTTCAGTGATGCATGGAAAGTCGATGTGGAGTACTCCGCTGTCGGCAACCGCTACCGTATCAAAAATGTTTATAAAAATGGCTATGGATTCTCCTTCTCGCCCAACGGCTCCAACGTGACGGTGTATCCCAACGGTGCCATTGAAACAGGATACGTGCATGCGAGATACGGCATGGTCAGCATCTCCGACCAAGGCAGTACTTACGACGCAGCATCGAAGACTTTCACATTCAACTTCAATTTCACCGTTTCTGCCGGTAGCTTTGGCGCCGCCTCTGAAACATTGACACTGGACAAGTAACGACACCTTATTATATAACAAAAAAAGTGAAGCAACCGTCGGGTTGCTTCACTTTTTTGTTTATAAGATATTAGGCGTGCGGGTATTTTCTGTGGGTTGGTTAATATGTACCAGTTGTCATTGTTCGTGTTGTTAGTGTTTTCCCACCAGCCATTCTGCCGCCGTCACCACACTTATTCGATGGCCTTTGACAGTCATCTGCTCCTCATTGTCCATGTTGATAAGCAGCAAATCATCGCAGTGGAACTTCTCGGATGCCTTCACAAGTGCATTGAGCTCACGTTGCCGGGTCTTGTCACTGCTGATATCGTAGGAAACTTGTATCAGCTGCTCTACCGTTCCATCTTTGACGACCATGAAGTCCACTTCCCACTGTCGGTCACGGTAATAAAAGATGTCTTTGTGCTGTGGGCGGTAACGACGCAGCAATTCTATATATACCACATTCTCCAATCGCCAGCCAAGATTTGTCGAAGCGATGACATCATTTCTGTCAGTCACGAAAGCAGGATCGACAACGTAGACTTTCTCGTTTAAGATGCGTTCCTTGCTCTTGTAAGAAAACTTGTGAATGCCCATGAACAGGAAGGCTTCTTTCAAATAGCCATAATAGTTGTCTATTGTATGATCGGAAACGCCAAAGACAGTGGATAACTCCTTTGCCGAGTATTCTTGGCAGAAGTTATCCATCAGATAAGAGGCAAGCCTCCGTAACACCTCTACATAACGTACCCGGAATCGCTGCGCGATGTCGTTTCTAATGATAGCGTCGAGCAAGCCTTCTACATAGCCGCGCTTGTCCGACTCGCTCAACAACTCCGGGAAGCCACCTTCTATGAGGTATTCGTTAAGCGCTTTCTTCCTCAATGCCACAGCTCTTACAGAGAGTGATGACAAATCGACGTCTTTCATCCGAGCCCTCTCGGTAAAAGAAAAAGGAAACAGTTCTATCTTATGGTAACGACCTGTCAGATGCGTAGTCAGTTCGCCACTCAGCAGCTTTGCGTTGGAGCCGGTAATCACAAGGTGGATATTCTGACGAAGCATACGGTTGACGAAAAGCTGCCAACCTTCCACATTCTGCACTTCGTCAAGAAACAAGTATCGGAAGTCGCCATACAATTGATACAGTGCGTCAAGAATGCTATCAAAATCTTCTGTTGTCAGACTGGTGAGACGGTCATCGTCAAAGTTGGCATAAGCAAAAGACACATGTTCTTGCCTCAGCACTTTTTCGCAAAGCGTTGACTTGCCACTCCGTCGCACGCCTATAACGACTTGCGCCAGCTTGCTGCTCAACGATATCTGCGCTTCTTCCAAACGGTCGCAAAGCGTTGACAGCTCGTTACTTTCCAACTCTTCTTTCTGGTCTGAAAAGACTGTGATCAACTTTCTTACATCCATATCTGCATTCTTTGAATCACTGCAAAGATAAGTAAAAACTTCGATAAAACGCAATTTTTTAAGCCACAAACTTCGATAGTATGCAATTTTTTGAGTTATAAACTTCGATAGAATACCATTTTTCGAGTCACAAACTTCGATAGAATGCAGTTTCTCAAGCCACAAACTTCGATAGGCTGAGTAAGATCTGTTTATGTGCATAAGATACATATGCTGCAAGGGACGATAGAAAGCCGATAAAATGAACATTATTATATACACGTCACAAGAGTACGTAGATGCTTGTTTATCATCTCACACAGAAGCCACGGAGACACAGAGAGACCATAACTACTCATTGATAGAAAGTCACCCTGCTTGAATCGTGTGTAGTCACCCTGCTTGAATCGTGTGTGGTCGCGTTAGCCGGTTTTTGAGCGAGGAACGAGCGAGGTTTTTCTTGCTGTGATGCAAGCCTGAGGAACGAAGGCGGTATGAAGAGCCGTAAGTCAGTTACGCCTTTATCTGGCGCAACGGATATTTCCTGTGGGTCAGTGCACTTTCTTATCAAAACGGTTCTGGTGTCGAAGCCTGCGGTTGAATACGACTTGGTGACAGCGTAGGGGCGGTCCCTCCGTGGCCGCCCCTACATCAATACCACAGAAACTGAAAAGGGTGATGATACCACGAAAACCGAAAAGAGGGGCGATGACAATACAGGTTTTGGTAACAATGATAATTGTGCGCCAACTTTTGTCTTGTAAACTGACAAAAAACAGGCTCTGAGAATCGATTCTTTTGGACGAAGACCACCTTTGGATTGATTGAGCGCAAAAATAGAGGCACTTTCGCAACTTGTTGATAAACAATACATTACAAACATACTACCTTTTTAGCATTACAAAAAACTTAAGATTTCAACATCAAAACGGCCAAATCTGCCTGTCAGAAAGGCTTTATGACCTTATGAAAAAGGCGTGATGACCGTGTCATCACGCCTTTTTCATAAGGTCAAACTACCGAGATGACAGTATTAAACTGCCTTTTTCTCAACGTGACTTGGGAAAGAATAGCAAAAAAACAAAAAAAAGTCTGTCCACCCTTCTCTATTTCGAGAGAAAAAGTGGACAGACTTTTGTCAAACAAAATCTGTTGAAGTCTATTCTGCCGATGGCCGCACCTGCGCAAGCAGTTGCTGAAGCTGTTCCAAGCTGTCAGCCACCTGGATATACTGCGTGTATTGCCCGCGTATCATCCCCTTGGCCTGCAAATCGTCGAGCAGCGCCACGAGGGAGTCCCAGAAGCCGTCGATGTTGTAGAGAATCACCATCTTTTGGTGATAGCCGATGGTGTGCGAGGCGACCAAGGTGAAGACTTCGTCGAGCGTGCCGATGCCTCCGGGCAGCGCCACGGCCACATCGCACTGCACCTGCATGAGGTGTTTGCGGTCATCGAGGTTGTCGCAGGGAATCTCCACGTCGACATACTGACTCTGCCGTCCGCCTTTCTCCACGAGCGTAGGGATCACGCCGATCGTCATTCCGCCGCCCTCGTGAACGGCCCGTCCGACGCATTCCATCAGTCCACTGTTGCATCCGCCATAGACGAGGGTATGTCCCTCGGCAGCCATCCAGCGCCCGAGTTCCTCCGTCTTTTGGAAGTAGACAGGCGCGATGCTGTTGTTGGCAGAACAAAATACCGCTATCTTCATCTTCCATTTGTTTTTATCCGAGATATTGCCTGAGCGATACCGCATACTTGCTGTTGCGGATCTTGCGCAGTGCCTTTTCCTTGACCTGACGGATGCGCTCGCGCGTCATGCCCATCTCATCGGCGATCTCCTCCAGGCTCTTCTCCATGCGTCCGATGCCGAAGGACTCTGTGATGATGCGTTGCTCGCGGTCGTTGAGCACCTCTTTGAGCAAGTCGTTGATGAAGAGGTTCATCGACTCACGGTCGAGCGAGCTGTCAGAGCGCGAGTCGGCGTCATCGGACGAAAGCGTTTCAGCCAGCGAGTTGTCGTCGTCCTCACTGATCGGGGCGTCGATACTCGTCGAGCGTCCGTTAGCCTCATAGGCCGAGACGACCAGTTCCTCATCAATGCCTGTCATCATGGCCAGCTCGTGGGTGGACGGCACGCGACCGTGCTTCTGGAGAAACTGCTCCGTGGCCCTGTTCACCTTGCCGGCGATGCCTACCTGGTTGAGCGGCACGCGCACGATACGGCTCTTCACGGCCAAGGCCTCCATGATGCTTTGGCGGATCCACCACACGGCGTAGGAGATGAACTTAAAGCCGCGCGTCTCGTCGAACTTCTCTGCGGCTTTGACGAGTCCCACGTTGCCCTCGTTGATCAAGTCGGTGAGCGAGATGCCCTGATGCTGGTATTGCTTGGCCACGGAAACGACAAATCGCAGGTTGGCGCTGACGAGCCTGTCACGCGCACGCTCCCCCGCGGTGCCGCCTTGATGGATGGTATGTGCCAACGCGGCTTCCTCGTCGGGAGTCAACATCGGTTCACGGGCAATCTCAGTGAGGTATCGGTCAAGTGCCTCACTGTTGCGGCTCGTGATGTTCTTCGTTATTTTTAGTTGTCTCATCATAGAGGTTCTGGCTAGTTATGTGTTATTTATAGTTTGACGGCAAAGTTACTACATTTTTCCAAGAAACAAGCAAAAAGAATAATAAAAACATTGCTATAAATAGCAGAAGCGTCGGATTTCGTAGGAAACGAAGCACTATGCAGGGATGAGAAAAGCACAGACCAGAGCCGAAAACGAATCGTTTTTTTGATGATAGATTTGCATCTTTCGTTAATTTTTAGTTACTTTGCAAAGAATAGCTGATTTTCTTATACGATAGCAAATGAAGAAATACCTCAAGTGGGCGGGCATCGCCGTGAGCATCCCCGTGTCACTGATCATTATACTCTGCCTGCTCTTCTACTTTCCGCCGTTTCAAAACTGGGCGGTAGGGCAGGTCACACGCTATGCCTCGGACAAGATGAAGATGCAGATCAGCGTGGGGTACGTGCGCCTGGCATGGCCCCTGGATCTCGCCCTCAACGAGGTGAAGGTGCTGGAGCCCAACGACTCGCTGCGCGGCGTGACGGACACGGTGGCACACATCCATCGCACCGTCGCCGACGTGCAGTTATGGCCCCTGCTGAACAAGCAGGTCATGGTCGACGAGCTCTCCTTCCGCGACATGCAGGTCAACACCACCCATTTCATTCCCAAATGCCGCATCAAGGGCAAGGTGGGCACGCTGACGATCAAAGCCCACAGTATCGACCTCGGCAAGGAGCACGTCAACGTCAACCACTGCCTGCTCGACAACGCCAACATCGACATCGCGCTCAGCGACACCGTGCCGCCCGACACCACACCGAGCACCAACTACTGGAAGATCGCCATCAACACGCTCAAGGCCCGCAACACCGCCTTTGCCCTGCATCTGCCCGGCGACACACTCGCCATCCACGCTCTCATGGGCAACCTCGAAGCGCGACAAGTCTGCCTCGACCTGTTTAAGAGCCTCTATACCGTCGGCCATCTCGACTGGCAGACGGGCGCGCTGGCCATGGATCAGAACTTTGTCAAGAAGACGAAAGGACTGGACCTCAACCATCTCGCACTCTCGGAGCTCAATCTCAAAGCCGACTCCTTTTATTATTGCGACGCCCGGCTCAACCTCATCGTCCGTCAGGGTGCCTTTCACGAGAAAAGCGGACTGACCATCGACAAGCTGCAAGGCCCCTTCCGCATGGACAGCACACGGCTCGAACTGCCCGGGCTGAGCCTTGAGACGCCGGGCTCCCAGCTGCGTCTGGCCTTTGCCATGGACATGAACGCCTTTGCCGACAGCATGCCGGGAAGCCTCAGGGCCACCGTCCACGGCCATGTGGGTATGAGCGACATCAGGCTATTGGCCGGACAACATATGCCACGTCAGCTACTCAACAACCTGCCCCGACAACCGCTGATCGTCAACGGCAGCCTCGGCGGTAATCTCCGGCGACTGCACCTCGACGGGCTCAGCCTCGCCGTCCCCACCCTGCTGCACCTCTCCGCCGACGGTTTTCTGAGCAGCCTGGCCGATCCAAAACGGCTCACGGCCGACCTCAGCGTGAAAGCCCACGCCTACGATCTCAAACCCGTGAAGCGACTGTCGGGCAACGCACTGCCTAAGACGGTCAATCTGCCCAATGGCATCGGCTTCCGCGGACGCGTCAAGGTCAACGGCCCGCAATATGCCTCGACCTTCATCGCCACGCAGGGCGGCGGTTCGCTCAGTGGTCAGGCAACCGTAGACACCCGTGGCACACTGGCCTACAGCGCCAAGTTGCGCGCCCGCCGCTTCCCCGTCGACCATTTCCTGCCCCGTCAGGGCCTGCATCCCTTCACCGGCACGCTGGCCGCCAACGGCGCGGGCACCGACCTCTTCTCACCCCGCACCCGCGTGAAGGCAGAGATCCACAGCCAGCAGTTCGCCTACTCCGGCTATAACCTCAGCGGCATCAAGGCCACGGCCAACATCCGCGGCGGTCGCGTCGAAGCCCACATCAACAGCGTCAACCCGCTGTTTAAAGGACTCGTCGGTATCAACGCACAGCTCAACCGCAAAGCCTTCATCGGTACGCTCTCCTGCGATCTCTCCCACGCTGACCTCTACGCCCTGCACCTCGCCGACAAGCCGATCACGCTCGGACTCTGCGGACACGTCGACGTGCGATCGGACTTGAAACAGCACCACGACATCCAGGGCATGTTCAGCGACATCACCCTCAGCGAGGGCAACCGCCACTACCGACCGCAGGAAGTGACACTCGACATCCTGACCACCCGGGACACCACCCACGCCATCGTGGACTGCGGCGACTTCCACCTCAACATGGACGGCAGCGGCAACTATGAGCGCCTCATCAAGCACGGCAATGCCCTTATGACCGAACTGCAGCGGCAGATAACCAACAAGTATATCGACGAGGCCCGCCTGCGCCGTCTGCTCCCCAACCTGCGCGTTCAGCTCTCAGCGGGCAGCGAGAACATCGTCTACCGCGTGCTGAAGCATTTCGGCTACGACCTCCACAACCTGCAGATGGACATGAGTTCCTCGCCACTGCTCGGCCTCAACGGCACGATGCAGGCCGACTCTGTGGTCTACGACAGCATGGAGGTAGACACCATGAGGCTGAGCATCAAGTCCGGGCTCGACAATGTAGCCTATTCCCTGCAACTGCACAACGGCAAGAAAAATCCGAAATATGTCTTCAACGCCTTCCTCAACGGCACCCTGCAGGGCGGCGGCACGACACTCACCACACGCCTCTACGACGCCAAGGATAAGCTCGGACTCCGGCTCAGCCTCGAAGCCGCCATGCAGAACCAAGGCATACTCATCCATCTCGCGGGCGACAACCCGATACTGGCCTATAAGGAATTTACCGTCAACGACAGCAACTATGTCTTCCTCAACGGCAACCGGCGTGTCAGCGCAAACGTGAATATGAATGCCGCCGATGGCATGGGACTACAGGTCTACACTGACGACAGCAACACGGAAGCCCTGCAGGACATCACCGTCTCCACACACCAGCTCAACCTTGGCGAGGCACTGTCCATCATCCCCTATATGCCGAACGTGTCGGGAATCCTCAATGGTGACTTCCACCTCATCCAGACCCCCGAACAGCTCTCGGTCTCCTCGGTTGTCGACGTGAAGGATATGGTCTATGAGGGCTGCGAGATGGGCGACGTAGGCTCGGAGTTTACCTACATGCCGAGGCCCGACGGCACACACTATGTCGACGGTATGCTCACCCACGACGGCAACGAGGTGGGCACGCTCACCGGTACCTACAACGCAGCCGGACACGGATACCTCGACGCAAAGGTCAATACCGACCACCTGCCGCTGGCGATGGTCAACGGATTCATCCCGCAGAAGATCGTGGGATTCAAGGGTACGGCCGACGGCAACCTGACCATCAAAGGCTCACTCACCAAGCCCGTCGTCAACGGAGAGCTCTTCCTCGACTCTGCCAGCATGTTTTCTGAGCCCTACGGCGTGGAGCTCGCCTTCGCCTCAGATCCCGTCACCTTCAAGGACAGCAAACTGCTCTTTGAGAACTTTGAGGTCTTCACCCACAACGACCAGCCGCTCAACGTCAAAGGCACCTTTGACTTCAGCGACCTCGACGCCATGCGCCTCAACGTGCGGATGCGAGGCACCAACCTGCTGCTCGTAGACTCCAAGGAGACCAGTCGCTCCGAGGTCTATGGCAAGGCCTACGTCAACTTCTATGGCACGATGACGGGACTGCTCGACAACCTCAAGGTCCGTGGACGCACCGACGTGCTCGGCACCACCGACCTGAAATACAATCTGAAGGACACCCCGCTCTCCACCGACAACCAGCTCGACGGACTCGCACAGTTCACCAACTTCAGTGACACTATCAGCGACGAAGTCTACCGCCCGCCGCTCACGGGTCTGAACGTGGACATGAACATACACATCGACGACGGCGCGCACGTCGACGCCTTCCTCAACGCCGACCACTCCAACTATGTCGACGTCATCGGCGGCGGCGACATGCGCATGCAATACAACATCGCCGACGGAGTCATCCTCCGCGGACGCTACACCATCGGCTCGGGAGAGATGAAATACTCGCTGCCCGTCATCCCGCTGAAGACTTTCACCATCCAGGACGGCAGCTACATCGCCTTCACCGGTGACCCGATGAACCCGACGCTCAACATCACAGCAACCGAACAGACCAAGTCGGCTGTGGGCAGCGAGGCGGGCGAGGGGCGGATGGTCACATTCAACTGTGGCGTCGTGGTCACAAAGACCCTGCAGGACATGGGACTGGAATTCACCATCGACGCACCCGAGGACATGACGATCCACAACCAGCTGCAGTCCATGTCGAAGGAAGAGCGCGGCAAGCTCGCCGTGACGATGCTCACCACCGGCATGTATCTCGCCGAGGGAAACATGAGCAACTTCACCATGAACTCGGCACTGAGCGCCTTCCTCAACAGTCAGATCAACCAGATTTCAGGCAAAGCCCTGCGCTCGCTCGACGTCAGCGTGGGCGTGGAAAACTCGTTCAATGCTCAGGGCGCGCTCCACACCGACTATTCGTTTAAGTTTGCCAAGCGATTCTGGAACAACCGGCTGCGCGTCACCATCGGCGGCAAGCTGTCGACTGGAGCCGAAATATCGGCACAGCAGGATCAGACATTCTTCGACAATGTGACCTTTGAATACAGGCTCAGTCCCACATCGAACAAATACCTCAACCTGTTTTACATCCGCGACAGCTATGACTGGCTGGAGGGCAACGTGAGCAAGTTCGGCGGCGGCTTCCTGTGGAAGAGAAAGTTCAGCAGCCTCAGCGACCTGTTTGGTAAAGAGAAAAAGGACTCGCTCGGCAATTGACAACATATTAAATAGCTATTTCTATCTATGACATACACGCACATCCTTCGATTCGCGAAGACACTGACACTGGGGCTGGCGACGGTGGTCATCGCCGCCTGCTCGACCACCAAAAGTATTCCCGACGGTGACCAGCTCTTCACAGGACTGGCCAAGACCGACTATATCGCGCCCGTACAGGACAAACATTTCACCAACACACAAACGGAAATCGACGCTGCCCTGGCCACGGCACCCAACGGCGCACTCTTCGGCAGCAGTTCTGTCAGGTCGCCCTTTCAAGTGGGTCTCTGGGTCTGGAACGCCTTCGTCGGCAGCGATGACGGTTTCTCGAAATGGATGCTCTCCTCCTTTGGCTCCCGGCCGGTGCTGCTCAGCTGGGTCAACCCGGCCCTGCGCGCATCGGTGGCGCAGGAGGTGCTGCATGCCCACGGCTACTTCCACGGCAAGGTGGGCTATGACATCATCCGGCAACACAACCCCAAAAAAGCCAAGATCAAATACACCGTCGACATGGGACCGCTGTGGACAGTGGACTCGCTAAACTATCAGGGCTTCCCACCCCAGGCCGACAGCCTCATCATGTCGACCATGGCCGAGGCCAAGATCCGCAAGGGCGACGCCTTTGACGTCAACACCCTCGATGCCGAGCGCCGCCGCGTGAGCACCCTGCTGCGCAACAACGGCTTCTTCTACTATCAGCCGTCCTACGCCTCATGGCTCGTCGACAGCACCAGCCGCCCCGGCAAAGTGCTCCTGAAGTTGCAACTCGCCGAGCAGACGCCAAGTGTGGCCGAGCGGAAATGGACCATCGGAAAGATTGACATCGACTTGCACAAAAACTATGGCGACAGCCTCGTCAACAGCGAGACCAAGCGCGACATCACCGTACGACACAACGGCAAGCACTCGCCACTGCGTGTGCCTGTCATCCTCAGCGCCAACCGTCTCTTCCCCGGACACCCCTACAGCTATGCCGACTACCAAGCAGGCATCAGCAACCTCTCGTCAACAGGACTGTTCAGTACTGTCGACGTCAACTTCACGCCACGCGACACTACCGGTCGCGCCGACACACTCGACATGCGCATGGACCTGGTCTTTGACAAGCCTTACGACATCTACTTCGAGGGCAATGTCACAGGAAAGACCAATAACCGTTTCGGACCGGGCGCCGTGCTCGGCGTCACGCGGCGCAACGCTTTCCGTGGCGGAGAGCTCCTCGACCTGAAAATAAAGGGCAATTATGAGTGGCAGACGGCACACCATGGTAAAGGAAGCTCGTCGAAGTTCAACAGCTATGAGTATGGTGCTGACGCCTCGCTGCAACTGCCGCGTATGGTTATCCCCTACGTCTCGTTTTTCCGCAAGAAGCTCTTCAACCACTTCCAACGTATAGGCTTCTTCTCCACGCCATCGACAACGCTGAAGTTCTCGACCGACATTCTCAACCGTGCCGGATTCTTCAAGCGTCGCATCGTGTCGGGAGAGTGGACCTATAACCTCCAGACATCGCCAACAAGTAAGCACCAGTACACCCCGCTGTCGTTCTCCTATGAATATATGAAGCGGCGCACGGCAGCCTTTGACTCGGTGCTCACCGCCAATCCATATCTGGCATACACCATGCGCGACCAGTTCATTCCGAAGATGCTGTATGTCTATACCTACACGAGTCCAAAGACCTACCGCAATCCGCTGTGGTGGCAGACGACAGTCAGCGAGAGCGGAAACATCCTGTCTTTGGGCGAGATGGTGGCTGGAAACAAATGGAGCAAGAAAAACAAAGAGCTCTTCAAAAACCCATATGCTCAGTTCTTCAAATTGGAAACAGAGCTGGTCAAGACTTGGCAGCTGACGGAGCACAGCAGTCTTGTGGCGCATGGCGACATGAGCATACTGTGGGCTTATGGCAACTCGGGCGAGGCACCCTACAGCGAACAGTTCTATGTCGGTGGCGCCAACAGCATTCGTGCCTTCACCGTGCGCAGCGTAGGACCGGGCAGCTACCACAATGCCGAGTCGGCCACGAACAACTATCTCGACCAGACCGGCGACCTGAAGCTGCTGGCCAACCTGGAATACCGTCCGCGCTTGTTCGGCAACCTCTATGGAGCGATGTTTATCGATGCCGGCAATGTGTGGTCGCTGCATAAGGACGACCGCAGCGGCGGACATTTCGAGGCGAAGAATCTACTCAAGGAGACGGCACTCGGCACGGGTGTCGGCCTGCGCTACGACATGGACTTCCTGGTCATCCGCGTGGACTGGGGCGTAGGACTGCATGTGCCCTACAAGAGCGGCTTCTACAACGTCGGCTCGTTCCGTGACAGCCAAAGCCTCCACTTCGCCATCGGGTATCCGTTCTAAATATTGATAAAAGACAGCCATTCATTATAAGAAGGGTACCATATAAACGGGAAGCAGGATCGTGTCGCCATCCTTGCCCAGATCCTTTGTGTACACGAGGATGGGATCTTTGACTCGGCTCGAGAATTTCTTGCAGAAAGCATCCAAGGAGGCATGTGTCCTATAGCCGGATGACTTCACCTCAACCGGACATATCTTATTGCCACGGGATATGAGGAAATCAATTTCGTAGCGATGCTTATCATCTTTTGCCCACGTATAGTAGAAGAGCTTGTTTCCTGACGCAACCAGCATTTGGGCCACAAGATTTTCATAAACATAGCCTAAGTTGGCTGACAACTTGTCACTAAGCAACTTTTGATAGATTACATTTTCCGTAAAATCCTTGTCCCAAAATGCCATAGTCACGAACAGCCCCGTGTCTGCCACAAAGAGTTTATACCGAGAAGTGTCACGTGCCAGCTCCATCCCCACATTGGGGTCGCCGGTGTGATAGACCACGTCGACCGTCTTGCTCTCTGCCAATGCGTTGAGCAATTCTCCTTCTACCTTTGCCGTCTTCTCGCCAATGGACGGTGAGGGAGAATAGCGCGAGACATTACGGTTGAGCTGACCGGGGATGGACATGAACATCTGGGCGGCATTGCCTGAGAGATCTATCTTTCGGAAATCTTCCTGATAAAGCGTAACGATTCGCCGTTTCACTCTATCCACCTTACTGAGGTCGTTGGTAGAGATATATTCCGCCACAGCCTGGGGCATTCCGCCAACCAGCATATATAACCGCAACAAACGCTGGATGCTACGGTGCGCAGCCCCTAATGGTTTCTTCAAATCCCAAAACTTTCGAAGGATGACCATAGTATCTTTGTCTCCTACAGCCCATCTGAACTCCTCAAAGTCCATAGGATGCATCGTGATTCTGTCCTCTTCACTGGGAATCGTAATGTTCTCCGTGTTCTTACGAATGCTGATGAGAGAGCCCGTCTCAATATAGTCGTACCGTCCGTCAGCCACGAGATATTTAATGGCTTGGCGCGCCTTGGGACAATGCTGTACTTCGTCGAAAACAATGACGGACTTTCTTCGCGCCAGAGAGGTGTGATAAGTGGCTTGAAGGGTCAGAAAGATATAATCAAGATCGGTCAAGTCATCAAACAGTTCTTTCGTCTCACGCGAGGCTTGGTTAAAGTCTATGAGTATGTAAGACTCATACTGATCGCGCGCAAACTGCTCAACAATGGTTGATTTGCCCACTCGTCTTGCGCCTTCCACCAAGAGAGCCGACTTGCCCTTGCTTTCTTCTTTCCATTTAAGCAATGCTTCGTAAATCTTACGCCGAAAAAGTCTTCCTTCCATAATCTTTTGTACATCAGTTGATTCTCAAGTGCAAATATACTAATTTTTGTGGTTTCCCCAAAATTCTAAAGGGTCAAAATCGCCATCCCCCCGAAATTTAATTGACCGGGAATAGTCATTCCCCCGAAATTTTAAAAGCCAAATATGGGAATTCCCCCGAAATCTAAGCGCCTTGTTGTACCAGCCCCTATTCTGTAAATGCCCTCAAGCTGACACGACATTGCCAGCACGAAACGATCATCTGCTCTATCAGGTAAGAGGCATGGAACAAGACACATGATCAGCTTTGCTGTAAGCGTGATGGTGTTTTGGAAAAGCGGTGGGAGGTATGTAAGCTTTAGAAAAGGTGAGGTATAAAACAAAAAATCGTGCTTGGTAGTAGGCTCACGCCTCACGGCGTAAGACAAACTCCAGCATGATTGTTACTCTGAAAATAAAAAATCAATCTTTCTTTCCTTGACTAACAACCTGTTGAATAGTTGAATTAAACAACCTTGTAATCTACCTAAATAATAACTAAAACCTTTTCTTAAAACCTAAAAACCTTTTCGAATCTGTATTTTCTTAACCAGTGCAAAGTTACGTGGAAATTCCGTTACCTCCAAATAATATAGTCCTCTTTTAACCTTTTCTGTGATTGCTGTGTGCGACAACAACAGTTGTTAACCTATGGTGGCATTGCTACACTTAAAGTGTTAACGATATTCACCCTTGGAAGAAATATTTCAAGAATATGATGGGATTCTGATTTATCTTTCGTATCTTTGCGCATAGAAAAGAAAACATTCATGGCAGCGTCGCCTGGCGATGGTGCCGAATATTCATTTAAAACATAACACAACATGAAAAAGTACGAATGCAATGTATGCGGCTACGTCTATGACCCCGCTAAAGGAGACCCTGATAATGGAGTTCAACCTGGAACCGCTTTTGAGGATCTGCCCGAGGATTGGGTATGCCCCACTTGCGGCGTAGGCAAGGAAGATTTCAGCCCCGTGGAGGAATAATAAGATTACGAAGATAAGCAGATGATGGCGGCCCCTCGACAGTAAGGAGCCGTCACCGTTATTTCAAATCAGGACAGAATGAAAGAGGAATAACTAAAGATATGGGAAAGAAGATTACCGACAACGTCACGTGGGTTGGCAAGGTGGACTGGGACTTGGTCCATTTCCATGGCGACGAGCTGTCCACTTTTCATGGCTCCAGCTACAATGCCTATTTGATTAAAGACGAAAAGAATGTGCTCATCGACACGGTGTGGCGCCCTTACGACCGCGAGTTTGTCAAGCGACTCAAAGAGGTCATCGACCTGAAGGACATCGACTACATCGTGATGAACCACAACGAGATAGACCATAGCGGCGCGCTGCCTGAGCTGCTCCGCGAGATTCCGGGCACGCCCATCTACTGCACAAAGAAAGGCGAGGCCATCCTGCGTGGTCACTATCACCAGGACTGGAACTATGTCAACGTCAAGACGGGCGACACACTCAACATCGGCAAGCACACGCTGACCTTCATCGAGGCTCCGATGCTCCACTGGCCCGACACGATGTTCACCTATATGTCCGGCGACGACATCCTGTTCTCCAACGATGCCTTCGGACAGCACTACGCTACCGAGTCGCTCTTCGACACAGCAGCTGATGTCCACGAGGTGATGTACGAGGCAGAGAAATACTACACCAACATCCTCAACCTCTACAGCCCGATGGTGGCCCGCAAGGTCAAGGAGGTGCTCGGCATGAACCTGCCCATCAAGATGATCGCTCCGTCGCACGGTGTCATCTGGACAAAGTATATCCCGCAGATTATCGAGAACTATCAGAAGTGGTCGACACCTTATCAGGAAAACCAGATCACCATCGTCTACGACACGATGTGGCAGAGCACCCGACTCATGGGCGAGGCCATCGCCGAGGGCATCCGCCGCGCCGATCCGTCGGTGGAGGTGAAGCTCTACAACGTAGCCAAGGAGGACAAGAACGACGTGCTCACACAGATGTTCCGCTCGAAAGCTGTCCTCGTGGGCTCTCCGACGATCAACTACGGCTACTCATTTGCCATCGCCGGCATCTTGGAGATGGCACGCGGACTGAAGTTCAAAGGCAAGAAAGCAGCTGCCTTCGGCTCTTACGGCTGGAGCGGCGACGCACCGAAGCTCATCACGAAACATCTGCAGGAAGCAGGATTTGACGTTGCCGACGACGGCATCAAATGCTTGTGGGTGCCCGACAACAAGGCCATCGACGAGTGCCGCGACTATGGCGAGCAGTTCTGCAAGAAAATAGAAGCCTAATAAACTGTTGTGGCCGGCCTCATACCGGCCACAGCAATTAATTTGAAAAAAAATCGCGAATTCCTTGTCTGCGTCGAAAAAATGTTGTATCTTTGCACCCGCAAAACAAGAGCAGACGTTTTTGCATTATAAAATTGTTCGTCTGTCGGCATAGCTCAGTTGGTTAGAGTATCACCTTGACATGGTGGGGGTCCTTGGTTCGAATCCAAGTGTCGACACGAAAAACATTCTCAATGAATTACCAACTCAAAAAGATTGTCCTCACAGGTGGTCCTTGTGCAGGCAAAACGACGGCTCTTGTAAAGGTCATTGATCACTTCTCAAGTTTGGGATTTAAGGTCTTCACTATACCGGAAGTACCCACGGTGTTTGCCCAAGCGGGAATGGATTACTTGACTCCCAATCATGAATTCTTTTTTCATGGCGAAGTCGCCACACTGCAGGAGCAACTCGGTCTCGAAGACAAGTTCACCGATATAGCCAAAACAGTGAATGAGCCGACGGTCATCGTCTGTGACCGTGGTGCCATGGACATCTCGGCATATATGGACGCTGACATGTGGAGCGACATCACCGGACGCGTAGGTACTTCCACACCGGAACTACTCGGACGCTACGATGCGGTGCTGCACCTCGTCTCCGCTGCCGACGGCGCGGAGGAGTTCTATACCACCGCTAATAATAAGGAGCGGTCGGAAGGACTGGAGAAAGCACGCACGCTTGACAAGCGCGTCATCAACGCATGGAGTGGGCATCCCCATCTGCGCGTGATCAACAACCATGTCGACTTCGACACAAAGATCAACCGTGTGCTCAAGGAGATCTCCGCCGTGCTTGGCTTGCCGCAACCCATCACCGAGGAGCGGAAATATATCGTAGAGGTTGTCGGTGACATGCCACAGACCATCGACAGTGACATCGTGCAGACCTATCTCGTTGCAGACCCCGACAGTGAGGTCAGACTGCGCAGACGTATCTGGCCGGGTGGCAAGCGCGTCAACGTGCACACCATGAAGAAGACGGTCAGCAACAACCAACAGGTGGAGACAGAGCGGCAGGTGAGCAACGCACTCTATGAGTCGCTGCTCTCTCAGGCCGATCCTTATCGCCACACGATCTACAAGAAGCGCAAGAGCTTTATCTGGAAAGGACAATACTTCGAGCTCGACACCTATCAGCGTCAGCTCCAAGGGCTTGTCATCCTTGAGACGAAGGGCATCACCGACACCGAGAGCGTCAACTTCCCGCCTTTCCTGAAAGTGGTGAAGGACATCACCGGCGACGCCAATTACTATAACTATAACCTTGCGCTCAGACATTAACTCATGCATATCGTCATTGCAGGAAACATCGGCAGCGGGAAGACCACGCTCACTCAGTTGCTCGCCCGTCACTATGGTTGGCGCGCACGGATGGAGAGCGTGACGCACAATCCCTATCTCGAAGACTATTACAAAGACATGCGGCGATGGGCGTTGAACCTGGAGGTATTCTTCCTCAAGGAGCGCTTCCGCGACCTGCTCGCAATCAACCGCAGCAAACGGGCCATTGTGCAGGATCGCTCGATCTACGAGGGCGTATATATCTTCGCTGCCAACAACCACGACTTAGGAAATATGAGTGATCGTGACTTCGAGACCTACATGGGACTCTTCGAGTCGATGATGATGGTGGCACGCGAACCAGACCTGATGGTCTACCTTCGCGCTTCTATTCCACATCTCGTGGCTAACATTCAGAAACGTGGCCGTGCCTACGAGCAGGACATGCAACTCAGCTACCTCAAGCAGCTCAACGACCGCTATGACCGCTTCATGACGGAGCAATATCACGGACGCGCCATCACAATCGACGTCGACGACCTCGACTTCGTCAACCGCCGCGAGGATTTTGAATATATCGTCGGACGCATCGACGAACAGCTCTCGCCCCACCCCACACTGCTGTAATCATCGGAGTACCATCACTGTCGTCCATCTCCATTCAACTTTCATCACTCATCATTCAACACTCGTCTCTTTCTTCATTCATCACTCAACATTCAACACTCATCATTCAAACATGCATATCGCTATCGCCGGCAACATCGGCAGCGGAAAGACCACGCTGACCAAGATGCTTGCCAAGAAATATCACTGGACACCACGCTTCGAGCCCGTGGACAACAATCCCTACCTCGACGACTTCTACGGCGACATGAAGCGCTGGTCATTCAACCTTCAGATCTACTTCCTCAACAAGCGGTTTAAGGAAGTGGTGGAGATCGCCAACAGCAACGACACCATCATCCAAGACCGCACGATTTTTGAGGATGCCCGCATCTTCGTGCCGAACCTCCACGACCAGGGTTATATGAGTGACCGCGACTTCCAAAACTACAGTGACCTCTTCGACTTGATGATGTCACTGGTCAAGCTCCCACAGCTGATGATCTACATCCGTTCGAGTATTCCCACGCTCGTCAAGCACATCGAGAAACGTGGACGCTCGTTTGAGAAGAGCATCCGCCTCGATTACCTCGCCGGACTTCAGAAGCGTTATGAGGATTGGGTGACCACGTATCAGGGACCGCTGATCATCATCGACGGCGACAAGCTCAGCTTTGAGGATACGCCCACAGACTTCAGAAAGGTCACCGACATGATCGACGCTGAACTCTTTGGACTCTTCAAGGACGACAGACTCAACAGCAAATAAGCCTATACGCTTCTTACACCTTGATTATATATATAGCATCAACAATCATTCAATATAGCATCATACTTTAGAACATATGGAAAGAAAAGTAGCATTGATCACAGGCATCACAGGACAAGACGGCTCCTACCTCGCTGAGTTTTTGTTGGACAAAGGTTATGACGTACACGGTGTCATCCGCCGCTCTTCTGTGGACTTCCGCCCACGTATCACCCATCTGGAGGGCGCACCTCATTTCCATCTTCACTATGCCGACCTGGGCGACTCAATGAGTGTACTCGGCGTGATTGGCAAGGTACGTCCTACTGAGATCTACAACCTCGCTGCACAGAGCCACGTACAGGTAAGCTTCGACTCCCCGGAATATACCGCCGACGTGGATGCCGTCGGTGTGCTCCGCATCCTGGAGGCTGTGCGACAGCTGGATCTCACGGACAGTTGCCGCATCTATCAGGCTTCCACCTCCGAGCTCTATGGCAAGGTGGAAGAGGTGCCGCAGAATGAAAACACGCCTTTCCATCCCTATTCTCCCTATGCTGTGGCCAAGCAGTATGGCTTTTGGATCGTGAAGGAGTATCGAGATGCTTACAACATGTTTGCCTGCAACGGTATTCTCTTCAACCACGAGAGCGAGCGTCGCGGCGAGACCTTCGTCACACGTAAGATCACGCTGGCAGCAGCTCGTATCAAGCAGGGCAAGCAGGACAAGCTCTATCTCGGCAACCTCTCCAGCCGTCGTGACTGGGGCTATGCCAAAGACTACGTGGAGTGCATGTGGCTGATCCTGCAGCATGAGACACCCGAGGACTTTGTCATCGCCACAGGTAAGCAGCACACCGTGCGCGAGTTCGCCACACTGGCTTTCCATCACGTCGGCATCGAGTTGCGCTGGGAAGGCGAGGGCGCTGACGAAAAAGGCATCGACCAGGCTACCGGTAAAGTGCTCATCGAGGTGTCGCCAGACTTCTATCGTCCCACCGACGTGGTCAACCTTTGGGGTGATCCCACAAAGGCAAAAGCAGAACTGGGCTGGAACCCCACCCGCACATCCTTCGAGGATCTCGTCAAGCTCATGGTAGACAGCGACATGAAAAAGGTGGCTGCCGACGATGCCGCTGCCCGCGTACGCGTCAACCTCGAGGAATATCTCGAAAAAGGTATCGTGAAATAGAAGACCCACCCCGTCCTTCCTAAAAGGGAGGGGGAAGACCCACCGAAACAGTAACCATCACAGATAAGTAGGGAGGGGAAAGCTCTTTTAGGTTGCGCTCCTTCTCCCCTTTTAGGAGAGCCAGGGGGGGTCTTTTAGAAATTTATAGGGTCGCTTAATATATAATCTTTAAACGCCTGTCCCCTTCCCATTGTAGTGCAGGCACCCTCCCTTTTAGGGAGGGCGGGGAGGGTCTGATAATGTTAACAAAAGATTCAAAGATTTATGTTGCCGGCCACCACGGACTGGTAGGCTCGGCTATCTGGAACAATTTGAAACAACGCGGATACAATAATCTTGTTGGCCGCACACACAAAGAGCTGGATCTCACCGACCAACTCGCCGTAAAGAACTTCTTTGACCAGGAGCAGCCCGACGCGGTGGTGCTCGCAGCAGCCTTCGTGGGAGGCATCATGGCCAACTCGCTCTATCGTGCTGACTTCATCATGCAAAACATGAAGATGCAGTGCAATGTCATCGAGCAAGCTTATCAGCACCATGTGAAGAAGCTGCTCTTCCTCGGTTCTACGTGCATCTACCCGAAGAACGCGCCGCAGCCGATGAAGGAGGACGCACTGCTTACTTCACCCTTGGAATACACCAATGAGGAGTATGCCATCGCAAAGATCGCAGGACTGAAGATGTGCGAGAGCTATAACCTGCAATACGGTACGAACTATATCGCCGTGATGCCGACGAACCTCTACGGTCCCAACGACAACTTCCACCTGGAGAACTCTCACGTGATGCCTGCCATGATGCGCAAGATCTATCTGGCCAAGCTCATCCACGACGATAACTGGGATGCGATCCGCATAGATATGAACAAGCGGCCCATCAACCCACCGACTAAGCTTGCTGAACTCATTGGCAAGGATAATGTCGATGGCAACAACGACAAGGAACGAATCTTGAAAGCACTCGACTTCTATGGTATCGACAACAACAAGATGACGCTTTGGGGCGACGGCTCTCCGCTACGCGAGTTCCTTTGGAGCGAGGATATGGCTGACGCCTCGGTACACGTGCTTCTCAACGTGGACTTCAGCGACATCATTGGCATAGAGAAGTACTCTTCTGTGTTCTATGGTGTGAAGACTGACGGCGAAGTGAACCGCAACAACTCTGAAGGCCGCGGAGGTGCCATCCCCTCTCTTGGCGAGATCCGCAACTGCCACATCAACGTGGGTACGGGCAAGGAGCTCACCATCAAAGCCCTGGCCAACCTCGTGAAAGACACTGTCGGCTTCCAAGGCGAAATCGTATGGGACACGACAAAACCCAACGGTACACCACGTAAGCTCATTGACGTAAGCAAACTCCACTCCCTCGGCTGGCACCATAAGGTGGAGATCGAGGATGGCGTAAAGAAGCTCTACGACTGGTACCGAAGCACTCTGAAATAACGTAAAACATGAATACCCTCATCAATTGCTTCGTGCCCAAGGGCATCGAAGAGGAGACAAAACGCAACGTAGAGGCACTCGGCAGCCTCGACCTCGTGGGCGAGGTGGCTGTCGTTGACGGCGATGTCCGCGACTCCAAGACCATTCACCGCATCGCCGACGAGACCAACACGCCCTATGCGCTCGTCTTTCTGAAGAACAGCTACATACGCATGGGCTATCTCGCCCTTGAGCGCATGGTACAGATTGCCGACATCACCGGTGCCGGCATGGTATACGCCGACCACTATCAGGTCAGCGCCGACGGCAAGCGCAAGGACGCACCCGTCATCGAGTACCAGCAAGGCAGCTTGCGCGACGACTTCAACTTCGGTTCCGTGGTGCTTTTCCGCACCGACGCACTGAAAGACGCTGCCGCCCGCATGGCAACCGACTACCGCGCCGCCGGCTTCTATGACCTACGTCTGAAACTCTCGGAGAAATACCACATCGAGCATATCAACGAACCACTCTACTCTGAGGTGGAACTCGACACGCGCAAGACGGGCGAGAAGCTCTTTGACTATGTCGACCCGAAAAACCGCGCCTCACAGATAGAGATGGAGCAGGCTTGCACCGAACACCTCAAAGCGGTGGGCGCCTATCTGGCTCCCCAATTCCAAGATGTCGACCTCGACGAGGGCGAGTTCCCCGTAGAGGCAAGCATCATGATTCCCGTACGCAACCGCATCCGCACGATCCGCGACGCACTGAAGAGTGCGCTCAGCCAGCAGACCACCTTTAAATATAATGTGTTTGTCATGGAAAACGGACCTGAATGCCACTCTACCGACGGCACCACAGAGGCTATCGACGCCATCGATGACGACCGTCTCGTACACATCGTACCCGACCGCAACGACATCGGCGTGGGCGGAGCATGGAACATGGCGCTGCACCATCCGCTCTGCGGACGTTTCATCGTACAGCTCGACTCCGATGATGTCTATTCCGGACCTGACAGTCTGCAAAAGCTCGTCGACGCTTTCCGCCCGCAACAGTGCGCTATGGTCATCGGCGCCTACCGCCTGACCGACATCCATCTCAACACGCTGCCACCCGGAACGATCGATCATCGCGAGTGGACACTGGAGAATGGACGCAACAACGCCCTTCGCATCAACGGACTCGGAGCGCCCCGTGCCTTCTTCACGCCCGTGGCCCGCGCCATCAATCTGCCCAACGTGCTCTATGGCGAGGACTATGCGCTCGGTCTGGCCATCAGCCGTCGCTACCGCATCGGCCGCATCTACGATGTTGTCTACGACTGCCGACGCTGGGACGACAACTCCGACGGAGACCTGAGCATAAAGAAGGAGAACCGCAACAACACCTATAAGGACCGCATACGTACCTGGGAACTTCTGGCACGCATCGCACAGAACAAGCAGGAGAAAACCGAATGAAGCGTCCGCAATCACCTTGGTGGTGGGTGCCGACACTCTATTTTGCCGAAGGCATACCCTATTTCATCGTGAACAACATCAGCGTGACGATGTTCACCAAGATGGGCGTGCCCAACGGCGAGATGGCACTCTTCACCAGTCTGCTTTATCTGCCGTGGACCATCAAGCCCCTGTGGAGCCCGTTTGTCGACATCATCAAGACCAAGCGATGGTGGATCCTTGCCATGCAGCTGCTGATGAGTGCCGCATTCATTCTGCTGACGCTGACCATACCGCACCCGTCGGCTGCGGTCATCGCCTCTGGCCATACACCCATCAACTTGTTCACCATCACGCTGCTACTCTTCATCATCACCGCTTTCGCCTCCGCCACGCACGACATCGCTGCCGACGGCTTCTACATGCTGGCGCTGAGCGAGGACAAGCAGAGTTTCTTTGTGGGCATCCGCTCCACGTTCTATCGCCTGTCATCGATCTTCGGCCAAGGCGTACTCGTGTACATCGCCGGAAGCCTGGAGAAGAGCACGGGCAACATTCCACTGTCGTGGCAGGTGACCATGGGCATCACCGCCGCACTGTTCACTGCCATCGCCCTCTACCACATCTTTTCCCTTCCCAAGCCAGGGAAAGACGCGCTGAGAACGGCAGACGGCAGACCACAGACATTCGGTGAAGTGCTGAGTGAGTTCGGTCGTACCTTCTCTACCTACTTCCAAAAAACCGGCGTTTGGCTTGCCATCGTGTTCATGTTGCTCTACCGTCTGCCCGAGGCCTTCCTGCTGAAGATGGTCAATCCTTTCCTGCTTGGCACGACAGCGACAGGCGGCTTGGAGCTCGACACCGACACCGTAGGTATCGTCTATGGCACCATCGGCGTCATCGCGCTCACCGTGGGCGGCATCATCGGCGGCATCGCAGCTTCACGTTGGGGACTGAAGAAAGCGTTGTGGCCCATGGCCGCCAGTATGACGTTGCCCTGCGCCACGTTTGTCTATCTGAGCATCTGCCTGCCCCACGACCTTGTGGTCATCAGCACATGTGTCGCCGTAGAGCAGTTTGGCTACGGCTTCGGCTTCACGGCCTACATGCTCTACATGATGCATTTCTCCGAAGGCAAGTACGTCACGGCACACTACGCCATCTGCACAGCGTTCATGGCCCTCAGCATGATGCTGCCTGGTCTCGTTGCCGGCTACATCGAGGAAGCCATCGGCTACCGCGATTTCTTCTGGATGGTAATGGCCTGCTGCCTCGCCACCGTGGTGATGACCATGCTCGTGCGCCGCAAGATCGAGCCCGAATATGGAAAAAAACACTAAGAAGTGAGCCGTCCACTCCTTATTATATATAACGACCTCACAATTATATATAACGACCTCACAGCCGTGACCCTTCTGGGTCACGGCTTTTTTATTTCCCATACACAGCAGACAAGAGGAAGAGCACAAGAATGAAGCGGAATTAAAGAGTGTTAAACGTTTGAAAATGAAACACTTCAAGCGCATAAAATCATCGCAAGACGAAAAAAACATCGCAATAAATTTCCGTATCACACGAAAAACTTGTAACTTTGCATACCCTAAGAAAAAGGGCTAACACGTTGACATTCATATAATAATAGAAAAGTATATCAACACCATGACAAAAGCAGATATCATCAGTGAGATCACTGAGCAGACAGGATTGCAGAAGAAAGAAGTGGCCGCAGTAGTGGAGAGCTTCATGGAGTGTGTAAAGCGTTGTATGCTCGACAAGAAGGAGAACGTGTATCTCCGCGGTTTCGGCAGCTTCATCATCAAGCATCGCGCTGCCAAGACGGCACGCGACATCGGCAAGAACACCACGATCACCATTGCCGCCCACGACCTGCCGAGCTTCAAGCCGGCCAAGGCTTTCGTAGAGGAGATGAAAGGCGAGTAAGCCCATCCCGCTGCACTGAGACAGACAAACAAAACTGTATTATACACAACATTTAAAACATTTTACCATGCCAAACGGAAAAAAGAAGAAAGGCCACAAGATGGCTACGCATAAGCGTAAAAAGAGATTACGTAAGAACCGCCATAAGAGCAAGTAAACTCAGGCGGCTGTTCTTGAGAGGGGGCACGCCTTTCGTGGTGTGCCCCTCGCTTTTTAACCCTACTAAAACACCAAGAGATGACAAGCGAAGTTATCATTGACGTCAAGCCGAAGGAGATTTCCATCGCCCTGCTTGAGGACAAACGGCTGGTAGAATACCAGAACGAGCCCCGCTCGGCCAACTTCTCTGTAGGCAACATCTACGTCGCAAAGGTGAAGAAGCTCATGCCGGGCCTCAACGCCAGTTTCGTCGACGTCGGGTACGAGCGTGACGCTTTCTTGCATTATCTTGACCTCGGTAGTCAGTTTAATTCCTACGCTAAGTATCTCAAGCAGATACAGAGTGACCGCCGGCGACTCTTCCCCTTTGACAAAGCCACCCGCCTGCCCGACCTGCAAAAGGACGGCAGCGTGCAGCAGACGCTCAAACAGGGACAAGAGGTGCTCGTGCAGATTGTCAAGGAGCCTATCTCCACCAAGGGACCGCGCCTGACCGGTGAGCTGAGCTTTGCCGGACGCTATCTCGTGTTGCTGCCCTTTGGCGACAAAGTCTCTGTATCTTCCAAGATCAAAAGCGGTGAAGAAAGAGCAAGACTCAAGCAACTCATCCACAGCATCAAACCCAAGAACTGCGGTGTCATCGTCAGAACCGTAGCTGAAGGCAAGCGCGTAGCCGAGCTCGACGGCGAGCTGAAGATTCTGTACAAGCGATGGATGGATGCCATCACCAAGGTGCAGAAGACCCAGCAGCGGCCGCAACTCGTCTACGAAGAGACCAGCAGGGCCGTTGCCTTGCTGCGCGATTTGTTCAACCCCAGCTATGAGAATATTTTTGTCAACGACGACAGCGTGTTCCATGAAGTAAAAGATTATGTGACACTCATCGCCCCTGAGAAGGCAGGTATCGTTAAGCGCTATACCGGAAAGGTGCCCATTTTCGACAATTTCAACGTCACCAAACAGATTAAGGCCAGCTTCGGCAAGACCGTGAACTACGCCCACGGCGCCTACCTCATCATTGAGCACACCGAAGCTATGCACGTTGTGGATGTAAACAGTGGCAACAGATCAAAGAACGAAAAAGGCCAGGAAGGCACGGCTCTCGACACCAACCTCGGGGCTGCCGACGAGTTGGCACGCCAACTCAGACTGCGTGATATGGGAGGAATCATCGTGGTCGACTTCATCGACATGAACCTGGCCGAGGACCGGCAACTGCTCTATGAGCGCATGTGCAAGAACATGCAGAAGGACCGCGCCCGCCACAACATTCTGCCACTGAGCAAGTTCGGACTGATGCAGATCACCCGTCAGCGCGTGCGTCCGGCAATGGACGTCAACGTAGAAGAGACGTGCCCCACCTGCAACGGTACCGGAAAAATCAAGTCAAGCATCCTCTTCACCGACCAGCTCGAAGGAAAAATAGACCGCCTGGTCAACAAGATAGGCATCAGGAAGTTCTATCTCCACGTTCATCCATACGTCGCCGCCTATATCAACCAGGGCATTATGAGCCTCAAGCGTAAGTGGCAGATGAAATACGGATTCGGCGTACACATCATTCCTTCACAGAAGCTCGCCTTCCTGCAATATGAGTTCTACGACACAAAGGGTGAGTATCTCGACATGAAGGAAGAGATAGAAACCAAGTAACGGCAGTCCGCAACACGGATCAAGCCGATCAACTCTACACGAGGGAGTGTCAACACATCGTTGACACTCCCTCTTTTTTTTGTGATGAGTGACCGGCTTCAAAAAGTTACAAGTTTTATCATGACAGATATTGGAGACACATTAGGCAGCATACAGATGCTATCAACCGCAATTTGTCCACCGCCTGCTGACAGAACATAGGGAAAGTTTTCTTGACTAAAAAGCACAACAATGCTAAAGAATATGAAACTTTCATCATCATAAAATCTTTAGGATAAAGGGAACATCAACTCCCTGCATTCTATCCATGAAGGGACAAGGACCTAACGTCATGCCTTTATCTCCTCGTACTTCACGAGATCGTAGCCTTTGATCTGTATCACGATCGGATGGAGTGTGGAGCCGTGGAGCATGCTTTGCAACTTCTTGTCGGCCGCGTAGGTCTTGATCTGCGCCACTGCCTCCGCCCATTGCTTCTCAGCCTCTGCCTCGG
>DAWDCC010000027.1:0-38692 GCA_052355365.1 Prevotella sp. | reverse complement strand
AACAAGACGCTCAGAAAAGTGAGCTAAAATTGGCACAACGAACTGGACACCCTATTTAATTGCTTATATATATAGTTACTGATACGACATCTATGCAAGCTTGACGTTCTGCTGCTGTGTCTGCTGCTCCTGTGTCTGTGCATCATAAGCTAATGATGCTGACTTATGCAACTCATCGGCATCAACAACTTCACGTTCTTTATTCATCTCTTTCTCGTCTATCTTGACATCCTTCGACTGCTCTTTATTTTTGTTCTGATCATCACTCTGTGACTGGTCGTCATCAATAGGATGATCGAGGCGCATGGCGAAGAAGACGGCTCCTTTAAAAAGGGTGGAGATAAGATTAGTAATCATATCTTGACCATCCGAATTTTCATTACCGGTAAGAGCAGATAACCATTTGGTGGGATCGTTGGAATTGGTTGAATCGGCTAGCCAATTATATTGATCTGCCTGAGACCAAGATCCATCTTGGTTGACATTGTTAGGCTCTACTATCATGGTAGAACGTGCGATAGCCAACTCATCCTGTCCTTTACCATTTACCAGATGTGTGTCCATTCCTCCACGAACTGATATCTCTCCCAAATAGGCCAGAGGATTGTAGCTCTTCCACTCTTGACTGCCCGGTGCCTGAACCTTGACCATAAAGTGAAGATGGGGGCCAGTGGAACGCCCCGTGCTGCCACTGACTCCTAACTTTGTACCACCCTGTATTATTTGATCCTTAGCTACATTAATACTGCTAAGGTGCATGTAAGTACACTGAAACTTAATTCCATCAGCACGATTATATTGTACTGTGACATAATTGCCTGCTGAGCTGCTCGATCCTGTAGCTACTACAACACCGTTGTCTTCTGTTGCTACAACATCTCTATACGTTCCTTTTGTGGAAATATCAATACCTTCATGTAAATGATTAGGGCGCTTTTCGTGATACTCACCCGTGATCTGGGTGCCAGACAAATCAATAGGCATAAACCAATGACCCTGTAGGTTATCAAGATGTACAAGATTGTCGCTCTGATAGCCTGTCTTCAAGCCTTGCTGTGAGGCTAATTGTACGGCAATCTGATCATACTTGGCATAGCCATTCTTCTCAATAACTTCTTTTAGCAGGTTTGCGTACTTGGCGTTCTCTGCATAGCCTAATTTTTGAAGACCATTCGCCCAACCTACATAATCGGTCACGTTTAACATGTGAAGGGGCTGATATCTTTTCCCTGACAGAAATAAAGAATGATCCCAAACACTGTTGGCAACGCTAGAATAGACCCTATAATCACCTGTGGCTGTACTTAAATAAGGCCCCTTCCAATTATAGGCTTTTATACCAAAGAGGTTGTTGGAACGTTGAGCGATGGACGATGTACCCATGCCGCTCTCCAACTGTGCCTGTGCTAAGGTTATGGAAGCCGGTACTCCGTATCTAATCTGCTGCTCGATGGCTGCGTTGATGATTTCTTCTTTTGATATATCCATAAGATATATAAAGTATAATATCCGGACGTGAATAATCACGCCCGAATTTTGGTTGCTAATGTTATTTACATGTGGAAACCACGTGACTTGTTCTCTTCCTCAGGCTTGCTCTTGTCAGCTTGCTTGGAAGGTGTGTCTTCTAAACTCTGATCCTCACTCTCTGACTTGTCAGAACCGCTGGTTCCTCCATCAGAATGAGACTCGCTGCGGACGTGTTCCTGATTCTCCGTATGGCCAACAATTTCTTTGACATTGTTGTTGTCTACAATCTTCAAATTAGCATCAGTCTCCTGCTGAGCATTTGCAGACTTTATAATGAAAGCAAAAGCATTGGCTGCAATGGCTTTCTTGTAGTCTTGCATGTCATCAGCAAGCCACATGCGCTGATATTGGGTCATAGTTATTGGTACCTTATGGAAAGTACCGTCTATGGTACTCTGAACGTACACTTTGCTGTGATCTTCTTTATCACGGGTGATAGTGGTTCCATGCAACTTGTTCATGTCTACATCCTTCGGAATCTTAGGCATAATAATCTCTTTCTTGACTTCCGGATGTGCCTGAGCAACTGCATAATAACGCTCAGCGAGAGCTGTAAGCATTACCGACCTCTCTGCTTTGTCTGGATTTTTGAGTGCCTTGAAGAAAGCATTCAAATAATCTTTAGCAGGATAGACAGAGAATTGCCCCTCGCCCTTGGCTTTAATATTGAATACTTTCTTGTTGGAATCGTCAGAGATAACACGGAAACGCTCGATGAGCGGTTTCTTCTCGGCATTGAGATATGTTGCTGAAATGTCTACAACGTGTCGTGGCTGCAATTCCCACTGCTTTAACTTGGACAACGTTGCTGTCTTACCAGCAAAATAGGCATTGTCCTTATACAGTCCTTGTGCGCCACCAGCATTGTAGAAATGGACTTCCTTGATATTCTCTTTCGCCAAAGCATGGGTGATTCTGTCTTTGTTCATACCGGGAAGGGAAGCTCCTTCGGGAAGGATGACATCAGCAGCGGTCTTCTCCGCATTCCGGATGACAACGAACTCCTTTGTCTCGGCATTAGGAAGCTGTGCCATCTTACTGGCCACGGTGTAGTCTTTCGCATCAAACAGAGCAGGACGGGCACCACGCACTTTCGCATAATCAACTTCCTGACCCAACAAGTGCTTCTCTATCTGCTCGATGGAATTGTTGACATCCTTCTCCAATACGGCCATCATCTTGGGATTCTCCTTGATCTCTCGCTCCCAATAGGGGATGAGCTCTCGATTCTCCTTTGAGATAATAGCCGGTAGGCCATGAGCTGCCATGAGAACTCCGGAAGAAAGTTCCTGAACTAGCTTTTCATATTTGGCATTGTCCTCCGGAAGCATGTTGAAGCGTGCCTCTCGGTCAAGACGGTTCTCTCTGCCTGTAGCCTCGACGACAGCACGATAGATATCATTAGCTTTCTCTACTGCTGCAAGGTTCTCACGACCGGGCTGACGGGCGTTATTACCACTATAAGTAAGAACGTCTTTCTCCTTGTCATATGATACTGGCACATCGTCAAGGACTCGCTCCAAAGTGAAACCGGCCTTACGACTCACCTTTTCTGCCACAGTAGCAGCATCCCGAACAGTGTTCTTGGATATGTTGTTGGAGGCTTCAAACTTGGATTCAAGTACATTATTGCAAATAGCCACCTTGTTATGAGAACGTACCATCTTTGATATGACAGTATCAAGGGCGTTGTGAGGAAACTCAATATAAGACACTTTCTTGCCATCAATGTCCTTCGATTGAACAGGAGCCCTCATAACGGAACCTACCTTTTCGGCATGTGCTCCATAGGCGAAGTATTTATCGCCTTCACCAAGAATAATAGTACAATCCTTATGCTTGCCATGTAATCTATTAGTAAGGTTCAAAAAGTTCTTGTCGGAAGGAAGCTCTGGAATGTCTTCAAACTTGGAGCCATTATCCTTGACCAACTTGCTATAGTCTGCTACCTTCGTACCGGCCATGGCAGTTTGATCTATGTTGTACAAATGACGTGTCTGCTTGGTGTTATGCCGTGCATAATTCTGCTGCTCATCCGGTGTAAGCTTGGCATACTGATCTTTGGTAATGACTATATTTGTGGCTGCATTTTCATAGTCCCAGCGTGTCCAGTCGATAGGTAACGAACTCTCGCCATGCTTGACGGGCATCTCTTCCTTTTTAGCGTAATCGTAGTAAGTAAAGACATTTGTCTTATAATGGTTCTTGTCTGCGAATAAGTCCATCATCAAACGGTTGTAACCTGTGATCATTTTGCCTTGTTCAAGTAAAGCGGCTCCGTTCTTTCCATGGGGATTTAACCAAACTCCATCTTTGGCAGCTTGTAATGCTCCCAACAACAACCCGGCATGAACAGCTGCGGTACTGACAATTTTCTCATCTTCTTTATCAGAATGTTTGCCGACAGATTTCTGCTTGCTGGCTTTCTCCTGCTCTTCCTTGGCAGCCTTTTCGGCTTCGGCTTTTTCCTGCTTGGCTTTTTCTGCTTCGGCTTTTGCCTTAGCTTCTTCTGCCTTATTAGCTCCTTCTTTTGCACTCATATCTTCATTCTTGGCTTCAACTTCAGATTTGGATTTTTCTTCTTCATCAAGATGATGATGGTACTCTTCGTGTTTCTTGTCATCGACAATTTCCTTGGCTTCTTTCTCAGCCTCGGTCATGGGCTTATTGGTAGTCATGGCTATTTCCTTGGCCTTCCCAGTGACATCGGTAGTGATATCACTGTCCTCATGGGGTGCCTCCTGCTTGACCTTGGACAGGTTGTTTGCTTCTACTCTGTCTTCGACATATGGTGGATAGTCAAGCAAGATACTTCTTTCTTCTGCACGAACTAACATGGGGAGATAGATGTCAAGATCATAACTGGGGAAAGTGCAGTTGTCTACGAACTTACCATCCTTATCTTTTACTTCATCACTCTTTTGCAATGGAAGATGTAGTATCTCTGATACCTTGGAGGCATCTTCCATGTAAGAGTTGTAAAATTTGCCACTCTTACTCTTGAAGAGAAGAATGGTATTAGGATGCTCTTCCTTCATCTGACCGTAGACCCTCATAATGGGGTCAACGGCTTTCTTGTCATCTTCCTTTGGAACAAGTTCAAGGAAGTCCTTGGCATTATGATACAACAAGATTAGTTGTCCTTCGGTCTTGCCCTTGGCAAATTTCTTGTACCAGAACTGATCAGTATTAAAAGGTGTGCCATAGGCATCGGTAGCCTTCAGCCATTCTTCCAAAGACACGGTTATATCAGGGTCGTCTATATATGGTTGCATGGCATCAACAACGTTCCAAGCTTCCTCTCGTGTGCCATTGAAACGTTGATCATTGACTTGCTTGTTATCATTTTCCTGCTGATGGTCAACAGATTCAGAATCACTAGACTTGGTAGTTTCCACTTCCTCACTAGTGTCATGGACAACATCTTCCGCTTTCCCCCCAACATGCTGAACTTGAGGACGGTTCATAGGAGCCGACTCAACAAAGGAAGCCCACAAATTGTTTAACGATTCCTGACTAATATTCTGATTATCTGCTCCTATCTGCTTACTAACACTGTCAATGATGGCACCGTCTCTGACACGAGAAAGTTCCTGAACATCCTTGACAGAATCATCGACAGCTTTTAAATAATCGTTTGCTTCAAGAACAGAACCATCGGCTAAATTCAACTGGGAGACTGTATGACTGTTATACATTGCTCCAGAATTAGTTTCTGAATCAGCACCTAATTCTTTCATGCCTCCGTTAAGATTGACAAAATCGTGTATAATATCGAACTTGCCAGAATGCTTAACAGAGTCCAATGGCTGTCCGGACGCAGCAGCGGTAAGCTGATCAAAAAGATTTTCATCTTGACTATACATCTTCACTACTTCATCCCACTGCTTTTCCATATTGTTGGCATATCCATCTGCAATGGCATCCTTGTCAAGGGTGCCATCGACAGTATGCTGTTTTTCCTTGTCCAACTGATCTCCCTGATTGTTAACTTTCTCAGATAAAGACTGAGCTTCTTTGGTATTAACAACCGCTTGCTGCTGTTTTACGGAGTCCTTCGCCTGTATAGTGTCTAAATCTATTTCTCCGCTACGCATCAAGGGCTGCAACCCCAGTGCAACACGCTGTTTGTCAATATTCTCCAAAACCATCTTTGAAGCACGATTAACCTGAGGCATGACTTCACGTATATAATTGGGATCTCTGCTTAACTTGTGTACCCAACTGACCAAGTAGGCAGCACTGTTGCGGTTTATACGCTTGTCAAATCCTAAAGCAGAGCAGACCAGGGCTGATGTCAGCTCTGCAATCAACTCTTCTTTAGCATATTCCTTTGTGCAAAAGCTTGAAACCGGGCGATTCAAACGGCTCTGATGACCAGTTGAGTGAGCCATCTCGTGCAAAGCAGTAGAATAGAACTCCTGCCCGTCCTTAAAGATTTCGTCAGGAGTGTCGCCGACCTTAAACTGCTCTTTCATCGGGATTACTATTTGATCCGTCGACGGTCTATAATACGCACTATCTGTGACATGACTACAATCAACAGAACAAACCCATTCCTGATTTTTTAGCATACGATCTAGCTCTGGGCTTGCAAACATTCCCTCCCGATCATAAGAGGGGGCTTCGCCGTGGAACAAAGAAACTAACTTGTCGTATAGATCTTTGTTGACTTCCTTCAAATTGGTCTGGTCTATATTGAATTCTGCAAATGAAGTAATATGATGCCTCTTGTAAACTTTGTCCTTTTCTTCGTCTGGTAATTGATCATATTCCTCATCAGAAATGGGCTTACGATTGTAATACTTATGAACACCTGCATTAATAATAGGTATTGCTCGCTCTCCTTCCTTTACGTGACACCCGTACTTACTAGCCTGTTTAAATGTCATATAAACAGGTGCAGTGTAGCCATTATCCAAAGTGTGAAAACCGGTTATCATGGCATTGACACCTGAATATGTGAAGCCTTTGATATTCATTGGTAATCCAAACATTCCGTTTGATCCCACCGACCAGCCTTTCTTCCAGTCAGAACGCTTCATATCCTCCATGACTTTTACCATATGATCGGCAAAAGCTTCCATGGCATTTTGAGTACCCGGAGAAATCTTATCTTTATTATTGCTCATTACTTTATTTTGTTTATCATTATGTAACTGAAACCTTATATCCTCATCTCTTTCATTATATCTCTGACTCAATGGTATGAGCTGCCCTTGATCGTCATAGGTAATGTCAAGTAACTTTCTGTTGTGCAAAACATTCTTCTCTACATCTCCTTGGCCATCGTCAAAGCCGAACTCGCGCATATCCTCATCACCCATCCATAGGTTTTTGATAGGTGCCTTAGATTCTATGACATGATAATTGCCATCACCATACTTGTGCTTACCTAACTCGTCACAATAAGCCTTGGACAATGCTACCCAGTCGCCTTGCATGATTTGACTGCCAACAACATCATTGGGAACAACACGATAGATGTTTACCTGTGTGTCTCCATCAGCTTGCTGGTCACGAAGGTTACGCAAAATCTCGGCAGTCTCCTCGGCTGCTTGACCATGGAACCCGACAACATCAGGGTTATAATAGTAATCTGAATCATGTGCTTGAATACCATTGATGATGCCGTAGATATTCGGTTCTCTACCGAAATCATCAACCATCTGCTGCAAGGCTTCCTTATTATCAAGATCACTGGGCTCAACTTCTGCAACAGGAGCTGACCAGCTGTCCTTTCCTTGATAATCGGTGGGCAGATAGCCCTTGCTCTTGGCTCTGTCGGACAACAACAGACGGGCTTCCTCGAAATGCCCTCTGGCTACTGCCTCGGCATAACGACGGTCAAGAGAAACTTCTTTAAAAGTATTGTCAAAATTTTCCTCTTGATATTTGGCTTTCTCAAAATTATTTATTATATTTGCAGCTGAGGAAAGTTCTTCTGAGTTTATTTCGTTTTCAGAATGGGTCTGAAGGGACGAGATGAAGCGAAGGGCTTTCTTTTTATCTATATTCGTTGCCTTATCTGTGTTATACCAATTAATAATACCTTTCTCTTCTTTGGGGAAGAGTGGCATGATATCATTAATTTCCATAGTTACACCATTCGAACGTTGCTCGTTGACTGTCTTTACAGCAACAATAAAATTATGATTGCCATCACTTAATTCCGTAAGGATAGTACTCCCTGCCTTCTTGTCGTTTGTGTTTTCAAAGACTGAAATAGGATAGGCAATCGCCATAGGTAGATTTCTCAGACTGGCAATGTTATAAGGATGATTATTCTCATAATTTTCTGATGATTTCCTAAGTATTTTGTTGTACTGTAAAAAAATCATGCCATCTCCCAAACCTCCTTCACGAAGAAAGGTGCTGGCGTACCCAAGACGTAAACGCTGATCTTTTTGATGGGAATCCTCCATCAAAGAAGATAAACGCTCATTAAAATTCTTATTTGAATCGACTAAGGACTCAAATTCTTGTCTGACAAATGCTTCTTTCTTTACTTCACTCGGATTTACTCCATGAAGCATGTCTGACATGATCTGATCTGCTACCTGCTCGGAGCTGATATAATGAATATGAAGCATCTCCTCTACTTCATGCCAGAAACGCTTTATGGCTTCCTCAAAGGCACTAAGCATTGAAGTGGCTTTTTCTTCATCTGCTCCCATGATACCTTTCATCTGCTCACGTAAAAGCTTTGCGCCTCGCTGTCCAGAGTAGGTCGCCAACACTTCATCAGCAATATCATCATCAGAGGATAACTGAGGATATCTGCTCTTCACGGAATCCCATAAGTCTGTCTGCTGCTTCATCAAAGCAACAACATTGTTCCACTCATGTTCGTTACCTGCACGCAGAGCTGATGCCCAAAGATGGGTGTACTCATGGATAGGTGTCTCACTATTGGCAATGTCGATATCGACATATATCTTGTTGTTCAAGGTGAAGCCATAAGCATCACCGTTGGATGTCTTAAAGAACTTTATCTTATCCTCAATATTCAAGTCCTTATCATCAAAGATGACATAACAATCTCCATCCTCACGACCATTATAGTGAATGCCTTTAAACCCAGCACGAGACAAAAACTCGCTTGCGGCTTTTGGCGAGCCTAATACACGTGTGAGCTCATTACGATACAACCAGCGCCCGTTAGACGCGTCAGCATTGAGCATCAGGTTTCCTTTCTCGTCTCTGTATGACAAAGTGTAGTCTCCAAAGCCCTCTTTCTCGGATTCATCAGCTAACATCTTCTGCTGTTCTTCACTAAGTGGGCCATCCTCTTCAAGATAATTATACCCTGTATTATCAGGTATATCCACAGTATACAAAAATCTCGATCTTTCAAGGTTATTAAGTTCAGCCTTTAACTTCTTGAGTTCCTTCTCTTTTGAAGCCTTGACTTCTCCACGAAGAAAAGAAAGTTGGTCTTCTGCACGATGTATTTCAAATTCTAATTCCGATCGTTTCAATCCCGTTGCCTGGTCAGATTTGGAAGCATACTTCTTGCCTATCTTTTCATCCAAAGTCACATAAGTTCCCCAACCATGAGACTGAGCTCCTTCGCCCTCACCCATGTGGCTGTGATCAAAATGATCAAAATTCACTCCACTGCCATGAAAAACACTCTGAAACCTAATATCACTATTCCCTAAAGCTTGATAGGTATCAAGTAATTCTTTAACTTCTTTCTTATCAGTGATAACCTCAATACCAGAAGAACGTAAACGAGCAATAAGCAAATCACGCAAAATTGATTCGTTGGAAGAAAGTTTGTCTTCTTCCAAAGTATAATCGTTAATATGTTCCTTAATATCTGCCATGAGGGTAAAGATCGGTTTCTTTAGTTACAAAGTAAATCATTTCTGTGCTGACAAATGGTCTTTGGAAAATCAAAGTCTTATATTAACACTTTCAAGATACTAATCACGGTTTTTTGTAAAGTATTCAGTTTAAAGTGTTAATTTCGAGAGCTTTATTTTCCACAGCAAAGATAGACATCAAGAAAAGCCAAAATTTCGGGGTTGGCACATATTTTGGCCTTTAAAATTTTGGGAATGTGGTTTTATTCTTAAAAAAAATGAAATCCTATATAATATTTGGATATTAGGAAATCTACTCTTCTACCAATACATACTTTAACTAAAACTATGCGTGAAGGCAATGGCGGAATGCTCCGGCACAGTCTTCACGCTTCCTTATGAAGCTTAGTGTTCCTTCCCGCAGCTCAGTCGCACAAGGCTTCTCTTTTCTCTACCTAAATGCTATTGTTGTCTCTTGGCCGTCCTCGCTTTTTTGCAAAGGTCATAACCATCATCTTACGCTTTTTCCTTGCAAAGTTAGACAGTCCTCGCCCACAGCAAGCACCAGTCGTTCCTCCTTATCTGAGAAAAATCTTTCAGGCAGCCTTCCACAATCATAGATTGGGTATTCCTGAAAGATTTTCCTCAGATTGCCTGCTTTTGGGCTATTCTGGACTATCTCCTTTTTGCGCAGAAAAAGACTCAGAGATGACGGATATGTCGATGTAAAAAAAAGCTCGGACGACCAGAACAACAAGTTAAAAAAGACTAGATGAATCTGGAATGCCGATATAAATAATTTAAGTTCAACTTTAAAATACTTTGATATGGAAACAACAGTAAACAACATGAAGAGCATCAGTAAGATGGATGCCTTGCGTCATGTGGGGATATTGAAAGAGTATGGTTGGAAAGCTTGTAAGGTTTTCCCCATCTCACGGACATTTTGCGGTGATCCCATGAAGAGTGTGGTGCTTTGGTATGGACACCGGGTCTTGGCCACTTTCAAAACTTTCAAGGAGGCTTATACTTTCCGTCGTGAACTTTGGACCACATTCTAAACATTAAAAGAAAGAAATTATGGGAAAAAGTACAGAAATGTTCTTCGAGAACAAAATTAAGCAGTTTGATCACGACCTGTCTATATATCTCGACAGAAACGATGGAGATATGCGATCTCACGCTGAGGAAGTTCTAAACGCTGAGATGATAGAGAAGTTCAAAACCTTCTCTAAAGAGATTCAGGTGGAGCTACTGGGCTTACTCTTCAAGAAGCGCTTCCGTCGTAAATGGATCTTCAACAAGTTCAGATTTTGTGTTGTACAAGCCTGCTTCTTCGCCTTCACTGACAGATTCGTCGATAACAAAGATAAGGCTCTCACGGTTTGAGCTTTCCGTCCCGACGATGTGCGAATAAAACTTATCAAGGAAGCATAACAATTACCCACCGCTCCAATGTGGTGGCCATAACATAACTCTAATAAAGAATATGATTATGAATAAGCTGAAATGGCACAGAGCAGAAGAACTGAAAGATTACAGAGAAGGTGGTAACATCGTCTTTTTAGGCCGACAAGGATGGATGTTTAATGAAGCTAGATTCTGCGGATGGAAGGATGATGGATCTCCAGCATTTTCATGTGACGGTAAGATAATCGACAATAATGACGTCTTCTTATGGTGCACACGGAAAGAGTTACTGGAGTTGACGGACTTTACAGAGATCTTAGAATCCATCTTGTTCAAATAATTAAAACAGATAACAATATGCAATACATTTATCAAATTTCAAAAGACTTGCGCTCTACTCGGCCGGGGACTACACTATTTTGTTAAAGTAGCAACAAATTAAAACGCCTTATGAACAAGTTCGAAGTACACTTGTTAGCACAGGAGATCGTGAAGCTTCTGCCCAAGGACTATAGCAAGGACGAGATCTTAACAACCATGCAGTTGTCTCAGCGGACAGGGATCTCGGTAACGTGGATCCGACGGAACAGCAATAAGCTGCCTCACTTCCGGGTGGGGACGGATCTCCGCTACTCCTTGAATGAAGTGATGAATTTCTTGAAGGAGGAATGAGAAAAACACTGCGTTTTGGTGCCATGTAGTCTTCTACATGGCATTTTCTATATTATATATTTTGCTTTTTCCAGTTTTCTTATTACTTTTGTAGGAAAAAAGAGAATGACAATCGTCTTACAACATAAGATAAAAGATTACTTGCTACAAAAAGAACACGCCTGGGCAAAAATCCCAATCCAATACTGGTGTATGGTTGCAAGAGTGAGTAACTGGAGAAATCTTGGAGATATAAGGAAGGTGTTTCCTAAAACGGATATGCCGGGTCAACATATCTATGTCTTTTCTCTCTCCAAATGCAAAAATCGGCTTCTCCTGTCGGTTCTCATGCAGAATGAACTTATTTATATCTTATTCATAGGGACATACGAGGAATACTGTCTGCAATTTACGAAATAATGAAAGAGCTTTCTATATCCAAAGAACAATATACTTACGCTGTAAAGAGAGTAAAAGCTTTACTGTTGGCTGTTAACGAGACAACAGCCAGTGATGATGACAGCAGGGTAGAGCTGGAACTTATGACAGAGGTCGTAGCAAGGTACGAAGAAAGTCATGAAAAAATAGAAGGGCTCTCTGTTGCAGAATTGATCAGATATGGTTTAGAAAAAAAGAAGATGACGCAGAGAACCTTAGCTGCCTCGTTGGGAGTAAGTAATAGTCGTATCAGCGATTTCCTTAGAGGACGCAGTGAACCAAATCTTTCAATGGCTGGCAAAATATGTAAGATCCTCGATATTCCTACTGATGTCATGCTGTCTTAATACTTAACGATATAAATACTATAGTAATGAAAGTGACAGTCGTCGTGGAGAAGCAGTCAGGAGTAAGAAATTGCTCCTGCTTTTTAGAGAAAGACGTTGATGACAAGCATGATCTTGCCGGATATGGACCAACAGTGGATGAAGCTGTAAAGAACTTGCTTGCTGCAAGGCAGGAATATATCGACAAAGACGGAGTAGATATGCCCGAATTAGAAATGTCATTTAAATATGATGTATGGGCATTCTTCGATAAATTTCCACTAAATGCAAGTTTGGTGGCAAAGTAGATAGGAATAAATAATGAACTCTTGAAGCCCCCTGCACGTGATGTGTAGGAGGCTTTTTTGATACGGGAATGTCAAATCTTACTTCTACTATCAAAATAAATAGTGTCCTGTTTGTGTAGTATCTAAAAAAATAGTATCTTTGCAGTGTTCAAAAGAAATACAGTAGCATTGAAGAAAAAACAAAAATTCAATATGGAGCTCTCCTTTGAGGAGAAAGAGTTGATTGAATCAATCAGAAACTATTGCAACAGTTACCCTAACGGCTATCCGCAATTACTGGAGTATGCGCAAGACCTCTTCGACAGAATAACGGACATGCCAAAAGACGAATGACAAACAACGGCTCTCCTTCCGGGGAGAACCTTAAAAAGAAATAATTATGGAAGTAGCAGTAAAACAAGCAGAGAAGATTACCGACATGAAGCAGCGAATGAGTGACATCTATCTCGCAGTGTCATGGAGGGAGATAGCACGCACTTACTTTGACAAGTCCGTGCCATGGTTCCAGCATAAAATGTATGGCATCGACGGCAATGGCGGTGTAGGCGGCTTCACCGAGCAAGAAGCCGGACAGCTCAAGGGAGCACTATTCGACCTGAGCGAGCGCATCCGCCGTGCCGCGGAGAATATTCCAGCCCCGGCCACTGTATAGCCGTTTTGAACAAGGAGCCGCCACCGGGCTGGCGGCGTGACCATAATTGAATGCTTCATGAAGAAGTAGACAATTACATGTAAAAGAATTTATTGGAGTCTCCTGCACGTGATGTGTAGGAGGCTTTTCTATATAAAAAGGCCTCCCGACATCAACGAGGATGCCAGAAGACCCGAACGCAAGTAATATATATAAAAGCATTATTTAATGCCTACTGCTCTCTGTCTCTCCTCTGCCTCTGCCATACTCCTGTCATAAGAAGCAGAAGCACTGGCTTGCTGTTTGTCCATGTCTGCCAGTATAGCGTTGGCCAGAGTATTCAACGGTAGTGCTCCTTTCTCGTAGGCATAGATCGTTTCGTTGGAATTGATAGTGATACACAAGGGCTTGCCGTCGAAGGTTCCCAGCAATGAACGTCCCTTGATAACTGGATTCTTGATCCTGCTATTCAATGGCTCATCTGGATAGGTCTTTAACTGACGGACTGGTTTGTTACCTTGGCCGTCATTTTTTATGGCGTGGTTGGCATTATTAAGCAGGTTGGCACCGCCGAGACCTAACAGCAGCATCTTCAAGAAACTGTTCTTCGTGAAGAACATACCTGCTATGATAGCTGCCAAAGGCATATAGTTGTTCTCCAGTTTGAAATTTTGATTCTTCCCGGTGAACATGCCAATAAGCATGTCTGGTAACATGGCCAGCACATAGCCTATGTTTTGCCATGTATCACCAAAGCCACTAAGTCCCATCTGCTTCATGGCACTGTCCCATCCTCCCATCGAAGGCGGCTGATAACCCATATTCTGTTGAGCTGACTGTCCTTGTTGCGCCTGCGATTCATAGGCATTCGGCTGTTGACCTTCTCCTGTTGGCTGATTCTGTTGATTATACAAGCCAGAAGCAGCCTGTTGTGGGGAAGTAGTGGATTGACCAGATTGTTGTTGTGGTTGATGATGTAAGGTTCCATATGACTGACTTCTATGGGGTGCTGCTTGGGCAGCATGTCGAGCAAGACGCTGTGCTGCTCTCGCATTCTGAGCATCAATAGCTTCCCTCTTGATAGCAGCTGCATGGGAATAGTCAAAGGCTCTTTGCGCTATTTCATTGATAGACATTTTTCTTCCATTAACAACGGAAAAAGACTTGCGAGATCTTGACAATTCCATAGCAAGAGCATAGAACTTACTGCCAAACGAACGACATTGTTTTTCGCTCATGGCCATCATCCACCTAGAAACTTTCGCATGTGCGTTGTAGTGAATGGTCTGTCGGTCAAAACTGGTACCAATAGAACGATTAAGAGTGATGGAACTGCGGTTCTTGGACAACACCTTATTACAAAGCACATTGGCACGGTCATTGAGACCAAGACCTCCTACCTTTACTTTTTTGTGTAGGAGGGTATTGGTTTGTAACAGTAGTAATGATCCCTGATTACGGTAACGTTTATTAGCTGCCGTCCAAGCCTTATCAGCAGCTTGGGATGAGCCATAGGCATAGTTCAGCACGTATTGACTAGCTTGACCATAGTCAATACTATGTTCTCCCCCGAGAAGACGTGTCGAGGCGGATTCCATACCGCCGAGGGCTGCTGCTCCAATGGCAAAACTTGTTGCTGCACTCTTAGCTCCCCCGGCAAGTCCGGTAGTACCTACATCTATCAATGATGCTGTAGCATAAGAAGCCCATCGCTCACCACGGCTTTTAGGATCGCTTGCTCTGTTATTATAGGCTTTAACCCTTTGCTCATAAGCAGAAACCTTTTTGTTATTAGGAGTCATTAGCCAATTGATAACGTCGTGGGCCATACCAAATAAGCTTAATTGCAATCCTTTTCTTACAATTCTCCCTGCTGCGGTCTTAGGAGCTCCTTTCCTGCCAACTTGCTCACACATTAAGTTAGCAAGGCGTTCTTGCATGTATAATATACCAGGACTAACTTTACATTTCTTATAAAGCTCATTATATTTTGCATCGCCAAGCTGTTTATGTAGCACATTATCCCATTGCCCAGCAAGAGTAAGCCAGTCATTTACAAAAGTCTTATTTTTTTGTATCTTTTCTATGCTTGTGTCGACTACAGTAGCTATCGACTTACTATTCCACTTACCTTTTTTTACCACCTCACGACCGGCAATAGTCTGATACTCTAAATGACCAGAAGCCAAAGCACCGGATAAGCCCACTGGACTGACTGCATCAGTATATTCTTTGCTCTGTTTTTTTATCAACGAAGCATACTCCTTCTCCACTATGGGAGCAATATATCTCCCATAGTAGTTGTTGAAAGCATAGTCTATCTGTGCTAGATCTTGATTCTTTGCCATTATTGTTATTCTTTTTGCTTATATGCCTAACAGTTGCTTTCTTGCTTCTGTCATCACTTTCTGATAAACGGACATCTGCTTGGGATAAAAGCGTGCGAGCCACTCGTCAAGACTGATCTCATCGTGCGCAAACTGCAATGCCAAATGCAAAGGTATGGCCACAGAACGCTCTCCTCTTTCACGATCGTTGAACCATGCTTTTGTCCAGCACATGGTTCCTCCCATGTCATAGTAGACAGAAGCTCTACGCTTGACATCGTAGTTCTGTACGTTGATGTTTAACTTTGCAAGAGGATCGACGATCATTCCATCTTCGGCTGCTCTCGCAAGAAATTTTTTTTTTGATTATCATCCATCTCAGGCATCACTGCTGAATGTCTGGTGAACATATAACTGAGAAAATCCTGTATTAGCAGGTTCTGGACTTTCTCAATCAGGGGCACCGAACGGCTACCTAATCCCAAAGGATTGGCGATAGATGGTATTGCTTCATAGAAGTAGTCCTTCCGGGCAGCCTGAGCAAAAATATTACGGAGTGTTGTCTCCATTCCCAGCTGAGGGGCATAGGATCCATTGCGTAACTCATTCATATACTCAGGCAACCAACGGAGCATCAACATCAAGAGTTCGTCTTGATGGGCATCATACTGGGTATGAATCTTCCGTCCTTGCACGGTGTCATCGACTTTTTTATTATGTATGCCCATCACCGCCAACTGTTGTATGTTCCCCCAGATGACTTTCAGAAACTCCATTGGATCCATGTCTCTTCCATCAAATCTGACTTCCAGATGCAAGAAGTCTCCTGCCTTGGCAATGGTGTCACCTGCCTCGACGACAGTTCCGTAAGGGGTATATGCCTCTGAGATATGACCATATGTGACTTCATACTTACCATACTTGGCAACAATGTAATTGCCATGAATGGCATTCTCACCGGCTCCGATGATGGTGCCGCTGGCCAATGCCCATAGGTTCTTGTCCTTGACAGCGAGATCTACGCCTAAATGCGTAAATTTCTCGCCTGTCTTTGGATGTGTCTGCTCCCCGTATGGGAGTGTGACATGTAGCTCTTCTTCGTCTTTTAACTCGAAGGGCATGGAGAAGCCCGATGGCGACTCCAAAAACATGTCCTTGTAGTTAACTTTCTTTGTTTCTTTCTCCATATTACTTGCGTTTTACATATGTCGTGCATGCTGCACATTACCTTCATCGTCAAAGCTGACCTCGGGATGCTGGTATGCACTAGTCTTGTATTCTTGTGTCTGAATGACAGGCTGACTCTGAGAAGGGCTGTAGCCCTGCGTCTGCTGAACTTGCTGAGTTGATTGGCCTCGCTTATTGATGTTATGGATGGCACTACCTGCCATTACTGCGCCAATCGCCTTGCCGAACAAGCCAAATCGTCCAAAGCCTAAGATGGAAGCTCCAAGAAGCGTTCCTAAATCCATCTTTGAGACATTACCACCTGAAACAGAATTCATGGCGTTTCTAGCAAGTCCCATCGCATACTGGGAAGAGGAACCATCTTGTGGAACGCCTTCATACTGCTGGGTAGTGGAGTCATAATAACCTCCATTACCATCAGAGATCTGCTGATTACCATGATAAAGATTAGATGTCATATCCCTAACATTGCTATAAACATTTCCTGCCTCTGAATTAATAGCAGAAACATCGTTGGCAACTCCATTGTAGATTCTACCGACTTCATTGGCAACCCTTGGAACTGTTTCACCGACAACATTACTAGTCTTTTGCCCCAGTTGAGAAAGTTTTTCTGCAGCTGCTTTCTGATTCTTCTCACCTATGGCAGTCTTGACGATAACGCCACCTAATCCATTCTCTTCATACTCATTTCCAAACAATCCTCTGAAATAGGGGGCAAGTGCGCCCTTACCAGAAGCCATGCCAGAAACAGCAATGCTTGTTCCTAATACAGCACCAGACCATCCAAGCAACTGCTTAGGATTTTGCACTACTTTCTCAGCTCCTTGGCGGAAGAGAGTCTTGTTAAGCCGACCAGTCAATTCAACATGCTTTTGCATGATCTCTGTAGCTTCTTTTCGCAGGGCTGCGCTCTTCTCAGCAGCTTCGCTTGTAAGTTTTGCTGATTCTCTTAAATTTGTAGTCTTGGCTGCAGCCTCATAAAGCTTATCAATAGCTTTACGTTGCTCCTTGATGCCATCCCAAGCTGCCTTGTTCATATTCCACTGAGCAAGCTCCTTTGGACGGCCTTGCAGTCTCTTCATCAAATTCTCTGGTAAGGCAAAAGGATCCTCTTTTGCTGTCAGTTTCTCTGCCTCCGTACGGGCTGCCTTTTCCGCATCGACAGCAATACGACGCTCGACACCTGCTATGAGATTTTCCTGCTCTTTCAGGAATTCTGAATATTTGATGTTAAGGGCTGTTTCCTTTTCGGCAGCCTCATTAAACAACTTGGCAGAAGAAGCAGGGTTGGTCTCAGCCTTAGCTGCTTCATAGAGCTTCTGTATGCCCTCTTTTTGCTTCTCAAATCCCTCGTTGACGAGTTTGTTTCTCTTCCACTGAAAAAGTTCCGTCTGATTCATCTTCTTTTGGAAGTCCTCAGACAGATCTAAAAGTCCATGAGTCTTACTTTCGGCCTTCTCTGTGGTTTCCTTGGCAACTGCTCCCAAGCCTTCCTTTGCAGAGGTTTCAGCACCATCATGAAGTCCTTGTTTGGCGACTTGTTCTACTGCCTCATGGGCTGTAGTATTCTCCAAACGCTGGATCGCCTGCTTTTCAAAATTCTGGTTTGGAATTAATCCAGCCTTTTTTACGGATTCAACTGTGAATTTTCCATCCTTGATGCCTTTTATAATAACTTCTGATCCGTCTAAAGCTTTTCCACTCTTGTCAACAAGTCTAACATGGTCGCCTACTTTGAGGTCCCCTTTCGCAACATTCTTCCACTCGTGTACAACAGTATCAGCTACTTTCTTACCTTCATCAGCAACAACTTTCTCACCGGTGTGGACAACAGTTTGCTCAGCAGTATGAGCTGTTACGCTTTCTGCAGTGTGCTCTACTATTTCCTCGGTCGCTTTCTTGGCTTCCTGACTGACTATTTGCTCAGTACCCTCCTTAACAAGATTCTCGGCCTCTTTCTTGCCAACCTTACCTGTGGTCTCTTCGATGGCCTTCTCTCCTGCCTTTGAAGCAGACGCAAAAAGTTCCTCGCCAGTAAGACGCTCGTAACTCTTACCGACAGATTGCTTGGCTATGTTTGAAAGAGCTCGGCCACTACGACCAGTAATATTCATTAACTTTGATAAGTTAGACTCGAAGGTATTCTTAAATGAATCTCTTACTCCGGCAGTAGCTAAGCCTTCTCCGGTTTTGGTTGCTAGTCTTGCATCCGCAAAAGCCACACGTCCCATACGGTCTGCGAAACGATTCATAAAACCTGTATTTATTCCGAAAAAACGTGAAAGCATATTGCTCAACTGTACCTGAACATTGTAGAAAAAGCGTTGAACAGGATTCATATTCGCAAGTATACGCTCGATATGATGCTCATAGCGAGACCCAATAGACCCAAGCATAGAATGGGAAGCCTGTGAAGCGGCTCGGTTAATTGCTCCTACAGATCTTCTTGCAGCGTAACTGCTGGCTCTCTCTGCTGTACTTACAACTGGACGTAAGGCTTGACGACTAACCTTTGCAGCTGCATTCGACGCATAATTTCTAACGTGCGGTGCTGCTTTCCGAGCCATTTCATCAGCCATCTTACGTGTTTGCTTAGCAACAGCGTCCTCACCAAACCTAGCAGAGGAAACACCACGCTCCTTAGCTAGTTTCTCCGTAAGTTTGGTAAACGTTCCTCTACCATCCTCTGCCATCTTAGCAAGAGCCTTGGTACCAGTAGTAGTAACCTTCTCTCCTGTAATTTTGATTCCGACCTTTGCAAGGCCTTTTTCTGCAGCCTTACCTATAGGCTCGAACAACTTTAAATAATTTGGCATGATAAAAAAATTAGGTGAAGACTATTCGGATGCCCTTATTCGGGGTAATTAATTTGAATGATGGTACGCACTTTGTGCGACTTGATTTTTGAAGACTCCAATATACTTCCGTTGGGTGCTGAACAAAGCCATGCTTGATTGTTTTCATTGCTACTGACTTCATTGCTTGTCCAATACCAGCAATCTCCAGAAAGTGCTATTGGCGTTCCTCCCAACCGCTTAATGATGGGATTGATAGTTGGTGCCACCTGACTAAGCAAACGCATCTCCAGTACACAAGGTATGTACTCGCTCTGGCCATCAGCATGTGACGTAAACGCTATCTGTGCGATTGGAGATGAGCCCTTGTCATTACTGCTATTTAGCATTGCTACAGTGTTAGCACGTCCGTTGAACTCTTTGATATTTGTAGAAGTTCCAAAAGATACTGATATTGTATCGCTATAAGCTGCCCTATACTCATCTAACATGACAGCTAAAGCAGGAACGCTATCATTCTTCTCAAAGAAGACAACTCCTACGCCTTTCTTGGCCGTTTGGTGAAAGTATGTCGCTGTGTCCATACAACTATTATCCTCACACAAGACATATCCTATGTGCATGTTTGTGTCAACTGCTTCATGGTTATCACATGAAAGTATAGACAGCCCGACAAAAGCTAAAAAAGCAATTAGGGGCATTATATAGGCTTGTCCTATCAGAGATGACAACATTGGTTTCTTTAATCTCATAACTTTTTCGTTTTACGTGAATACTAATAGAGGTAGAATCCTCTTATAAAGGAATCTTGATACCGATTGTACCACCTGTACGGAAGCGATCCTGTCCGTGTAGGACGACATCTTCCTTGACTTGCCAGAACAAACTCCAACCGTTATAAAGGTTATATGTATGCTCATAACCGGCAGTAGCTATGCCTATAAAACGATTAAGATCACTACCGACGGCAGCACCAATACGGAAGTTACCATGATGATTACGTCCTCTAGTCACACAGGGCTTGTAGGCAATACCCACATCCCATGTGTTGTAATTGTGCCAGAAACTATCTTTGGTGATATGTCCTACCTCCGGATCCTTTTCCCATTTAAGATAATATGACCCGAAATATTCCCAAGCACTATGATAATTCATCTCGTGCTCATAAGAGATGGTACCTTCTACACCATTAGGATAAGAGGCTCCGACACCTACCATCAGATGATCTCCGTGTGTCTGCCCTACAACTGAAAGGGAGCAAAGGACGACGGCAACAAAGGCCGCCATCCTAAGTTTTCCCACTGGAAAAATATGTGAAACGAACATTCTCATAACTCTATACTTTTAGTCTTCATGAAGAAGAAGGGTGTCAAAGGAATCTGCGGAAAGCACGTCCTCATAATCGAGGTTCAAAGAGATGGTTCTACCACTGATCTGTTTCTCGCTCAACTCAATGGTCAATACCTTATCATTGGGGAAGGTCATCTTCTTCACTACAATGACATTACGGTAGCCGTTTCTAAACGAGGGAGCTCTATTCAGTATCAGCGATGGCTGTAACTCGATGGTCTGTACATTGGTAGACTTCTCGACCTTCTTATCCTGTAACTTCACACGCAATTCGTCGATATCAAACGGCAAATTGCTGTGGTTCTCGACAGAAAAATCAATGAAGAAGTACTCGCCTACTACATAGATGTTGTTCAAACGCATGGTCAGTCGGTTGGCCTTCGTGAATGTACTACGATAGTGAGCCGAAGAATTCCAGACTTTCATGGCATAGCCTACCATGTCTGATGTCGACATACTGACATCAGGATTGTGAAAGGCATTGCGCTCTACAAGCTCTACTTCTTTGTCTGAAACGGCTTCCTCAATCTTGCTCGTATAGACTAAGGCATACTGGACACGGTAACGTTCTGTAATAATGGTGATGATGCCTAACAACTCTCCGTCATGGTGATTACCGGTCTTGGGCTTAACACGCACGACGTTATCCAAAGGTTTGTCACCGGCCACGGAATCCGTCGAGATGTCTACCATGCGGATAGGCTCCGAAGCTGTGATAATCGTCGATACGTGCTCATTGACGGTAAGCTGGTCGATATTGATCAGTGTCTTCTGTGCACTCACAGTGATGACAGACATCAAGGCGATCAAGAGCAGTAAGACACGCTCCTTAAAGCTGCTCTTTTTATAGTTGTTTTGAATATTTGTTTTCATAAAGCTTACTTGTTTGTTATTCTTTATATTACTGTCGTTGCTTTTTACTACTGCTATTGTTGTTATTTTCTCGCTGACTACTGTCAATGAGATAGACCTTAGTACCATATTTCAAGCGGACGACATTACGCTTGAACACTTTCCCGAAAGCACTCATAACTTTCGTAGAAGCATTTCTCGCTGCCTGTGATGCCCATCCTTTGATACCAGATGTAGAACCGTCATTTTCTACAATATCATTACCGCCATCCATTGCAGAACTGGCCACATCCTTTGCTGTTTGTCTGAACTGGCTCTGGGGTACATACAATCCCTCCAAACCGTCAGTATCGAAGATAGACAGACTGACAGGGATGATGTCGTCGTGGAAGAAAATGCTCTGAACGGTTCCCTTGACTCGCTGTGAACCAAAGCCGCTCATGGAGGCATACAGATAGGTCCCCTTCTTCACGATGATATCACCGATCTCAATGTCATCCAACAGGCGAAGACGAACACGACTTCCATCAACAGCCTTGATGTTTTCATCAATGATAGCTGTGATAAGCTTGGACTGATCCTTGTTGGAACTGATGGTATTGAAATAATCAGAGTTCTGGCGAACTTTCTTGACAGCCTTGATAGGTGTTTCCTTGCCAGTAATCTCTCCGGCCTCGGACATGTGCCCATTGCCACCCTGACCACGGTTGTCGTCATAGCCACCGTTACCGCTTCGATAGTTTCCACGAGATCCGTTACCGCTGCCATCGCCATAGCCGTTGCCATAACTGCCGTCGGTACCGTCTGTGCTGCCGTTTCCTCTGTTTCCATTCGGGGCATAGCCCAACTGATTAACGACACGGCCATAGTCGCTGCCATTATAGGTGGGGGATGAAGAGAGGTTGCGGTTGATGGCGTCCATCTCCCTTCTCCGTCGCTCTCTTTGAGCACGGGCGATTTGGGTATCACTATAAGGATCCGTGAACTCATCATCCGAATCGTAAGATGTACTGCGACTTCTGTTATACGAACGCCGCTTCAAGCTCTCTTCCCTGACACGGTTCTGCATGGCTCTCAGCTCCATGGCTTCCTTGGCACGGTCATCCTGTGCCGACACGGCACGGGCTTCGTTCTCGCTATACTTAGATGTATATTCTTCTTTCTTTCGTATCGAGTCATTATCATTCTCGACACTCTGAACTCCGGAATAGTCGTCGATGTTTCCATACTCCTTCTCGGTGTTGTCCATCTTGGAACCCAAGGTGCTGTCAGTATATGCTTCCGGCAGATCGGAATTGAGATAAGTAGTAGACCGTAATCGTGAATTGCCCGATGTGTCAGTATGCAAAGACGATATAATCATATATCCCAAGAACAACACGATAGGATAGATGCAAGCCGGAATAACATATTTCGGCTGCTTTAAGTCTATACGCTTTATATCCATCTCTATCTATTTTTTATAGTGTATACGTTGATAGTTCATGGCTGAGTCTACCTGCTCAACAGAATTGCTATTCTGGTTGTTACTATAGCTGTAGTTTCTCACCAATCCAATGATGTTCATCACAAAGAAGCCTATCACAATACCAAAGGAAATGATGAGAAAAGCCATACGATGATTATTCGCCCACTTCTGAATCTTCATCACCACCCATGTAAATCCACTCTTCTCTGCAAATTTACGACCGGCCTCTACCTCTCTCTCATAACGCTCCTTGTAACGAGGATCATTCTTATCAGGCATCGGCTCTCCTGTAAACATTTTCTTCCAACTCATAGTTCTTTAGTTAAGGATTAATAATCAGTCTTCTGTTGCTCGGAAAGATCCTTGTTGACGAGGGTTCTCCAGTTGATGATGAGAAGACCATGTGGGTTGTTTTCTGTTCGTGGTACTCTCTTCAACCCTCCGGATGTGATGAGTTGCCTGTACAGAATGCTGGTACGACGCTCAATACGCTGACGACCGTAATAGGTGAAGGTCATCTTCTTCTTGTCAAGCCTGATGCTGTCACAGAAAATACTACATATCGTGCTGGTACCAATGACATTGGAGAAGAAACCTTTTTCCTTCAAGGCGTTGTACTGGGCAAGTCCACTCTCATCTACGAGATACATGGCCTTCTGCATGGTATATTCTATGTACTTGTCATCAGGTGCAAGGGTGAAGAAGAGATAGTGAAACATCTCGATATCACTCTTTGCCTCTACATCAAAGGTCTCATCCATGTCTGTCTGCTTGACAAGCACCGGGACGGTGCCGTCAAGGACATAGATCTTCTTGTGAGCATCAGCAACCATCATCCTTGCGGTGAAAACACTGCCCAGACTGATCACAATACAGCCTGCCATGAAGAAGCAGCTTACTATGGTAACCAGTTTTATCTTGTTTTCCAAATGCTTTAATACTGCCATAATAAAATATTTTTAACGTGGCAAAAGAGCCATTGCTCCCTGTTTGACAGAAGAAGATACACCCTCACCAAAATTACGTGTAGAGAATGCGGTATCGCCCTCCGGAATCATCCATGCTGCAAGGTCTGGAACAAGATTCAGACACTTTAAAGACACGACAGACGCTACCAACAGATAACCTGCGGTCATAAAGGCACTCTGGAGATAACCGGTGAAGGTGGCATCACTACTGCATATAGCAGTCAGATTCTCGACCTGTACACTCAGCACGATGTCAAAGAGCAACAGAATATAGAATCCTACAAAGTATAGCATGGCTCCATAGAAATGAACGGTGAGATAACGGATGATCCATTTTGCCCAGGCACCTTCCCATTTGGGTAGTATGCTGAATGCCCATTGAATAGGGCCAAAAATCGTGAGCATTCCCAACAATATCTGCTGGCAGAATATCGTTGACCACCAACCGATACGATAGATGACGAGACTTAAGAACATCACTATCTTGTCAAAGGCTACCATCAGGCCGGCAAAAGCCGCCTGATCTGCAATTTTATTGACTTGCTTCTTACTGTCCAACTCTTTCTGTACGTCAGTGATTCCGCCAACAGCATCGGCAGTCTTTTCGTCTTTAACTCCTTCTTTCGCAACTGATGTCTCTGTCTTGGCCTTCTCCATCATATCATCCCGCTTCTTCAACAAAGGCAACAGTTCATTGTACTTGCCACTGACCTGCTCTGCCTCATTCTCGTACAGATCATGAGTGTAGCTACCAATACAGTTGGGAATGTAAGCAAGCGCATCAAGGATGTTGGCATCTCCACCTACTCCTCGGCCTGAATACGATGGCGGATACCAAAGTAACATAACTAAGGCTATGCCTAAGATCTTTAATATCTTAAACACATCTACAGGCTCGCCTTTTGCCATCATGCGGTAGGCTATGTTACCTGCCACGATGAGTGCAAACAGGGCACCTAATGCCATGCTCATCTCTAAAATCCACCAAAATGGACCATGACTTCCAATGAAAGTAGAATTACACAGAAAGGAATTGGTCTGGAACACTACATTGTCAATGGCTTCCTCAAAGAGGTCTACACCCAACGTAGATGACAAATCAGAGATTGCGTCTGACGCTCCTTGATACGCATTACCGCCACCGGCTCCTCCCGACGCTTGTAAAATTAATGGTGTGAATAACATTCTAAATACGTTTTATGTTTATATTACTTGCTGTTAATTAACTCGATAAGTAAATATAAGTATCATTGTATGTATGTTTGATATAAACTCAGTTCTGACTTGACATCACATTCGTTGAGAACTTACTCTGCCAATCATTGAGACAGTCATACGCAATGACCTTGGTACTCTTGTTCTTCTTGGGCTTCATGGCTTCCTTGATGAGCTTCTTGCCTTGCTTGATATTGTATAACTTGTACAACATTGAACAGAGGTCTCCATTACGCTTTACCAAATCATGGTAAATGGAAAGGTATTCCTTTTGCCGCTGCCCACTACTCATGTAGGCTTTTCTCGTTGCCTTTATGGCATCGTCTATACAATAGTAGATGGTACGCCAATCCATATACAGACTATGGGTGCCACCAAACTCTACTATCTTGTTGATGTTGGCCATAAACCTATACTGCATACCCTCAATCTTACTTTTCTCGGTCAGCCAGGCAGCATCAAGAGCACCGGGCGATCTGTCTATTATGTTCTTAGCCTCTTCTTTGTCTCGATGTATGGCATCAGAGTCAATACGCTCGGCAAACTTGATCTCTTTCTCCGTCTGTTGCCGAAAAAGCTCACGATGAGCAAGCTTGGGACTTGTTGGCATATAAGCATAGGCCATATAGTCCTTGTGTAAATGAGTGTACCATTCAACAGCAAGAGGACTGCCACCGCCTAAAGCTCCGGCTCCTGTCTCCATAACCGTGAACTGGTTCAAGATCTCCGGCTCATAGTGATACGTCACTTTGACGTATGTTTGTGCATGTCCTCCCATGGGTAATAGAATGAGGACGAAAGCACTTATATATGCTAACAGTATGTTTGCTTTCATATGCTGCATTCGTTTTGTGTTACATCCTTGTTTTTGTTTTTTTAGTTGCCTATCAAACCACCTCTCCCTTTTAAACTTTCGCTGTCCACGTCGGAACGGTTGTTGCTTCGTATGTCATTCGCAACACGAGTGGCTGCCCTCATCCACGCTGACAGACAAGCCGGAGCATTGTCAGAGAGGTGAACGGCATTGAATACTTCATCCTTCCAATAGCCCCTACGACAGATCATATAGATATTCATCTTTGAATAGGCGTTCCAAATGGTATTGTGGAGACAGTCTAACTCGTAGTTGATACGATCCAAAGATTCAAGGAGGTCGTACATCGAACAGTGCTTGACACCTGTAACATACAAACCTACATCATAATATGACTTCTCCAAATCCTTAACTTGCTCTACAACACTCTTTCCTGTATCATAGAATGTGTTGATAAGTAAAGTATCAGAGGAGTAGATATTGCGGACTGGATTCCTTGCGACTAAATCTGCATAGTCCTGTACCAGTCCCTTATATGCTTTCCAAATATCATACGTCTCTGAGATGACAGCAATGGAATGTAAACCGACAGAAGTGCCCTTTAAGATAAGGCTGAGCTTATCAAAGGCTCTGTCATACTTGTCCAAAGAATCGCTCATCTCACGACTCTCCTTAACAGCTTCTTTGCTCTCCTTGTGCTCATTGCTTACTGATTCCTCTTCAATAGTACGGGAAAGCATAGCGGAACTTTCAAGTCTATGATTAGCTATCATAGCCCGAAGCGACACGAAATCCGGCTCCAAATAATCAGCACGTGCTCTCGTCGGAAAGAGCAACAGCACAGCGAGAAACGCAAGGATGCTGACTCGCATAAGGCTTTTTATATGTATAATCTTATATTCTGTCATAAAATTTACCTCCTGCTTAAACATTCTGTCTGTTACTAATTGCTTTCTGCTACCGGTGTTCCGAAGGATCACCAGTATACATATTCTCTGTATTCTTGTAATACTCTAACCGTTTCTGTTCTGACCATCCTTGCATGTCATCAGCAGCCATCAGTGCCTTTCGCCAACGAGAGAAAGCGTAGTTGGCAAGGAAACCTCTGCTCTTACGATCAATCATCGAGAGGAACGTACGCTTCAAATATTTTTCCAGACTCTCCTGTTGCGTCAGGTACTTGTCAATAAGAACCAACTGTGCATAGATGAGTGTCAGCTGTGCGTCTACTTCACGGGCTACGTCGATACGGTCACTCATCCATAAAAGATGAATGCCGTCTTCATCGGTAATAGAATCATTGCTGCTCACATAGTCATACTTGGTTCTGATACTACATCCGGGCATGTCTTCCATCAACTGCTGTACTTTCTTATTTACCGCATCAGCACGTGACTGGGCATCTTCTTCCTTATCAAAACGCATGACATCTACAACGGTCTCAGAAGACTCGTGAGTGGTGATCTCATAGTCTACATTCAGCACAGCTCGGTGTATCCGTATTTTTATAAAGTGCTTTAAAAGATACTTGGGAGGACTGGCAACTCTTAATCTTGCCGTGTAAGTAACCTCACTCTTTATGGAAGGACAGTAACCTTTTACAGTGTAGACATACTCCTTGCTGTCGCTATCATCCCATGTACCCGGCAATGTCCAGTTGATCTGATAGGCTGCTCCTAACTCTTTGAGATTCTTCAGGATTCTGTAACGGGTGTTGTCATCATCTGTCTGATCCTGCCAGTATTCCTGCTGGGCTTCCTGCGTTTCTCTTATTTCATTTTTTATGTCATTCAACTGACTGTAATAATCATCACGAACATCTCTTAACCTATCTTGCTCGGCTCTGATACTCGCAATCTTTTTATAATCTCCTGACAGTTGAGCTGCTTTGAGCTGGTCAATGAGGTCATTGAGCTGTTTATCAATATCGGCAAGCTTGGCTTCCAACTGTTTCTGCTTTGCCTCTTGTTGTGCCAGCAAATCCGCAAGTTGTTGACCATCATTTCCGTTCGGGTATACAATGGTGTTACCGATAGCAAAATCCTTTGACTTATCATCCAAATCTCTACCTTGATTTCCGTTCTCTTTCCAATGAAATGATCCTTCGGCAAGCTTGGCTCCGTCATGGCAGTTAGCAAGGAAGGTCACATTGGAGGCTCCTTTGACTTGCTTGGCATCCGCTTCTTGATAGTAGGCAGGCTCATCCTTGCCTAACTTATATTGTGAATGTCCGGCAGCTTCGTTGGTCTCTATCGTACTGTTATAATAATCGAGCTTGTTGTGCAGCTTCTGCGTGAAGGCATCCAAATCCATTGTCTTGGAATCATACATCTCTTCATAGACATCTTTCTCGACATTCCACTTGTCTTCGACAACTACGGAATAGGAATAGAAGCAATGAAGCTTCCGGTGTCTTCCACCCAAGCCGTGCTTGTAACTTTCAGTGTAGTCTTTGTGGTTGAGAGTGTAGGTGATCTCGCAATGATGATTGGGATGACTCTTGTTGTACTCGGCAACTCTGTCTTCATCCCAACCGCATTTGTTCTTTGCCATCTGCTTCAACTGGTTGCGCTCAGCAGTAGTCAAATAGTGGTGCTTCATCTCATCCTTTTTTCCTTGAAACTCCAACCACTCGCTGCTATTGTAATCATTGCCATCTGCAGGAGTAGGGGTATAGTCACAAAGAATTTCATCTCCCTTATCTTCTGAGTAGATGTACCAACGTTGACGATAGTACTGCTCTGAGAGATTTTTCAAATAATCGCTGATAAAACCTTCTATACTATAGTCATCAAACATAAAGAGCTTATATACTCCCTTGGGCGCAGAAGTTCCGATAACGGCAAGAAGGATGTCCTTGGCGTTATCGGCATGGTGAATGTTGTCATACAAATCTTTGTACTTGTTGTACAAACGGAACACTTCGTCAGGTTTGGTCTTGAAAACCTTGCCTATCTTGGAAATCTCAGCATAGTTGCTCTCTCCGATATTCTTACCGGCTGTGGCAATAGCAGCTCCAATATTTTTGAACTCAGAAAGAATCTTCTTGATATTAATATTCTTTGCTACTGTTATAGCATCATTGATAGCTTTGCGCCAGTTGACTCCATCAAACTTCGACAGGTCAAAATACTTACGCAATGCGGTATTGATGACCAAGAAGGGCACGTCCTTGAAGCTGAGCTTTCCATTAGTTACTACCAACTCAAACTCTTTACAAAGATTTTCTACGTTCGTGGTAACTCGAAACAGATAAGGCCCCCATTCCAGACAGCCCTGCGGATTTTTTATCAGTTTGATGGAGACATCTAACAGCATAGGATTGATGCCGTTCATCACAAGATTTCTGATACGTTGGTAGTAGAACTCTTCTGAATCTGAGAAAAGTCCCACATTCGTCAAAGAACGACGATCATTATACTTGGACAAGTAGATACCGGCTGTAGCGATACCTGCACTGCTATAATGGGATAGTATCTCGTTAAGATTGTCAACAGCTCTCTGCTCTACAGCATTTTCCACGTCAAAGGCTCCTTCCATTGCAGACGTAGTAGCATAATCCAAGTTTACCGATGCCAGAGACGCTTGACCGTAGCACCGGAAACTACAAAGAATGAGCAGTAACGCTGTTAATATCTTTTTCATGTCTGCATGTTTTTTACTTTTGTATTTTTTCAGACCTCAAATTTATTCTTAAATCATTTGTTGATGTTTAAGACTCTTCCTTCTTTGATTACTTTCTTTGCAAAGTCGATGGACTTCTTAATGCCACTCCGTTGCCAGTCTCGCACAAAAGCTTCTACTGCATGGGCGTGATCGGTGTGAAGCTGTCGCTTGTAAAGCTTCAAAGCTTCCTTTTCTACCTTTTCTGTAGTATAGCTCATATAACACTCTGGAGGTTCTTCAACTCCGAAGACTTCTCCTGTGGTGCCTCGTTTGATGAAGACTTCCTTGAAAGGTGATCTGCCATCATGGTTGTCCAGTCTGTTGATGGTAAATATCTTCTTGCAGTCGATGTCACTTAACGCCAATGTGGCCTTGATTTCATCAAACTTATCCATGAACTTGCTCTGGTCAAGGAGCATGAAGACATCGGAATTGCTGATGATAGCTTCCTTGACAATAGGGGAGGAGGTGATATCCTCAATCTCCTGTGTCACCACACCGACCATTGCCCAGTGCTTTCTGGCTGTCTTATAGAGGTACTTAATGTACTCTGCCATGATAGGAGTGGCGATGGCTTTCCATGCTTCCTCGATAACCAGACACTTGCGTCCTTTCTTCAAGCGCATCTTCTGTGTGAAGACATCCATGATGATGAGCACAATGATTGGGAACAACACGGGATCGTCCTTGATCTTGTCAATCTCGAAAACGATGAACTTCTCATCAAAGAGTGAGGTGTCCATGTCATTGTTCAAGGTGTACTCTTTCTCTCCACCTTTATAGAAGGGTTTTAGAATGATCGCAAAATTGTTAATGGCAAAGTCCACATGCTGCTGAGCCATAATCTGGGGTATGCGCTCCAGTGCAAACTCGTAATAACTGTTGAAACTCAACTCAGTGACCTTCATATTCTTCTTCTGGTGCTCGATCTTCGCAATACGACGCTCGATACGCTGGAGATAATGGTTTTCGATAACTTCCGGGGTAAGCTTCATCAGCTGATTCTTGGCTGCCACCTTTTCTCCGTCCGTAGAAGCTTTGTCATCAATGACTGCTTGCAGCTTTCCTTTCAGACGCTGCTCACGCTCGCTGATGGAATTTTGCTTATCACCTTTCTTGGTCAAATCGTCAAGTTCATAGTCATTGCCATAACGCTCTTCCATCTCTTCCTCAAACTTCTCATACTTGCCGTTCTTCTTGTCATCAAGCAATAGGATATCACGCATGTTTTTACGCTCTTCCTCAGAAAAGCCGTTGAATGGATGGAAGTAGGCTTCATAATAGTCGATAATGGTCTGGTTGATGATCACATCCTCCAGTTTCGTAGGCAATGACGTTCCCTTAAAGATCAGGAAGATAAGGGACTTCAAGAAATTTTTCTTCTCCAAGAAGTTGCCTTTATACTCTTCCTCTGTGATCTTGAAGGGATTCATTGAGATGGGGTGATCCTTGCTGTAAGTAATATAGGTGCCGTTGAAATAGGAGCAGAGCCCTTCATAGCTGTCACCGGTATCTACGATGACAATATCTGTGTTCTGCTCGTAATACTGGCGCATAACGGTGTTCATAAAGAAGCTCTTGCCACTTCCACTGGGGCCTAACACGAAAAAGTTGGAGTTGTTGGTATACTTGATATCTCCTTCCTTTCCTGTCAAATCAATAGGCATGGGCAGTCCTTGTCTGTCTGTGTAATAGCACTTAATAGGTGTCTTGTCTCCATGTGTCTGACGCTCCTTATACATCAGACAGAAGGCTGGCTCAGACAAGGTGAGAAAACGGTCATACTCCTCGTTGGTCTGGAAACAGTTGCCGGGAAAGGAACAAACAAAGAGCTCTTTCTGGTTGTCAGTGCGCTTGGACAGGTGCATGTTGTTCTTTGCAAGGGTATTCTCCAGATAGTTGGTGATCTTGTGGAAGTCTTTGTCGGCATCTGCAGTTACAACAAGGCTAAAATGTGCCCATACCAAATGACGGCCGTTACGGGCTATCTCTTCCTTGACAGCCTTGATATCATCAACGCAGATCTGATTGCTGGGGTTAGGGATGGAAGCGTGGTGGTTCATCTCCTTATCTAAATGTGCCATCACTCTTCTTTGGTTGGGTACAAAGAAGACTTGGTTGTAAACGACGGTATCGGTGTCTACAACATGATCAATACCACTCAACAAATCTTCTGATGAGACGATATTATTGATAGCCATCACAGAATAAGGTCGGAGATTGGCAGGGAGACCTACATCGTCGATATCCAACAGACTGTATACCTTCATATGACGGTCTCCCATGCCTATCTCTTCCTTGCCTACATAGAAATCTGAAAGTGAATAGTTCTCATGGCCGAAATCCTGAGCAAGATAACGGTCTGTATAGTCCTGACATGCTTTGCTGTCAAGGAAATGGCAGTTGATCTGATTGATTTTCAGACGATCGTAGACTTTATTTACTTTCACAAAAAAGTCTTTATAACGAGACCCATCATAGGTTTTAAAGCCTCCCTGACGACCTTTCTGTGTAACGATGAGATAGGTCTTCTGCTCTACATAGGGACGACCGTCGAAGAAACGGAAATAACAGTTGAATAGGAAATGCTTGCTGTCTGCTCCCCTTGAAGCGTCCTTGGATAACAATGAGGACATGCGAAAGTGCTTCCGCACAAAGATGTCCTGCTTCTGGATTGCATAGCCGTCTCCTAATGACTCCATGATGGAGGACATGAGCGTAACAAAGTTATAGTACTTATCGGTATCTGCACTGTACTTGGCAATAGGATTCTCTAAGCTGATGATACAGGAATAGTCCCCGGACATCGTATACACAACGCCCTTGCCTTCTACATCCTCTACACTAAAATAGATGTTATTGAAGATCTTGGCACGCTTGCCCCCCGTACCAAATGCTTTCACGGAAATGACCATGCCAAGAAGGATGCTCAGAAAGATAAGTATGACAACAACAGCAAACATTCTATATGGTTTTTATGATATATTACTTACTTCTTGCTACTAACAATGAATTACTGATTGGTTACTAATTGCTTACTACTTCTAACGGATGATTGGCCGTGGAAGTAATAATTCAGAAGCGTTGCTTGGTTGTTCTATGATACCTGATATTACTACATACTATAAACAAACCCTTCTCGGTATTCTTTGTATGTAAGCCGTGATGTTGCTTGACCAGAATCAACACTCCTCCAACGCCTAAGATAGTTCCTGCAATGATTAATGAGGGCAGGAATCCGAAGATGGCATAACCCCCTAGGAACGATAGTAGAGTACCAGCAACGGTTCCTAACCCCCAAAAGACATATCTACCACGGAGCCCGAAGGCTTCAAAGGGTCGTTGAAGCCCTTTGAAGACCGGGTACTCCTGATTATTGTCTGTCTGCTCAGGCATGATCAGAGACCAAAGAACTTGGGCAGGAAGGTAGCAGCAGCGATGAGGAAGATACAGGCACCGACGATCATCATGATGCTCTTCTTGACATCCTGCTCCTCGTTGTTCATCTTGATGTACACACTGATACCGCCACCGATGGCGATGATACCGGCAAGGGCGTAGCAGAGCACACGGACTGGCTCAATGTATTTCTTCAAAGACTCGGCAACAGAGTTAATAGCCGTAACACCTGTATCGGTATTTGCAGTTTGTGCGTTGGCAACCACGACAAACAGCATACACAGTGCCAATGCCAGAGGGCGACGGTTGGCAGAGACAAAGGCCGCAGTCTTGTGAAATCCCTTAGTTAAACCTGTAACTAACGTAGTAACTACTTTGTTGTTTGAAAACATAAAAATTAAATTTGAAATGAAACTTATTTGGATATATAATTGTGTTATTATCAATGATGTAGATTATTGAAATCACCATACTGAAAGCCGAAGAAACCAGGAAGAACGATACTTGCCGCTAAAAGGAAAATACACGCTCCTACCAATGTGTAGATGGCCTTCATCACACCGTCCTCACCGGACTGCATCTTTATATAGATGGTGGTGGCACTGTATAATCCTATGATTGTAGCCAACACGTACAGAACAGTAAGAACAGAGGTCATCACAGCTAAGATGTACACGACCATGTTATACAAAGCATACGTGTGACTGGTATAGTCTGTCGCTCCGCATGCCGGAGTGGCATTGACTATAGCCGTAGATGCTGCTAACAGCACCATGGACAACATCAGCTTTTTATTTCTGTTCTTCATAGCTCGTCCTCTCCTAAATCTAAATCATAAGATGCATCCAAATCGTCAAGAGCTGCTTCTAACTCGTTGGAAACGGTAACAGCTCCCTCGATCGTGACATTGATAGGGGTGGATTCCTGCTCTGCTTCCTCTGTACTTGCCAACAGATCATTGTCCGAGGCATTCAATACATCTTCCGGTGTATTGACATTGTGAGGATGATCAGCTGTACCGGCAGTGGCATCTAACGGTGCTGCTGGTTGCGGTTTATAGCCGCTATAACCGTTGTCGGTAGATTCCTTCGGCTGTTCGCCTTCCTCGTCAATAGAGAAGGATCCGTCCTCGCCCTCACTGACTACTGTCGGCTTGCTGTCTTCATCAATACTTTCTCGCTTGTCACCAATGGACACGCCTCCTGTGCTGATGACTTCTACATCATGTTTCGTGGTCTTTCTTCCGCCTGAGGCATCCATGGCCATCATTACTGCGAAATAGACTACGAAGATAAATGTCACTATCGACGCAAAGATTGCAAATGCTCCCATATATTACTTGTTTCGTTCCTCTTTAATTTTTTGTATGCAAAGTAAATAAATGTTAGACACATCAAAGGTCTTTAGAAAATAAAAGACTTATATTAACACTTTCAAGTTTCTCAATACATGACTTTGAGCCCGTTAAGACGATTGCAATGAAAGATGATAGTTAAAATATGTCGTGCTTTGCTTGCAAGGACAAGATTAATTGTTTATTTTTGCATAGTTATAAAACTAACAGCAAATGTCATACAGCAACAATATACGAGAAGAAGAAATAAAGAATCGCCTAAGGAAAGACTTCTTTGAAGACTATGACGCTGAACAAGTTCTCGGCGACATTGACTTTGCAGTCGCTGTCCCTATATCAGGGCCTCATTTTTTCGAGACAGAATACTTACTTTGGGCAGAAGCGAAAAAAGGCACTCAGCATGACATATATGAAAGCTTTGTACAGCTTATCATTACAATAGGAAAAGCACGCACATTTGACAAGGTGCTGCCTCCTTCGTTTCTCGGCGCATTTGATGCTGAGAAAATCGCATTCATCCCATATAACACGGTACTGGATATATTCTATCAAAATGACTTTAACTGGAATGTAAAACCTTCCGACCATGAGACAAAAGAATTCAAGCAGGTTCTTGACAAAGTAAAAGAGTCACTGCAAGAAAGTCTATTGGAGTTTAACTATGATAGAGATGAGAAGGACCTACGACTGTTTATCAAGAATAACTTCATTATAGGGAAAAAAGGTGTATCAAGAATACGAATCAACAAAAACAACTTCACTTCTGTCTACCAAAAATGGCTGCAAAAGGTTAAGCCAAGTATTGCTGTAGATTGGGAATTGGCGAAGAAGCAGGGTATCATTGATGCAGACTTCTACTTGGCGGACATCCTTTCGGAACATAACGTGTCTTTGCGAGAGAAGTTATATGTTCTCCTCCGTAATAACTACTATGAACTGGATAGAAAAATAGACGCAACAGGATTTCTTGATTCCAAAAAAGCGTGCTTTAATGATAAACAAGTGGCTCATACTCAGTTCTGGAATCATTATGAACGTCCTCCAAAACGTGAGTACTGGGATTATATCGTAGAACGACGAGACTTGCTCGTACCACAAGATGTCAGGGAGCGCAAAGGCTCTTTCTTCACGCCTCGTAAATGGGTAGACTTGTCGCAACAATACCTTGCAGAAGAACTGGGCGAGAACTGGCAAGACGAATACTATGTTTGGGATTGCTGTGGAGGCACTGGCAACCTTGAGGCTGGACTGACAAACAAATATCACATTTGGGTCTCTACACTTGACCAAGCGGATGTCGATGTCATTCACGACCGAATCCGGCACATGAACGAGGCTTCAACAAACGGGCAAGGTGCCAACTTGCTCGATAAGCATGTGTTCCAGTTCGATTTCCTCAATGATCCGTTTGACCTTGACAACTCCGAAAGCAAACTGCCGGATTCGTTAGGGGAGGTGCTCAAAAATGACGAGAAGCGCAAGAAACTCGTCATCTACATCAATCCGCCGTATGCGGAGGCAAGCAATTCCAGAACCATTACAGGAACTGGAACTAACAGGGTGGGCTTGTCTTTTTCTCAGGTCAAGGTCAATCATGCCAAGGAATTGGGAAGAGCCGGAAATGAACTCTTTGCCCAGTTCTTCGCACGTATTTTCGACGAGATTAAAGACTGCCATGTTGCCATGTTCTCTAAACTGAAAATGATGCAAGGCCCTAATTTCGCCCGTTACAGAGTGCGTTATCCTGCAGCTGTTTGCCGTGTTTTCATGGTTCCTGCCAAGACTTTCGACAATGTTTCCGGAGAGTTCCCGATTGGGTTCCAAATCTATGACACTTCGATAAAACAGACATTTCAAAGCATTGAGGCGGATGTCTATAACGCATCCGCAGAGTTCGTTGGAAAAAAGAACATATATTCATATAGTGATAGAAAGTATATCATCGACTGGTTGAGACAGTTCTATGACAAGACAGGTGAGCATTTGGCCTATCTCCGTTATCTTGGCACTGATTTTCAGCATAACAACGGGGTCTTTATAACGTTGGCGCCATCGCAAAGTGATATAAAGCAGGTTAAGGGCACGTGGACAACGGCTAAAAACATCGTCGAATGCTGTGTGTATTTCTCGGTTCGTCTTTGCATACCTGCTACATGGCAGAATGACAGGGATCAGTTCCTTTATCCGAACGACGAATGGGTCAAAGATAAAGCCTTCCTCTCCGACTGCATTATTTATACCCTTTTTCATACACAAAATCGGATAAGTTGCCAGCATGGCACCAACCATTGGATTCCTTTTACCGAGGAAGAGGTAGGTGCACAGGAAGCGTTTGACAGCCATTTTATGAGCAACTTTCTTCACGGAAAAGCGACAGTCTCCGACAAGAAAACGAAATCTTTAAAGGTTGTGCCCATGGAACAGGATATGTTTGCAAACGATCCCTTGGCAGCAGCTAAGATTAATGCCCCTACTATGGATGACAAGATTTTCGTTCCTATGGAGCATCTCACGCCTGATGCCAAAGACGTGATGGACGCTGGTCGTGAGTTGTGGCGCTATTACCATCAGCAACCCGATGCTAATCCCAATGCGTCGCTCTATGACATCCGCCTGCACTTCCAAGGCTACAAAACCACTAAAACTGGAAAAGTCCAAATGAACACAGATAGTAAAGATGAGCACTATACGGCATTAATAACAAAATTACGGCACTGCATGAAAGCTCTTGCAAAGATTATAGAACCAAAGGTGTATGAATACGGATTCCTTCTGGAATAAAAGGCACAAGCTTTTCTTACTTACTTTAATCCTTGCTGATTCTTATAGTCTTCCATGGCTGCCTCGCTATCAAACGCCAAACCATTGCAATAATATTTCCCATTTGACTGGTAGCCCATGGAATTCATAATCATCATGGCCAAGAAGAAATTGGCAAAAGCAGCTCCGTCAGCATTGGAAACTTGACGCTGGTATGCTTCACTGGCGGTCTTCTGATTGAATGGCAATGTACCCATTCCTCTCACCATGGGATTCTCTATTGCCTCTGGATGATCCTTGGTGAAGACGTGACGCTGCTTATAATATGTCCAATACTTGTTGCAACGATGATAAGGGCCTAGATTAGTGAAGCCTGTTTTGTCAAGCCATGTGGTAAACCACTGTGACCTAGCTTCCTTACTGCCATAATTGTCATTAATGGTATTCTCAACGAGGATAGTGGCATCTTTTTCGTTCAACTCCATAAAGTAGAAATTGCCATCTTTCTCCTGATCCGTTACAAGCTTCACATAACATAGGGTGTCAGAATCGTCGAAGCGATCAACAGAACATTCCTTTAATCCAACAGCATAACGACGGTTATAGTATTTGGTAAGATTGTAACCGTCTGCAAAGTAGTCTTCGTGAACAGGCTCTTCGACGATTTGCTTTGGCTTTTTCTTTGATGTATTTTGAATTATCGTAGATATACCTACCACTCCTGCTAAAGCAAGACCGGGTATGTCATCACCGTGTATGGTTCCGCAACCAGTCATACTGAATGCGCAGGCTGCTAACATGGTTTTATATATGTAACCTTTTATCTTCATATTCTTTATCTCAGTCTACTTACAATATAAAGTTAATGTTTTATATGCGCAAAGGTAGAAATTATTTTTAAGATACACAAACGGTTTTCAACAAAATTTTTATTCTCATGTATTACAACGGTTTCTGTTAGATCGTAGTTTCAGGATAAGGTCTTTGCTAAACGTCACATAACAAAATGAGGATGTGCAAGCGCTCTTGCTACATCCTCATGTCGAAACTGTAAATTCAAAATCTACGACTGTTATTGTTAGTGAGTTACCGCTCCTGCCATCACGACAGGAAGTGATAAGTCGGACATCTAACGCATTTCATAAATCTATTAATAAAGTTAATGATAATTATAACATTTAAAGTGGTACATGGAACGTGTTACTAAAACGAACTGCTACTTTTAACCTACTATATGTACTCGTTGATCTATTATTGTTGTTTCTATATAAGTTGTCCTTACTTTAGGTAAGTGTCCTGGTGAAGGAGAAATGCATGATAGTTGCTATTCTTCTTTATTTTGAATTATCATCTTTTTGTTTTTATTTTTTATATCATAAAACTAAAGAGGTCTTCGTGTTGGCCTGGAGGAACGGAAGGCCAATATGA
>DAWDCC010000026.1:0-38727 GCA_052355365.1 Prevotella sp. | reverse complement strand
TTTATTAATGATTGAAAGGTATTTTAGTCATAACATCACCACACAGAAATAAAAATAGGCGGCTATCAAATCGAAACCTGATAGCTGCCTAATTTATGATAGGCTGGGCCAAAATCTGACTTTTGACACAGCCTCGAAGGGGGTGAGGCTTGATTTATTTAATGTTGTTGATCGTCTTCCCGAATTTCTTTTGCAGCAGCTTAGTCAGAGCGATACCTCTACGTGTTTGCTTGGCAATATCGTCGTGAAGTCCAGAAAGGTCATTGAAGAGATCAGCTGCACTCGATTGCAAGAGGTTAGGACGGCGCAACCGTTTGTCGCCATTGGGATTGACGATGATGCGGATACCTTTCGCCTCAACATGCACATCAATATCCTTACCTGTCATGGCCGGGTCGCCATCATAGTGGATCACACCCGGTTCCTTGCGGTGGATCGTCAGATGTTTGGTGCGGAACGTCTTGATGCGCGAGCTCTTGTCGAGCGTCTTGCTGAACATGTCGATGGCGATCTGAGGAGCCTCAATGACGTTGAATGGTTCCATGATCACCACGTCCATGAGTCCGTCGCTCATCGATGCCTGCGGAGCAATGTAGGCGTTGTTGCCATATTGTGAGGCGTTGGCGCAGGTGATCAGGAAAGCTTTGTGGCTCTGTGTACCTGTGTCGTCCTTTAATATATAGGTCTCCGGCTTGTACTTCAAGCCTTCCTCCAATACTTTCTGCACGTAGGTGACCGGCCCACGCTTGCCGGCTTCGGCGAACTTCTGGCTGACGAAAGCGTCAAAGCCCATGCCGCAGGTACAGAAAAACGGCATGTTGTTGATGACACAGTAATCGAGATCATGAACCACAAAGTTATTGATGATACCAAGGCTTTTCTTGATGTCGCGTGGTATGAGCAGGTGCCTGGCCAGTCCATTGCCCGATCCACAGGGGATAATACCCAGTGCCGTGTGAGTGTGGACCAAGCCGCGTGCCACCTCATTCACCGTGCCGTCACCACCAACAGCCACAACAGCATCCAAGCCACGCTCGCTGGCTGCTTGGGCCATCGTCGTGGCGTCTCCGGGACCTTTTGTCATTTGGATATCGAAGTCAAACAAGTCATGATTGATATTTTGAGTAATGAACTCAGGAATAACCCGTTTGCTCGTCGTTCCGGAAATGGGATTGATGATGAACAGTATTTTCTTTTTCATAGGGCAAATTTATGTAATATAAATGAAATGAGAGAAGAAAAGATCAATAAAAATTGCAAAATCAGACGATTTCTGCTCAAAAAGCACTGATTGTGCCATAAATTTTGTAACTTTGCAGCCTAAGTATAAAACAACGTAGTGTTATCTACACCTATTTTAGAAATGGGACAGTTACAAGAAAGATACAAAGACTACCGTGTACCTCAGAAGTACATGGAGGAAGGCGTATATCCTTATTTCCGTGAAATTACAAGTAAGCAGGGCCCTGAGGTGACCATGGAAGGTCATCAGGTGCTGATGTTTGGAAGTAACGCCTACACTGGTTTGACAGGTGACGATCGTGTGATCGCTGCCGCCGAAAAGGCACTTCTCAAGTATGGTTCCGGTTGTGCAGGCAGCCGTTTCCTCAATGGTACTCTCGACATCCACGTGCAGTTGGAGAAAGAGTTGGCTGAGTTTGAGCACAAGGACGCTGCGCTCTGCTTCTCTACCGGCTTCTCTGTCAATGCGGGTGTCATTCCGCAGTTGGTCGGTCGTGGTGACTATGTCATCTGTGATGACCGTGACCATGCTTCCATCGTTGACGGCCGTCGTCTGAGTTTCGCCACTCAGCTCCACTACAAGCACAACGATATGGAGGACTTGGAGCGTGTTTTGAAGAAGTTGCCCCATAAGGCTGTGAAGCTAATTGTCGTCGATGGTGTGTTCTCCATGGAGGGCGATCTGGCTAAGCTGCCTGAGATCGTGGAACTGAAACATAAGTATAACTGCTCGATCATGGTTGACGAGGCTCACGGTCTCGGCGTCTTCGGTGAGCAGGGAAGAGGTGTCTGTCATCACTTCGGTCTGCAGGACGAGGTAGATGTCATCATGGGCACGTTCTCTAAGAGTCTTGCTTCCATTGGTGGCTTTGTGGCTGCTGATTGGGACACGATCAACTATCTGCGTCATACATCCCGCACCTATATCTTCTCCGCCAGTGACACGCCGGCTGCAACAGCCGCTGCCATTGAGGCACTGCACATCATCCAGGAAGAGCCGGAGCGTATCCAGCATCTGTGGGATGTGACTAACTATGCGCTGAAATGTTTCCGTGAAGAGGGCTTTGAGATTGGTGAGACCGAGAGTCCTATCATTCCGCTGTATGTCCGCGACGGCTACAAGACATTTCTCGTCACCAAGCTGGCTTTTGACCGTGGCGTTTTCATCAACCCTGTCATCCCGCCCGCATGTGCTCCGCAGGACACGCTCGTTCGCTTCGCACTGATGGCTACTCACAGCAAAGAGCAGGTTGAGCGCGGTGTAGAGATCCTTAAGCAGATCTTTGTTGAGCAAGGTATTATCAAGGGTTAAGGCTCCTATCGCTTTCCCCAAATAGGGGAGAGCGGAGGTCCGAAACCGTTTTGGCATAAAGTGTACCGCTATTGGTGAGCACTCTAAGCATGACTTAGCCCCGCCAGGTTTTTCCTGGCGGGGCTAAGGCGTTTAAAATAGAATGTTCCTATTGCTACTTGTCTTTGGGTAAACTGTGCTTTATGGATGCACGAGTGTACCGATCTCCTCACCGTCCATGACCTTCTTGAGGTTGCCTTTCTCGTCCATGTTGAAGACATAGATCGGCAGGTTGTTGTCCTGGCACATGCAGATTGCGGTCAGGTCCATGACGCGCAGGCCACGGTCGAGAACATCTTTGTAACTGATCTCATTGAACTTCTTAGCAGTCGGATCCTTTTCGGGGTCAGCAGTGTAGACGCCGTCGACACGTGTACCCTTGAGCATCACGTCGGCCTCAGTCTCAATGCCACGGAGCGAAGAACCCGTGTCGGTGGTGAAATAAGGATTACCAGTACCGGCAGAAAAGATGCAGATATAGCCAGCCTCCAGTGCCTCAATGGCCTTCCACTTGTTGTAGAACTCACCGATTGGCTCCATGCGGATGGCTGTCATCACCTTGTTTTTCACACCGATTGCTCCTAAGGCGGAACTCAAAGCCAGGGAGTTGATGACCGTGGCGCACATGCCCATCTGGTCTCCCTTGACGCGGTCGAAGCCTTTCTGTGAGCCGCTGAGACCGCGGAAGATGTTACCTCCGCCGATGACGATACCGATCTGTACGCCCATGTCGTGGATTTCCTTGATCTGTGCAGCATAGTCGCTCAGTCTCTCGGAGTCTATGCCATAACCTTGCTTGCCCATCAGACTCTCACCGGAGAGCTTGAGCAGAATACGTTTGAATCTCATATATTGAATGTTGAGTGTTGATTGTTGAATGATGAGAATGTTGAATAATGAGTGATGAATGTCGAATGGCTTCGATGTGGAGTGTGGAATTCAGAATGGTGTGCGGCTCATGCGTTGATGATGAACTCCACCTCCTTAAAAGCATAGCGGCGGATGCGGTCCTCACGGTCTCGGAGCACAAGGTGCCCGTCGTCCTCCACCTCAACGAGGGCTGCCTCGAAGTCTCCGTCGGCATCACGATAGGGATAGAAACCGTGGAGGCGGTAGAGACATGACGTGTAGTTGCCGACGATTGTGGCGTAGTCGCCGTTGATGGTCGCTTGGATGTTGACGTCGAAGCGCTTGAGGATATCCTGCAGGAGGGCCTCGCGGTCTACTTCGTGGCCTAAGATCTGGTAGAGCGAGACAGGATTCGGTGCATCACTATGGAAGACTTGCTGGTTGACATCGATGCCCGGACCGATGATGCTGTTCTTGATATGTCCGCCGCTCAACGTGTTCTCAATGAGTATGCCGCATATTTTCTGGTCCTTCCAATAGATGTCGTTGGGCCACTTGATGGTGAAATGGTCGTCGTAGACAGCCAAGGCATCACGAATAGCCAAGGCGATGGCTTCCGAGAGAAGGAACTGGCTGGTGACCGGAATCCATACCGGATGACAGAGAATCGAGAAGAGCAGGTTCTTGCCTCTCTCGCTCTCCCACGTATTGGTTCCCTGCCCACGTCCGGAAGACTGGAATTCTGTGGTGACGACCCAATAGCGGGCTTGTTCAGCATCCGGTTTTGCCTCGCCCTGCTGCGGGGCAGAGAGCATGCGGTGGATATAGGCATTTGTGCTGTCGGCCTCTTCCAGACGTGTGATCCGGAAGTTTGGGCTACTGTTGTTTTTCCTTTTAAATAAGGAGCGGATTGAAAGCATCTTGTATATGTTCTAATTGCGGATGAGGATCATTTTCCTTTCCGATGATGGTTATGATGTCGAAACGCAACTCTTCCACGATGTCTCTGATCTTGACATACGTGTCGGCAGCGCGCCCGAGATGTCTCATTTTACGTATATCGACTGCCTCTTCCGGGGCGGTGATCTCCTCCTTGCTTCGCGTCTTCACCTCCACGAAGGCCACGATCCGGCGGTCGGGAGTGAGGCATACGATGTCGAGATCAACCAACCCTTTTCCCGGTCTCCAGTTGCGGTCAAGGATGAGATAGCCCTTGTCTTTCAGATATTGGGCCGCATATTCTTCGCCCCATTTGCCGACATCGTTGTGAGTAGCCATTGTCGCTGTTTATCTTCTGAGCAGAAAGAATTCCTGCATCAGCGTGGTGCACTCCTTTTCGAGCACGCCGGAAGTGGTAGACGCTTTAGGGTGCAGAGCGTGCGGCGCATAGCTGGTATAGCCCCGCTTGGGATCCGAGGCCCCGTAGACGACGCGTGCCACCTGTGCCCAGCCAAGCGCACCGGCGCACATCGTGCAGGGCTCCACGGTGACATAGAGCGTACAGTCGGTCAGATACTTACCGCCTAAGAGGTTGGCAGCCGACGTGATGGCCAGCATCTCGGCATGAGCGGTGACGTCGTGGAGCGTCTCGGTCTGGTTGTGTGCCCGTGCAATGACACGGCCCTTGTTCACCACGACAGCGCCCACGGGGATCTCTCCCTCGTCGAAAGCTGCCTGAGCCTCGCTGAGCGCCAGTCGCATATAGTCTTCGTCGGTCATCATTCCTTATTTGATATCATGTCTATTTCACCAGTATCACTAAATACTTGCTCGTACTCCAGAACAATTGCGGATTGGTGATGTGCAGGACGTATTGGTTGAAGTTGTCACGCTGGAGCGTATAGCTGCCTGCCGGGTGCGTGGTGAGGATCTTGGCATATTTGGAGTAGAGCTTGATATCCTTCTCTACTCTGATGTCGATCTTCATGAAGTAGTTGCGGTTGAAAGACGCCTGTAGCACCTTGCCGCCGACAAGAATGTTTTGCTCTTTTAGCTCGCTCTTCGTGCCAAAGACATACCATGCCGTGTTGAGCTGCATGTCCTGGTTGTTAATGGTTTGCGTCTTTTGCTCGCTCTCGTTCTGCAGATCGGTGATGTTGTTATTGAGGTTGTCGATCGTCTCGTCAAGTTCTGAGATATGTATATCCTTGGCATCGAGCTCAGCTCTCAGCTCCTGCAACTGCTGATCTTTCTCGCTCATGCGTCTCATCAGTCCCTCGATGGTGCGCTTGAATTCCTGGCTCTTGAAGCTGCTTTGCCTTAATTGTTTTTGCAGCTTGCTGATGAGGGCGCGGTTCTCCTGCATTTTGTCCGTGATGATCTTGATGTTGTTGGCGATCTCTTTGGCTTTGTCTGTCGCATCGCCTTCGCCGGTCTGCGCTACATTGACACGGTCCTCAGCAATGTTGATGACCTCGAAGCCATCCTCAATCTGGTTGAGGGTCGCCATCATGTCATTGATCTCGTTGTCGCGCTGGGCGATGATTTTATGCAGTGAGTCGGATGTCTGAATGTTTTGGAGCATAACGGGTGCTTGCTTCTTTTCCTTGCAACCAGTTACAAGAAGCGCGATGCATGCGAGAAACATGCACAAGAAAGAAGTATGGAGCAAGCGTAGTGTCATACCTGATGTTTTTTCGTATCTTTGCCAGCCAGCACGATGACGATCTCGCCTCGCGGTTCTGTTGTCTCGAAATGGGCGACGACCTCTTCGAGTGTGCCTCTGACGTGTTCTTCATGTATCTTGGAGATCTCCCTGGCTACACTGACTTGCCGGTCTGCGCCAAACACCTCGGCAAACTGCTTGAGCGTCTTGAGCAGTCGGTAGGGCGACTCATAGAAGACCATGGTACGTGTCTCGTCCTTCAGACTCTCCAGTCTCGTCTGCCGTCCCTTCTTCTGTGGCAGGAAGCCCTCAAAGCAGAAACGGTCACAGGGCAGTCCCGACGACACGATGGCTGGGATGCAGGCTGTAGCACCGGGCAGCGTAATGACCTCGATGTCGTTGTGCGCAGCCTCACGGGCAAGGAAGAATCCCGGGTCGCTGATGCCTGGCGTGCCGGCGTCACTGACCAGCGCGATGTTCTGTCCGGCCTTGAGACGCTCAATAATGCCCGACGTTGTCCCGTGCTCATTGAACTTGTGATGGGCCATGAGATGATTGCTGATCTCATAGTGGCGAAGGAGGTTGCCTGAGGTACGAGTGTCCTCAGCCAACACGAGATCAGCCTCTTTGAGTATCCTCAAGGCACGCAGTGTGATGTCTTCCATGTTTCCCACTGGGGTGGGGATGATATACAATGTACCCATAATTATCTGCAAATATAAGCAAAATAATCGCTACACCCAAATTTTATTTGTTTTTTTCTTTGCAAAGCAGAAATGTAGATACACAAACGATGACTATTCGTCTTTTCTTATTATCTTTGCAAATAAAAAAGAAACCAGAAGAGATGACAGAGAATCTGATAGGGGAGAACCGCCGCCCCGGCCGCATTGAGGTGGTCTGTGGCAGCATGTTCTCCGGCAAGACGGAAGAGTTGATACGCCGTCTGCGCCGTGCCCGCTTTGCCAAGCAGCACGTTGCGATCTTCAAGCCGACGATGGACGTACGCTACTCGCCCAGCGATGTGGTGAGCCACGACCATACCGCTCTGAGATCAATACCCGTGCACCAGTCCGACGAGATCCTGAAGTTGTCGGGAGGCTGTGACGTAGTGGGTGTCGACGAGGCACAGTTTTTCGACGACCACCTTGTCGCTGTTTGCAACAAACTTGCCTATCAGGGTGTACGCGTCATCATTGCCGGATTGGACATGGACTTCCTTGGCAATCCTTTCGGCCCTATGCCTTTGCTGATGGCTGTGGCTGACGAGGTGACCAAAGTTCACGCCATCTGTGTGAAGTGTGGCGCGCTGGCTTATGCCAGCCACCGGTTGGTCAACGACAAGGAGCAGGTGATGCTCGGTGAGAAACTGGAGTATGAGCCTCTGTGCCGCGATTGTTTCCAAAGAGCTATGTTGGACGACAAGCGTAACGCGCAAAGCCGCAATCTCTTCGAAAAATAGCGCATGGGCGGCCGTGCACAGTAAATGCAAAAGTCAATTATCGTATTATGCCAAAAGAAATCACATTCGATCGTTTCATACGTTGGGTAGGAATCGGCGCCGTTGTCTTGGCTGTGTTCCTGCTGGTGGACTATCTGAGCAGCGTGCTGTTGCCTTTCTTCGTGGCGTGGCTCTTTGCCTATCTGCTCTATCCGATGGTGAAGTTTGTGGAGAACAAACTTCACGTTCGGGTACGTGCCCTGTCGATCATCATCACGATGATCGTGGTCTTTGCTGTCATTGGTGGGATGCTCTATTTCATCATTCCGCCTATGATCGAGCAGTTCCAGCGGTTGTATGTCATCCTCACCCATTGGGTGCATGGAGCAGCACACACCAACAACATCAGCGGATGGATTTCTAACTGGCTCATCCACAACCAACACACGGTAGAGCACTTCTTCAAGAGCCCCGACTTCACCAATATCTTGAAGAATGTGGCGCCGAAGGTGTTCTCTGTAGTGAGTCAGACGGCCAGCGTGGTGATGAGTATTGTGGCCTCCCTGATCACCTTATTATATATGTTCTTCATCCTGATGGACTACGAGTTCCTGACTACGAATTGGATTCGTATCTTTCCCGTGAAGAATCGTCCTTTCTGGCATGAGCTTGCAGGAGACGTAGAACGGGAGTTGAACAACTACATCCGCGGACAGGGCTTGGTGGCTCTATGCATGGGCATCATGTTCTGCATAGGCTTCACCATCATGGATTTCCCGATGGCCATCGGCTTGGGTATACTTATCGGAGTGCTTGACCTCGTACCTTATCTCCATACCTTCGCCCTCATCCCTACGGCTTTCCTTGCCATGCTCAAGGCAGCTGACACCGGTCAGAACTTCTGGGTGGTCTTCGGACTGACCTTAGGACTCTTCGCTTTGGTACAGGTTATCAGCGACATGGTTGTCACTCCGCATATCATGGGCAAGGCCATGGGACTCAACCCTGCCATTCTCTTGCTTTCCCTCTCAGTGTGGGGCGCTATCCTGGGATTCATCGGACTGATCGTTGCCCTGCCGCTGACGACGCTGCTCATTACCTATTGGAAGAAGTATGTCACCAAGGAGGAGGGCGTCGGTAGGTTGAAAGCTAAGGCTGTCACCCAACATCCGGCGGAGCGCGGCGACCCAACCGCGGAGGCGTGAGGTCTGCTTATGATGATAAGATGCGTACGTGAAGGTGCGTATCTCTACGTCTTGAACCAATGATAGAAAGTTATCCACATGAAAAAGACTATATTGTTTTGTTTCGGGCTTTGTCTCGCGATGTTGTTGCCCTGCATCTCTTCGCAGGCACAGGTCGTCTACTCGCCCCGCAGCTACGCCTATATTGTCAGATATGACAAGAGCCACACCCTTATGCGTCAAGGCTCGGATTTCAATGTTGTGGACTTAGATATGGAGTGGCCGGTAGTTATTGACTCTACGCAGGTCAGTACCTTGCAGCAGCAGATTGCCTCTACGATATTGATGTCCGATGCTGTTGACTATGATACAGCCATGCACGACTTCCTTGCGCGCTATGGCACACCGGTCTCTGGTAAGCTCGACAGTCTGCCCGATGACCGTCACTTCTGCTATGTCACAGCCTCGGCCACTATCAAAAGCTATAGTCCGGGGAAATATATTATCTATCAGCTTGACCGCAAGGTAGCGCCTCAGTCACTGAGCTCACAGCAGGCTGCCGACGACCATCTTGTCTGTGTCTATGATCTCCACACCCAGAAGATCCTGCAACTCGCAGATTTGATGAAAACCTATCAACTGCGATCATCGGGCGGCAGCCCCTTGATCACACTGCTGACAAGTGTGCTCAACGACGACGAGTACAACAGTCTTCAATCCGTGGAGGTGCTGGCTGTGTGGCCGGAGGACTCTCTTGTGGGTATGCGCGTCAGATATGGTTTTGACAATGGCGGCTATACTTCAGAGTTGAAATTGTGCTATGACTATGCCAAATCTGTCTTGACTAAGCACTACCGCAACCTTCTGAAACCAGCAGTTGCCCATCAGCCTGTCTATGCCTCATTGCCGCAGAGCTCAGGCAAAGACACGCTCTGCTATGACCCTGAGGAATTTCCGACAGAGATAGACAAAGATTTGGCTAAACGCTATATGGCCGCCCAGACCATCTCCAGCTACCAAGGCGCCGGCACGGTACTCGTCTCCTATGTCGTCGACCGTGACGGGCGACCGGCAGATCTGGCTGTTGTCAACTCTGTCTCGCCATCCGCTGACCGTTGGGCAGTATCGGTTGTGAGAGGAATGCCAGCTTTGAAACCCGCGATGAAAGGTGGCAACCCCGTCTCCACACGATTGATCCGAGGATTCAGATTCCAATAAGGCGGCAACGAATAACGGCCTATACACATATTATACATATTACTATAACTAAACTAACAACCATATGACAACAACAGTAAATCCTTATTATGATCAGCATGGAGGCGGAGGCTTCCATGATACCCATGCGCATCACCATCATCATCACCATCACAGTTATCAGTACTATCACATTTGTCATCAGATCAGCCGCTTTCTCCACAAATCATGGCTCGTATTGATAACGATTATCGCCTTGCTCTTTATTGGCTTCGTCTTGGCAGCCATCTATGTACCCAACTTTCGCGACAGCCTTCCAAACATTGATGGGTTCTTCAGCAACGGAGTGAAGTTAACTTCAGCTCTCGGCCGACATGGCCGGATGGACTACGATGGAATCGACATCTCGCATCATCAGGGTGTCATCGGCTGGAACCGCGTCAGTCGTGACACCTGCGTGAAGTTCGTCTACATCAAAGCCACGGAGGGAGGCGACCATATCGATTCTTTTTATCTCAAGAATATTGCCCGTGCCCGTGCCGCGGGCATTCCTGTCGGTACCTATCACTATTTGACTTCCGGCAGCAGCATTCGACGGCAGTTCCGTCTCTATTATTCCATCGTCAACCGGCACCATCAGGATCTCGTGCCAATGATTGATGTCGAGGAGGAAGGCGTAAAGGGATGGAGTAGGGAAGTGCTGACGGTGAAGCTCGACTCTATGATCCAGTTACTTGCTACACACTATCATGGTACACCTATTATATATTGCTACACCCAATTCTTTAATGAACATCTCTATCCCCCGCTTTGCTTCTGTTCCTCTCTTTGTTTCTCATTATAGTTCATCCGAACCGCCCTTGTTTGGCAATACCAAGCCACTCTTATGGCAGCATAGTGATGCCGGATTGATCGACGGAATATCCACTCCGGTCGACTTAGATGTTTTCTCAGAGGGTACGCGCCTTGACAAATTGAAATTGAAACATTGATTTTGAACTTTAATTCTATCAAATACTAATGCTTTTTTATCTCTTTGCTTTCGATTCGTAAGTCTATATTCTTGATATATGTCAATCTGATTATATGGTAAACGTTACTTACAAATCAAGCCTTTCATATGATACACAATATTCAAATGCGCGTTGATTGTATACTGGTGTTTGTGTGCGAACACTTACATAATGTCATACTCTTGCCAATATTGCGGGCGTAGATAATTTCTTATACTTACACTTTGTCTATTTAAACTCCAAATTCTTTCAGAATAGAATTAAACGCTACTTATAAATTATAATCAAAATTTGGGCTAAAAATAATGATAAAATAGTGTTAAAGGAATTTGGAGATTCGATATAAAATGCATACCTTTGCAATGTCTAAAAGAAAAAATAAAACTAAGAAAGGAAACCGATATGAAGAAGTTGATGATTTTATCAATGATGTTTCTCGCAGTTCTGAGTGCTTCAGCTCGTAAGCATGTGAGCGAGAGTGCAACTGTCGTTGCAGACACTATCTACTACGCTGCAAACCAGCAGAACGTACAGGATCGTGGTCAGGCTGCTTACTATCGTCTGCTCAAGCAGGATGGTAAAGGACTCAACAAGGAAGATGTCTTCCAAGATTTCTATATGAACGGTAACCTCAAGGCCGAGGGTGGATACAGCTTCATCGATCTCGGCAATGACAAGAACACCGTCCTCAATGGCGAGGTCACCACATACTATATCAACGGCAAGGAGAAGCTCCATGGCAACTACGTCAACGGCAAGCGTCAGGGCTACTTCACATTGCAGCTCCGTAATGGCGGTGTCGCTGTGGTGGAATACAACAATGGTAAGTCGAAATACGACTACTTCATGGTCACCATGCCTGACGGCACACAGGAGAAGCGTCCTTTGGGTGAAATTCAGGAGCTCCTTCAGTAACCGGAGGCCTTCATTCAATTGATACAAAAGTCAGTCTAAATACATCTTATTTTCATAAATAGAATCTCTCTTACAATAATAATACGATTTATTTTTTAATTTCTTTTATTAAGCCCTTTGTTCGTGAGAATGAAGGGCTTTTCCGTTTTTGTATATAGGAAACAGTTGTTGGCTTTTATTTATCATAACAGCCATTATAGTGTAAAAGCTGCTTTGATACTACAGTATTTGCAGCGGCTTATAAGCCGCCGAACAGAACACTTAGTCGAAAGCAAGGTTTCTGAAGGCTCGTGTTAGCGATCGGCGCAGCCGCTTCGAGATTAATTTTCTCTCATCTTTAGATAAAAATATTAAATAAAGTCTTGAAACAATGTCTATTCTCCTTGCTTTTTACTATCTTTGCAAAGTTTTTATTGCAATAACACAATTATAGGTTAATAAAATAATGAAGCAGTACAGATTAGTGGACAATGTGCTGGGATGGCTTGTGTTTGTCATTGCGGCCTTTACCTATTGCTCCACCATCGAGCCGACAGCCTCGTTTTGGGACTGTCCAGAGTTTATTACCACAGGCTATAAACTTGAAATCGGTCACCCGCCTGGGGCACCGTTCTTCATGCTCACGGCCAATCTGTTCAGTCACTTTGCCAGTGATCCCAGTCAGGTAGCACGTATGGTGAACACGATGAGCGCCTTGCTCTCGGCCACCACCATCCTCTTCCTTTTCTGGACGATCACCCATCTGACACGCAAGCTGATCGTTAAGGATTGGTCATCACTGACATTGGGCAAGACCATCGCCATTGAGGCCAGTGGCGTTGTGGGCGCGTTGATCTACACATGGAGTGACACATTCTGGTTCTCCGCTGTGGAGGGTGAGGTCTATGCCTACTCTTCTGCGTTCACCGCTATCGTGTTCTGGTTGATACTCAAATGGGAAGATCATGCCGACGAGCCCCATTCCGACCGTTGGCTGGTACTCATTTTCTATATGACAGGTCTGAGCATTGGTGTGCACCTGCTCAACTTGCTGTGTCTTCCCGCCATCGTGTTGGTCTACTGCTACCGTCGTTTCCCCAACATCGAACTGAAGGGTTCTCTGATCGCACTCTTGGTGTCCTTCGCCCTGGTGGCTGCCGTGCTCTACGGCGTCATCCCGGGCATTGTCACTGTGGGCGGCTGGTTTGAACTGCTCTTCGTCAATGTTCTGGGCCTACCTTTCAACACGGGCTTGGTCATCTACATCGCTTTGCTGGTGGCTTCCACCCTTTGGGCTATCTACGAGAGCTATGTCGGGCGCAACAAGAAACTGGAAAATATCTCTACCCTCTTGGCTTTTGCGTTGATCGGCATTCCGTTTGTCGGCTACGGCTGGCATGCAGTTGTTTGCGGCATTGTCATTCTTGCCATCCTCTGGTGGCTATTCAACCGCAAGAAGATGGTTGAGAAGAAGCCGGTATATCTTGTCAGTTCTCATCTGAAAAATACCGTGCTGCTGTGCATGCTGATGCTGATGATCGGCTACTCCAGCTATGCGCTTATCGTCATCCGCTCGGTTGCCAACCCGCCGATGGACCAGAACTCTCCGGAGGATATCTTCACGTTGGGCTCTTATCTCAGCCGTGATCAGTATGGCAGCTATCCCCTACTCTATGGCCAGGCTTACACTTCGCAGGTCGCTTTGGAGCAGGACGGCGATATGTGCAAGCCTAAGATGAACGAGGGCGCTCCTATCTACAGCCGTAAGGAAAAGGCTTCCAAGGATGAGAAGGACTCTTACTTCATCGTTTCTCACCGCAGTAACTACATCTATGCACAGAACATGCTCTTCCCCCGTATGTGGGACAGCAACCATACGCAGGATTACGAGAGCTGGATGGGTGGCGTAGATGGTACTGAAGTACCCTATGACCGTTGCGGCGAGCAGATGACCGTGAAGATGCCATCGCAGGTCGACAACATCAAGTTCTTCCTGTCCTATCAGTGCAATTTCATGTACTGGCGCTACTTCATGTGGAACTTTGCCGGTCGCCAAAACGACATTCAGGGCAATGGTGAGCCTGAGCACGGCAACTGGATTACGGGTATTCCGTTCTTCGACAACGCCCGTCTCGGTGATCAGAGCAAGCTGCCTGACGATCTGAAGATGAACAAAGGTCACAACGTCTTCTATTGTCTGCCCTTGCTGTTGGGTCTCATTGGACTTTTCTGGCAGGCATTCCGTGGTCGTCGCGGCATCCGTCAGTTCTGGGTAGTCTGCTTCCTGTTCTTCATGACAGGTCTTGCCATCGTTGTCTACCTCAATCAGACGCCGGTACAGCCACGTGAGCGTGACTATGCTTACGCCGGTTCGTTCTATGCCTTCGCCATTTGGTGTGGTATGGGCGTGGCCGCCTTGGTCGACCTGATGAAGAAATATCTCAAGGTCGAAAGCCCGATCGCTATCGGAGCCCTCAGCCTCGTGTGCTTGCTCGTACCTATTCAGATGGTCAGCCAGACGTGGGATGACCACGACCGTTCAGGCCGTTACACCTGCCGTGACTTCGGCCGCAACTATCTGATGACGCTCCAGGACAAGGGCAATCCGATCATCTTCACCAACGGTGACAACGATACCTTCCCACTCTGGTACAACCAGGAGACAGAGGGCGTACGTACTGATGCACGTGTCTGCAACCTCAGCTATCTGCAAACCGACTGGTATATCGACCAGATGAAGCGTCCGGCTTATGGTTCGCCTTCCGTGCCTATCACCTGGCCGCGTCTCGACTACTGTTCGGGAACCAACGAATATGTCGAAGTTAACCCAAGTCTGAAGTCACAGGTCCTCGACTTCTACAAGAAGAACCCGATGGCCGCTAAGGCTCAGTTCGGAGACAATCCATTCGAGTTGGCCAACGTGATGAAGTATTGGGTACGTTCCAAAGATGCAGACATGCACGTCGTCCCGACCGATACGCTCTATGTCACCATCGACAAGAACGCTGTCAAACACAGTGGCATGATGATGGCCAGCGACACGATCCCCGACCGTATGGTCATCTCGCTCAAAGGCAAGAACGCTCTTTACAAGAACGACTTGATGATGCTGGAGATGATTGCGCACTGCAACTGGACACGTCCTATCTATGTCGCTCTGACTGTGGGGCAGGAGAACTACATGAATCTCGGTGATAACTTCATTCAGGAAGGTCTTGCCAACCGCATCTCGCCGTTCACAACCAACGCTCCGGGCGCTAAAAACTACGATACGGAAAAGGTCTATAACAACTTGATGTTCCGCTACCGCTATGGTGGTCTGAGCAAGCCTGGCCTGTATATTGACGAGACCGTCATGCGCATGTGTTACACTCATCGCCGTCTCTTCGGTCAGCTTGCCCTTCACCTTATCGCCGAGGGACAAAAGGCCAAGGCGCTGAAAGTGTTGCAGAAGGCAGAGAAAGAACTCCCGACATACAACATTCCGATGAACTACATGAGTGGCGGCAACGACTTTGCCCGTGCCTACGCCCTGCTGGGGCAGAAAAAGAAAGCTTTGGAGATCATCAACCAGGTGTGGAAGAATGCCAGCCAGTACGAACAGTACTATCTGGGCGAGGAAGACATCAGGTTCCAAGGTTCTCAGCGTGACTGCCTCATGCAGCTGTCGATTATGACTGAAATGTCAAAGATCACAGAACTGGTTGACCCGTCTTTGGCCAAGAAACAAGGCAGCCAGATCGACGCTTACTATCGCATGTATGTAGGAAAAGGCGGTCAGCAGTTAGGTCAGTAACCCTATGTTTATAGAGCAACCCGCTAAATGGCTCCGCTGGCTCTATCCAAATGCCCTGTGGCGAATGGATAAGAGCGAGCGGGCTGTATATCTCACGTTCGACGACGGACCGATTCCGGAATCGACACCGTTTATCCTTGACACCTTACGAAAGTTCGGTGCCAAGGCTACGTTTTTTATGGTTGGAGAGAACGTTCTGCGCAATCACGACCTCTACAACCGCATTGTCGAAGAAGGGCATCAGGTTGGCAATCACACGTTCAACCATATCGGAGCTTTTAAACATTGGACGATCACCTACGCGATCAACACGGCACAAGCCAACGAGCTCATCAAATCCCATCTCTTCCGACCGCCACACGGCTGGATGCGTCACTCAGAATACTGGTGGCTACAAAGGAAATACAAGATCGTGATGTGGGACTTGGTGACCCGTGACTATTCCAAATGGCTGACTGCGCAGGATGTTTTCAACAATGTCAAGCGCTACGCCCGCAATGGCTCCATCATCACTTTCCACGACTCGCTCAAGAGTATCGACAAGCTGAAAATCGCTTTGCCCCTGGCACTGCAATGGCTCAAGGACCAAGGCTACGAGTTCAAGCTCATCGAGTGAGAATGATTCGGGTAGACGTTTGCCTCTGTATATTAAGTACTTACGAATTGTTTTCTAATATTCAACTGGCTTAAGATAGCCTGTCCAAAGCTTTAAGTTTTACGTCAAAACGCTTCAAACGACATGGTCAAACGGTCGTTGGACAATTGGTCGAACAATTGTCGGACGATTGGATGACGGTCGTTTGACCAAATGTCTGACGATCGTTTGACCAATATGTAATTTGGCTTTTTTCGTGTAGATCAAGTGCAAAACAGCAAAGTCCAAAACCATTATATTCACACCATAACACCAACTTAGAGATGCAACTGATACTTGCCAGTGCCAAAATCATGAGATCAGCAGATAGTGGATGTGTTCCCATAATGACGACACCTGCCTTTGATGACGAGGCGCGCCGCTTGGCGTTGGAACTCTCCCAATGGACCGTTGCTGATCTCTCCAAGGCTTTGCATTGTAGTGCGGCTATTGCCATGGAGAATCATCAGCGTTTTCAGCAGTTCGTGGTAGACGAGAACTGCATACCCGCTATCCTTGCTTACTATGGTCAAGCCTATAAGTATCTCCGTGCGGGCGAGTTTTCGGCCGATGATCTCCGCTTTGCGCAAGATCACCTGCAGATTCTTTCCTTTCTTTATGGTGCCTTGCGTCCCTTAGACGGCATCCACCTCTATCGGTTGGAAGGCAAGGTGAAGTTGCGATCTACTGACGGGCAGACTCTCTTCGCGTGGTGGAGAGAGCGATTGACAGACAGTCTCATTGCGCGTGTCAAAGCCGACGACGGTGTGCTCCTCCATCTGGCGACCGAGGAGTTTGAGCATCTCTTTGACTGGAAACGTGTGGAAAAAGAGGTGAGAGTCGTGAAACCTTATTTCTATGTCGACCAAGGCACGCAGTTCAAGATCGTGTCGATGTATGCCAAAGGCTGCCGTGGTGGTATGGCACGCTTTGTCATTCAGAACAGACTCAACGATCCAAAGGCTTTGAGCGCATTCGCTGAGGATGGCTTCATCTTCAATCCCCGTTTGGGTGATGAGAACCATCCCCATTTTATCAAAGCCTGACCTTGCGTCGGCAGCAGCCAAGGGTCAGGGAAAAAAGACGGGGACTGATCATCGACAATTAACCTTTTTTTCTTGGTTCTTGTGGTTTTATTTTTTACCTTTGCAGCATGAAAGATAGTATAAGTGTGGAGGTGACGGCGTTTTTCCGTACCTTTGCTTTGCAAGTATTGCAACAAGCTCATGTCGACCCCAATGACCCACGGGCGATGAAACTTGCGTTGCTCGATCATTACGAAGAGATCTACCCTCGGTTCTCTCTCACCCCTGTGTTTCACGAATGCTACCGAAAGGCAGGACACGACAAGATGGTGAATGAGTATCGCCGGTGCTTCTCTATGTTGCTTGTCGGCCGTTTGCCGGAGGATTAGCATGTGTAGTTTCTACCTTTCAGTCGTATATATAAGAGAAATATTAACTAAAAACATAAATTAGAAAAATGCAAGAGAATAATCAGAAAGGGCGTTCTATCGCCATTGTGGCCATGATCTTCCTCTTCGGAATGATCGCTTTCGTCACGAATCTCGCCGCTCCTATCGGTGTCATCTGGAAGAACCAGCCTGCACTCGAAGGATCCAACACGCTGGGAATGCTTGGAAATATGATGAACTTCCTGGCTTATCTGTTCATGGGTATTCCTTCCGGAAAGATGCTGCAACGCATCGGCTACAAGAAGACGGCACTCGTGGCTGTCGCCTTTGGCTTCTTCGGCGTCCTCATCCAGTTCCTCTCCGGTCAGCTGTTCACCCAAAGCTTGTTGATGGGTCTGCCCACCAACTTCTATGTCTACTTGCTCGGTGCGTTTGTGGCAGGTATCTCAGTGTGCATGCTCAACACTGTTGTCAACCCGATGCTTAACCTTCTTGGTGGTGGCGGAAAGAAAGGCAACCAGTTGCTTCAGATCGGTGGTACGCTCAACTCGTTCATGGGTACGCTCACCCCGATGCTCGTTGGTGCGCTCATCGGTACGGTGACGAAGGACACAGCGATCAGCGATGTCAACATCGTACTCTATCTGGCCATGGGCATCTTCGCCGCTACGTTCATCATCCTCAGCTTCATCCCTATCGCTGATCCTGAGAGCAACAACACCGAGGGAGTGACTTTTGAGCACTCACCTTTCTATTTCCGTCATTTCACCTTGGGTGTAATCGCCATCTTCCTCTATGTCGGTACAGAGGTCGGCATCCCCGGTACACTTAACTTCTTCCTTAGTGATACATCGGCAGCAGGCGCAGGCCTCAATGTGGCTACCGCTGCAACTATCGGTGGCTTCGCTGCCGGTACCTACTGGCTGCTGATGCTCGTTGGCCGTTTCGTGGCCGGTCTGATCGGCTCAAAGGTTTCCAGTCGTGTGATGATGAGCACTACCAACGCTATCGGTGTCTGCCTGATCATCACGGCTATGGTACTTCCCAAGACGGTCACCGGCGCCATGCCGGTGTTCACCGGTTCAGGCTTCGAGATGACAGAGCTGCCGTTGAGCGCCATCCTGCTCGTCTGCTGTGGTCTCTGCACTTCCGTGATGTGGAGCTGCACGTTCAACCTCGCTACAGAAGGCTTGGGCAAATACACTGCCGCAGCCAGTGGCATCTTCATGACGATGGTCGTTGGTGGTGGCATTCTGCCGATGGCGCAGAACGCAATTGCCGACAAGGCCGGATACATGGTGTCGTATGTAGTGCCTCTTGTGGCTATGTGCTACATGTTCTTCTATGCGCTCCGGGGCTCCCGCATCGTCAATAAGGAGGCGAGCGAAGCGCAGGCATAAATGAGAAAAATTCTTTTCAGATATATCTGAAAAACCATTTATACGCAAAGAGGCCGGGGCAATCACTGCTCCGGCCTTTTCTTCTTGTTACCTGAATAGAATTCGATTTAAATGGTAAAATCTAATTTACTCCCTTATCATACAATTGTCTTAACCATAATAATTATAGAAACCTAAAAATCTCTTTGTTGTTTTACTGATGCAAAGATACGCAATCCTGTTGGATGTGTTGCATTTTGTTCAATGAATCACCGCATCCGTTCAGCGAACGGAAGTAGAGATGCGTAAAAGGTGACGGGGATTTGAGGTTGGCATTTTATAGAGATAAGTCCTTCCGCTTCGCTACAGTCCTTACTCGCTCGACGACTTGGCGTCATTCAGAGTGTGTCCCTTTCAGGGACAATTCTTTTCTTGCCCCTTTACTTGCCAATATAGTTTCTGCACAGATAGTCGTTGAGTTTTTCCTTGTACAGATCACCGATAGGCAGCAGGATATCGTTGTCAAGCATCACACGCGTCTTGCTAACTTCCTGGATATGACGAAGGTTGATGATATAGGAGCGGTGTATTCTCATGAAATTGTCGGGAAGGCGCTCTTCCAGCCGCTTGAGTGAATAGAGCGAGACAACAGGACGACGTGGCAATCCTCGGTCATCCTTTCCCTCGAGATGAATCTTCAGATATTCGCTCATTCCCTCGATGTAGACAACCTCGCTCAGCCGTATTTTGACCATCCGACCCTCCATCTTTACGAAGAGAGAATCGGTGCTGCTTCCTATCTTTGGAAGCGACGAGTCTACCGCATCTGTCGCGTTTTCTGGTTCCTGACACTTTACTGATGATTGCTGCAAAGCGGCGGATGTTGCGTCTTGGGCTTTTTCTCCAAGTCTTCGACGCAACTTTTCTGCTGCCCGACGGAAATCGTCAAGTCCAAATGGCTTTAGGAGATAGTCCACGGCATCGACCTTATAACCTTCCACCGCATATTCAGAGTAGGCTGTCGTGAAGACGACGAGAGGCGGAAACGACAAGCTTTTGATAAAGTCCATGCCGTTGAGGTCAGGCATGTTGATGTCGCAAAACACGGCATCTACCATGTCTTGCGACAATACCTCCTTAGCTTCTGTGGCACTGGGGCAGGCCTTGACAAGTTGAAGATAAGGAATCTTATCGATGAAATTAACCAGTTGTTGCAGAGCGAGTGGCTCATCGTCAATTGCTAAACATCTAATCATAGTTATCTGTCTTTTGTATGGGGAGTCGGAGAAGGACATCATATACGTCTGTCTTGTCCTTGATATCGAGTGTATAACGGTCGCCGTAGATCAGGTCCAGCCTTCGCTTCACGTTGGTGAGCCCTACCCCACCGACGGAAGGCACCTTGCTGGTCTCTGTCATCGGCTTCTTACTGTTGATGCAGGAAAAGAGCAGCTCACCGTCCTCGACGTCCATTGTGATGTTAATGAAGCTGTCCTGTTTATAGCTTACGCCATGTTTGAAGGCATTCTCTACGAAGGTGGGGAAGATCAGCGGCGGTATGGTCACGTCAGGAAGATTGTCCGGGATATCGATCGTCACGGTCAGCCGGTCATTGTATCTCAGCCGCATTAACTTCACATAATTGCGCAGGAAAAGGATGTCGTTGTGTAAAGAAACGTAGTCCTTATCGCCTTCATAGAGAACGAAACGCATCATCACAGACAGTTCTCTCAGGCATTCCTTGGCTTTCTCCGCGTCCATGTCGATGAGTACCTGAATGTTGTTGAGGGTGTTCATAAAGAAGTGTGGGTTGATCTGGAACTTCAGATATTGCAGTTGCAGAAACATCCTTTCCTTCTCAAGTTGCTGGAGATGGTTACGGTCTTGCTCTGATTTGAAATAGAATTTCACGCAGAGATTCAGTCCAAGTACACCTACGAGCAGGAGCAGGTTGACTACATACTCCGGTCCCAATGGTCCTAAGTGGTGATCATCGAAATGGCGCATGGGAAACGGGGGCTGTATGTGATTCTTTTGTGCCAACCTGTTTTCTCTTTCTATCAGCCAGAGCGGCGGACGATTTCTGCCGGGATCCGGGCCATGAAGATAGTTTGACACGGCGAAGAAAATTGCCAGCAAAGCGAGCACCGAACAGAAGTATGCGGCACGCATCTTCTTGATCAGTAGCGGAGCCAGCAAGAAGTTATGGATAATAAAGCACAGGCAGAAGATCAAGAACCATCGCCAGATATGGAAGACTTCCTCCCAATGAAATTCTGCTTGCGTCACAGTGAAGGAACGCAAGTAGAATATGATGATGGGCAGCAGGAAAAACAGCAACCACATCACCACATAGATGGCATACTCAGGAGATAGCCAGTATTTTCTTCTCATTGCTATTATTAACGATCAAATATCTAACTTATTATGCAACATAATGAGGCCAAGACCGATTGAAGTGCTACCTTTATTCTTGCAGCATATATAGTCTTGTGTCATGATACTCGTTTAATAAAATGGTGCAAGCCTCGTGTCCCCACGAAACTTGCACTGCGAGTATATGAATGAAAAGACTATTCTGTCAAGAATGGCGTTGCTTATCGTATGAACTCACTCTCTTATGACATCATTCCTACAAACAGTAACCCGATGTCCTTTTCGATGTCGCAAAGTTATGAAAAAGAACGCAATATAGTTTCAATCTTTCTGCCAAAGGGCAATACCATTCAGCCAAACGGCTGTAGTCAGTCCCTTTTATACTCCACAAAAGCTTCCATCGCCTCATAGCAGGCAAGGCCCAGGTCGTCGTACTTCTTTGCCGTGGCACGGTTGCGGTCTTCCGCACGCTGCCAGAACAGACGCTCGTCGTTGCCCAAGAAAGGCGCAAAGTCAGCCTGAGAAGCATGCTTGAGAATGGCGTTGCGCTTATGGCGTAGCTGTTCCGGCGACATGGGCACGCACATCTCTATATCCTTCACGTCCCACTCAGCCCACGCTCCACGGTACATCCAGATGCGGCAGTCTTTGAGCCACTCCGCTCCCGTCTGTTGTTCAAGGTCAACGGCAGTGAGTACGGCATCGGTGCATTTGCGGTGTGTGCCGTGCGGATCGGCAAGGTCTCCGGCCACAAAGATCTGATGAGGCTCGATGTCCAGAAGCAAGCGGCGCACGATGTTCACGTCGCGCTCTGTCATCGGATATTTCTCCACCCTGCCGCTCTCGTAGAACGGAAGATCAAGGAAGTGGACGTGATCAGAGTGCACTCCATTATATGTACTTGCCGTGCGGGCCTCGCCACGACGGATCAGTCCTTTGATCGTCCTGACGTCCAACGTGTCGATGTCTCCTTCGTTCTTGTTGGCAAGAAACTGTTTGATGTCGTGATACATGTTGACAATGACCTGATCCCCAGTATTCATAAACAGTTGATTGAATCCGTTGAGGAAGTGCATGTAACGCGTTACCTCCTCGTCGTTGACGGCAATGTCACCGCTCGTCTCATAAGCGATGTGGACATCATGACCTTGCTCGACAAGGCGGTGCAGGGTTCCACCCATCGAGATGACGTCGTCGTCGGGGTGAGGCGAGAAGATAATAACCCGCTTGGGATAGGGCGTTGCGCGCTCCGGACGATAGGTGTCGTCGTCATTGGGCTTGCCGCCTGGCCAACCGGTAATCGTATGTTGCAGGTGATTGAAGATTCTGATGTTGCAGTTATATGCCGAGCCGTAAAGTGCCAAGAGCTCAGAGAGGCCATTGCTGTTATAGTCCTTGTTGGTCAGTTTCAGTATCGGCTTACGCGTCTTCTCGCAAAGCCATACCACAGCGGCGCAGGTGAGCTTGTCATCCCATTTGCAACTGGAGACGAGCCAAGGGTGGACGATGCGGGTCAGCTTGGCGGCGGCAGCGAGGTCGATAACCACGTGCGCGCCGTTGTGGGTCTGGAGAAACGATGCCGGGATGTCTTCTGTGATGGGGCCTTCTACTGTTTTCCGGATGATGTCAGCTTTGTCGTCGCCCCATGCCGTGAGGTAGATATGCCGTGCAGAGAGTATCGTGCTGATACCCATCGTGATGCTACATGGCGGAACGGGCTCTTGTCCTCCAAAGCTCATCGTCATCTCTTCACGCGACACACTGTCGATCAGAATCAGCCGCGACCTTGAAGTGATGACCGATCCGGGCTCGTTGGCTGCGATGTTGCCACTGCGTCCGATGCCGAGAAGAGCGATGTCGAAACCGCCGCAGGACTTGACATGACTTTCAAGACGTGCGCACTGATCCTGAATATTCTCTTGTGCGACACTGCCATCGGGCGAGAAGATGTTCTCCGGGTTGATGTCTATGTGGTCAAGCAAACGGTCACGCAACTGCCGCAGACTGGTGATGGCAGAGCCAGCCTTTTGTGGAAAGTAGTCATAGACATTGAAGACGAGGACATTGCGGAAGCTTAATCTTTCACATTGGTGACGGCGCACGAGCTCTTCGTAGATAGGTGTCAGACTCTGTCCGGTGCCGAGAGCCAATAAGCAGGACTTGTTTTCTTGTGCTTTGGCTTTGATCTCTCTCTCGATGGCATCGGCGATGTTGGCAACAGCGTCTTCTGTTTTGGGGAAGATGTCGGTGTGGATTTTCTCAAAGCGGGTCAGTTCCGAGCGTTCAACGGCAGTCTCGGGATGATAGAGATTCTCGGCTACTTTGTTCAGAACAATATGGGATGTAAGGTTGAAATGAATCATTTTTGTAGTGAACGGTAATAACGATAAGTGGAGACTTTCAGTTCGTCTGTTGCCTGCTCGTCGCAGACGATGATGGCGTTGGGGTGTAGTTGCAGGGCACTGGCCGGGCACATCTGTGTGACAGGTCCCTCTACTACGGCCTGGAGGGCACGTGCCTTGTGATGACCGTTGCAAAGAATCATCACCTCTCGGGCATCAGTCACGGTGGACACGCCTACGGTGAGTGCCTGGCTTGGCGTCAGACTGGCATCACCGTCGAAGAAGCGTGAGTTGGCGATGCGGGTGTCGTCGTTGAGCGTCATCACCCTTGTGCGTGAGCGAAGACTCGATCCCGGTTCGTTGAAAGCGATGTGACCGTCAACGCCGAGTCCGCCGATGAACAGGTCTATGCCGCCGGCTTGCTTGATGGCACGCTCGTAGGCTTCGCATTCGGCTTGCAGGTTCGTGGCGTTGCCGTTGAGGATATGGATGTTCTCCGGCGGGCAATCGATATGGTTGAAAAGATGGTTGAACATAAAAGAGTGGTAGCTTTGTGGATGGTCCTCGGCCAAGCCGACGTATTCATCCATGTTGAAGGTAACGACATGTCGGAAAGATACCTTGCCCTCGTGGCAAGCCTTGACCAAAAGGGCATACATGCCCTCAGGCGTGGAACCCGTTGGCAGGCCTAAGACAAAGGGATGGTCAGCAGACGGGTGTGACGCGTTGATGCGCCGGATCACATGATCCGCAGCCCACTGAGAGAGTGTTTCATAGTCGTTTTCAATGATTACTTGCATATTGGTCTTTGTTATTAAGTTTGGTATTTGGGTCAGAATGTGTTCTGATCTAAGTTTATTCTTGTTTCAAGTGACGGATGTTTCTTATCAGCCCCTCGTATTTCGCACGCTTCACGGCAGAGCCTTTGAAGAGTCTGCGATAATCTTCGACAGAGAGCTGACGCCATTTGTCGAGTGTCATCTCGAGCAGTTCTTCCTTGGGTTGCAGTTCCGGTGTAGTGTTGGGCTTGGCAAATCTGTTCCATGGGCAAGCTTGCTGGCAGCGGTCGCAACCGTAGAAGCAATTGCCCATCGCCGACTGTGCTTCCTTGCTGAGCTCCCCTTTGTTCTCGATCGTCTGGTAAGAGAGACAGCGATCAGCGTTGAACTCACCCGACTCGAGCAAGGCGTGGGTCGGACAGGTATCGATGCAGCGTCGGCAAATGCCGCAGCGGTTAGGCATCGGATCGTCGGGAGTTAGCTCTGTATCGAGAAAGAGCTCACCAAGAAAAAACATGCTTCCTGCATGAGGAATGATGAGTTGATGGTTCTTTCCCATCCAGCCAAGTCCCGCCTTCACGGCCCAATAGCGCTCAAGGACGGGTCCGCTGTCGACGAAGACACGATAGCGTGGCGACGGGATCGGCTTCTTGCCATTGAAGCGAACCTCTTCCGGCATGATCCGGGCGGCCAGTTGCAGCAGCTTGTCGCGCATGACGGTGTGATAATCCTGCCCGAGTGCATAGCTCGCCATCTGAGGCTGATCCTTCGGCATCGTCTGTGCAGGTGCATAATTCAGCGCTACCGAGACGATCGTCTTCAGTCCGGGCATGAGCAACCGTGGATCCAGACGCATGTCGAGATAGTTGTCCATATAGTCCATCCCGGCATTCATGCCGTCGCTGAGCCATTGTCGCAGCCCTTGCTCGGTCTTGGCGTCTACGCGCTCTGCCCTTGCGATGCCACAGGCAGAAAAGCCTAAGACGAGTGCCTGACGCTTGAGTTCCGCTACTTCTATCATGCTTTATTTCTTTCTTGCCTTCATCGTGATCAGCGGCACGAGCATTTCTTCCATCGAGATGCCGCCATGCTGGAAGGTGTCGCGGTAGTACTGCACGTAGTAGTTGTAGTTGTTGGGATAGGCAAAGAACGTGTTTCCTGTGGCAAAGGCGTAGGTCGTACTCACGTTGGGCGCCGGCAGCTGAGCGTCCTTGGGGGCTTTAATGGTGAAGACCTCTTTGGAATTGTAGTTGAGGTTCTTTCCAAGTTTATATCTCAGGTTGGTGTTGGTGTTGCGGTCACCGACGATCTTGATGGGTTTCTCGCAACGGATGGAACCGTGATCCGTGGTAAGGATGACGCGGTAATCGCTCTGAGACAACAGTCGGAAAAGCTCGCCGATGACAGAGTGGCGGAACCAGCTCTGCGTGATGCTGCGGTAGGCAGCCTCGTCGCTGGCAAGCTCACGCACCATCTTCGATTCCGTTCTGGCATGAGAGAGCATGTCGATGAAGTTGATCACTACCACATTGAGGTCATTGTCCTTCAGGCTGTTGTATTGTTGCAGGAAACGGTCGGCAGCGGCCGAGTCATTGATTTTGTGGTAAGAGAAGCGGTCGTGACGGCGGTAGCGCTCGATCTGTGTGGCGATGAGCGGTGCCTCGTTGAGGTTCTTGCCCTCCTCTTCGTCCTCGTCAACCCACAGTTCCGGGAACATCTGCTGGATCTTCACAGGCATCAGTCCACTGAAGATGGCATTGCGGGCATACTGTGTGGCTGTCGGCAGAATGCTCATGTACATGTCTTCCTGAATGTCGAACAGGTCGCCAATCTCTGTTGCCAGCGTACGCCACTGATCCCAGCGGAAGTTGTCAATGACGACAAGGAAGACCTTCTCGCCGTCGTTGATGGCGGTAAAGACGCATTTCTTGAAGATATCGGGACTCATCTGTGGGCGGTCTTCTCCTGCTTTCAGTTGGAGAAAGCGGCGTGGATCCACCCAGTCGAGATAGTTTTGCTTGATGTATTTGGCAAAGCCGTTGTTGGCTTCCTCTTTCTGCATGCTCAGCATTTCAGCAAAAGTGTTGTCGGTACTGCCGAGTTCCATGTCCCAATAAGACAGGCGGCGGTAGACTTCCATCCAGTCCGTCCATGTGCGGCAATCATCGATTTGCATGGACAGCTGCTGATATTCCTGCTGATAGGAACTCTGTGTGATCTCACTGACGATCTCTCGACGATGGATGTTTTTCTTGAGTGTCAGGAGTATCTGGCTGGGGTTGACGGGCTTGATCAGATAGTCTGCGATCTTAGAACCAATGGCCTGGTCCATGATATCTTCCTCTTCGCTCTTAGTGACCATCACCACGGGTGTTTGAGGCTGAATCTCTTTGATGCGTTGCAAAGTCTCCAGTCCTGTGAGTCCCGGCATCATTTCGTCGAGCATGATCAGGTCGAACGTCTGCGACTTACAGAGTTCTATGGCATCGGCGCCATTGCTGGCAGTGGCTACCTGATAGCCTTTCTTCTCTAAGAAGATGAGATATGCCTTCAGCAAATCCATCTCGTCATCTACCCATAATATGTCTCCGTTGTTCATCTTTAAAAACCGTCTAAATCGTAATACTCGTCCTCCAGGTCGAAAGACTTCTCTTTCTTGGGTTGCTCCTTGGGTTTGGCTTTTGCCTTGCCCGTCTGTGTGCTGGTGCCAACCTTGCCGGTTGTGCCCTGCTTAGAAGTTGTCTGCTGTTTACTGCCTTTTTGTTTCTTATTTGCCGGGGCGCCTACTGTCGTTGCAGGTTTCGTTGTTGCCGGCATATCATCAAAGATGATTTCAGCGCCATTGGTCAGGTCGGGATAGACCCTCGGCTTCTCTGTCTGGCTCTTCTCCGCGGCCTTGTTGACCGTCTTCCCGGCTGAATTCTCCTTTTTGTTCTCTGTCTCTTTTTGTTTTGGGAGAGGGAGTTGCTTCTGCGTTTCCTGCTGTTTAGGTTTGGCAACGGGCGTTGCAGTCTTGCTCACCGCCTTTTCAGGCTTTGTTGCGGGGTAGACCGTTTTTGCGCCATCATCGGAAATGGTGATAATAGTGCCTCTCTGCTTCTGTTCCTTCTCCGGTTCAGTCACCACCTCTGTCGACTGACTCTTGCTGTTATCTTGGTCATTGCCATTGTCAACCGGTATGAAGGTGGAGGACGCTCCTTGCGTGTCTTCCGGTTCAATCGTGATGCCGTTGAGATAGTCGTCGACCTCTTTCTCTGTCAACGGCACCTTTTCCTTTGCAGGTTGTGTGACGACTTCTGCGGGATCGATCAGCAATCTGGCAGTGGAAATCTTCAATGGCGCGAAATGGGTGTTATAGAACTTGGAATAGTCGTCGTAACTAAACTGTGCTCCTAACAGTGGCAGATTGGTCTCGGAGACGATGAATGCGCGGACCTTTCCCGTGAGTTTTTGGACAGAAGTTTGTTGCAGCACCTGATTGGCGTACTGCCGTGCTTCATCGTAATTGTTGAATCCTGAGATCCTCATGCGGTGGATGCCGTCCAAATCGTCAATGGCGATATCGAAATCCCGGACGAGATAGCTTGTGAAGTTATAGCGGGCCACCTGGAACAGCAGTTGGTTTTCCCTGACAGAATCGGGAGCGTAGACAAGCAGGAAGCAGAATGGAGTGTTGCGCTCATTGCTAAGCTTCATCTCTTTCTTCTTGTTTGCCTCGGTCAGCACCTCGGTACGCCGTTGCCAGAAATTACCGATGTCGAAATGTCCGCCGTGGAGTTGGCGTCCGGCCTTCACTCCATTGATGATCATTCCGGCCAACTCGGCAAGCTTACTCTCAGGAAAATGCGCTACCAGAGAGTCCATCGCCGCGAGACATCCTTGGCTGTCGCCCTCGTTGAGGCGGTTCAGTCCACTGACGAAGATGAACTTATCGCGGTTCTGTCCCTGTGGGAACCGCTGGGCTGAAACACGGTTGTTGGCCGCCACCTCGGTATAGTGTTCAGCCTTGAAAGCGTCGTAGGTGGCACCATAGAGCGAGTCCTCTATCTGCTCGCCATAGCGTGCGTTGGACAGATAGTTGGGATCTGAGAGCAACGTCGTCCAATGGCTCTTGGGGAATTTGGCTTTCAGCGTCTCCACCTGTTGCTGGGCCTGGGCCGTGTCACCCATGCGCGAGTAAAGTAAGAAGAGGTGATAGAGCACCTCATCGGCCTTCTCGTAGTCGGGATAGTTGCGGTTCAGGCGCTCCAAGGCTTTTCGGCTGAGCTCCATATTGCCCAACTGATCCTTGAAGATGATGCCACTGTTGAACAGTCCGTCGCAAAGAACGTTGTTGCTTGCTTTGAGTTGTTCGGCCGTGAAAGGTATTTGCGCCATGTAGTATTCTCTCGTGTGAGGATCCTCAGAAGGCTTGGCAGTCTTGGAGTCTTCACCAGTAGAGTCTGCCGAGGTTTCCTTTCCGGTGTCACTATTAGATAAGGAATCAGCGGTGGCAAGATCCATGCTGGACTGATTCTCAGCCACTACCGTCTTGTTGGCGCGCTGCCAGTTGTCGACGTTCTTACGTTTTCCCCACAGCTGTTGGAACTGTTCCTTACCCTGCTGCACGGCAATAGGGTTATAGAAATACCAAGTGCCATTTTGCCGGAAGCCCGTGGTATTGGTCTGGCGCTGCGATGATTTCTGTTGTGTGCGCTCCATGTCATTGCCTTCTGACAGTCGGTTGGAGGCGTCCTGCGCTTCCAGCGCACGCTTCTCTTCCTTTTCCTTCTTTTTCAAAGCCGCGATGACGCGGTCGATGGCGGCGTTGCGGTGTGCGTCATCCATCTTTGCCAACGACTGCAGAGAGTCTTGCAGATGCACAGCTTCGGTATTGGGCACAAGTGCGTCAAGGACTTTGGAGCGCTCTGTGAGCTGTGCATAGTCCTTCCGATCCTTGTCCAACATGCCAATCGCCTGGGTGTAACAGCGCTGAGCATCAGCAAAACGCTCCTTATCCCAATAGAGATTTCCAAGTTTCAGCATTAGCACACCTTTCTCCACGCCATTGCGCGTGGACTTAGCACCGCCCCGCTCGTATGCATCGATAGCCTTTGTCGTATCGCGTTGGGAGAGGTAGATGTTACCCATCGCATAGTACACTTGATCGAGATAATCTTTGTTCTTGTCCGAAGCCGCCATGCGTTTGAGCCGCCCGATCATCTTTCCCGACTGCCGCGAAGCCATCACTTCCGTCTGAGCCACGCGGGCGTTGAGTTCAAGTTCATAGGGCGGATTGGCGCGGACAGCCCTTTGATAGGCCTTATAGGCTTCCTGATTCATGTTGGTCAGCGCATAGATTTGTCCAAGCAGAAAATATTCGCGCGCTTTCTGTTTGCGCCGCATCTCGTGACGGATGACTTTCTTCAGATGTGGAATTGCCTCGGCATAGTGCTGTGTGTGGATATAGTAGTCGGCCAAGGTATAGTCCCATTCCTTGCGAGCAACACTCGGTATGGAGTCGCGACGGGCATTGCGGATGACTTCCTCGGCGTCGTAGAGCCACCCACTCTCCACGTAGGTCTTGGCCAGCCAGGCCTGAGCACGGCTGTAGATGGCCGGTTGGGTGGCATAGAGGCGCGACATGTAGCTGAACGTAGAAGCGGCTCCGTCGAAGTCACCTTCGTAGAACTGCGAGCGCCCCATCAGCATCCAGGCTTTCCAAAGAAAGGGGTTATATTCTCTCCGCTGCAGCCACTCTATGTCGCGCTCTGTCTTTTTGCGGTTCTTGTCCCACTCTGGTCTGCGCTTGATGCTATAGCGCTGTATGGCTTTTTGGCATTTCTCTATAGCTCTGTCGTAGTTGGATTTGCCCAGCTCGCGGCTGTTTTTGTTGCCAACGGTATAGAGCGGAATTAGTTCAGTGAAGTTATCTTTATTGCCATTTTCCTTTTCCAGAGAGCCGTCGATATAGGCCAGCGTACCATTATAATAGGTATTGTAATGGGCATTGAAAGCCTTCCACCAGCGTGTGCTGGCGGTGTTCTTGCTGCTTGAGCAGCCTGCTATGATCAAGATGACGGCAGACAGTAGTACAGCGGATAAAAGATATGAGCAACGAAACTTCACTTTGTGTCTTTTTTCTCGAATTATTTCACCATTGCCACGTATTCGTCCTTCAGAATATCCGGCAACTCTATTCCTCGTAGGTTGAGGCTTCTGCCCCATGCCGCAACTTCTCCCGGCCGCAACGACTCCAAGACTTCGGCGAACTGCTCAATCTCTTCGTCGGTGTACTTATCGGAAGGACGACCCTTAAAGGCGTCGAGTTCTTCGTCATCGAAATACTCGATGGGCTTTGTCGCTGCTTCCAACATGCAGTCCTGTTCGCACTTGTCGTTGAATCCCGTACAGGAAGCGCAACTGTCCGAGGCATCGGGGATGACCGGTGCCTCGTCGTGTCCACGATGACGGGAAATCAGGCTGGAGCCCGCACTGACAAGGCCCAGCACGACGAGACTGATGAGGAGATAGACGATGATGTTCATGGTTCTTCTTCAATAAGAAAGCCGGCTTGGCGCAGGTCGCTCCAGAAATGAGGATAAGACTTGCTGACGACTTCGGGATGATTGATGCGCAGATGAGGATGCACGATGGCGAGAGGAGCAAACGACATGGCCATGCGGTGATCCTCATACGTGTCGATGGATCCGAACGTAGGCTCACAACGTCCGTGATCCCAAATCAGTTCACTGTTGTTGACGCTGCGGATGAGGTAGCCTTCCTTGCGGAGTTCGGTCTTCAAAGCCTCTATTCGGTCGGCCTCCTTGATCTTCAAGCTTGCCAGTCCCGTGAAGTGAAATGACACACCCAAAGCGCAGCAGGCCACCACTACGGTCTGTGCCAGGTCGGGGCAATTGACGAAGTCGAAGTCTAAATGTTGCACCCCGCCAATCTTATGTTTCAGTGTGGTGATGGTCTCGCCCGTCTTGGGATCGGTGCTGAATGTGGTTTTCACGCCTAAGAGCGAGAAGATGTATTTAATGATCGAGTCACCCTGACGCGAGCTGTCCATGAGTCCGTTGAGCCTCACCTCGGGCATGCTGTCACCGAAGAGCGCCGCCATCTCGTACCAGTAGCTGGCCGCGCTCCAGTCGTTCTCAATGACATAGGGCTTATTGACGTAAGGTTGCGGCTTCACCTCTATCGTGTTGTTGTCCACCCAGCTGGCTTGTGCGCCAAAGCTTTCCATCACCCACAGCGTCAGATCGATGTAAGGACGCGAGATGATCTCGCCCTGGAGCGTGAGCTGCAAGCCTTTCTCCAACATTGGTCCAATGAGCAGGAGGGCAGAGATAAACTGAGAGCTGACGTTGCCGGGGATTTCCAGCTGCCCGCCTTCCAGTTGATGGCCTTTGATACGCAAGGGAGGAAAACCCTCTTCACCGACATACGCGATGTCAGCGCCCAGCGCCCGCAACGCGTCAACTAATATGCCGATAGGCCGGTGCTTCATGCGCTCAGAACCAGTGATGACGTGTTCGCCGGGTGTGAGAGACAGATATGCCGAAAGGAAACGCATGGCCGTGCCTGCTGCTTTTACGTCGATGACCTCGTCGGTGGACTTCAAGGCGTTGATGACCACAGCCGTGTCGTCGCAGTCCGATAAGTTTGTGGGCACATGCTCTCCGCCGGTGAGTGCGTAGATGATCAGTGCCCTGTTGCTGATGCTTTTCGACGCCGGCAATTTGATGTTGGCGTCGAGTATCTTCGGAGCTGTAATATCGTATGTCATAATCTGTTGTTTGCTTATTTTATGATGGTGAATTTCAAATCCAGTGGGTGGCTGTTGTCAGAGGCTCGCGTTCTCGTGTTGATATTGTTTTTCTTTGGTCCCGGAATGAGCGGACTGTAGTAGAGTACGTTTCTGATACGCTTCTTCTGATCCACCGTGATCTGAAACCCCATCGTCAAACTATAGTCCATAATGTTGTTCGACTCGAAGGTCTTACCGTCGCAGGAGTTTCTTGACAGCATCTTCTGAGTTGTGCTCGGGTCGTTACTGTTGGCGATCAGTGATTCCAGATAATTGTTATATTCAATACGGTTATACGGCGGCGTGTCCTTGCAGTGATCGGTGTCACCGCAAGAGTCTACAGGCTGGTAACTGCCATCTTCCTCCTCTTCCGTGAAAACATGGTAGAGACCGAGGTAATGTCCCAGTTCATGCGCCATCGTGACGACGACATCTGCCGTGGAGAGCGTATGGGCTACATGGTTGTTATCTGTGTAGCGGTCAGATTGGAAATAACCACTGTTCGACGCCTGTGCAGCGTAGGTGCTATTGATAGAAGAGCAAAGTGGATATTTCAGTTGGCTTTTGGCGATATATTGTGCTTTCACGTTGTCCAAGCCCTCTACCCTATTGTCAACCGTGTGCGGCATATGAGAGATGCCCAATGTGATCTCATTGGTAGATACCGATTTGAAGTTGAACATCATCACATTGATATATTGGTTGGGATCCCAAATATATTTCACATTGTTGCCTGTGTTATCAGACATGAAGGCGTTGACATCGATGGGGTAGTCACCGTCGTATTTTACATATTCCACTCCGGGCGTTCCGAGTTTTTTGCCCGTCTCGTCCTTCTCAGCCAAGACGAACTTCAGATGGAGGTTCTCGCTCTTGCCATAGATTCCGCCTTGATAGATCTCATTGACATATTGCAGCAGATTCTTTAAGCGTGCGGCAGGAACATATTGGCTGACGTCAGACTGATTCTTGTATAAGACATGGAAGATAACCGGCAATTGATATTCATAGTTGCTGTCAATCTCAGTCGTGTCAGTAACAAGACTGCTTTTGTCTGTCGACACCAGTCCGTCATCACCGCCGCAGGCGGTCAGCCCTAAGCACAGAGCGAAGAGCAGCCACAGGACAATATGTTTTTGGTTGGTAATCATCTATTGTACTTTGCGTCATTCATTTTACGTCATGCAAAAATACAAAATATCCCTTGAAATAACGTAGTTGCGCCCTATATATTTACATTAAAAACAACAAACAAATGAAAAAGTCGCCCGAAAATTTGGTGGTATCGGATAGAATGTGTACCTTTGCACTCGGTTTTAAAAACTACGGGATTTGGCGCAGTTGGTAGCGCACACGTCTGGGGGGCGCGAGGTCGCTGGTTCGAGTCCAGTAATCCCGACAAGTATAAAAAACCGTTGACTCGCTAGCTCAGTTGGTAGAGCACAACACTTTTAATGTTGGGGTCATGGGTTCGAGCCCCATGCGAGTCACTAAAAAAGACTACAACAAGCGGAAACGCACTAATAATCAACGACTTACATTGTTTTTGAGGTTTTACCGAATGTGTCCTACGAAGTCTTTAGAAGGCTACGTAAACACTAATGTTTTACCAATTATTTACCAATTTACCACAAAGTCTTTACCAAAAACAAGTAAGTATGAGACCACCCACAATAGCAGTCGTATACGACCGCAAACATGTTGCTCCGAAAAAGGCGGCTCCCTTTGAGTTGAGAGTCACCTTTGGCGGTCATGTCTATTACATAACAACAGGCATCAGAGCCAAGAAGCGTAATTCTCTTTCTGTAGAAGATAGTAAGCGCCTTGCTGCGATGCAAGTCAATGTTACGGATAAAATCAATGATTGTCTCATTCACAACAAGCCTATTGTTATGGATGAGATCCGTCGAATCGCTTTCAAAGGCTCTTCCGAAACTGATTTCTTGGAGTTCTTTAATGAAAGAATCGAGAAACGAGTGATGGCCGAGGGCACACGGGCTCACTATGTAGTTACAATAAATGCCCTTGAAGATTTTGGGCGTATCAAATCTATGGTTGATGTGACGGTTGAGAATATCAGCGAGTTTGATACGTGGCTGCATGCCAAAGGGCTTGCAGATCCGACTGTGTACAAATATCACAGTTGCTTAAAGGCTGTCATCAACGATGCTGTTGCTTTCGGGCGACTTGATACCAATCCATATTCCCGGTTGAGAGGTAAAATCAGCCGTGGCGACAAGCAGGTCATTGATTTCCTCTCGGAAGAAGAGTTTAACAGGCTAATGAGTGTAAAGATGCCGTCAGAGTTCATGGAACATGCAAGAGACTTGTTTGTGTTTCAGACAATGACTGCTCTCTCGTATTCAGATTTAGTTAAGTTCGACATTAATGAGTTCCGGCATGAAAACGGCCGGTATTACCGTGTTGACGCTACAAGATCAAAAAATGGCGTGAAGATGGTAACGGAGCTGCTGAAACCTGCCATAGAGATTGGGGAAAAGTACAACTGGAAACTCCCGATTATGACTAACCAAAAGTACAACTATGCGCTAAAACTTGTTGCTCAGGCTGCTAACATTCACAGAAACCTTCATACTCATATGGCCAGAAGCACGTTCGCCACATGGGCACTCAGCAATGGTGCAAAAATACAGAATGTCAGCCGGATGCTCGGACACACGAACGTGGCAATGACGATGAAACACTATGCCTCTATACAGGAGAAGGATGTTATCAAGGACTTTGACCGACTGAACAAGAAGTTCGAGTAAAAGATAAGCCCGGCGAGAATTCCGTATTTCTCATCCGGGGCCTTTCGCTTGGATAGCATTCCGTATTTCTTTGCTCGTCACAATGTAACGGGCAGTTCATTTCGTATATCTTCGCAATATCTCTTCACAACTATCTGTCGTGAGTAAAGCCGTCGCTGCTATGTCCTATGGCACTAATGGTGCCTTTCAGCAGGAAGGCGACTAAGATGATTAACAGTATCGTCATATTCTACCTTTTTGTGGATGAGTGGTTAGCTCGTCCGTTTCCTTTTTCTATTGCAAAGGTACAAAGAAATTCTGATATATCCAAATATTTAAGCTTAAAAATATTGTATATTCCAAAAATTATTATTATCTTTGCACTGTGTAATATATATAGTTAATAATATAACAAGAAAACATAAAAGTAATATATATATATAATGTAAACGCTTATGAGTACAGAAGCAAAAGTGATTTCATTCGCCAATCATAAGGGTGGCGTTGGTAAGACGACAACAGCCGCCAGTGTTGGCTCTATCCTTGCCTCCAAAGGGAGCAAGGTGCTGTTAGTGGATCTCGATCCACAGGCTAATCTCACATGTTCTCTTTTAGATCCTGCCAAAATAGAGGGAACGGTGTATGATGCTTTGACCGGCAGGGATGACGGGAAAAAACTGATTACTCAAATAAATGACAATCTTGCCATAGTTCCATCTTCACTGGAGCTGGCTTCTGCCGACTTAGAGCTTGCCGGTGTCATGGCTCGTGAGCATATCCTTGATGAATGGCTTGCTGATCACAAGAGCAGCTATGAATACATTCTCATAGACTGTCCTCCTTCGCTTGGTCTTCTCACTCTTAATGCGGTCACTGCTTCTAACGGTGTAATCATTCCGCTTGTAGCTGAGTACCTTCCTTTCGTGGGTCTCACCATGATCAACAACTTCATTGACATGGTGAAGAAAAAGCTGAATCCCAAAGTCTCGGTATTGGGCATTCTCTTCACTCGTTACGAAAAGACGATTATGAGTCGTCAGATTGAAGAGGGACTTCGACAGCAGCTTGGAAATTTGGTCTTCGATACTAAAATTCGTAAAAACATTACCCTTGCCCAGGCACCTTCGGAGCTTCGCAATATCGTCGATTACGACAAAAAGAGTAATGGTGCCGTTGACTATCAGAACTTCACAGAAGAATTCATCAATAGAGTAAGCAAGTAATAATATGAGTAAAGGTTTAAATACTGATTCAATGAGTCGCCTGTTAGGAGGGCTTACTGGTAGTAAAGAGAATGTGGATAAAGAATCTACCAATGCTCAGACAGAGCCCTCTCCACAGGAAGCCACTTCTGACGTGACAAAGGACAAAAAGTCCTCAAAGTCTGGAGCAGAAGAGCGTTTTTGTACCATCGTAGATGTCGAGCAGATTGAGAAGATTCGTATGATTGCTGCTAAGGAGGATGTCACCATCAAGGATCTGGTATCACTTGCATTTGATGTCATCATCAGCAAGTATGAAAGTCTTCATGGTAAGATAAAGGTCAACAAACATAAGAAGGGCAACCTTCGGGATGTCTTTGAGTTATAATAAAGAAGCCTCTGTAGAAATACGGAGGCTGTTTTGATTTATAGCATACTATATTCTCTCAACAAGGCAAAGCGGAAATCGCTCTGATTGACTAAAGCAACCCACCCCTGGTCTAATTGCTTATATATTCCCTTCATCTTCTGGTGTGAAAATATTGTTTCGACGTTGCAGACATCGGCGTAATTGAGCTTCCCCAGTTTAAGATGGGACTTTATGAAATGCCGTACCTGAGATTTACAGGTAGGCAAAATTCTGCCTTGTTCCATTAAAGAACCATACCAGTTCCCTTTCGGACATATCATTGTGCTGTAGGGGATCGGGTCTTTTTCCGTCCAAATAATATCATTTGTATTCATTGTCTTATTCACCTTTATTTGACTTAACCGTGCTGTCGAGGGCTTAGAATATATTCTAAAACTTTAATATCGTACCATCAAAACGAACACAACGCATAAAGCCTACCATGAATTTATCTTCTAACTCGCAGCCATCAGCAAAACCTAGTCCATGCCTGTTGTTTTCATCTCTATCGAAGAAGAACAATTTGTCCAAGAGACCGTAACGTCTTTCGATTTGCGAGATACCTTTGAGCATCTTCTTGCTAATTCGCATGTGTGGATTATAAGCGTTAACACAGCCAGAATCATGCAGAATGCCTTTCTCATCCTTTTCTCCCATTCCAAAGAATAAAGGCTCTAGACCTAAGTCAGTGACCGTCCATACTTCCCATAGATAAGAGTCGTCAAGTTGACATTCTGACTGAGCACTCTTCATAGTTTCCTTCACTATCTTGAAGAGATCCTTACCTTTGACAGGCATGTCGTTAGATACGCCACTATCAGTTTGGAAAGTCGCTATATATTCTATATTCATCTTTATTTGACTTAACCGTGATGTCGAGGGCTTATAGAGTTAATAATTAGCCTTTTTCATACGTGTGTTGGCTACGCAATGTTTGTTACTAACAGAGAGTTTAATTTCACCTAGGTTCTCCCAGTCTCCGTTAGCCCAAATTTTTGTAATACTTGAACCATTGTAGAGAAGCATGTGTTTCTTGATGAATTTCTTTGCATCAGACACCCGGTAAAAGCGGAATACATCAGTAAGTTCTTTTCCATACTCCGGGTCTTGGATCTGCTCTTTAAGAAAAACTGTATATTGTGTCATAGCTGTATTTTAATGGGGAGATGGTTGGTCTCCCTGTAACCTTCTTGAATCTAAATACTGACAATATGTATTGTCAAGACTCGAAATAGAACTTCTTACTTGTCCATACTATCTTTCCTGTAGGATCATAATCGACATCATCAGGATTAAGGCTCTCATTATGTGCGGTTTCCTTGTCAGTAATATTGTAATAGACAATCTGAGGATCCGTGTCGAGGTTGTTTATGACAGTATAATCACGAGTAAGCATATTAATATACTCTATAGCGTGATCATAGTCATCAAACTCTGCTATTGCATTGCTTAGTGTGTTGGTATTTTCTATTACCATGTATCTCATAATAATTCGCTTAACCGTGATGTCGAGGGCTGTTGTTATATAACGAAATAATACTAATGAAATTATAATTACCTGTATAATTAATTCTCCTGTCTGTTTGAGGGGTAGTTAATCCTTCCGTAACATTTTAATGCTGTGGATGAAAAGGAATCTTACCAAAAGTAATGGCTTTTTCAGCAGAGAAGTACATGACTACATGTTTCTTATTCATGTAGTGAACAGCAATACAATGCTGGCCAATGTTTGTAGAGCACGCCCAGCCCTTTTTCTTTGCTCTTCGAGCAAGGGAAATTAACTTGTCGTCGGCTTCCTTTTCGCTGGCAAAGTTTTCGATGTCACCGTATTCTATTGTATTTCTCACAATTCTAGTGTCATCCATATCCCGGTTTTCTATCCACTTGGATAAATTCCAAACTGTTCTCATATCTATTATGTTTGTGATGGCTTGGTTGGTTCCATCGTTACCTTTTTTATATCGGCATTCCAGATTCGTCTAGTCTTTTCAACTTGTTGTTCTGGTCGTCCGAGCTTTCTTTTCTGTGTGGTGATGTTATAACTAAAGAATGTTAATTTACTTGTAATGATCGAT
>DAWDCC010000025.1:0-39488 GCA_052355365.1 Prevotella sp. | reverse complement strand
CAGTCTTTTCCATCATTGTTGACTTTACGTGTCAACCTTATTTAAAAAAAGACACTCAATTGCAAGCTTAGCGGAGAATAATTAGCCCATACTTTCAACGCAATTGAACATAGTTTTGATTATTGCATGTTCAGACTTCCATCATTATGGAATGACAATATCAAAATGGCTATTTAATATATAATGGACATTATGATAAATAGTATGAACGGGTATCTATAAAAGCATATTGAGATTTAAAAAAAAACTATCTAAGTTGGCTCAATCAAGAAAAATCATTAACTTTGCATTTGCGGATCAATTAATTCCATAATTATTTTGTGAGGCACAGATTAAAATCATTAGTAAGCAATATTTATTCACGCAATATAAAGTTTTAGAGAAATGCCTGAAATATCAGTCCGTGGACTTGAGATGCCAGAGTCTCCAATTAGGAAATTGGCACCATTGGCAGCAGCAGCCAAGCAGAGAGGTATCAAGGTTTACCATTTAAACATAGGACAGCCTGACTTGCCTACCCCCCAAGTTGGATTGGATGCTTTAAAACATATCAATCGCAAAATTTTGGAGTATTCACCTTCGCAAGGCTACTTGTCGTATCGGACTAAATTGGTAGATTACTACGCGAAATATAATATTCAGGTTACACCCGACGATATTATCATCACGTCAGGCGGATCAGAAGCTGTGCTTTTCGCTTTTATGAGTTGCCTGAATCCCGGTGACGAGATCATCGTTCCTGAACCAGCCTATGCCAACTATATGGCCTTTGCGATCTCGGCAGGAGCAAAGATACGTACGATTGCAACTACTATTGAAGAAGGTTTCTCTCTCCCCAAGGTTGAGAAATTTGAAGAGCTGATCAATGACCGAACACGCGCCATCATGATCTGCAACCCAAATAACCCTACCGGATACCTTTATACACGGCGAGAGATGAACCAGATACGTGACTTGGTAAAGAAATATGATCTCTATCTCTTCTCTGACGAGGTATATCGTGAATATATCTACACCGGCAGCCCGTATATCAGCGCAATGCATCTGAAAGGTATTGAGCAGAACGTCATATTAATTGATTCTGTATCAAAACGTTATAGTGAATGTGGTATCCGTATCGGAGCGCTCATCACCAAAAATGCGGAAGTCAGGAAGGCCGTGATGAAGTTCTGCCAAGCACGTCTGTCCCCCCCTCTGATTGGTCAGATCGTAGCAGAAGCTTCACTTGACGCACCTGAGTCGTATTATCGCGATGTTTACGACGAATATGTCGAACGGCGTAAATGCCTGATCGATGGTCTTAATCGCATTCTAGGCGTATACTCCCCTATTCCTATGGGTGCTTTCTACACAGTTGCCCAATTACCTGTTGACGACTCAGAGAAATTCTGCCGTTGGTGTCTCGAAACATTCAATTACGAAGGAGAGACGGTAATGCTGGCTCCTGCTGCTGGATTCTATACGACTCCTAGTGCCGGTATCAACCAGGTGCGTATCGCCTATGTGTTGAAAAAAGAAGATTTGGAACGTGCCCTTGTTGTTCTCAGCAAGGCATTGGAAAACTATCCAGGAAGGACTGAACAGCGATGAGTTTTCCATTGTTCATAGCACGACGCATCTATCGTACGCCAGGAGATAAAAAAAGAGTATCACGCCCGGCTATCACGATTGCCACGGCCGGCATCGCTATCGGTTTGGCGGTGATGATTGCATCGGTTTGCATCGTCATCGGCTTTAAGCATTCTATCCGTGATAAAGTAATTGGCTTTGGCTCACATATCCAAGTCACCAATTTCATGAATCAGATGAATGGCGACCAAAATCCTATCGCTGTGGGTGACTCCATGATGAATGTTGTAAAGCATATACCCGGTGTCAAGCATGCAGAACGATTTGCATATAAACAAGGAGTACTGAAGACTGACAACGATTTTCTCGGTGTCATGTTTGAAGGATTAGGACAAGAGTTCGATTCTACATTTTTTCATCAGCATCTTGTAGCCGGCTCCCTACCCCATTTCTCTGATAGCCAAGCCTCGAATGAACTGGCTATTTCACAGACAATGGCAGACAAGCTCAGACTGAAAGCTGGTGATCGTGTGTTTGCATACTTCATTGATAACAACAGTGTTAGAATGCGCCGCTTTAAGATTACTGGTATCTATCAGACCAATCTGAGTCAATACGACAATCTGATGTGCCTGACAGATCTTTACACAGCCATAAAGCTTAATGGTTGGAAAGAAGATCAAGCGACAGGTATTGCCGTGACGGTGAATGATTTCAACAAAGTTGATGAAGTGGATCAGCGCTTTGTCAGCAAGATCAATAAGCATACAGACCATTACGGTCAGACATATGTGGCTCAAACCATCAGAGAACTTAACCCGCAAATCTTTTCTTGGCTGGATTTGCTGGATGTAAATGTCTATATCATCCTTCTGCTGATGATGGCGGTGGCAACTGTGACAATGATCTCAGGCTTACTCATTATTATATTGGAGCGTACCGCAATGATTGGTACGCTCAAGGGCTTAGGCGCAAGAAACAAGACTATCCGTCATATTTTTTTGTGGTTTGCCGTATTTATCATTGGTAAAGGATTGCTCATTGGCAACCTGGTGGGTATAGGACTTTGCTTGATTCAAAAATACTTCGGCATTGTCAAGTTGGATCCAGCTACCTATTATGTCAACACAGTTCCTATAGAGTTGAACATTCCTCTGATCATCTTGCTCAACATCGCAACGCTCCTCATTAGTGTCTTTGTTCTGATAGCACCGAGTTATCTTGTGTCGCATATTCACCCTGCAAAGACCATGAAATATGAGTAAAGTACAGAAAAATGAAGGATTAGAAGAAATTAATGCACATATTTTTTGGAATTGTGCATTATAGATTGTACCTTTGCACAAAATTTTGAAGATTGTGCAATGGAGAATAAATATAGTTTCAACTCTCTGATAGAGCAGACTATCAAAAGCAACTGGGACAAAGATGCACTCACCGATTACAAGGGTGCCACACTCCAATACCATGATGTAGCCCGCAAGATCGAGAAGCTACACATTGTATTTGACGAATGTGGCATCAAGGCCGGTGATAAGATTGCTCTTTGCGGCAGAAACAGTTCTGTTTGGGCTTGCGTGTTCCTCGCTGCTTTGACCTACGGTGTCGTAGCTGTTCCCATACAGCATGAGTTCAAATCTGAGCAAGTTTATAACATAGTCAATCACTCCGAATCCAAGTTGCTTTTCGTAGGTGATGTGGTAGCGACGGAGTTGGATTATTCCAAGATGCCCAATCTCGAAGGAGTCGTGTATATGCCCGACAACTCGCTGTTGGAATGTCGTTCTGAAAAGTTGGGGTTTGCTATGGAGCATCTCAATGAGTTGTATGGCCGCAAATATCCTAAATTTTTCCGCAAGGAGCATGTTCGATACCATGAAGATATGCCCGAAGAGACCGCTATGATTAATTATACCAGCGGCACGACGGGCTTCTCTAAAGGTGTGATGCTTCCATATCGCTCTTTATGGAGCAATCTTGATTTCTTGACGAGGGCCCTTGGCAGCAAAATGAAGCCTAACGGCAATGTATTGTCAATATTGCCGATGGCTCACATGTATGGACTGACATGCGAATTTCTTTTGCAGTTTTGTTTAGGCAATCATCTGTATTTCCTGACACGATTGCCCAGTCCCACTATCATTCAGCAGGCTTTCATGGATATTCATCCCGATCTGATCGTTTCTGTGCCCCTGATTTTGGAAAAGATTATTCGCAAGAAAGTGATGCCGGCACTCGACAGCACGCGTGTGGCCATATTGATGAAGCTTCCAGGTCTTAATAAATTGGTCAAGGAGCGTGTAGAACAGATGGTGATGAACATCATGGGCGGAAAGACCTATGAGGTAATCATCGGTGGTGCAAGCTTGAGCAAGGAAGTGGAAAACTTCCTTACCTCGATTCATTTCCCGATTACACTAGGCTATGGCACTACAGAAACCGGACCTATGATTACATACTCTGACTGGCATGACTTCACGCCTGGTTCTTGTGGCACTTGTGTTGATCACATGGAAATAAGAATTCTCAGCCAAGACCCTCAAAACGTACCGGGAGAGATAGCTACTCGTGGCATGAACGTGATGACTGGATACTATAAAAATCCAAAAGCCACAAAAGCAGTCATTGATGAAGAAGGCTGGTTCCACACTGGCGATTTGGGAACCATGTCCGCGGATGGTCATGTATTTATCAAAGGGCGTATCAAGAACATGCTTCTTGGTTCCAACGGACAGAATGTCTATCCCGAGGAGATTGAAGATAAACTGAATGCGATGGCCATGGTCAATGAGAGTCTGATCATTCAGCATGGTGAAGAGCTCGTGGGGCTGGTTCACCCCGACATGGACGAAGCGCAGTCTATGGGATTCTCGGAAGCAGACTTGAGCAACATCATGGAGCAGAACCGCAAGGAACTCAATGCGCAGCTACCCTCTTTCTGCAAGATCAGTAGAATCAAGCTTCACCCCGACGAGTTTGAGAAGACTCCCAAGAAGTCAATCAAACGTTATCTTTATAAAAACGCTTATTAAGAATCCGCATACAAAACATTAAAGATCATAATTTATATCCAAAGATATGACTGGCTCTATTCCAAGCTTCAATCAAATGATTCAGAAAAGCATCGTAGACCATTGGGATCTCGACTCTTTGACTGACTTCAAAGGTGCAACCTTGCAATATCATGACGTTGCGCGTAAGATCGAAAAGCTTCATATCATGTTTGAAAGTTCCGGTGTCAAGCAGGGCGACAAGATAGCACTGTGTGGCCGAAATAGTGCCGCATGGGCTGCAGCTTTTCTTGCCGTACTGACATATGGTGCTATTGCGGTTCCCATTCTGCATGAGTTCACTGCAGAACAGATCCATAACATCGTCAACCACTCCGATGCAAAGATATTATTTGCTGGAGATGTTGTAGCAACACAGATTGACGCTACGAAAATGCCTTCCTTGGAAGGAATCATCTATATTCCGGACTATTCCCTCGTACTCTCACGTACCGACAAATTGACCTATGCCCGCGAGCACCTCAATGAGATTTTTGGACAGAGATATCCCAAATATTTCCGTAAGGAGCATGTCCACTATTATACAGAAAAGTCTCCAGACGAATTGGCGGTTATCAACTATACGAGTGGAACTACCGGTTTTTCTAAAGGTGTGATGATCCCTTATCGGGCTTTATGGAGCAATATTGATTTCGCTTTCTCTGTTATAGGTGACCAAGTGAAGAAAGGAAACAATGTGATCTGTATATTACCAATGGCTCACATGTACGGTATGTCTTTTGAATTCTTATTTGAGTTCATAACGGGATGCCATATCTTCTACCTGACCCGTATTCCCTCACCAGCCATCATTGCACAGGCTTTCTCAGAAGTGAAACCAAAGGTCATCATCTCCGTTCCGCTGATCATTGAGAAGATCATTAAGAAGAAGGTATTCCCCAAGATTCAGGATCCTAAACTTCGCCTCTTGATGAAGATGCCGGGTATCAACAAGCGCGTCTATGAGAAGATCTGTGATCAGGTGACCAAAGCTTTTGGAGGTGAATTCTATGAAGTGATTATAGGTGGAGCCGCTTTCAATCAGGAAGTGGAGAGTTTCCTGCATCGTATTGGATTCCATTATACTGTAGGCTATGGAGCTACCGAATGTGCTCCGATCATTTGTTATGCAGACTATAAGACTTACGTCCCCGGCTCATGCGGACGTGCTGCCAAGAACATGCAAGTGAAAGTCGTGAGTGAAGATCCTGTCAATACCCCGGGTGAGATCCTTGCAAAAGGTCCTAACGTGATGTTAGGTTACTATAAGAACGAAGAAGCCACTAAAGCCAGCATTGATGCTGACGGATGGTTCCATACGGGTGACTTGGGGCTGATGGATGAGGATGGTAATCTCTTTATCAAGGGACGTTCCAAGAATATGTTGCTTGGGTCTAATGGACAAAATATCTACCCAGAGGAGATTGAAGACAAACTCAACTCGATGTCTATGGTTTCGGAGAGCGTGGTCATTCAGGAAGGTGATAAACTCGTGGGACTGGTTTACCCCGACTTGGACACTGCAAAGCAGATAGGATTCAGTGAGTCAGATCTCAACACGATCATGGAGCAAAATCGAAAGCAACTCAATGCAAACTTGCCAGCTTACTGCCATCTGTCAGAGATCCGGCTTCACGACAGCGAGTTTGAGAAGACGCCTAAGCGTTCCATAAAACGTTTCCTCTATACAAAGAAATAATTAGCTGTATATAAGGTAGTCTTTAGTTTGAAGGCTACCTTATGTTTTTTCTCGTCATCTCTAAAAAATCCTTTATTGATATGCTTATACAGGACAATCCCCACCAAACCGGTACTTCCTTCCTTCATTTTGTAGCAAAGGATATTTTGGCAAAACATGGACAAGACATAGACAGAATTGCAATTGTTTTCCCTAATAAGCGCGCATCGATATTTTTCAATCGAGAGCTGTATCAAGAAGCCAGACACGCATTGTGGAGCCCAAAATATATCACCATCAGTGAACTGTTTCGTGAACATAGTGAGTTGCAGGTACCTGATCCCATCACACTTGTCTTTCAAGTTTACAATGTCTTTTGTGACATCACTGGCTCCGACGAGACACTTGATCATTTCTTCTCATGGGGACAACTGATGTTGGCCGATTTCGATGACATCGATAAGAATGAAGTCGATCCCGACAAACTCTTCATTGATTTACAAGCATGGGAAGAGATGAGCGACTTCAGTTTCCTGACAGAAGCACAAAGGAAAAGTTTGGAAGAGTTTTTCCATACGATGATGCATGATTCTCAGTTGCAGCACCGGTTCAAAAATATTTGGGAGCATCTCGGAAGTATCTACCATGAACTTCATCAACGACTGGAAAAGCATGGACTGGCTTACGAGGGCATGCTCTATCGGGAAGTAATCGATCAAGAGTACATCGACTTTCAATACGACACTTACATATTCGTGGGCTTCAATCTTCTCCAGAAGGTGGAGCAAGACCTTTTCCGAAGACTGAAGATGGAGGGCAAGGCTGAATTTTACTGGGACTACGATGTCAACTACATCGATACAGATTCAGGAAAGTATATCAAGCAATATCTGGAAATGTTTCCCAACCAACTCAACAAGGACTTGGCCAGCACCGGCATCGATCCATCAGAAGTTTTTGACAATATGAAGTCGCCCAAAGACATATGCATGATCTCGGCACCGACAGAGGAGATTCAAGCACGATATGTCGGTCAATGGCTAACGGGGAATGACAGGATGAAGGATGGCAATCGGACTGCTGTCGTGATGGCAGATGAAAATCTATTGCCATCAGTGATTCATAGTTTGCCGGGAAATATCCAAAATGTCAACGTCACCACAGGTTTTCCATTGAATGCTTCAGAAGTCAGTGTGTTAATTGACGCACTGATCGCCTTGCAATTGAAAGGCCTGACAAATGACTGTCGACATTTCCAACTGAAATACATCAACAAGGTATTGTTGCATCCCTATGCCCAATACCTTTCTGATGACTGCAAAGTTTTAGCTTTCCAGCTAAATAGCAATCACCGATATTATCCAAGTGTAAAGGAATTAACTGACGGATTCGATGAGTCTTTAGCTCTGCTGTTTCATCCCCTTGAGGAAAAGAATGGAACGTTACCACTTTTAACTTGGATGACGGATTTACTCAAAATCATAGGACGGAACACACGCAGCATTGGCAATCCCCTACTCCATCAGTCCATCTTCTCCATGTATACGTTGTTGAACCGTCTTGACGACATTATGTCTGTGAATGTTTACAAGAATGACTCTCGAGATGGTAGGCGCATAGATGAAAATAGTGGTAAGCAGATCGTCAGCATTTTTATTGTGCAACGGCTCATGCAGCAAGTCATTCAGTCTACAGCCATTCCCTTTCATGGCGAGCCAGCCGTCGGCACTCAGATCATGGGCGTTTTGGAGACGAGAAACCTTGATTTTGAGCATGTGATTCTTTTATCGTGCAATGAGGGAAAACTCCCCAAAAATATCAATGATGCTTCCTTTATTCCTCACTCCATCCGTGTTGGCTATGGACTGACCACAATAGAAAACAAGGTGTCGATCTTCGCTTATTATTTCCAATCGCTGATACAAAGAGCTCATGATATCACCTTATTATATAATAATGCGTCGGATGACGGACAAAAGGGAGAGATGAGCCAGTTTATGTTACAGCTCATGCTTAACAGTTATGGGCAACAGCATATTGTACGCTATACACTGACAGCTGGACAAATTCAAAGCCATAGACAGTGTCAGTCAAAGAGCAAGACTGCGGAAGTGACGAAAATGCTTAATGACATGAAGAGCATCTCTCCCTCAGCCTTGGGTCAATATATGCGGTGTCCTTTGCAGTTCTATTATAAAACAATCTGCCAGTTGCATGAACAAGATGAAGGCAATATCGATGAGATTGACAACAAGATGTTTGGAGATCTGTTCCATCATAGTGCGGAACTGATCTATAAACAATTGAGCCAACAGCAAACCACCATTACAAAAGAAATGATTCTGTCTGTGCTTAAGGATCCGAGTTTTTTTGAACGCATCATTGATAAAGCCTTCCAGGAAAAGCTTTTCAAAGCCAATGAGCATCAGTTCTTCCCTCAATACAATGGATTACAGATGCTCAATAAAAATGTCATCAGACTCTATCTTCAACGGCTTTTGCACCTGGATGCAGCATGGGCTCCGTTTGACATTCTGGCATTGGAAGAAAATTTCTATGACAAAGTGTCCTTCAACGTTAACGGGCAACAGCATTGCTTAAACATTGGGGGTAAGGTGGATCGCATAGATAAAGTCAAACAAGGTGGAAAGAGTATCGTTAGAATCGTGGACTACAAGACGGGCAGGCCGTTAACTTCATTGCCCACTGATGTCAAGGATATCTTCAACGAAGACTATATTGATACGAAGCATACAAATTACTATTTGCAAACAATGCTCTATGCGGGGGTAGTGAAATATGGGACTAACTCCTATAAGAAGGTTGGGCAGATGAAGCAGCATGCCGTAGCTCCCGCTTTGCTCTTTATTCGCCAAGCATCAGATGATATTTATAATCCCATATTGTCGTTTGCCGTTGGGCGCGGATCACACAAGACCTTAGACGACATCAGTTCTTTATGGCCTGAGTTCTTGGATCAACTCAAGCAATTGTTAGCAGAAATTTTCAATCCAGAACTTGATTTCACGCCAACAGCTCACACAGAGCGATGCGATAATTGCCCATATTGGGAAATTTGCCACGAATAACTATTTTTTTGGCATAGTCCTTGCTGTTTAAAGCAAAATAAAGTATATTTGCATCGTATCTAACAGAAAAAAGGTAAAAAGAAAATATGACCAGTCAGTTTTCACCCAAGGTTTCACAAATCCTGGCTTTTAGTCGGGAAGAGGCGACACGCCTGGCCAGCACTTCGGTTGGTCCGGAACACCTTCTCTTGGGCATTCTCCGTGAGAAAGAAGGCATCGTCATCGATTTGTTACATAGATTGAATGTAGACATACCACGGATCAAAGAGGAATTAGAGCAGAGAGTAAGAGCTAATACACCTGCTGTTTCAGATAATAAGAATATAGTCAACGATATTATACTCAATGATCAGGCCAGCAACATTTTGCGGTTGGCTGTCTTGGAGGCTCGTATTCAGCAAACCTCCGTTGTGGATACTCAACATGTGCTCTTGGCTATCCTCCACGATCAAATTGACAATGGAGCAAAGATCGTTCTTGAGGCTAATCATGTAGACTACGAACAAGTGGCAAAGCAGTTACAGAAAAAGCCTACTACAGATGATATCGGACTACCTGACGAAGACGAGGAAGACTTCAACGAAGGTGATAATATGAAAGGTGGAGGGCATATGCAGTCCACCCAGACCGACGTGGCACAACAAGGTAATGGTAAGACTCCTGTATTGGACAACTTCTCTACAGATCTTACCCGTGCCGCCGCAGAAGGTAAACTCGATCCTGTTGTGGGAAGAGAGAAGGAAATACAGCGAGTCACGGAGATTCTCTGCCGTCGCAAGAAAAACAATCCTATCCTCATTGGTGAGCCTGGTGTTGGCAAGAGTGCTATCGTAGAGGGATTGGCGCAGCAAATCGTGAAGCACCACACTTCACCCGTACTCTTCAATTGTCGTCTTGTCAGTTTAGACATGACGGGAATTGTTGCCGGAACTAAATATCGCGGACAATTTGAGGAGCGGATCCGTGCGCTGATCAAAGAATTGGAGCAGAATCCGAACATCATTGTGTTTATCGACGAGATTCACACGATTATCGGAGCAGGATCCTCTCCTGGTACTATGGATGCTGCCAATATCATGAAACCAGCATTGGCCCGCGGCACCATCCAGTGTATCGGTGCCACTACGCTTGACGAATTCCGCAAGACCATTGAGAAAGACGGCGCATTGGAGCGTAGATTTCAAAAGGTGTTGGTAGAACCGACGACGGCTGAGCAGACTCTACAAATACTCCACAACATCAAAGATCGCTATGAGGAGCATCACCATGTGACCTACACAAAAGAAGCTCTGCAAGCATGTGTGAGTCTAACAGAACGCTATATCACAGACCGCGAATTCCCTGACAAGGCGATTGACGCGCTTGATGAGGTCGGCGCTCACATACGTCTGCAACATGCTCAAGTGCCACCAGGGATCACTGACAAAGAAAAGGAGATCAACGAGGTTAAGGATAAAAAGGAGCAGGCTGTCAAAAGTCAGAATTATGAACTGGCAACCGTCTACCGTGATCGTCAAACTCATCTCGAGCAAGAGCTACACGAGTTGCAACAGTCTTGGCAGAACGGGGACGCTGAGTCACGTCAGAAAGTAACGGATAAAGATGTTGCCGGTGTAGTGTCAAGAATGAGTGGAGTACCCGTCCAGCGCATGGAAAAGGGAGAGACTTTACGTCTCAGAGACATGGGCAGCGAACTCAAGAAACGGGTAATTGGACAAGACAGAGCGATAGAGAAGCTTGTGAAAGCCATACAACGCAACCGAGTTGGACTGAAAGATCCTAACCAGCCTATAGGGGCATTCATGTTTCTGGGTCCTACGGGAGTTGGCAAGACCTATCTCGCAAAGTGTTTGGCAGAGAATATGTTCGGCTCAAAGGATTCGATCATACGTATAGATATGAGCGAGTATACAGAGAGCTTCAATGTCTCAAGACTCATCGGGGCACCTCCAGGATATGTCGGCTACGAGGAAGGCGGACAATTGACAGAACAAGTACGCCGTCATCCCTATTCCATTGTCTTGCTTGACGAGATAGAGAAGGCACACGGCAATGTCTTCAATCTGATGTTGCAAGTTCTTGACGAAGGAAGACTCACGGATGGAAATGGACGGACCGTAGACTTCCGTAATACGGTGATCATCATGACTTCCAATGCTGGTACACGCCAGTTGAAGGAATTCAGTCATGGTGTCGGTTTCAATGCAGGCGGAATCTCAAACGTGGGCAATCTGAGTGATAAAGACAAGGAATATGCCCGGACGGTGATCCAAAAAAGTCTGAGCAAGCAGTTCTCACCGGAATTTCTCAACCGTCTTGATGAGATCATTACTTTCGATCAGCTCGACTTGAATTCCATCAAGAAGATCATTGACATAGAGCTCTCAGGGCTTTATAAGCGAATTGAGGAGAAGGGCTTGCGGATACAGTTGACGGATGCCGCCAAAGAGTTTGTGGCCTCGAAAGGCTACGATGTTCAGTTTGGTGCCCGACCACTGAAAAGAGCCATTCAAACTTATGTTGAGGATGGCTTATGTGAGTTGATACTCTCAGGAAATGTGAAGAAAGGTGACACTATCAACATCGACAAAAAAGAAGAGAAAACTGAATTGTTGTTTGAAAAAGTGTCGTAAAAAAGAATTGAGTTACAAAGAAGAATAGAGCAGTAACAAAAAATCTTCATCATATATTTTATTAAGGAAGGTTGCTGTCTCAAATGGGACAGCAATTTTCCTTTTTTAGACTATACCTTTTCAAAGTCAAGATAGCATTTATATCAAAATATATCCAATATCAAATGAACACTTTGTATAATGATACCTATGATTCAAATGTAACTAAAGATGCCATTTGTACCTTCTATTAGCCCGTTCTGGCATCGTAGAGAAACCGGAGGAGAAGCCACCTTTTGCCACTCCACGATATTGATTCCATCTTTCACGGATGCGGCGGACATAGTTGACAGTCTCTGACCCGCGCATATAACCATGCTTCACAATTGAACTTGTATAGTAAGTTGGTGAACTCAATTTAAGTATATAAGGTTCGACCTCTCCCCAACGGTGTGGATCACGTCCATCACGACGTGCCAGAGCCATAGCATCCCTCACATGAAAGTGTCCGCCATTATAACTGGCCAACACAAAATAGATTCGCTCAGATACTGGCACTTCCCTAAAGAACCCGCTGAGCTCCTGTATATATTTAGCAGCGCAGGCAATGTTGGCTTCTGGGTCATAAAGATTTTCTCGTGGCAATCCTACATGGTCAGCCGTTGACGGCATAATCTGCATTAGACCACACGCTCCTGCCCAAGAATGCGCTTTTGGATCAAAGGTTGACTCTTGATAGCACTGAGCCGCCAACAAGCGCCAGTCCCATCTTGCCAGAGGCGCATATTGCTGGAAAAGATGGTCATATCGGGAAATGACACCACCAGCTCGGTTGAGCATTGGTGCATAGACATGGCGGGTAATACTGGCTGTGGACAATAAAAATTGCTCTTCTCGTTTAATTTTGTCGATCATGTCTGGGCGATACCAACTATTAAGCGCTTGTGCCAAGTCTTGTCCGTCTTTTCTGACGATCCAGGAAGTGCGATGCTTTTTGTCAGCGGCCCCCGCATACAGCAGCCTTCTCCATTTCTTAGGCAACAACACGGCAGCAAGGTCTCCTTCTCCTTTTTGCATCCGCAGAACAAGTTCTGTGGTGTCTTTGCAAACCTCCACTCGCAAGGAAACACCTAACTTATCAGCAAACTTCTGGAAAAGCAGATATTGAGTACCCATCCCATGTCCATGATAGTCATAGTATGTCTCTGGACCAGAAATCGTGAGCATAATCAGCTCACCATTCGTTTGTATATCATCCAAAGTGAGAGAATTCTCTTTAGGCAAAGAATCCTCCCCTATCGTCGTGCCCCACGGTGTCATCTCCGGCTTCTTGGATTGCTGCTGACAAGCAGACAGAAAAACGAGCAGACAACACGCATAAATATAAATGTTTCTTACCGCCGTCATAAATTTCATCACAAAAGTAGCATTTTTATTGCACATTTGCTTGGAAATTGCTAAATTTGCATGATATTTTTAGGAAAATTAGAATTATTACATTCGAAATAGAAGAAACAGCATGTTAAGAATAGCAGTACAGTCAAAAGGTCGCCTCTATGAGGACACTATGAATTTGCTGAAAGAAGCCGACATCAAAGTCAGCGAAAGCAAACGAACACTTCTCGCTCAGAGCACCAACTTCCCACTGGAGGTCCTTTTCCTTCGTGATGACGACATTCCACAGAGTGTGGCAAGTGGTGTAGCAGATATCGGTGTTGTTGGAGAGAATGAGTTTGAAGAGCGCCAGGAAGACGCCCATATCATTTGCCCATTGGGCTTTTCGAAGTGCAGACTGTCACTGGCTATCCCCAAAACCATTGATTATACAGGCATTTCGTGGTTCAACGGTAAAAAGATTGCCACATCCTATCCTGGTATTCTTCGCCGTTTTATGAACAAAAATAACATCAAAGCAGATATCCATGTCATCACCGGTTCTGTAGAAATCAGCCCGGGTATAGGACTGGCTGATGCCATCTTTGATATTGTCAGTTCAGGCTCCACACTCGTTCACAACAATCTGAAAGAGGTGGAAGTAGTCATGAAGAGTGAGGCTGTGCTCATCGGCAACTGGAAGATGGACGATGAGAAACGGAAAATATTGAATGAGTTGCTTTTCCGTTTTGAGGCCGTACAGATCGCCCGTGACAAGAAATACGTGATGATGAACGCACCGAAAGACAAAGTAGCAGACATCATCAAGGTACTGCCCGGCATCAAGAGCCCTACCATTATTCCTCTTTCTGACCCAGAGTGGTGTGCCATCCACACGGTCTTAGACGAAGCCAGTTTTTGGGAAATCATTGGCAAACTCAAAGAGTTGGGCGCTCAGGGCATCTTAGTTTCTCCTATTGAGAAAATGATCCTCTAAGGATCTGATAGTTAAGGTCTGATCATAGCTGTGATCTGATGATACAGAAGAAATCATATCATAACTAAGGTACGATCATACAGCAAAGATCTGATAATAACGAAGAAAGGTTGAGACATGAATGTTATTAAATATCCTTTAAAAGAGACTTGGCCAGAATTGGTCAAACGGCCTCATTTAGACGTTTCACAGCTGAATACCACTGTAAAAAGTGTACTTGACGACGTGAGACAACAAGGTGATGAGGCTGTTAAGAGCTACGAGGAGAAGTTTGACCATGCAGTATTAACTTCATTGGCTGTTAGCAAGGAAGAGATTGATGAAGCACTGACGCTGGTATCACCCGAATTGCTTGAATCCTTGAAACTCGCGCATGACAACATCTATAAGTTCCATCATGCACAAAAGTTTGAAGGGATATCACTGGAGACTTCCAAAGGTGTGGAATGCTGGCAGAAGAGTGTGGCCATTCAGAAAGTGGGATTATACATTCCCGGAGGCACTGCCCCCTTATTCTCAACCGTACTGATGTTAGCTACCCCGGCGAAAATTGCCGGTTGTGAGGAAATCGTACTCTGCACTCCCCCTAATAAAGAAGGCAAAGTGAATCCGGCCATTTTGGCGGCTGCCAAGATAGCAGGAGTCAGTCGAATCTATAAGGCTGGAGGTGTTCAGGCCATTGGTGCTATGGCTTATGGCACAGAGAGTGTACCTAAGGTCTATAAGATCTTTGGTCCTGGCAACCAATACGTGATGGCTGCTAAGCAGCAAGTGAGCCTTCACGAGGTGGCTATCGACATGCCAGCAGGCCCCAGCGAGGTATGTGTCATCGCTGACAGCGAGAGTAATTCTGTTTTCGTCGCCGCAGATTTGTTGTCTCAGGCTGAACATGGCATCGACTCTCAAGTGTTTCTAATCACCGACTCTGAGCAGATGCTTGAGGAAGTAAGGGCAGAGGTTGCTATTCAGTTGGAGCGCCTCCCGAGAAAAGAAATCGCTGCAAAATCGCTAGATAACTCCAAGCTGGTGCTCGTCCACGATCTCAATGAGGCTATGGAACTCAGCAATGCCTACGCTCCTGAGCACTTGATCCTCGCAACAAAGAACTATGACGACTTGGCTGCAAAAGTTATCAATGCCGGTAGCGTCTTCCTTGGCAAATGGGCTTGCGAAAGCGCAGGTGATTATGCCAGCGGCACGAACCACACACTTCCTACTCATCAATATGCCTTGGCATACAATGGTGTGAATCTCGACAGCTATATGCGCAAGATCACTTTCCAGCATCTCACAAAAGAAGGTATTGACAGCATCGGAAAAACTGTGGTCTGCATGGCTGAGAATGAGCAACTCGGAGCTCATGCCAACGCTATGAGACTGAGAATGCAAAGCCAGGACTAATTTTATTAATAACGGATTTATGATGAACAGAAGATCTTTAAACGATTTGGTGAGACCCAACATTGCTAAATTGGCTCCATATAGTTCCGCACGTAATGAATACTCAGGTCATGAGGCTCATGTCTTCCTTGATGCCAACGAGAATCCATACAACAGTCCCTACAACCGCTATCCCGATCCACTGCAATTGGAGGTGAAAGGCGAACTCGCAAAGATCAAGAAAGTACCGGCTAACAATATTTTTCTCGGCAACGGCTCTGATGAGGCAATAGACCTTGTCTACCGCGTGTTTTGCCGCCCACAGATTGACAATGTGGTGGCTATTGAGCCGACCTATGGCATGTACAAGGTCTGCGCCGACATCAACGATGTCGAGTATCGCCCTGTTCTATTGGATGAGCATTATCAAATGAATGCCGGCTCACTGTTGGCTGCATGCGATGACCATACGAAGATAATATGGATTTGTTCACCCAACAACCCGTCTGGAAACAACATGCAAACAAAAGAGATCACAGAGGTATTGGAGCGTTTCGATGGCATTGTTGTCATTGATGAGGCTTACTCCGACTTCTCTTCCGCTCCACTCTTCCGCCATGAGATCGGCCGATATCCCCATCTGATAGTTCTGAACACGATGAGCAAGGCATGGGGATGCGCTGCCATCCGGTTAGGTATGGCATTTGCCCATGAGGAGATCATCTCACTTTTCAACAAAGTCAAATACCCATACAATATCAATTCGTTGGCTCAAAAGCATGCCTTGGAAGCACTGAGGCACCGGACAGAAGTGGAGAAATGGGTAAAGCTGTTACTGGAAGAGCGTCCAAAGCTGATGGTTGCAATCCGTGAGCTGCCCATCTGCCTTACCGTCTATCCGACAGACGCCAACTTTTTCTTGGCTAAGATGACAGACGCTCAGTCTATTTACGACTATCTCGTAAAAAGAGGAATCATAGTCAGGAACCGCACCCGTGTCAAACTTTGTAAAGACTGCCTGCGCGTAACTATTGGCACGAAGAAAGAGAATGCAGAACTCCTCTCTGCTCTCAGACGATATGGGGATTAAATTGAAAATAACAGTCTACATGCGTAACGCGTAATATCAGATAAATCTATTATTACGCCGTTACGCATGAATAAGAGGCATCTTCTGTGCAGCCAACTTTTCCAACTCCGCAATACCTTTTGAAGTGCAGAGCCCACGCATAAATACCATGATGAGGTTGCCGAATATCTCCTTGAGGTCATATTGCAAATAGAGTTGCTGAGTCATTATTTCCCTAATCGAAAAATCCGCTATTTTTTCAATCAATTCATAATTCACTTCCGGTCGGAAATAGCCTTGACGGATTCCATTTGCGAAGAAAGAAGCCGACTTAATTTCTCTTTCTTTCCTCCGCTCCTTGAAAAGTTTTAGGACTTGGGGGTATCTTTCCAACTCTATGAAATATGCTGGCACAATCCTAGACATCCTGTCCATCTTGGTCTCATAGAAATATAGCATAATATCAATGACATTGTGCTCTATTGTTTTTGCAAATACCTCAAGCTTTGCATCCGTAATGTCCAAATCATGTCTCACACACTCCAACAGTAAATCTTCCTTGTTTCCAAAGATTTCATAAACCGTACGCTTTGACACAGACAATAGGCTGGCAATATCATCCATTTTAACGGATCTGACACCTCTTGTCTCAAACTCTTGGGTTGCCGCTTCAATGATGCGCTGTCGCAACTGCTGCCGGTACTCTCTTGGACTGATAGTTTTATTCATAAAGGAAATACAAGTCTTTTGTGTTGCAAAGATACAAAAAAAAAGAAAAACTTCTTTGGATTCAACAGTTTTTATTATCTTTGCACTAAAATAAAAAGAGATAGAAAGTTTTTAAATCTAAAATATAACATTTTTATGGTTAAGATTACAGAGGAAGCTGCCCTCGCCTACCATGCCAATGGACGACCGGGCAAAATAGAAGTGAAGCCGACGAAGCCTTATCGCACGCAAACCGATTTGAGCTTGGCCTATTCACCCGGAGTCGCTTATCCGTGCCTTCAGATACAGGAAAATCCTGATAATGTCTACAAATATACCGACAAAGGCAATCTTGTAGCCGTCATCTCCAACGGCACTGCCGTACTTGGATTAGGAGACATAGGAGCTATGAGCGGCAAGCCGGTGATGGAGGGCAAGGGATTGCTCTTCAAAATCTACGGAGGCATCGATGTGTTCGACATCGAGCTCAATGAGAAAGACCCCGAGAAATTCTGCGAGACCGTAGAGCGTATCGCTCCTACCTTCGGCGGTATCAACTTAGAGGATATCAAGGCGCCTGAGTGCTTCTATATCGAGGAACGCCTGAAGAAGAATCTCGACATCCCCGTGATGCATGATGACCAGCATGGCACAGCCATCATCTCCGCTGCCGGACTGAAAAACGCGTTGGAAGTGGCCGGAAAGGACATCAGCAAGGTTCAGCTCGTAGTCAACGGAGCCGGTGCAGCAGCTATCAGCTGCACGAAGCTCTATGTGGCACTGGGCGTGAAAAAAGAAAATATCGTCATGCTCGATTCCAAGGGGGTCATCACTTCAGACCGTCCTAATCTTACACCACAGAAAAAGTTCTTCGCCACTGACCGCCGCGATATCCACAATCTTGAGGAGGCTATCAAGGGTGCTGACGTCTTCGTCGGACTATCCAAGGGTAACATCCTGACTCAGGACATGATCCGTTCGATGGCCGAGAAGCCTATCGTATTTGCTCTAGCTAACCCTGTACCAGAGATCAGCTACGAGGATGCTATGGCCAGCCGGCCCGACGTATTGATGTCCACCGGTCGCTCTGACTATCCCAACCAGATCAACAATGTCATCGGTTTCCCCTATATCTTCCGCGGCGCTCTTGACGTCCACGCCAAGGCTATCAACGAAGATATGAAGATGGCGGCTGTCAATGCCATTGCCGACTTGGCTAAACAGCCAATCCCCGACATAGTCAACGAAGTCTACCATGTCAATGACCTGACGTTCGGTCCTAAGTATTTCATACCGAAACCAGTGGACCCTCGTCTGATCACAGAGGTCAGCGCTGCTGTGGCAAAGGCTGCAGTAGAGAGCGGTGTAGCTCGCACGCCTATCAAGGACTGGGCAGCCTATAAGGATCATCTGCGTCAGCTGTTGGGACAGGAGACCAAGCTCACACGTACTCTGCACGCCACAGCAGCACTGCACCCACAGCGTGTGGTCTTTGCCGAAGGTGGTCATCCGACGATGATGAAGGCCGCCGTACAAGCCCAGCAGGAAGGCATTTGCCATCCTATCCTTCTTGGCAATCCCGACCGCTTGACCCGTATCGCCAACCGCCTGAAACTCGACCTCTCGGGTGTGGAGCTCATTGACATGCGCGCCGATAAAGAACAGGGGCGCCGCGCTACCTATGCCAAGCACCTCGCTGAGAAGCGCGCTAGACAAGGCTACACCTTTGAGGAGGCCTACGACAAGATGTATGAGCGCAACTATTTCGGCATGTCCATGGTTGAGCAGGGAGACGCCGATGCTTTCATCACCGGTCTCTATACCAAATACAGCAACACCATCAAGGTGGCCAAGGAAGTGGTCGGTGTGCGCAAAGACTACAACACCTTCGCCACAATGCACATTCTCAACACCAAGAAGGGAGTTTACTACCTTGCCGACACGCTCATCAACCGTCATCCTGACCAAAATGTGCTCTATGACGTAGCCCGTCTCTCGGCCCATACGGTCCGATTCTTCAACGACGAGCCCGTGATAGCTATGATCAGCTACTCCAACTTCGGTACTGACGAGATCGGCTCTCCGCAGAAAGTGCATCAGACTGTGGAGATGATGCAGCACGACTATCCCGACCTCGACATCGACGGTGAAATGCAAGTCAACTTCGCGCTTGACAAAGAACTCCGCGATGCCAAGTATCCCTTTACCCGCCTCAAGGGCAAGGATGTCAACACACTGGTATTCCCCAACATGAGTTCCGCCAACAGCAGCTACAAGCTGATGCAGTCGTTGGACCCCGACGTGGAGATCATCGGCCCCATCCAAATGGGCCTGAACAAGCCTATTCACTTCACCGATTTCGAGGCCAACGTCCGCGATGTCGTCAACGTTACTGCAGTGGCTGTCATCGACGCCTATGTCGATAAAGTCAAGAAAGAGAAGAAGTAACCCCTACTTCCCTCCTGAAAATATACACAACGGATTGTAAAGAAGCCATATTCTTTGCAATCCGTTTTTATTTTCTACCTTACCTTGCCACCTCTTATAGCCGTAAATCTACCATGATAACTATTATTTCGATTTTAACTTACTTTAGTAGCCATTTCCTTGCAGTGTATTGTTTAAACCTTTATTTTTGCAATATATATACCTTGTTACATAAATGTCTATGAATAAGAGAACATGCCTCTACGAGCGGCACTGCCAGGCAGGAGCGCTCATTCAACCATTTGGGGGCTTCGATATGCCCATCCAGTACACATCTATTATAGATGAGCACAATGCTGTGCGGCAGCATTGCGGTGTTTTTGATGTCTCCCACATGGGCGAGATTGTCGTGACGGGTCCTGATGCTGAAAAGTATGTCAACCACATTTTCACCAACGAAATCACTGATGCCCCTATCCACAAGATCTACTATGGTATGATGCTCTACCCTGATGGAGGAACCGTTGACGACCTGCTTGTCTATAAGATGGCACCCAACCATTTCTTCATCGTTGTTAATGCTGCCAACATCGACAAAGACGACGCATGGATGCGGGAGCAAGCCCATGGATTTGAAATCACACTCGACAACAAGTCTGACTATTATGGTCAGCTCGCCGTGCAAGGACCTGAGTCGCCGAGTGTCATGGAAGAAGTGCTGAAGATACCTTGCAGCGAGCTTGTCTTCTACACCTGCAAGACACTGGAAATCGATGGCGAGGAAGTGATCGTCAGCCGCACCGGATACACGGGCGAGGACGGTTTTGAGATCTACGGATCCACAGGCTTCATCGTCAAACAATGGGACCTGCTGATGGCAAGCCACCGTTGCGTACCGTGCGGATTGGGTTGTCGCGACACGCTGCGCTTCGAGGTAGGACTGCTCCTCTATGGCGACGAGCTGTCAAAGGACATCTCACCGGTTATGGCTGGACTGAGCATGTTTTGTAAATTGGACAAGCCCGAATTCATCGGCAAAGAGGCACTTGTAGAGCAAAAGACTAATGGTGTAGCACAACGGCTGCGCGGCATAGAGCTCGACGAAAAAGCGGTACCACGTCATGGCTATACAGTGCTCAAGGACGGCAAGCCCGTCGGTGTGGTCACCACCGGCTATCGTCTCATCTCTGTGGACAAAAGTTGCGCCGTGGCCCTGGTCGACTCCTCACTCAAGTTGGGCGACCGCGTAGAGATTCAGATCCGGCGCAAGACCTTCTCTGGGACTATAGTCAAGAAGAAATTCTATGATAAGCATTATCACAAATAAAATACTCATTAACCATTAATTTCACACCTATTATGACTTATTTCAGTGAATCACACGAATATGTAAGAGTAGAAGGAGAGTTCGGCTATATCGGCATCACCGATTACGCTCAGAAGCAACTGGGAAATATAGTCTATGTCGACATGCCGGAAGTAGACGACGAGATCACTGCCGGTGAAGTCTTCGGTGCTGTGGAAAGTGTCAAGGCAGCAAGCGACCTGATTGCCCCTATCAGCGGCACTGTCGTTGAGGTCAACGAGGCACTGGAGGATCATCCAGAGCTCATCAACCAGGATGCCAACGACAATTGGATCATCAAGGTGAGCATCGCCGACACTGATGAACTTCAAAAACTCATGACAGAAGAAGACTACAAGAAGAATAACCAATAACTTCGTATTCGGAAATAGAATGACAATCCGCTATAATTATCGTCTCATCCTTCAAGTATGATGGCAAGACGAGTCATAACGGGCAAGGCTTTCTATTTCCGATATTTCGGTAAATCTAAGCTATGTTTAAATATTTCCCTCAAACGCCTGAGGACATCCAAGAAATGTTGCAGGCCATAGGGGTCAGTTCCATCGACAACCTCTATGCGGATGTCCCTGAATCCGTCCGGCTCAAAGGCGACTACGACATACCGAAAGCTATGAGCGAGGTGGAAGTGCGAAGACACTTCGGCCAGCTTGCCAAGCACAACCGTGAGCTGACGTGTTTCGCCGGTGCCGGTGTCTATGACCATTATATTCCCTCCGTCATCCCGCAGATCGTAGAGCGCTCTGAGTATCTGACGAGCTACACGCCCTACCAGGCCGAGATCTCGCAAGGCACCCTACACTATATCTTTGAATATCAGACGATGATGACACGGCTGACTGGCATGGAGGTGAGCAATGCGTCGATGTACGACGGTGCCACAGCCACGGCTGAGGCAGCGATGATGGCCTGCGCTATCGGCCACCATGCCGAGACCATTCTGGTGTCGGCAACTATCGACCCGAAAGTGAGAAAAGTGCTTGACACCTATGCCCGTTTCCATGGCATGGTCGTGAAAGAAATCCCGCAAAACGAGGGTGTCACCGATTTCTGTCAGATGGAGGATGCACTCAATCAGGGCGGTGTGGCCGGCGTGATCGTGCAGCAACCCAACTACTATGGTATCGTCGAAGATCTGAGCGGTGTGGCTGACACTTGCCACGTCAGCAAAGCACTGCTGATCATCAACAGCATTGCCGCCGACTTGGCTCTGCTGAAAACTCCCAGAGAATGGGGAGCCGACATCGCTGTCGGTGAGGCCCAAAGCTTAGGGTTGCCCATGGCCTGGGGCGGACCTTACCTCGGATACATGTGTACCACTGAAAAATATGTGCGCAAGATGCCGGGAAGAATCGTCGGTCAGACAATTGACAGCAATGGTCAGCGTGTCTTCGTACTGACCCTGCAGGCCCGCGAACAGCATATCCGCCGGCAGAGAGCCACCTCCAACATCTGCTCCAATGAGAGTCTGATGGCACTTTGGGTGACTATCTACATGGCACTCATGGGCAAGCAGGGACTCAGAGAGGCCGCACAAACGGGCTGTGACGGAGCTCACTACCTTCACGATAGACTTTTGGAAACCGGACATTTCACCGATACGTTCAAGGGCAAGGAATATCTCAATGAATTCTGTGTCACATACGACGGTGACCTCGACGCTCTGCAGGCCAAATGGCTAGAGGCTGGCTTCCTCGGAGGCGTTAAAATCGATGGCCACACTCTCATGCTGGCGGTCACCGAGCAGAGAAGCAAGGAAGAGATTGACGCACTTGTAGCACTGGTTAATTCTTAAATGAGAAGGTTATGAACAACAAGTTATATCATCATCTGATTTTCGAGCAGAGCCATCCCGGACGCGTTGGCTACAGCCTGCCAGATAATGCTTTTCCTCATCATGCCCTACCCTCGGATGTCTGCCGCGACAAGGCAGCAGAGCTTCCCGAATGCGACGAGATGACTGTCGTGCGGCACTATACCAACCACAGCGGCAACAACTTCGGCGTCGACAACGGATTCTACCCATTGGGATCCTGTACGATGAAATACAATCCCAAAATAAATGAGGAGATAGCCGCCCTATCCGCCTTCACCCATATCCATCCTCTGCAGCCTGAGCAGACGGTCAAGGGATGTGAGGAGGTGGGCACAGCACTGCGCCGTCAGCTCGCAGCACTTACGGGTATGTACGACTTCACGCTCAAGCCTTGCGCCGGCGCCCACGGAGAGCTTACAGGACTGATGATCATCCGGGCTTATCACGAGAGCCGCGACGATATGAAGCGCGTCAAGGTCATCGTACCCGACTCCGCCCACGGCACCAACCCAGCCTCAGCGGCTGTCTGCGGCTTGCAGGTCGTGGAGGTCAAGAGCCTTTCCGACGGTACCGTCGACATCGATGACCTGCGCTCAAAGCTCGACGACACCGTAGCTGCCATGATGATGACCAATCCCAATACGCTCGGTCTCTTTGAGCACAATATTGTGGAAATCGTTAAGCTCGTACATGATTGCGGCGGACTGATGTACTACGACGGAGCCAATCTCAATCCCCTGCTGGGCATCTGCCGTCCGGGTGATATGGGCTTTGACGTGATGCACCTCAACCTCCATAAGACTTTCTCCACGCCTCACGGCGGTGGTGGCCCCGGCAGCGGCCCCGTGGGTGTGTGCAAGGGATTGGAGCAGTTCTTCCCTATGGTTAACCCCTATCACGGTAACTTCCTCATAGAGGTGTGCGCCCTGACTTATATCCTATCATTGGGCAAGGAAAACATTAAATATGTAGGACCACTCTCAACGCTCAATGCCACCTACATCCGCCATCAGCTTAAAGACGCTTATGAGTTGTCGATAGAGGGGCTCTCCAAACATGAGTTCGTCTTCAACGGACTGAAAGACAAGTCCACGGGAGTCACCACGCTCGACGTCGCCAAGCGATTACTTGACTTCGGCTTCCATGCTCCTACTATCTACTTCCCGCAGCTCTTCCACGAGGCCATGATGATCGAGCCAACGGAAAATGAGAGCAAGGAGACACTCGACCGGTTCATCAACGTGATGCATCAGATAGCACGAGAGGCCAAGGAGACACCCGACGTGGTGAAGACTGCACCGCACAACACGCCCATCTCGCGTGCCGACGACGTGTTGGCAGCCCGCCATCCCATTCTGACATTCAAGGGCGAAAACTAAAAACACTTTGATCTGTACGAGTGGAACAGCCAAACTAAAATGATCCCATTGTATTGTGGGGTAGCTTCATTAGTGGCTGTCAGTACATTAAAACGACAGAAACTAACATGCTTCTCAGTCGTTAGTTATTGGTCAAACGATCGTCAGCCATATAGATGACGGTCGTCAGCCATATGGACGACGGTCGTCAGACAATTAGCTGACGAATGTTTGACCTTGTAGTTTTAACGATATTGTTGTGGTTCTAACGCTTTAGATGACTATCAAAAGCCATATGATGACAATAATCCATTCGTTCAGTTCCAAACACTTTTGTAAATGCGTAAATATGATTGAAACAGATTTAATGATCATTGGCAGCGGGCCGGGTGGCTACGAAACCGCTCTTTATGCTGCCAATAAAGGATTGAAAGTGGTGATTGCTGAGGAGAAGGAAGTCGGGGGGACATGTCTCAACCGCGGCTGCATTCCCACAAAATCGTTGCTTCACGATGCCGCCAAGGCCGCCACTGATAATGCAGAGCTACAGATTGAAGCTTTCAAGCGAGCCATGGAGAGAAAAGGACAGGTAGTAGCTGGACTTCGTCAAGGTATCTCTACTTTGCTCTCCAATCCAGCCATCACACTGTTGCAGGGACATGCAACCTTTGCCGATACTAAGACTGTCAGTGTCGGTGAAGAAATTGTAAAGCCTCAGCATGTGATCATCGCCACAGGATCCAAGGTCAAGATGCCACTGTTGCCAGGAATCAAGAAGCCGCATAGTCCCTACGTCTTCACGTCCGACGACCTGCTTGCTTCTCCAATATTGCCCCCGACGGTGTGTGTCATTGGAGCCGGAGTCATCGGCTTAGAGATGGCTACGATGTTCCGTGACTTCGGCTGTAGAGTTGATGTCGTGGAGTTTCTGAGTGAATGCTTGCCCACCATTGATGGTGAGGTAGCCCGACGGCTGCGCAAGACACTGGAGAAGTCTGGCATTAAATTCCATCTCACTTGTCAAGTTCGTGAAGTCAACGGCAATGAAGTCATCTATCTTAATACAAAGAGGAAGACCGAGGAGCACATCGCTTCCAACTGCATATTGGTAGCTACCGGACGGGCACCGCAAGTCGATGGACTGCAGCTTGAGGCAGCCGGTGTTCAATACAATGGCCACGGCATTCTCGTCGACGACGATTTTTCCACCTCTGTGCCAAACATCTATGCCATCGGCGATGTCAACGGCAGACAGATGCTGGCTCATGCTGCAACAGCGCAGGGGCGCCATGCGGTCAACCGCATTCTTGGCCTTGAAGACCGCATCCGCTTCGACATCATGCCCGCTGCAGTCTTCACCCGTCCTGAGGTAGCTTCCGTGGGATTGACAGAGGATCTTGTCAAATCTCAGTATCCCGACTATACCACTCACAAGGGCTTCTACCGTAGCAATGGCAAAGCACAAGCCATAGAAGCTACTGAAGGACTCGTCAAGATCATCTGCGACGGCAAGAAACCTGATTCCAAAATTGTCGGATGTCATGTTATGGGAGCCAATGCCGCTGCTATCGTGCAGGAGGTGGCTGCGCTGATGAATTTCGACGTTACGCTTGAGCAACTGAGAGACATCATCCACATTCATCCTACCCTCAACGAGATCTTGCTTCAGGCTGCCAGCGTCTGAAGTTCGTGTCCGCTACAGCGACAGCAACTGCCACCATAGCAACTCTCTAACCAAACTACGACTGTTGTTCGCATCAGCAGAAATCCACGAATATTCAGAGTTTATTGCTCTATATTCGTGGATATTTTTTAAGCCATCAAAGAGAAAGCGCTTTTTAAATCAAGTTGCATGACTGCATCTGCAAATTCACTCAATATATGAACCTTATCCGTTGTCCTCCGGCATACAAATCCAAAGGATGATATAATAGATGATGATCCCGCTGAAGGCTGTGCACAGCGTCAGCACCAAATAGACCAAACGCAGGATGGCCACATCCCAACCGAAGTAGTTGGCGATGCCACTGCACACCCCTGCTAACCAGCGATCCGACATGGATCGCGTCAATCGCTTACCTGTACTCATCATTAAATCTCCTTTATGATTTCATTCAACGTTTTACGCCGCTTCTCAGTATGGGGGCAGTCGGCTGCAATATGTCCAAGGGGAATGATGGCAACAGCCTCAAATCCATCCACGGGGAAGAGACGCTGGAGAGTCTCAACATGATAGTTGCACACCCAACATGTGCCCAAATCTCGCTCAGCCGCTGCCAAACAGAGGTGCTCCACGGCAATGCCGAGATCGATGTCGCCATGCGGTTTGTTGTCGTCGGGACGAACCCAATTGTTGTTCACGTCCTTCATGCACAGCACATACATCGGTGCTGTCTTAAACCAGTCGCGGTCGTAGCATCGACGAATCTTTTCCTTTGCCTCATCAGAGGTGACCACGAGAAACTTCCATGGCTGTCGGTTGCAGGCCGACGGAGCCAGTCGCACACAGTCCATGATATAGTCGATGTCAGCTTTGCTGACCGCTTCGTCCGTAAACTTTCGCGCAGAGAAGCGCTTTGTTGCCAATTCCTTCAATGTCATAGTTAATTCACTTAACGTTTCTGATTTGTCTTCAAAGGTAATTATTTTATTTGAGAAAAGCAAGCGTAAGCAAGTTAAAACTTTCAACTCCAATATACTATTTCTGCTTCAATACACCATTTCAACTGCAATATGCTTTTTCAAATCTATTGTTAGTTTGGTGATAGCAGGTGACTCTTCCCTAAGTCCTCATCGTCATTTTCTCGCCATAAAGTCATGACGCTCACTCTCATCAAACTTTTCTATGGCATAGCGTAGCATAGTTCTCGGCATCTCTTGGGCATGCTGATCGAGGAAGTTGCGTAAGAGATCCATGCTGACGTGCTTTCCCATCTCACGGAGCATCCATCCGACAGCTTTCTGCATGAGGTCATGCGTAGCGTGGAGATGGATCTCGGCATAGCACAGACACCACGAGGGGTCGCCCTGCTGCGTTGGCGTGAGGGTACAGACCATGCTGATGCGCTGTCGCCACAGATGACTGCTGCTGGCTAAAGCATCGATGATGTCGCGCTGCTTGCCTAAGGTTGTTGGACACGTCAGCCAACGACCGATGATTTTCGGTGCAGAGGCATCGACAAGATCCCAGTTGTTGATTCGGTCGGCATGACGGAGATAGAAGCTGACGATTGCATCACGCTGTTTCATCGCTTCTTGATCGCTGCGATTGGCTACCCGGCCGAACTGCTCCACCAATATCAGCAGCGCACAAAGCCGTACCTCATGCCAAGGAGAAAGCAGTAACTGCTCAGTCTCAGCAAGCGGCAGATTTTTGTCGACCTTCATCACCACACTGCGAGTCACTGGCACCTTGATGCCCAAGAACTCATCTCCTTCGCCATACTCCCCTACTCCAGTCTTGAAGAATCGCATGAGTATGTCGCGCTGGCCGTCATTGCGCAGGGCGATCAGACGGTCGGTGATCTGCTGTGCGTCTGTCAAGACTTCCTTAGTAGGGGTCTTTGTTCCCAACAATGCGATAAAAATAGAATTTAAATTCTGACCTTTCTTCATTCAATAATCCTAATTAGCAATGAAGTAAATTTTCCATAGTCCAGACAAACCCTTTGGCCGTCCGTTGTCCATTGTCTTGGAAGTGATTGCCAGAATTCCACTCAAGGGTGTTGACAACATGGGCCTGCTCTAACAGTTGCTGCTGACGGCGGATAGCCGAGGCGATGGTGGTCAAGATGGGTGTTCGCGAACGTTCCTCACGGTCGCCGAGACTGAGATAGAAGGTACCGAACAGAGGCTGGTGAGCGGCGGCATAGTCTAACCAATCTTGATACCACACCGATGGGGAGGCAGCAACAACAGCATCGAAGGGCTGGTCGGGCTGATAGCCTGCCCACAGTGCGAAGAGTCCTGCCAAGGAATAACCGCCAATGATAACCTTCATCATAGCCTCTACAGATGTTGCCATTCGCTGTTGCTCCTCGCTGACAATCTGTCGGAGGCTGTCGAGTGTCTTAGCGGCACCATTTCCGAAAGGTGTCTTGCCAAAGACAGGAGGTGCTGGCCAAGGAGCCAATTCATCAAACCACCGGTCGACATGAACAGCGATAAAACGGAAATCCACTGTTGTATGGCCGACAATCCACTCCATCTCTGTGTCCAACTCCTCACGGTCGTGCTCGTCGACGGGCTGCAAAAGAAGCATCTTAGGTGCTTCGCCCCGTTGATAAACCGTGCAACTCTTGTCAAGTATCTCTATTTGTTGTTTCATCTTTGATTATTTTTCGCAAAGTTACGAAAAAATCAAGAAAATTCATCACCGTCGGCTTGTAAACTGGAGAATAGTATTCCATTCTTGCAAAGAAAGTTGCTAAGAAAGAGTATAAGAAGCACTCTATACGCAGAATTTTGATTAACTTTGCGACGCAGAAGTCTGAATAGAAGACTCAAAGAAACAGCAAAATATAGATTAGCTATCGATGATGAATTACGAGAATATCATATTTGATTTGGGCAACGTCCTCGTCAAACTCGATGAAGCTGCCACAATGCGTGCGTTTGAGAATTTGGGTTGGCCGAAGAAGAATCACATTCGAGAGTATGCCGAGGGGCTGAAACTCTTCCAGGCGATGGGCGTGGGAATGATGAGCAACAGACAATTCTTTGATGCGGTTCGCGAGACCACTCATTCAGATGCCACCGACGAGCAGATCACCGATGCTGCCAACGCGATGCTGCTGTATATCCCCGGCGGGAAGAAACGTAAGTTGCTACAACAGAGAAAAGAAGGGCGCCGCGTCTTCCTCCTCAGCAATACCATTGATCTGCACTGGCAATACTGCAAGGAAAGGCTATTCCCGATGGATCACTACGGTGTAGAGGACTATTTCGAGAAAACATTTCTCTCGCAGGAGATGCACATGAAGAAGCCCGACGACGAGATTTTTCAGCAAGTCATCAAAGACGCAGCCATTGATCCCAACGCCACGCTTTTCATCGATGACTTGGAGGTGAACTGTGAAGCTGCTGAGCGCAATGGTATCCACACTTTCCATAACAAGAACTTCGACGACTGGATGAAGCTGTTCTGATCGTTTGTGTTTTCACATGAATGCTCATGACTCATGCTGGTACATGAATGCCATGAACGATGCTGACTACACATCATGCTGTCGCAGCCACTCCATGACAACGCGCGTGAGATAGATTTGTTCACGCATCGTCAGCTGGCGCCCCTTGGGAATGCCATGCCACTTCTCCAAGCAGCCACGACAACAGCAGCCAGTGGCGTGCTGGGCGATGAAAGGTGGAAAGATGCCATGGCGCATGGGTGTCTGCTTGCCGTCGTTGGCGATGAAGGCTGGAGCCAGCCGTCGGGCTATGGTTTCTCGCGTGCCCTGCTCAATCTTTTCCCAGCCCTTGTCTTGGATATAGGCTTTGTCCTTGGCATTGAGATAAAACGAACTGCGGAACTGACTCTTGGCCAGTCGCTCAAAAAGAGGCGAAAGGTCAATACCCTCCACCTCTTTCTTTATTTTCTCCTCTTCGTCGTCAGTGGCGAAGAGGTCGAGTTGCTTATAAGTCATTGTCAATCATTACATACTCTCGTGGAGCACCTCCATGAGTTCGTCGTGGGTGAGCTGATGATAACCGGCATCGAGGAGGAAGGTACCACGGACGATACCCTCAAGCATGTCGTCGGTGGTGCCAATCTCTTTCAATGTCAGCGGCAGTCCGATCTCCTGCATCCAAGCCTTCAACGCGTCGAGCCCCTCAGCGGCAATCTGCTCGTCGGTCTTACCCTGCGGACTGACGCCCCAAACGTTTTCAGCAAAGTGCACGAATTTCTTCAGTCCGAATTTCATGATCTTGCGATAGTAGGCCAGCGATACCGCGGCCAGCGTATAGCCGTGGGGTGCGTGCGTCCAGGCACCCACCGAGTGTCCGATCATGTGCACTTCCCAATCCTCTTTCTTGCCCTTGTTGATGAGACCGTTGAGAGCCCAAGTGGCAGTCCACATGATGTTGCTGCGGGCTTCATAGTCCTGCGGATCCTTCACAGCTTTGCAGGCAGCAACGATGAGCCCGTGCATCAGTCCCTCAGAGAGATAGTCCGATGTGTTGTCGTCGTCATCGGAGAAGTATTGCTCCAGGATGTGGCTCATGATGTCGAAGATACCAGCCTTCATCTGCTCTACGGGCACGGTGAGGGTGAAGTTGGGGTTGAGGATGGAGAACTGCGGAAGGAGTCGCTCGTCGTAGACATGACCCACCTTCAGCTTGGTGTCGGCATCGGTGATGACGGTTCCGGCATTCATCTCGCTGCCGGTGCCAGCCATCGTCAGCACACAGGCCACGGGCAGAATCTGTTGCCCCTGTGGTGGGTTCTGCTGTTTGAGATAGAAGCTATCCCAATAGTCACCCTCGTAGTGGGCGCAGGCTGCCACAGCTTTGGAGTAGTCGCAGACGCTGCCGCCACCCACGGCGAGGATGAGGTCGACCTGATGCTTGCGGGCGATGTCTACGCCCTCGTGCAGTTTGGCCAGTGTAGGGTTGGACATCACGCCGGGATTCTCCACCACAGTCTTACCAGCTTCCTTGAGCACGGCCATCACCTCGTCGTAGATGCCATTGCGCTTGATGCTGCCGCCACCATAATTGAGCATGATGTTTGGGCCATATTTTTTCAGTTCTTCTTTCAGTCCGTTGAGACTGTCGGGACCAAAATAGAGTTTGGTCGGATTGTGATAAACAAAATTTCCTTTCATGGTTATTGATGATTAAAGGGGTTATGAAGATACCTATATATAATAAATAGGTGTATGATGCTTATTGTCTTTTGATGTCCAGCACAAGATATTCCGATTGCGTGCCGATGCGGAACTTTGCGCCCCAAATGCCGAGGCCCGAACTGACGTAATAGTCGGTATGTCCTTTGCACAGTGGTCCGAAAGCGTCTTCATAGACAGCGTCGGTAATCCAGCTGATGGGCCACACTTGTCCGTAGTGAGTATGTCCGGCAAACTCAAAGTCGACGCCATTTTTCTCGGCTTCTTCCAAGTGATAGGGCTGATGGTCGAGTTCCAGCATAAAACTATTCTTGTCAGTGCCCTGCAAGATGTCGCTGAGCCGTTTACGCTGCGAGTTGGCGCGGTCGTCACGGCCTACGATGGTGATGTCCCCAAGCGTCGTCGTAGTATCGCGCAGCACCTTGATGCCCGCTTCCCGACAGAACTGCAAATCAGCGCTGAGCCCCGTGTAGTAGTCATGGTTGCCCAAACAGGCGATGACAGGAATGTCCAGGGAGCGAAACTCCTCAGCCATGTTCTCTTCTGCTACGGGCCGGTAGCTACCGTCGATGATGTCGCCACCGATGAGGATGGCATCGGGTTGCTCGGCCTTGAGCATCGTGAGCCAGCGATGGAGGTCGGCTCTTCGGTTGTGATAGCCTAAATGCAAATCGCTAACGAGAACCAGTTTCAAATCTTTACCGATCGGCTTGCTCGTTTTCACCGTCATTTCCACCCGCTTCTTGTCGTTGTAGTGATAATAAGCGTAAGAGAAGAGTGCCGCGAGCACGATGGCCAATCCCACAGCCAACCGTCCGTTTGCCTTCAAACCGGTCGCCGGGAGGACATGGCAGAGGCGGAGCACGTCGAGACAGAGAAACGCCAGGAAGAGATAGAGCAGGACGATCAGCCACGAGGTTCCCGTCTCATAAGCAGCTGTTGCCAAGGCCATCGGCCAATGGTTGATGGTGCCCGACATGGCTACAAAGAAGATGATGAAGACCAACGCCATCAAGCCCACGACGGCCATGCGAAGCGCCGGAATAGCGGGAAGCAACTGCCAAGTGCGGAGCATGACATAGGCCTGTCCGGCTATGGGCAAGAGCAGAAATATGATGAAAGCGAATCTCATTCTATATATATTAGCAATTTTGTTTTTGCACTTGCAAATATAGGGCTTTTCTTCCATATCAGCAAATACTATCGTTGAGTTTCTGCAATCAAGGTCATCGAAACCACGATCATGGTAGGCCCCCAAAAGGGGGGAGCGTAAAATATGATAGAAGCTTTGAAAAAAGACTTCACAACTGTTGCTTTTTTCGAAAAAAGCATTTATCTTTGCCACATCAATCTTAAACTCTAAAAGTTATTAAACCTTCACTATTATGTCTATACTCATGATCGTAGAGCTCCTTGTGGTACTCGGGGCGCTGTGGATAGGTGCCCGCTACGGAAGTCTTGCTCTTGGGGCCATCTCCGGCATAGGCTTGGCCATTTTGGTATTCGGCTTTCATCTCAAGCCGAGTACACCCCCTACTGATGTGATCTATATCATCATAGCCGCAGTGACCTGCGCCGGCATGTTGCAAGCCTCGGGCGGTATGGACTGGATGATACAGATAGCAGAAAGAATCCTTCGTAAGCATCCTGACCGCATCACGCTGTTGGCGCCATTCACCACGTTTCTTCTCACCGTGCTCGTAGGTACCGGACATGTTGTCTACACGCTCATGCCGATCATCTGCGACATTGCCTTGAAGAAAGGCATTCGCCCTGAGCGCCCTTGCGGTATCGCCAGCATCGCCTCGCAAATAGGTATCACCTGCTCGCCGATTGCCGCTGCTGTGGTGGCCTTCTCAGCCATCTCTGCCGAAAACGGCTACCATGTGAGCAACATACAGATCATCATGGTCACCATCCCGGCTTGTATCTGCGGTATCCTCATGGCTGTAGCCTACAGTTGGCACCGGGGGCTTGACCTGGATAAGGACCCTCAGTTCCAAGCAAAGCTGAAAGACCCCACGCAGCGCAACTATATCTACGGCAACAGCGCTACCGTGCTCGACAAGAAGATTGAACCCGAAAGCAAGCGTGCGGTCTACATCTTTCTCGTGGCTTTAGGCATCATCGTCTTGTTCTCCGTCACGTCGATGTTTGGCATCAACCTCTTGCCCAGTTTCGATCAGGTACAAGTCGTCAGCGGTGGACCGGAGCAGATCACCCTGGCCAATGGTGTGACCGAATCGGCCAAGCAACTGGCCAAGGCTGGCGTGGTGGTAGCCGGAGTCACCGAGAAGGTTTCAGAGCCGATCACGATGAATATCGTCATCCAGATCACGATGATCGCCGCTGCTGCTCTGATGGTCATCTTCTGCAAGGCCAAGCCCAAACTTGCCGTCAGTGGTGCCGTGTGGCAGAGCGGTATGGTTGCTGTCGTGGCTATCTATGGCATCGCTTGGATGGCCAACACCTATTTCGACAACTACAAGCCCGAGATGCAGGCTATGCTCACCGACTTGGTCACTGCCTATCCTTGGACCATCGCCATCGCTTTCTTCCTTGTCTCAGTGCTCATCAACAGCCAGGGCGCTGTTGTGGTTTCCATGCTTCCGCTGGCCTATTCACTCGGCATCGACGGTTGGGTGCTCTTGGGCGTGATGCCTTCGGTCTATGGCTATTTCTTCATTCCCAACTATCCCTCCGACATCGCCACCGTCAACTTCGACCGTTCGGGAACTACGGTCATCGGTAAATATCTTTTCAACCACTCCTTCATGATCCCGGGTCTCATCCATGTCTTCACAGCGACGATCGTGGGCTACTTTGTCGCTTATCTTTTCCACACGGTGGGCGTCATTTGATAGATAAACAAAAAAAGAGATTCGGCAACGCTGCTGGATCTCTTTTTTTATATGAATGGATCAATTCATTAAGAATCGATAATAATCAGATTATTAGCATCTTATCATCCGAATATGAAGTTGAGGATGAACACTGCGCTGAGCACGAGCAGCGTGGCGTTGAGATCCTGCCATTTCCTCACACACAGCTTCATGGCCACATAGCTCAGGATGCCCAGGCAAATGCCGTCGGCAATGCTATAGCACAGCACCATGGTGATCATCGTGATGAAAGCCGGGAACGACTCGTCGATCGTCGAGAGATCCATCCGCTTCACATTGTCGAGTATCAGCACGCCGACCATCACCAGCGCACCGCTCGTGGCCGCACCGGGTATGAGCATAAACACCGGAGAGAGGAAGAGCGAGATGAGAAACAGCATGCCCACCGTGAAGCTCGTCACGCCACTGCGGCCGCCCTCAGCGATTCCCGAGGCACTCTCCACGTAGGTCGTAATCGTACTCGTACCCAGCATCGAGCCGATGGTCGTGCCCAGCGCGTCGCTCATCATAGCCTCGTTGACATGGGGAATGGTGCCGTCGGCCTTCACGATATTGGTCTTGTAGGCCAGTCCCACGAGGGTGCCCACGGTATCGAAAATGTTGACCAACAGCAATGAAACGACCACCATCACCGTACGGAACGACAGCAGACCGTCGAACTGGAACTTGCAGAAAACCGGCGAAAGACTCTGAGGCATGGACACCGGCAGCCAATGCTGTGGCACCTCAGTCACTCCCATGGGAATGCCCACCAAGGTGGTGATGATAATACCGAAAAAGAGCGAGCCATTGACATTGCGAGCCATGAGCACACCGCTTATCAGAATGGCGATGATGCCAAGGATAGCCGTTGGTGTGAAAGTACCCAACGACACAAAAGTGTTGGGATTGCTGACGATGATACCCGCGTTTTTCAGTCCGATGAACGCGATGAACATGCCGATGCCCACCGAGATGGCATAGCGCAGATTGGTGGGGATGGCGTAGAGAATATATTCCCTCACATGGATGAAAGTGATCAGCAGGAAGGCGACACCCTCGATGAGCGAGATGGCCAGCGCCTGCTGCCATGTATAGCCCAGCGCCTGGCAAATGGTGAAGGCGAAGAAGGCGTTCAGTCCCATACTCGGAGCCTGGGCAAAGGGCAGTTTGGCAAGGAAAGCCAGGAGCAGCGTGGCAGCCGCTGAGGCCAGTGCCGTGCTGGTGAACAGTGCCGCGCGGTCCATGCCGGTATTGCTCAGCACAGTAGGATTCACGGCAAGGATATAACACATCGTCAGAAACGTGGTGGCACCGGCGATGAGCTCAGTGCGCACACTCATGGTTTTGGAGTCAAAACCTAACCAATGATACAGTTGCATATAAGATTTTTAATAACTCTCAACTTTTCATTCTCAACTGGTAGCATGCCACTGCCATTGCCGCCGCGACATTGAGCGAATCGATGCCGCGTGCCATGGGTATGCGCACCACATCGTCGGCGCCGTCGATGACGTCGAGCGGGAGACCGTCGCCCTCAGTGCCCATGATCAGAGCCAGGCGGGGACAGGCAGCCAAATGTGGATCGTCGAGAACGATGGAGTCGTGGCGCAAGGCCAGGGCCACCGTGTGGAAGCCCCGGCTGCGCAGGTCGTCCAAAGGATTGTCGACCCACGTCCATGGGATGAGAAAGGTGGTGCCCATCGACACGCGTATGCTGCGGCGGTTGAAGGCGTCGCAGCTGTCGCGGGTAAGCAGTATGCCGTCCATGCCGAGCGCAGCCGCAGAGCGAAACATTGCGCCGATGTTCGTCGTGTCGCATACGCCGTCGATGACCACCAGCCGCCGCGACCGGGCGCAGAGATCATCGAGTGAGGGCAGCGACGGACGACGCATGGCGCAGAGCACGCCCCGCGTGAGCGTGTAGCCCGTCATGTCGGCCAACAGCTCGCGGGGTCCCGTGTAGATGGGGATGTCGCCCACCCGCGCCACGATGTCGGCAGCGTCGCCGCTCAGATGGCGCTCCTCGCACAGCATGGCCACGGGCTGGAGTCCTGCTCCCAGCGCGGTGCGGATGACCTTAGGGCTCTCCACGACCACGAGGGCCTCGGCAGGGTGCAGACGGTTGCGAAGCTGCGCATCGGTGAGTTTCCAAAACACCTCGGTGCCCGGGGTGTCCTTACGGGTGATGTGTATGACCGGCATGACGATTCTATACTGTTAAGAGGTTCAAGCAAAGATGAAAACGAGGATCTGTAAGGTGATGATACGCAAGAACATAGCAAACGGATAGACAGTGGAGTATCCTACTGCTGCCGAGTCGGTGTCGCTGCGCTCGCCCACGAAGCTCAGTGCGGGTGGGTTGGTGTTGCAACCGGCCAGCACACCCATGAGCGTGAAGAAGTTGATGTGGAAGCAATAGCGGCCGATCAGTCCGCCAAGCAATACAGGGATCATCGTGATGAGGAAGCCGTAGAAGATCCAAATCAATCCCGAATAGCTCTCTATCGTAGCCACGAAGGTGCGGCCCGTAGCCAGTCCCACGCATGCCAGGAAGATGCAGAATCCCACTTCACGCAGCATGAGGTTGGCCGAGATGGTGTTGTAGGTCACCAAGTTGTATTTTGGTCCGAAATAGCCCATGAGGATAGCGATGATGAAAGGTCCGCCCGTGAGTCCCAGTCTCAGATTCTCGGAGATGCCGGGGATGAAGAAGGGCACGTTGGCCAGCAGACAGCCGAGGAAGATGCCGAGGAAGATAGGAATCAGGTTGGGCGCGTTGAGTCGCTTGAGCGAGTTGCCCATGACCTTCTCGGCATGGCTCACGGCAAGCTCAGACCCCACGACGGTGACGCGGTCGCCCATCTGCAGTTTCAGATGGGGTGTGGCCACGAGATCCACGCCGGATCGGTTGACGCGTGTGATGTTGGCACCGAGGCTGGATCGGAACTGCAGCTGAGCGATGGACTTGCCGTTGAGCTCCGACTTGGTGATGAGGATACGGCGGGAGATGAGCGAGTCGCTGAACTGCTCCCAGTCAAACTCCACCTTCTCGCCCATGAGTGCGCAGATGGGTTCCTCGTCCTGCGGGTGAGCGACGACAAGGATCACGTCGCCGTCGTTGAGGACGGTGTCGCCCTTGACAAGCTCGTGGTGGTTGTTGTCCTCGGGACGATAGATGCGTGAGATCATGAAGTCGCGCTTGAGGAAGTGGTGCACCTCGCTCACGGCCTTACCGCCGATCATCTTGTTGTTGATCTTCACCGAGAAGGTGTTCAGCGTGATCTTCTCAAGGTATCCGGTACCGCGTCGTGCGTCCTCCTCTTCGGCCTTCATGTCGATGCGGAGCACATAGCGCAGGATGACCATGGCAGCGATGACGCCGAGCACGCCGATGGGATAAGCGACCGAGTAGCCGGTGGCAATCGACGGATTGTCAACGACATGGTGCAGGTCGCTGAACGCCTGCTGGGCAGCACCCAGGGCGGGCGTGTTGGTCACGGCACCGGAGGCCACACCGGCCAGGGTAGCGAAGGGCGTACCGGTGATGAAGTAGATGGCGAGCAGGGTGACCACGCCGATGCCGACGATGATGGTCACCAGTCCGTTGAGCACGCGCCCGCCGCCACGGAAGGAGGCGAAGAAGCCCGGACCTACCTCCAAACCGATGGAGTAGACAAAGAGCACCAGGCCAAACTCCATCATGAAATGGAGCAGGTGCTCGTCGAGCATCATGTTGAAGTGGCCGAAGACCAGCCCTGCAAACAATATCCATGACACGCCCAGTGAGATGCCACGGACCTTTACCTTGCTCAGTGCCAAACCGATGGTGAGCACCAAGGAGAGGATGAACAGGGAGTGCGCTACACCCCCACCCCAAAACTCGGGGAATCCCCAAAACAATTTGTTTAATACTTCCATGTTTTGTATCTATATTGATTTTCTTCCTGAAAATGGCTTTTTGTTTAACCTTTAACGTTTTCCATGTGCAAAGTTACAGATTCTTAATTAGTTAAGGAAATATAAATGGGAAAAAATTCAAAGATTAACACAACAACAAAAAGGACCGACTTCGCAGCCGATCCTTTTATACACATACAAAGACATTATGCTTTATATTTATAGCGAACAAGATTTATGTCGGTTATGCGTCAACGGCGTCGGCACGATGGCAGCACCTGCATTTGCGCTCGCAATACCGCTCGCACTGCGCACAGATGTCGTAGCCCAGCATGGCACCGAGGATGAAATCCTCTTCCGGTGTCAATCGGTTGAGCGGCTTGTCGACAATCATCCTCACTACATCGAGGCATTCGCGCCGCCCGAAATAGAGATTCAGACAGCCATTGCCCACCGGTTGGAGCAGGAAGGACAACTGCAGGCGGCGCATCCGGTCGACGACCGCAGGCTCATATTTCTGATTGAAGGTGAAGAGCACCATCTTGCGCACACCCTTCTGGTATTCGTAGATGTGGTTCATCAGCACCTTCATGTCCACGGGTATCACAGTAGCGGTTTGATGGCGGCGATCCATGCTTCTATGCGGTTTTCGGTTTTATCATCCTCGTTGACATCATCCAGGGCGAGCCCCACAAAGTGGCCGTCGACAACGGCATCAGAGTCGTCGTAGGTGTAGTCCGAGGCATCAACGCTGCCGATGACCGTAGCACCGGCTTCCTGAGCAGCGTCACAGAGCTCACGCATGCCACCGCAGAAAGTATCGCTGTAGCTTTCGCTGTCACCGCAGCCGAAGATTGCCACGGTCTTGCCCTGCAGTCCGGCGCTCTTGAGCACCTTTATACCATCGTACCAGTCGTCCTGCATGTCGCCCGCGCCCCATGTGCTGGTGCCAAGGATAAGATTGTCGTTAGCCTTGACGACGTCATTGGTCAAGTCGGTCACATCGATGGCTTCCACGCCGAGTTTGCCGGCGATGTTCTGTGCTATACTTTGGCAGGTACCTGTTGACGAGCCATAAATCACTACGGTTGATTTCATATCTTTGAGATTTAACATTTATGTTTTGCTATCGTTTTACAGCTGCAAAATTACGAAGAATGCTCCGATGCCGCAATACCTAAAACGCATGATTTCCTGCTACCTAATAAACAGGATACGCCCCCGATGCGGGGAGACGTATAAGAATTTCAGCGTGGTACTGGTGTCTTTTACTATTATACCTATTTACTTTTTCTCATGCAAGTTCAAGATAGAACGTAAGCGTATCGGCATTCACGTATTGTCATAAAAAAGCTGAGCAAGGAAAAC
>DAWDCC010000024.1:0-39666 GCA_052355365.1 Prevotella sp. | reverse complement strand
CTGCCTAATTTATGATAGGCTGGGCCAAAATCTGACTTTTGACACAGCCCCAGGAATATGCTGCAAGGGACGAAAAGAAATACCCAAGAAGGAGATACAAACACCATGAAGGAAAACGGATGATGGGGAAGGCTATGCTATGAGGAAAAAAAGGAAAAAAGGAAAAAAGGAAAAAAGGAAAAGAGAAAAAGAGAAAAATAGAGATAATGACGCACAGAAGTTGAAGGTGAATGTGAAGCAGAAAAGACCGTTCACAACAGGGCATAAAAAAAGCCCGAACTCCATTGCTGGAAATCCGGGCAGAATGAAAGGAGGAGTGGTGCCTCTTGGAGTTGAACCAAGGACACATGGATTTTCAGTCCATTGCTCTACCACCTGAGCTAAGGCACCTTCTTTCTTAGTGACGGCTTTAACCGTCTGTACTTGGTTTTTGAAAGCGAGTGCAAAGATACACTTTTTTCTTCTATCTCACGAATATTCTTTTGGCGTTTAATAACTATTAACGAATATCGAATGATTCTCACATTGAAACACAGAGCCACAGGCAATTCCTTCCTAATCCTACAATCTTTTCACTCAACACAAATAATGATAGATATAGTAAAGCGTAAGAGGTAGATTCTGCCGAGCCGCAAAAAGTTATCCACGAATCTCCACGAATCTCCACGAATGTCTATCGACTTACATTTGTGTAGATTCGTGGAAGAATAGAGACTCGAATAGTTATCAACTAGCATTAATGAAGATTAGTGTAGATTCGTGGATGAATAAAGACTCCAATCTGTCCATTGGTATCACCAAGTCTTATTGGTAGAATTCAGAAAATAGAGTCATATTGTATCTATAATGCTATGGTTATGGTTAATATAGTTAAACGACCAAATAATCATTAACAATAAACTGTTAACCAATTAAGATTTTACCTATCTTTGCCGACATGAAGAAGAAATCCATTTGGACCATCGCCATCATCATGGGCGTTTCCTTTGTCATCTTGCTTGGTCTGCAGCTCACCTACATTCGTGAGATGGCCAACATGAAGAAGGAACAGTTCGACGAAAGCGTCAACCGCGCCCTCTATCAGGCTTCGCGCAATCTGGAGCTCAACGAAACGTTGCGTTATCTTGAGAAAGACGTCAACGAGACCGAGCGCCACGCTTACCGCAAGGACAGCGTAGGCACCAGAAGCGGAAAGCCCAACGATGGCAGCGTGCAATACTCTCATCAATATTCTGTGGCAGGAAAGGACGGCACCGTCTACTCCTCGTTTGAGTTAAAGACGATGGCCGTGAAACCCACACAGATGCCCAAGGCTATGATCCTGCGCACCGACCGCAACTCCAACACCGCGGCCAGCAAGTCGCTGCAAGAGATCGTCAAGAACCGATATGTCTATCAGAAGGCACTCCTCGACGAGGTGATCATGAACATGCTCTACTCCGCTTCGGACAAACCGCTGAAGGAGCGTGTCAACTTCAAGATTCTCGACCAGGACATCAAAGCTGAGCTGATGAACAACGGCATCAATATTCCTTACCACTTCACCGTCTCCACACAGGACGGACGTGAGGTTTACCGTTGTCCCGACTACAGCGACGAGGGCAGTGAATACACCTACAGTCAGGTGCTCTTCCGCAACGATCCGGCGTCTAATATGGGCGTGGTGCGTGTACACTTCCCTGACATCAACAGCTATATCTTCTCCAGCATCCGGTTTATGATCCCGAGCGTGGTATTCACCATCATCCTGCTCATCACGTTCATCTTTACCATTGTGGTCATCTTCCGGCAGAAGCGCTACAGTGAGATCAAGAACGACTTCATCAACAACATGACGCACGAGCTCAAGACACCTATCGCCAGCATCTCGCTCGCCGCCCAGATGCTCAACGACGACAGCGTGCCGAAGAGCGACAAGATGATGAAACATCTCATCGGCGTGGTCACCGACGAGACCAAGCGACTGCGGTTCCTCGTGGAGAAAGTGCTGCAGATGTCGATGTTCGACCGCAAGCGTTCGTCGTTCAAGAAGAAGCATCTCGACCTCAACGAGATGGTGGAGACCATAGCCAACTCGTTTACCCTGCGCGTGGAGCACACCGGTGGAAAGATCTATGTCGATGTGGAGGCCATCGACTCGGGTATCTATGTCGATGAGGTACACTTCCAGAACGTGATCTTCAACCTGATGGACAACGCCGTGAAATATCGCAAGCCCGACCAGCCCATCGACATTTACCTGAAGACATGGAACGATGACAACCATCTCTATCTCTCCGTGCGCGACACGGGCGTCGGTATGAAGAAAGAGAACCTGAAGAAGATCTTCGAGAAGTTCTACCGCGTACATACCGGCAACGTCCACGACGTAAAGGGCTTCGGGCTCGGTCTGGCCTATGTCAAGCGTGTCGTTGACCTCCACGACGGCGAGATCAAGGTCGACAGCGAGTACGGCAAGGGTACGACCTTCACCATCAAGCTGCCGGTGATCAAAGATTAAACCTTGGAGCATCACGGACATCTATATATAATAAGGTGCAGCCTGCCGCTTCAATCCAAATACAAGGACAATAATAAAACAATTAAAAATACAAACGACTATGGAAGAAAAAGTAAAGATTCTGCTTTGCGAGGATGATGAGAACCTCGGCACACTGCTCTGTGAGTACCTCATTGCCAAAGGCTACGACGCTACACTTTGCCCCGACGGCGAGGCTGGCTTCAAGGAGTTCCAGAAGGAGAAGTTCGACATCTGCATCCTCGACGTGATGATGCCGAAGAAGGACGGCTTCACACTGGCTCAGGACATCCGTCAGATGAACTCCCAAGTGCCTATCATCTTCCTCACCGCCCGTGTACAGAAGGAAGACGTGCTCGAAGGTTTCGACAAAGGTGCCGACGACTACATCACCAAGCCTTTCTCTATGGAAGAGCTCGTGAAGCGTGTGGAGGCTATCCTCCGTCGTGTACGTGGCAAGAAGAACCGCGAGAGCACGATGTACAAGATCGGCCGCTTCACCTTCGACACACAGAAGCAGTTGCTCACCATCGACGGCAAGTCGACCAAGCTTACCACCAAGGAGAACGAGCTCTTGGCGCTGCTCTGCTCTCATGCCAACGAGATCCTCAAGCGCAACGATGCACTGCGCACGATCTGGATCGACGACAACTACTTCAACGCCCGTTCCATGGACGTGTACATCACCAAGCTGCGTAAGCATCTGAAGGCCGACGATCAGATCGAGATCATCAACATCCACGGTCAGGGCTATAAGCTCATCGTGCCGGAGGAGGACTAAGCAAAGATATTAGTTTGAGGTCAGTCCCTTTCAAAAGGGGCTGACGACCATTAACCCCGAGTTGCCCATTATGGAAAGCCTATAAAGCAATAGACTTTTCAAGCAAGCAGCTCGGGGTTAAACGTTTGAATCAGCAAAATATAATATGCTATATCTTGCCGCAAAGAGCTAAAAAAGAACATAAACGGCAAGATATAGCAAGATATTTAGTAGTTAGAGTAATATGCCTATTCCCTCACAGGATCAGCATATCCGTCACCTTCGAGCGTGCGCAGCTGTTCAGAAGCGAAGTAAATGGTAATTGAAGGCAGGATGCTCAGTCCATCGCGAACGATCCAAGCGGCGCGCTTCTTTGTAGCTGTATCACAGTTCTTGAACAAGCCTGCAAAGGTCTCGGCATAATAGGTTCGCAAATTACTTGGCAACTTAGTGAAAGAGCGATGGGCGAAGTCGATGTATTCGTCCATATTGCCTGCACGATAGGCACGTGCCATCTTCAGCGCAACGTCGTATTTGCCGTCATTGTTGAGTTGAAGGAATTTCAAGTCATTCTCCAGACTGTCGATCTGTGCGTTGGTAGCCTTGCTGTGGCACAAAGCACTTGCCACAGCCTGATAATAGTTTTCCTTTACCACGCTGTCGAGATCAGCACGTCCAAAAGCTGTCATCTTGTCGAGGTGATGGATCATGTATTGCATGGCAGGTCCATAGACATCACGAGAGTAAGACATATACACGAATTTGTTGGCAGGATCCAAGCGTTGTTTGTCTTTCAATCCACAGAAATAGCTGCTCACGATGCTGTCTGAGGTTTCTCTTGCCTGTTCATATTTCTTGCGCTCTCTGCTCTGATAGCCCTCATCATAGACAAGAGCGGCATAGGCAGACACCAGCTCCGGTGTGCGCTCTCCCTTGCCGAAGCGCTCCTTAAGAACAGCGGGACTCATCTTTGGATTGGTGATTCTCTCCAACTCATTGGTGAGCTGTTGTGGATCACGATAGCCGATGACCGTACCTTTCAGACTCTTGTCGGGGTTGATAACTGCCAGAGTGGGATAAGCAGACACCTTGTAGGTCTTGGCAAGTGCCACACCCTCACCCTTCTCGGCATCGATGGCCAGGCAGACAAAGTGGCTGTTCATGTAGTCGCCCACTTCTTTCTGAGGGAACACTTCCCGTGCCATGTGCTTACAGGGACCGCACCAGGATGTGTGAAAATCAACAAAGAGCAGTTTGTTCTCCTTTTTTGCGGCTTCAATGCCTTGATCAAAGCTGAGTTTACGAAAGTTTGTTTGTGCCTGCAGGCCTAAGGCCATAACCAGCATAAGAAATACAATAGTAATCTTCTTCATTTTAAAAGTATGATTAAATTTGTGATAATTTTATTGTAGACCATGTGTGTTCCGAGTGTTCAGTTTGTGAGAAAAGCCTTCGGAAATCGATGGAATTCCCTCTCAACACTAATCGGTGATACTGTATGCATTGATAAGAAATCGCCAGTCGATGGTGTTGAAGTTGGTATAGACATATCTGATCATCTTCACGCTGCCTTCACCACTGATGGTTTTTACCGGTTTTCCTACCGGTGCTCCGCCATTCATCTCGTAGAATCTGAGCACATAGTTGTTGCCTTTCTGTGTGCCGACGATGAGGTAATCGAACTTCGTTCCACCGCTTATTGAAGCTTGCCAGTACTGGTTGGTGACAAAGTTGATGGTTTCGTAGGCTGGGATGGCTTCGGGATAGAGTTCTGTTTCCGGCAAGTTGTCTTCGGCGAAGTTGACAGCGTAGAGTCTACCGTTGTCGATGCAATAGATATACTTCGCCATGTTTCCGCATGTGCTGATGCTGGTGGAATGGGCGAGATGACTGTCGTCGCTCAATTGTTTGCGTGACGAGAGGAACGTACCTGAGAAAGCAGGAGCGACAAGATAGAGATAACTCTTGGCTCCGTTGGTGAGCACGGCAGTGAAGGTTCCCTTTCTGTTCATCAGGTTATAGCCTATATGACGGCAGGAGAATCCACTAAGGTTCTGCGTAAGTTCCTCACCCGACTGATCTTTGAACAATAGTGGAGAGGCATTACCGTTGTAGTCTGTGACCATCAGACTTTTTGCTGCTTCGTCCCACACCAGCGTGCCACCGTAGGATGTGAGGTCACAGGCAATGTGTGAGCTGCCTTCGACAGTGTTGATCGGATTGCCATACTGTCCAGTACTCTTGCCCGTTGGATTGGTATAGCGCAGGCCACTTGAGGTAATCAGATAGTGATAACCCATGTCTGTGGCATAGAAGCCATAAATCTTTTCGGAATCATCCATCTTGCCATAATACAAATTATTGCGATCGAAGACAGATCGGAAGTCAGTCGTGCGCTTCACGATGGCGTCACCATCATCAGTGACAATGGCGAGCGCATTGGTCTGTGCAATGCTCTTATCATCGGGATTGATATAGTCGATGTCATAGATCGGCCAAATTGAAGCAGGCTTTCCCTTCAGGCTGCTGCCATCAGTTTTGTTCAGCAGGTTGTGCGCTTCCATTCCTTTTGCAGTCAGTTGGTCGAGCTCGGTGTTGCCGTCTGCAGTCTCCTTAAGGACATAGAATCCTTCAGAGAAACTGGTAGAGACGGAGAGGTCGGTTGTAGCGTAAACCGTGTAGCCGCTCTGCCTGTCGGTAGCCAACAAGCGCAACTGGTAAGCACCCGGCGCCATAGCCACCTCATAGTCGAGATCACGCGTGTTGGCGATGACCGTGGGGCGAATGGTATCGCCGTTGACGACAGTTCCCGTCTTGCCACTGTAGAGTAACCATTGATAGGTCATGTCGTCATCGCTGTTCTTGGTGGTGATGGTAGGGGTAATCCTAAGATGTTCGCCCAGATATGCTGTAACGGAATAGCTCTTTTCAAGTTCACTGATAGTAATGTCGCTGACACGGCTATAGTCTGCCTGTGTGCTGTCGTCATCGGTGCAGGCACCAAGGGTGAGCAGCAAGGTAAGTGCTGTGAAAATCCATTTAGTATGATCATAATTGTAGATGCTGTTTAATGATGCTTTTAATATTGTTGTTGGATGACGACAGGCGTACCGTCTGCCTCTTTGAGCACGTCGAGTCCTTGCGCCTTTCTCTTTTCATTGAGGGCGTCGAGGGCTTTTTGCAGTTCCTGTATAAGATACGTCAGATAGTTGGAGTCGCCATTGATGAGCTCCTCGATGTAGTCGTTGTCCCATTTCTTTCCTGTGGTCTCAATAAGGAAGCGGTGCTTCACGGGGCCGTATGGTCCAAAATAGTCTGAGAGTGTGTAAGTACCCCAGCTGGGGCGATCAGGGTTCCAGTAGCGTGGTTTGCTCCATGCCGAAGGCTCAGAGAGACGGTCAGAAAAAGTGATTACACGTGTCTGATAGACGGGATAACCAGGCTGAAAGTTTTCGTTGGCAGCGAGCTGAATCTTCAGCACCACACTGGTATCCTTGAGCGATGCGTCACGCAGCAGCACGACAGGCAGTTTGGCGCGTGCTTTTCCAGCGGGAATCTGATAGTAAGCGGCCAGAGAAGGATCGTCAAAGGCAACATAGTGTTTACCGACAACTGCATTGTTGGCGGTGGTGTCGACTTGAACAAGTTTAACCGTCCGGGGATGATCCACAACAAATCCCATGGTTTCCACTTCGAGCCAAACCGTATCACTTTTGACATCTTCCGCATCGAAGACAAAGGAGTAGGCTGTCCACGTCAGTGTGCTGTCCATGGTCTCCGTGGTGACGTTGGGATAATAGAAGTTGATGCGGCTCACCTGTTCGTCATAGAGCGGCAGGTCTTTCTCACAGCTACCCAACAGTGCCGTGAGCAGAAAGAGCAGCATATAAGATATTATATTTTTTTTCATGGTAGATCAATGTTTAATTGTTGGAGACTGCATTAGGATCATACTCGGTCTGTGGCAATGGGATGACGTAGTTGTCAGCCTTCATCTCGTCTCCGTTCCACAATTTATCCGTTTTCAGCCGCTTATAGACATAGAACATCTGCCCTTCTGCGAAGAACTCGCGTCGCCATTCGTTGGTCAACTCTTCATGCACCTGTGTCAGCGAGGTGAAAGGCTTGTAGAGCGTGAAGGCACACTGACTCATGTAGGTGTCGTAGAGCTGTTGTATCTCGCTGAGCGACTCGCTGGCTTCCATGGCGGTGAGATACATCTCAGAAAGGCGCAGCATGGGGATGATCTGCAGCTTAGTGGTCAGTACGCTCTGACTGTAGTCTTGGTCAGTGTCATACCAATATTTGGTAATGGTAGGACAGATTTTACCCTGTGGATCCTTGCGAGTGCGGAACCACTCGTTGAGATAACGGTTGTGGGAAGCCGTGGCACCAGGAAGGGAACTATAGAGACTTTGTAGCATATCGGAGGTGATATAGTATATATCGTTTCTTGCCTGACCAGTGTTTGCTCCCGCAAGGACTTTGTTGGCATAGGTATTCACATCGTATTTGCTTAGATAGAACAGACATTCCGAGGGCAGCGCATTGTAGCCCTGGGTCAGATCCTGTATACCGCTGAGCTTGATGAGCGCATTTCCATCGGCTCCCTTGGCATTGATGACTTCCAGCGCTTGGTCATGGGCGCGTTGCTTCCTACCCAAATAAAGGCTCTCACGTGCCTGTAGCGCTTTCACAGCCCAGTAGTTCAGGCGGGCCTGACGGTAGTAAGTGTAGTCGTCGTCGACATTGTTGTCGGGACTATTGAGCGTGGCGAAAGTTTTGGAGAAGATGGGGTCGCTGCCCTTGAGCAGTGTCAGCGATTGATTGAGATCCTTATCCAGGAGCGCCACATAGTCGTGGAAGCTATAATAGGCTGGAGTCTCCTTGATACCGGTCGTGAAGGAGTAAGGCAACTTGATGGAGGAAACTGCGCTGTCGGCCGGGCAGGGGCCGAAGAGCCTGAGCACATCGAGCTGGCAGAAAGCACGAATGGCGTAGGCCTCGCCGAGGATCATGTCGCGTTTCCTGCTGTCGCCGATGTTACCGCCTTTATTCTCCACATTCTTGATGACCACATTAGCTGAGGCTATGGTGGTGAAGAGTTGGGCATAGATGGCTTTCAAAGCCGAGCGTGCATTGTCTTTCTCATAGTTGTGATGATGAAGATAGAACGACGTCGGGCGGGTAGACTCCAAGTCGGACGGGCAATACCACAGATCTGCAAGATCCTCGATGTTGGTCATCGTCAGTTGCTGACCATAGGCGTCCGTCGCAGCCATCTGCATATAGCATCCGGTGAGCGCGTCGCGGAAGCCTTTGTAAGAGTCGAACTGGTCGCTCTCTTTCTTGACATTCTCTCCTCTGACGTCAAGCCAGTCACTGCAACTACCACAGAGCAGAATAGAGGCAAGGAGAAGAGCACTATATAATAATGTGTGTTTCATGATGAAGAATCAATTAGAACATTAATTTCAGACTCATTTGTATGTTACGGGCGAAGGGATAGCTTGTACCGCGCTCCATGCGTATGGAGCCCCAGTGTACGAGGTCGCTCATGTTTAATCCCAAGATGGCCGTTTGCAACTTGAGGTTGCGAAGCATCCATTCGTTGTGAAATTTGTATTGTAGGCTGACGCTTTGCAACTCCAGCACATTGTTGTCCATGACATAGCGTGATGTAGCTTTCGGCTTGTCGTTGCTGAGTGTGGCAAAGAAAGTTACATCGCCCGGCTGAAACCATCGTTGAGAGAGCACTCGCTCATCCACATTGTTGTTTTGAATTTCGTAGCGTGTCACCTCCACACGGTCGCGCAGCGTAGAGTTGTACATCTTTCCGCCCCAATAATATCCAAAGGACACATTGACAGTAAGGTCGCGCCATTGCAGCATAGTGTTGAGGTTACCGCGATATTTCGGGGCAGCACTACCGCAATATACCTTGTCGCGTGCGTGCCATGTGTCGGTGATCTTTCCGTTGCGGTCGTAGAACATTTCCTTGCCGGTGCTGGGATCAATGCCGGCCGAGCGTACTGCCCAGATAGAGTTTTGGGGATAACCTTCGAAGAATAGGTTCTGAATGCCGCTGGCACTTTCATTGTTGGCGTCGGCAGCCATATATGCCTCGTTTTGTGCCTTGATGGCCTGTGAGAGGCTTGCAATCTCGTTGTGGTTGTAGACGAGTTGCCCGCCGATCATCCAGTTGAGTCGCTGCTGCTCGTTGCGAATGATGTAGACATTGGCAGCAGCCTCCCACCCCCAGTTTTTCACGGAACCGACATTGGCGGTGTAGGAACTGAAGCCCATGTCGAGGGGCAGGTCCATAGACGACAGCAGGTCGTTGGTCTTCTTGCTATAGAGCTCGAAAGAGCCTTTCACGCGGTTGTCCCAAAGTCCCCATTCCGTGCCGACGTTCCACTCCTTGGTGCTCTGCCAACTGAGATTGGGGTTACCCCATCCGCCGAGCATGGCACCGTTCCATGCCATGTAACGATTGTCAGTGACATATCTATAATAGGTGTAGGCGTCGGTCTCAGTGGCACCGGATGCTGCGCCGGTCTCACCATAGCTGGCCTTCAGTCGCAGCATATTCACAAATGTGTTGCGGAACCATTTTTCCTGATGGATGTTCCAGCCGATGCCGGCACTCCAGAAAGGAGCGTATTTCTTATCGCTGCCATAAGTGGAGTTGCCGTCGATGCGATAGGAGAGATCGAGGTAATAGCGGCTGTTGTAGGTGTAGTTGACATTAGCGGTGATGCCAAACTGGCGCTGTTTATAGTTGCTGCCTGACGGCAATTCGTCCTGTGCATACTGTCGTGCGTTGGCGATGTTGGGCAGGTCGTCAGAGGCAAAGCCCTCATAGGCAGAGGTGAAGTTATCGCTGTTGGTAGTCAGCATGCTCCAGTTGAGACCTGCATAGAGGCTGTGAACCTCATGAAAGATCTTGCTGTAGGCCAGTGTGATGTCAGCATTGAAAGTTGTTGTTTTTCCGTTGCCGTAGCGATAGAAGCCACGACGTAGGAAGCCCGTGCCGGTGGTGTATTCAGAGTTGTTAGAGTCAAGATAATAGGTGTCTTCGGGCGAGCGGAAGAACTTGCTCTCCGAGGTGGTGTGCGACAGCCCGAGCTGCCCGCGCAACGTCAGCTCCGGCAGAATGTTCCAATCGACAGAGAAGTTGTTGGTCAGCTCCTCATAGTTGCTCTTGTAGAAACCGCCTAAGGTAGCGTTGTAAAGCGGATTGCTCTTCTGCCCACTCCAGGCATAGAAGGGATCGAAAAACTTACGTATCTTTCCGTTCTCATCATAGGGCGAGTCGTAAGGTTCGAGCCTGACATAATCAGAGAAAGATCCGTAAGGGCTCTCCTGACTGTTGTTGATACCCACGGAGGTATAGTTGCGGAAGGTCAGCGTGCGGTACTGATATAATAAGGTGATGGCGCCGTTGAAGTTTTTACGGTCCGAGCCTCTCATCGCACCCTGGATATTGTTCCACTGTGCGTCGGTGCTCCAGCGAAACTCCTTGCTGCCGCCTTCCAGCCTGAGGTTGTAACGCTGTCCCACGCCGGTGTGCACAGGCTTAGAGAGCCAGTCGATGTTCACGCCGCAGAGCACGTCACGCAGACGCTTCTGGTAGGCCTCCTTCAGCAACAGCTCCTGCTCGTTGCCTAAGATATAGGTGTGGTCGTAAAGCCCGGCCTTTTTCTCGAGTTCGAGCTTCTGGCTGGCGTTGAGCAGATGATAGCTCGTCAGGTCAGGAATCTCGAGTTGCAGGCTTGCCTCTGCGTTGACCTTGAGCTTACCAGGTTCCGGCTGCTTGGATACGATGACGATGACGCCGTTGGCTCCTTTGCTACCATAGATGACAGTGGCGGCAGCATCCTTAAGGATGTTGATGCTCTCGATCTCCTCATCGTTGTAGTCCATGAGTTTGGAGAGAGAGATTTCAAAGCCGTCCATGATGATGAGCGGTGTATTGGGATTATTCTTTTGTCCGGAGTTAAAAGCCTCTACGCTGGTGGGCAGAGAAGAATTGCCACGGATGTTGATATTAGGCAGATTGTTTGGGTTGGAACCGTTGATATTGTCGATGGAAAAGTTAATGCTTGCATCAGCGTTTTTCAGCGTCTGCAGCAGGTTTTGCCCACGAAACTGTTGCAGTTGCTCCTTGCTCACAGTACTCACAGATCCTGTATAGCTCTCTTTAGCTTTGCGGAAGATACCGGTGACGACGACGTTGTCGAGCGTCTGTGTGTCTTCCTTCAATCCAATCTTCATCTCCTTTTGTAAGGCAACAACACGTGTCTGCATGCCTACATAGCTTACTTGCACGTCGACGCCTCCCTTGAGATAATAGTCAAAGGAAAAAGCACCGTTGAGGTCGGTGACTGCCATGACATTGGTACCTACAATCTTCACCTGCGCACCGATGACAGGCTCCTTGGTGTTGATGTCGTAGACATATCCGCCGACCGTCTGCATCTTGTGAGGCTCGGCTTTTATAGCATCCTTCTGTCCTTTGACAATGTTGATAAACTTGCCCTTAACCGTGTAGCTCAACGGCTTGTCGCGAAGCACATAATCTACGATTTGGAACAGCGTGGCATCGTGTACCATGCCGTTGACACGGTAGGGCTGCAGGTCCTCATAGGTGAACAGAAACTTGTAGCTGGAGTTTTTCTCCAAGCGCAGCAGTACATTTGGCAGCGACTCGTTGTGGAAGCTCATACTCAGCCTCACCCCTCCCTGTGCTCCCACGGGTAGCAGACAACAGAAAAGCAGCGCCATGATGAGTAAACCTTGTAGGCATCTTTGTCTCATAGTCTTTTTCTTTTTAATACTAATCACCCTTACATTTTATTGAATTGTTACTAAGTATACGTATGTATGCAAAGAAAGGTTATGATTTGATGCTTTTTTTTAAAAGAAAGCATTATCTTTGCATAAAACAATGACAAAGAGAGACCGAGCATGGAAGACAAGCAAATCTTTGACACGCTGTTCCGCAAATATTACGAGCCTCTGTATTATTTCGCAAGGCAGTATGTTGCCGATGACGATGAATGTCGTGATATTGTGGAGAATGTCTTTGAACATCTTTGGGCGCGGCAGGACGACGTCGTGCTCAGCACGGTGCGCGCCATGCTCTATACCGAGGTGCGTAGTCGCTGCATCGATCATCTGCGCCATGAGAAGCAAAAGGCTCAGTATGTGGAATTTGCGGAGTATCACAGCCAAAGATATATTATAGATAAGGAGTACGACACCCAGCAGACCCGTGAGCGTATCGTCACTCAGGTGCTCGACAGCCTTGGTGAACCTACGCACTCGATATTGGTGGCCTGCTATGTCGATGGAAAAAAATATCAGGAGGTTGCCGACAGTATGGGCATTAGCATCAGCACAGTGAAAAAATACATGGTGCGTGCCTTGCAACAGATAAGAGAGATGAGAAAGAAATGGAAATGGGATGTCTGAACTAAAGATGACAAACACTAAAAAAACATAATCCTGACGTTCCCAGCCTTTGTCTGCATGCCCTCTCTGCTTTCTTAAACGTATCATAACAAAAACAATCATGAAGAACAATATACCTATCGACGATGAGCAGTATCGCGACTTCCAGGATATCAGCAATGTGCGCACGGTGCTCATGCGGCAGACCAAGCCCATAGATGTGGAGCAGCGCCTTCGAGACTTTCAACGCCGACATGAGGAGCAACAGGCCGAAGGCCCATCTATCCGCCGCACCTCATCCCATCGTCGTCTACTTCTTTGGCTGTTGCCCGTTGCCGCCGCCGTATTGGCGTTGGTCATCATGCTGTTGTCCGCGCCCGGGCCTTTTGCGCAGCGTGAAGTGGCGCAGGTGGCGACAAAGAGCGGAAAGCCCGTCTGCACAATCAGTGAAAACGGCTCTTCCACGCAGGCCTTTACGGCGAAGACCAACCGGCTGACGATTACACCGGAAGCCTATATACTGAAGAAAGCACCTGCTAAGGAGAAACTTCTCACCGTCCCTTATGGCTGCAGTGCCGACCTAACTCTTCCCGACGGGTCTGTGGCTTATGTCCATACGGGTAGCACGCTGAGCTTTTCACCACAATATATCCGTGGCAAACGTGTGGTGATCCTTGACGGGGAGGCTTATTTCCAGGTGAAGCACGACGAGCGCCATCCGTTTGTCGTCCAGGCTGATCAGGTGACCACCACGGTCTATGGCACAGAGTTCAATGTCAATACACGTGACAAGGGCGGCGTCGCCGTGACGCTCGTCACGGGTTGCGTGGGTGTAGAGGCCCCCGGTTGCAACCGGCGCATCGCGCCCGGCGAGCAGTTGTCGGTCAATGCACGGGGCGTAACGACACGACAAGTCGATGTAAGGCCATATACCAACTGGCGCGACGGCTATCTCTACTACGACCACCAGCCTTTGAAGGATATCATCACCGATTTGGCCAAAAACTATCATCTTGGCGTACACTTTGAAAAAAACAGTGTCAAGGATATGCTTACGCACTTCGTCTGTGAACGTGGCGCTGATATCCATACTGTCATCTCCATGCTGAATCAAATGGAGAAGGTAAAGATCCGACTTGATGGAGACGTGTTGGTAGTGGAGTAAGAGATAACCACAGTCTTTTGTTTTGAGTGTTAGTTCTCCCTATTGAGCTACCTGTCAGCCGCCACCTTTCCGATGATGCCGACAGCGATGAGAAGCAGGGGCAGGAAGAGAAGCAGGTTGTAGTTGGTGAGGTTGGTGAAATAAAAGACCACCATCAACACCACACCTATATATATAAGAGGTATGCCAACCACCGGACGCATACGAGGCCATAAGTGGCCGAAGAATCTCTTTGTCTTTGAGACGAGCCGACGTGTTACTGATATATTCTCTTGCTGCGATTGAGACATGATCTTTGTATTGCTATGTTTTCTGTTTGTTGCCTGCAAAATTACGAATTATTGTCGCAGCTTTGTCGTGTGGGCAAGGCAATTAATGTTAAAAAGAAGAAAAAGGCATTGGTTACACCGCTCTATCACAAATAAAAATAGTACCTTTGCACTCGCATTTTGCAAAATAACATTTTAATTATCAACAAAGTAGTATGAATCAATACGAAACCGTTTTCATTTTGACTCCCGTTTTGTCTGATGAACAGATGAAGGAAACGGTCGCTAAGTTCAAGAAGCTGCTCACCGATAAGGGCGCAGAGATTGTGAACGAAGAGGCCTGGGGACTGAAGAAGATGGCTTATGCAATCGACAAGAAGTCGACAGGTTTCTATTGCCTGTTGCAGTTCAAAGCTGAGCCTTCTGTTGTTAACACCCTCGAGACCGGCTATCGCCGTGATGAGAAGGTGATTCGTTTTATCACTGTGAAGCTTGACAAGTACGCTGTGGCTTATGCCGAGAAGCGCAAGGCAAAGTGGAACAACAAAGTGGAGGCATAAACTATGGCAGATCAGAAGAAATCAGAAATCCGTTATTTGAACGCCCCTTCTATCGACACCAAGAAGAAGAAGTACTGCCGTTTCAAGAAGAGTGGCATAAAGTATATCGACTACAAGGACCCCGAGTTCTTGAAGAAGTTCCTCAACGAGCAGGGCAAGATCCTTCCTCGCCGCATCACCGGTACCTCTCTGAAGTATCAGCGTCGTGTGGCTCAGGCTGTGAAGCGTGCACGCCAGATCGCGCTGCTGCCTTATGTAACCGATTTGATGAAGTAATTAAGGAGGAGCAGAAGATATGGAAATCATACTGAAAGAAGATATTATCGGACTTGGATACAAGAACGATATCGTAAAGGTTAAGGACGGCTACGGCCGTAACTATCTGATCCCGACAGGCAAAGGCGTCATCGCTTCTGCAAGCGCCCGCAAGCAGCTCGCCGAGAACCTCAAGCAGCAGGCTGCCAAGCTCGCCGCTCTGAAGGCAGACGCAGAGAAGCGTGCTGAGGCTCTGAAGGATGTCCAGCTCGTCATCGCTGCCAAGGTTGCCGCTACCGGTCACCTCTATGGCTCTGTCGGCGCTGCTAAGGTTGCTGAAGAGCTCGCTAAGCTCGGCATCGAGATCGACCGCAAGATCATCACCATGCGTGAGGCTCGCAAGGTCGGTGACTTTGAGGCTACCGTTCACTTCCACAAGGAGGTTGAGGTGAAGGTGCCTGTGAAGGTTGTCGCTGAGAACCAGCCCGTTGCTCCCGCTGAGGAAGCACCGAAGGAGGAGGCTCCTAAGGCTGAGGAAGCTCCCGCCGCTGAGGCTGCTGAGGAGCAGGCTCCTGCTGCTGAGTAATCAACAGCAATTGTTAGCTTGAAGTTATTTTTGCACTGTAAAGCATATTAATATCGATCCCCGTCGCATTCACTTGCGGTGGGGATCTTTCGTCGTACGGCAACCTTGCAACTTTGCGAGAACATCTCGTCGCTTGAAGCATATTACTTCCTTCTCTTTTGGAGACAGGGTTGGGGGGAGGCTAAGCTTAGTAGAGAGTCCATTTGTTTCTTGTTTTCCTCCTTTGTTCATTAAACTGACAAAAAACAGGCATTTTCCAGGCGATTTTCTGCACGAAGGTGTATGTTGCGCTCAATTTTGCGAATTTCAGACAATTTTCCCTAATCTACTGATTCTTAGCCACTTATAAATATATCATAAATTCTTTTACCACATCAACGCTACTTTTGCGTGAAAAATCATATAAACCTACCCCTCAGAAAGCCTTTCTGATGCTATCATCTCACCTTTCTGACCATATCAGAAAGGTACTTTGACCAAGTCAGAAAGCCTTTCTGATAGCATCAGAAAGGTACTTTGACAACGTCGCCGCAGTTTTTTGTCTCTTTCACTCCTCCTTTTTTTCATTTCCCACAAAGATGTTTCTTTAGATTGACAGCCCGCGGTGATACACTTTTGTCAATTGATTTCGGATATAAAAATCTATAACATACTGATGGACAATGCCAAGCCATTAAGCACGCAAGGACAGAAAAAATAGCGAAAGTCCTTGCGTGCTTGATGGCTTTATATTGTCATAAAGTAGAGCTGTTACCGACCTCTATGACATTGATGTCGGCGTCAGCGGGCAGAAGGAGCCGAAGTTTGGGCACGAAGTTGTTGCGAGCCACAAAGAAGAGGTCCTTGCCGTCGGCGATGGCGGTCATCAAGAGTTCACGAAAGCCTTTGCCCGCTACTTCGATGCGCCCGATTTCGTCGATCCAAATCTCTTTGGCTTCGGGATGCTCCTTGTAATATTGCAGCGCACGGTCGAAGGCAGATAGATGGACGAAATAGCTGCAACTGTGCATCAGTCCGTCGGTGAGGTCTCTGACCGCCAACGTTTCCTTAGATGCCGTCTCCATGTCTACTTCTGGATCTTTCACAAAGAAGGGCAGCGTCTCGTCCTTGGGATAGAGCACGAGATCATAGGCGCAGACCTTGCCGTCAGCGCCCCGCTTCTTCAAAGAGAAGAAGCAAAGGCCGTCGCCATGAGTGCGGTATTCGTGGATGAAACGGGTGGACTTACCGGCTCCACGCGGTCCGGTGAAAATGGTAATATTCATATCTTATAAATCAAAGGATACACTGGCATACCATGTGCGGCCCCGCATGGGGAAGCCCTCGGTATACTCATAGACACGATCGGCAACGTTGAGCACGCCCACCTTGAGGGCGGTCTTCCACACCTTGCGGGCGAGACTGGCATCAATGGTGGCAAAGCCTGCCGTAGAAGTGCTGCCGTCAGAGGACGAGTAGGCTTTGCTCTGCGCGATCATCCGGCCTTGCAGGCGCAGCTGCCAGACGGGACGCAACTCCAGGAAAGCAGTGAACTTGCTCATCGGACTGTAGAGGAACTTCAAATCCCTGTTGTCCATATTGCGCTGATCCGTCAAGCTGTAGTTGACCTGAGCCGTCAGCCAGGGCAGTTCATACCCGGCACCAAGCTCAAAACCACGGTACTGCGCCTTGCCGCGGTTCTGCAACTGATAGATCTTCGGGTCGCTTTCGTCGACACCCGTCACCTCCTGGATGATGTCGTTGATGAAATTATAGAACACACCTGCCTGCCAATGGAGCTGTTGCCAACGGCCTTCGTAGGAAGCGTCGAGGTTGAAAGCCTTCTCCGTGCCGAGGTCGGGATTGGGAATTGCTTTGCCGAGCTTGTAGGAGTAGCGATCCTTCATGCGGGCGAAGAGCGAGGAACGGCTCACCGTGAAACGGAAGTGCTGCGTAGCGGAGGGGTGATAGTCGAAGGCGGCGAGGGCGTTGAGGTTGCCGTCGTGAGAGTTGGGCAGCTCGGTGATGCCACGTTTTTTGTTGTACGCCTCGATCTTATAGCCTTGGCGGGCGAACCACCCGATGGCTGCCGTGACGGACATCTGAGAATTGAATCGCGCCTCATCCTCCACGACAAAGGAGTAGATGCCCTCAGTGATATGCGCCACCGGCTCACCCACGTTGTGGGAGCGGTGGACGTCATACTTATAGTTTCCGCCGAACTTCACGTCGTTCTTGTCCGACGTCGCCCAGATGAGGTTGGTATTTGTGCCTAAGGCGTAGTCGTCGTAGATGCTGGTCCAACCCTGCTTGCCCTTCTGTGTGGAATAGGTGAAATCATCGTAGGAGTCAAGCGTATTCTTGAAAGTGTCGTACCACAACCGGCTCTTCAGCGTGAGCGCGGGGGCCAGACAAGTGGTAGAATGGAAGTAGACCTCGTCCTTGTTCCAATCGGGATAGATGCGGAATTGTGCTTTGCCGTCCTTCCCCAAGTAGGGCGGCACGTGCTTCTCAGCGCGCATGAGGGTATAGCCCACGACATACTCGTCGGTGGCGTTGGGCACGAAGCCCACCTTGGCGTTAAGGTCGACGTCGCGTGACCGGGAGTTGAGACGTTTGTGGCCGTCGAGATAAGGCGAGTCGGTAGGATAGCTATGGGGCAACCGGAAGTTGCGGACGTTGGCATAGCCCAGGTCTACCTGCGTGAACCACTGTCCCCAGCGGCCGCCCACATTAAGGTTGCTGTGCCAGAGCGTGTTCACGTCGCAGTGCAACTCCAGTGGCTTCTGCGGCTGACGCGACACGAGGTTGATAGACGGACCTAAGGTGTTGCCGCCTAAGAGCAGCGAGCTGGCCGACTTGCTCACGTCGATCTTGCTCAGCATGCCGGTCGGCAGGCGGTAGAGGTCCACGATGCCATCGTAAGGCGCCGTCATCGGCACGCCGTCGATATAGACAGGTACGTTGGCGCTGCTAATGCCACGAAGCACGAATCCCGCCTCGCTGCGTCCGCCAGCCTCTTGGACGATGAGACCCGGAATCCAGTTGAGCGCCTCCGAAACGCGCTGCATGTCAGCCGACTTGATGAAGTCCGCGCTGACCTGGTCAGCCTTGAACGTGCGTTGGTGCTCAAACACCGTGACCTCGCCCAAGCGAAACACCTGAGCCGTATCCGTGAGCGGCTTGCCCGTCAAAGGCAGCGCCACCACGGCAGCAGATAATAATAACATTGGCTTCTTCCTTGCTTGTTGATAAATGATCATCGATTTCTGGAGAATAAAGAGCGAGGGCAAGGGCGTGAGGGGAAAGCAGGCACAAGGCTGCGTTGGGAGCATGGTGGGCTGCGTTATGCGCAACGGTAGGGCTGCGTTGAGCGCAACGAGTTATAACTCGTTGAACACAACTGTGCACGACTTGCGGATCACACCTCTCGGCTACGCCTCCCGCCTTACCGTCTCATCCTTCCCCGCAAATAGTCGATGACATATCTCACGGGGATGGCCGTCATGTGCATCAGCTTGGTAAAGGGGAAGATGATGACCAGGAGGAAGCCGAGGAGGATATGAATCTTATGCGGCAACGAGGCATGGACGATGTAGTCCGAGGCTCCGGGCAAGAAGGTGAAGAGCCCCTGCGCCCAGCGGTCGAGGTTCATGTAATGGTCAAGGTCGCTGTTGACCGTCTCTACTGTACCCATCAGTCCCGTGACGATCTGCAGGAAGATGAGCACGACGAAGAGATAGTCGCCGAAATGACTATTCGCCACGACACGGCTGTTGGTGAACCGCCGCACCGTCAGCAGACTGATCCCCACGAGCGTGATGAGTCCCGCGCCACTGCCCATGACGATGGCCAGCTGTCGTTTCTGCTCGTTGGTGATCAGCCAGTCGTAGGACCACTCCGGCGCGAGCAGTCCGAAGATATGACCGAAGAACACCAGAATGATACCCACATGGAAGAGGTTGCTGCCCCACTTGAGCAGTGGGTCATTGCTCAGAAACTGGGTGGAATAGGCCTGCACGGTATTGCCCTGCGCCGCGATGCGGTAGGTGACGCCGCAGACGAAGAGCGCGCCGGCGATATAGGGGAGGTATTGGAATAGGAAAGTGTGCATAACGTCGGGAGTTTAAAGTTCTTTCAAGACGGCGATAAGCGGCTCGTAGGGATGCTGTTCCTTGGCAAACCGCTCGTCCATTTTCGTGAGCACGCCACGGATGTCGTCGATGGCAGCATGGGCTTCCGCCGCGTCGTCCATGTTGGCGACATACTGCAAATACATCGGCAGATAGTCGGGCAACTCGTCTTCGGCGGGCATGAGTCCGGCGCGCAGATACTCCTCTTTCAGGTCCACCATCGCCTGTCCGCGGTCGCGGCTTGTGCCGTAGACCATGTCAAAGAGATAGAGGTTCGTCTTCGTCGAGGTGTCGAAGAGGTCGCTGTAGGCAGCCTGCCAGCTACGCACGTCGACGAATGTCGCCACATAGTCGAGGAACGATCGCACGCCATCGAACGCCTTGTCGATGAGCACGCCCTCAGCCTTGAGCGTCGGCAGCACCTCACCGCGGCTGCCCCACAGTTCAGCTGTGGGATAGTCGAGCAAGAGGGAAAGGATGTTATAAGTCTGAATCATCGTCTCTGTCTTTGATTATTTACCACCGAAGAGGTTATGGCGCTTGCAGCCCTCGACGAAGTTCTGCTCTTCTTCGTCGAAGCCAAGGCCGGTACGCTCGTCGAAATGATGACTGCCTTGCTGCTTGGGATCGGATGGGATGACAAAGCGGTCCTCGTAGTTGGCGATGGCGAGCAGGCGGTATATGTCGTCGTACTGTTCGGCTGAGAGTCCCAGCGCCTTCGGTACGACAGGCTGCTCCATGCCGTCGACAGTCTTCCGCCGCATGAACTCACGCAGGGCCACGAGCTTGGCCAGTGCCTCACGGATAGGTTGCGGATCTCCGGCAGAGAGCAGATTGGCGAAATACTGCGCCGGGATGCGCATCTCGTCGACCTTGGCAAAATAGTCCATGTCGTCGTTGTCGCTTGTCGCGGCAGCGTTTTGCTCCTTCGGTGCCAGCTCCTCGGTCTTCGGACTCATGGCAGGCACATACCACACCATCGGCAGCGTGCGGTACTCGGGATGCAAGGGGAAGGCTATGGCCCACTCTTTCATCAGTTTGTACGTAGGACTCTTCTGCGCAGCCAAGATATAGTTGTGACTGATGCCCTGGCGCTCAGCCTCAACGATGACCGTGGGATCGTTGGGATCGAGAATCATCTCACGCTGACGGCTGACCAGCTCGCGCTCATCAGCAGCGGCGTAGTCGTCGATCTTCTCCGCGTCATAGAGGATGACGCCGAGGTAGCGCATGCGTCCCACGCAGGTCTCACTGCACACCGTGGGCTGCCCGTCCTCGATACGGGGATAGCAGAACACGCATTTCTCGCTCTTCATCCGCTGATGGTTGAAATAGATTTTCTTATACGGACAGGCCGACACGCATTGCCGCCAGCCACGGCAACGGTCCTGGTTGATGAGCACCACGCCGTCCTTGCGCTTGTAGATGGCACCCGAGGGACAGCTGGGGATGCAGGCAGGATGCAGGCAGTGCTCGCACAGACGGGGCACGTAGAACATAAACGTACGCTCGAATTCCTCGAAGCCCTGCGTGTCGATGCCACTGAGATTAGGGTCACTCTTACGCTCGTCAAACGTTCCAGCGAGGTCATCCTCCCAGTTGGGACCGTCCTTCACCTTGTCCATCTGCTTGCCCGTGATCATAGAGAAGGGTCGTGCCGACGGTGGTGTCTTCAGCCGCCGCTTGCCCTTCAGCGATGAGAAGTCGAAGGTAAACGGCTCGTAGTAGTCGCTCACCTGAGGCAGATAAGGATTGGAGAAGAGCTGTGACATCACCTTCGGACGGTTGCCGAGACGCAGCTCGGTCTTGCCGTCTTTGGTTCGCACCCATCCACCGCGGTATTTCTCCTGGTCTTCCCACGTCTTGGGATAACCGGGGCCGGGCTTGGTTTCCACATTGTTCCACCAGGCATATTCCATACCCTTACGCGATGTCCATACGTTCTTGCAGGTCACCGAGCAGGTGTGGCAGCCAATGCACTTGTCCAGATTGAGGACCATTGCTATTTGTGTCTTGATCTTCATCTTATTCCCAATTTACGTTGTCCACCTTTCTCAACAGCACATACTCGTCGCGGTTGGCGCCTATCGTACCGTAATAGTTCAAGCTGTAGGAGAGCTGCGCATAGCCGCCGATCATGTGTGTAGGCTTTGGGCAGAGGCGCGAGATGGAATTGTGGATGCCCCCGCGGTTGCCGGTAAGCGGACTGAGCGGCACGTTGACGGTGCGGCCCTGGTTGTGATACATATAGAGAGCGCCCTCGGGGATGCGCTGGCTCACGCAGGCACGTGCCATCGCCGAGCCGTTGTCGTTGATGACCTCCACCCAGTCGTTGTCGCGGATGTTGAGTTTGGCAGCGTCGGTCTCGCTCATCCAGATGACGGGACCGCCGCGCCCGAGGGTGAGCATCAGCAAGTTGTCGTTCCACGACGAGTGGATGGTCCACTTGTTGTGCGGTGTGAGCAGGTTCAGTGCCAGCGTGTTGTCGCTGAGATGAAGACGCTCCTTGAGGTTGTTGATTTCCTTTTTGGCCAATGGCGGCTTGTAGCTCACCAGCGTCTCACCGAAGGCCTGCATCCATGGATGATCCTGATAGAAGCTCTGACGGCCGGTCACCGTACGCCACGGGATGAGGTAATGGATGTTGGTGTAGTTAGCTGTATACTCCGTGGTCTTGTTGTTGATACCCGACCAGATAGGTGTGGGCAACGACAGACGTGGCTGGATGACGAGATCCTTGTAGGTATATTTCGTCTTTCCAAAGTCTGCGGTAAGCGGTTCCGCCAAGGGTAGTCCGACACTCTTCTCCAAAGCTTTCCATGAGCGGTAGCCGGCATCGCCGTTGCTCGTCGGGTCGAGGGTGAGCACAGCGTCGCAGGCTTGTGTGGCCTCGCGGATGAATGGCATACCCTGGCTGACGCCTTCCTCACGCTCCATGCCGTTCATTTCTTTCAGCTCATTGTACTCCTGCAATGCTGACCAGCCGATGCCCTTACCGCCAATACCCTTGTCGCGGACATTGGGACCCACGGTGGTGAACTGCCGGTAGATGTCGGGATAGTCGCGTGTAACCACGACGAGGTTGCCCATATTGCGTCCCGGCTCCGGCATCTCGCTGGTTTCTTTCCAGTCGCTCACGGCGAGCGGCTCGCTGATCTCCCCGGCACTGTCGTGAGCCAGTGGTGCGTAGACCACGTCTTTCTCGTGTCCGAGATGTCCCTCGCTCATTTTGGAGAACACCTTCGACAGCTCACGGAAGATTTCCCAATCCGTGCGGCTCTCCCACACGGGGTCGACGGATTTGCTGAACGGATGGAGGAAAGGATGCATATCGGTCGAAGAGATGTCCTCCTTCTCGTACCATGTGGCGGCGGGCAGGACGATGTCGGCGAAGATACTTGACTGCGTCATGCGGTAGTCGATGTTCACCACGAGGTCGAGCTTGCCGACGCTGTCCTCAGAATGCCATTTCTCGTATTTCGGCAACGGCTGTCCGCACTGCTCCAAGTTCTGTCCGAGCACATTGTTCTGCGCGCCGAGGAGATGTTTCATGAAGTATTCCATACCCTTGGCCGAACAGCCGATGAGGTTAGCGCGCCAGATGAAGAGCACCTTCGGGCTGTTTTCCCGTGTGTCGAGGTCTTCGGCGGCTAACGACAGTTTGCCTTCGTGGAGTTGCTGACAGACATAGTCCTTCTCGCTCACGCCGGCCTTGGCAGCCTCACGGCACAGGTCGAGAGAGTTGCGGTTGAACTCCGGCGACGACGGCAACCAGCCCATGCGCTGGCTCTTGATGTTGCAATCGAGAAGCGTAAGGCCTTTCCACTTGTCTTTATGAGCCAAAGGTGAGAGCTGCTCGTCGACTGTCACCTTCTCATAGCGCCATTGATCGGCATGCTCATAGATATAGCTCACCGTGTTCATGTGGCGGGGCGGTCGCTTCCAGTCGAGGGCGAAGGCCATCTGTGCCCAGCCTGCTTGCGGGCGCACCTTCTCCTGACCGACATAGTGACTCCAGCCGCCACCGTTGACACCAAGCGTACCGCAGAGCATCAGCATGTTGATGGCGGCGCGATAGGTCATGTCAGTGTTGTACCACTGGTTGACACCTGCGCCGATGATGATCATGCTCTTGCCGCGTGTCTTCTCGGCTGTGGAGGCAAAGGAGCGCGCTGTCTGGATAACCTTCTCGGCTTTCACGCCGGTGATCTGCTCCTGCCACTTCGGTGTGTAGGGCAGGTCTTCGTCGTAACTCGTGGCGCAGTTGGGGTCGTCGAGTCCGCGGTCGATGCCATAATGCGCCATGAGCAGGTCGAAGACATTGGTGCAATATACTGTTCCGTCTTTCGTCTCCACCTTGATGACGGGCACTTTGTGCTCGATGATATCGGGATGACGGGTAGCCGCGAAATGGGGATTCTGATAGTCGGTACCGCCGAAGTATGGGTCGAGCAACGTCACCACGTCGTCGCGGTGCTCCATGAGCGAGAGCCGTGGCGTGAAGGGCTTACCCGTGCGAACGTCCTCGCATTTGAGGTTCCACCGGCCTTCGTCGTTCCATCGGCTGCCGATGCTGCCGTTAGGCGTGACGAGTGCTCCCGACGGATCGTCGATGGTGATCGGATACCACTCGGCTTTGTTCTTCACGCCGAAGTTATCCTTGAGGTCAGCGGCGCGCAGGAGCATGCCGGCGGCATAGCGTCCGTCACCCGTGTCCTCCAGTTTGACAAGGAAAGGCAAGTCGGTGAACTTGCGCACATATTCGTCGAAGTAGGGCACCGTACGGTCTTTGTAGAACTCCTTGAGGATGACATGACCCATCGCCATGCCCAGTGCCGAGTCAGTACCTTGCTTCGGTGCCATCCACACGTCGGCGAACTTCGACGCATCGCTGTAGTCGGGTGAGACGACAGCGACCTGCGTGCCCTTGTAGCGCACCTGGGTATAGAATGGAGAGTCGGGCGTACGTGTCGTCGGCACATTGCTGCCCCAGAGCAACAGGAAAAAAGAGTTGTACCAGTCGGCGCTCTCCGGCACATCGGTCTGCTCGCCCCAAGTCTGTGGCGACGAGGGCGGCAGGTCGCAATAGAAATCGTAGAAGCTCAGGCACGCGCCACCGAGCAGACTCAAATAGCGGGTACCCGCAGCATAGCTCAGCATGGAGAAAGCAGGGATCGGCGTGAAGCCCACCAGACGGTCGGGGCCGAATTTCTTGATCGTGTAGATGTTGCTGGCAGCCATGATCTCAAGGGCTTTCTGCCAGTCGAGACGCACGAAGCCTCCCAGACCACGCACCCGCTTATAGCCGTTGCGCTTCTGCTCATCTTCCATGATCGACGCCCAGGCCTCCACGGGATCGTGGTGCTCGGCCAAGGCAGCGTCCCAGAGGTCGAGCAGTTCCTTGCGGATCATCGGATGCTTCACGCGTCCGGAGTTGTAGAGATACCAACTGTAGCTCGCACCGCGCGGGCAGCCACGCGGCTCATGATTGGGCAGACCAGGCCGTGTCGAGGGGTAGTCGGTCTGCTGCATCTCCCACGTGACAATGCCCTTCTTGACGAAGATGCGCCACGAACAAGAGCCGGTACAGTTCACACCGTGGGTGGACCGCACCTCCTTGTCGTGGGCCCAACGAGTGCGGTAGAAGTGTTCCCACTCCTCGTTGGTCACGTCCTTGCGGTTGATGAAGTATTTCAGATTGCTGAATATCGTATTCATATCGTTGGATTCAAGTCGGTTCAATGTCTCTTACACATCATTCCAAAGTAGTTGATCACCATCACGAGCAGGGCAAAGAAGGTGAAGAGCAGGAAGCCCCAACCGTAGCCATGCTCCGGCGAGAGGTCGACGAGGTGTCCCATCAACGGTGGAAAGACGAAGCCTCCGAAAGCACCAAGACCTCCCACCCAGCCGTTGGCACCGCCGACGCCCTCACTGACATAGACAGGAACGAGCTTCATCGTGGCGCCATTGTTGAAGCCGAAGGCCACAGAGATCAGCAGACTCACGACGAAAAGACCGCCCCACCCCATCGGAATGTTCATCAGCACACCGGCAACAGCTAAAAGGCCGAGGGCCGCCATGGATACCTTCTCACCACCGATGCGGTCGGAGAGCTTACCACCGGGCACGCGCAGCAAGGCGGCGAGGATGGAGAACACAGCCGTGAGGGCTCCGGCGAGCATAGGATTCAGGCCCATGCCTTTCTTCCAGAAGGTGGGGAACCATGCTGTCAGCGCCATGAAGCCACCGAAGGTCGTGAAGTAGCAGAGCACGAGCATCCATGTTTGTGGTATTCGTGCCGAAATTTTCAGACTCGTCGTGGCGCTGCCTTTGGGGAAGAGTTCCTGCCCGCAGGCCAGTGCGTTGTCCCGTGCTACATCCGCGCTCCTCCCGGCTTTGAGAAACTGGAAATAGGGAGGATTGGCACCAAGCCATATATATAATAGGAGTCCGAGAAGCATCACACCCGTCAGAATGTAGTAGGCGGCCGTGAAGCCAAAGCGATGGAGCAACAGCGGCAGGGCGAATGCCAGAATGCCGGCAGAGGTAGTTCCCAGCCCGCCGTAGATGCCGGAGGCGTAGCCCTGACGGCTTTTGACAAACCAATAGTTGGACTGCGAGGCTCCCACCGAGAAAGTAGCGATGCCGCAACCGGCAAGACACCCGAGCAGTAGCACGACCGGATAGAGTCCTTTCATGCTTCCGGGCGTCTCAACGGGGTAGAGGGTGAAGAGCAGGCTCAGCGCGCCCAAGCCTATGACGGCGGCAGCGAGCAGGAAGAGGAAGCCACGGCGACCGCCATTGCTGTCGACCATGGCGCCAAAGGGTATGCGCAGCAGAGAGCCGGTGAGCGACGGCACCGAGACGAGCAGGCCGAGTTCTGTGGCACCCAAGCCCATGGCAGCACCAAGAGTGGTGCTCGTAGGACCAAAGAGCGAGATGGCCATCACGCCAAAGAAGAAGCCAAGCGTAGCTCCCCAAAGCGCGGAGGTGGGAGTTCCTTTAAGTTTGAATTGAGATTGTACCATCATTCTTGAATTAGGTTTTTATGTTGATGTTCACCGTACGGCAGGCTCGTTCCAGTCTTCAGGACGGTTGATGTTGCTAAGCAGGCGGTCGGAGGGCGCTATTATATAATAGGTGTCCAATACACCGAGCATGCCTTTCATGCTACGACGGCCTGAGTTCATGCGACTCCGCAACATGGGCAGTGCACTCCGTTCGATCAGCATGGGAAAGGGAGAAACGCTTCCGTCGCTGCGTTGCCAGGCGATAGCTCGCGGAAGCGATCCCTGCTTGAAGCTGTCATCGGACTGCTGAGCATGGTGAATCATCGTCCGGAGTGAATCGCTGTTGACGTAGGGCATGTCACACGTAAGTATGAGCATCCACGACGTAATACAACGGTCGAGCAGCGCTTCCAGCCCTCCCAAAGGGCCGCAATCGGGATGCAGATCCTCCACAATGTCCAGTCCAAGGAAGGCATAAGCCTCGGTATTGGCATGGCTGGCGCTGACCAGCACCTCTCTGACAAGCGGATGGAGCAGGTCAGCAGCCTTACTGATGAGCGTCTCGCCGTCGGGAGCAAAGAGCGCTTTGTTGCTGCCAAACCGACTGCTGTGGCCTCCGGCGAGGATGGCTCCTGTCAGTTCTAAATGAGAAGCTGATACTGTATCGCCTATCATCGTTGTTTTTTATCCGACAACCAGCGTAAGTGCGACGGCCACAACGAATGCGGGTACAGCCAGACGCGCCTCAAGGAGCAACCCTGCCGGACGGCTTGTCTTGCGTGGCTGAATAGAAAAGAGCTGACTGACAACCGCTGTCATGGCACCCTCCAAGAGAATATAGAAAGCCGGATGCAGCACATTGCCAGTAGAACCGGGCAATGCGAAGTCCACCAACTTGATGGCGGCGGCGACCACAGACGTGAGCAGCACGGCCTGCACACCTTTTCCCGACCGGGTAGCAGCGGCAAACATGCAGCAGATGCCAAAGGCATAGAGAACCGTGGAAGTGCCATGATGGAGTTGCATAGCATGGAGCAGCCACCCCATCGTTGCCTCTACGATGCCCCACATGCTGCCCCAGAAGAGAACAGCCCATAATAACTGTAACTTTGATTTCATCTTGTTCTTGTTTTTAGTCTGCTTCAAAGTTACGTAAATTATTCTTATAAAGCAACTCCTACACCGTTTTTCTTTCAACGAACAAATTGTTTTTCATGTAAAGGTAACATTTGTGACCAATGAAACTTAATGTTGCTTAAAGTTATACAAATGATTTATTTGCCGCTTCGCTGCTATTTTTTCTCGCAAAGGCGCAAAGCCAAATATCTGTCAAGATTAAAATGAAGCTAAGAATGAAAAGCGTATGCCGTTGCGGTGCGTATGTGCATGGTCAAGGTAACTCAGGCGGCGAACATAGTTCACGGCGAAGAACTTGAAGATATTGTGCACGCCGACGACCATCTCCCAGTAGGGCTTATTGCTCATCACGTAGGTGTTCTCCGGCAAACGGTAGAGGAGATTGCTCTCGGGATGCAGCTCCGGGTTGTTCTTGTCGGTGAGATGTCCCCACATACCCTTCACGGCGAAGAACTCACGCCACTTGAGATGCTTCAAGAGCGGGATGCGGTTGAGCAGCTTCCCGTTCATGTCCCACGACAAGTTCCAGAAGACATAGCGGTCATTGATAAACTCCATATTGCGCATCATCGAGAAGAGTTCGTTGTTGCGCTCCATGAAGTACGACACGTTGACGGGCGGCATGATGAGCAGTGGGAAGGGCGCACGGTTCCACTCCGCGCCGGCGTTGAGGTTCATCTCCATCGCGCCCCAACTGCCTGTAGAGCCGCAACTGCGTGAGATTAGTGCGGAACTGTCCGCCGAGGACCGGTATGTTCAGCGTACACTCCCTCACTTGCAGCGACGAGTCCTTCATCACATACAGATCGCCCGTAAATCCGAAGTCCTGCTGGTTGGCCGGATAGAAGCGCAGATGGATGCAGCTGTCGTTCTCCACGCGCACCGTGTCCTCGATATGGAAATGGTAGAACGAGATGGCGGTACGGCCGATAGGACTTGGGAAAGGATATTGCACCAGCCGGATGTAGTCGTCATAGATGTTCACATCGGTGAACACTTCCTTCAACAGCGTGTTGAAGATGTCGCCGGTCTCAAGCAGTTTGTTCATGCCGTCGCTGCGCTCGGCGAGCACGATGTCGCGTTCCTTGCGCGGATCCTTGCGATAGATATGTTGCGTGAGCGTCTCGTTGACGATGAAGGGCAGCACAGTCTTACCATTATACGGCGAGACCTCAAGTTGGTTTCTCCACCACTGCTGATGTCCGTGCTTCATGGAGTCGGGCTGGTTGTCGGCGAAGGTGAGCTTCTGATACTTCACATATTGGTAATAGTCGTGATTCGTGAGTTCCGTGTGCTTCTTCGCCGCGATGACACGGCGCATGAGTTCCACGGCAGGATTGCCCTTGCGGCGATAGCGTCGGCGGCGAGCCTTGATGGTCACCTCCTTGAGATGCTGCACCGAGGCTTTTAGCTCTATCTTCATATCGGGTTGCAGCTGACTGACTTTGAGCGTCAGCTCGCCATATCCCACTGCCGTGACCTTCACAACGCCACTGATGGAATCGCTGAGCGTGAAAAAGCCCTCACCGTCGCACACCGACGTGTAATGACCGTCGGCAGAGGTCAGCGTGGCGTATGGTATGCCGTAGCCGTCGGCGGCATCCACCACCTGGCCATGGAACTGAGCCCGGGCAATGGTCAGAACCGCCATATATATAATGCCATATATATAATAAGGAGTGAGAGGATTCGCTTCATGACAATGTTGCCGATAGTTTTTTGCAGAGTGCTTCATGGCGGGCGCGCATGTAGAGACACAAAGCGGTCATCACCACAATTTCAAAAACAAAATACAGTACGGGCACGTCGAGCAGACACACCGTGTAGAGTACGATAGCCCGTGTGTTGAACGTCAGGATATTGGTCCACTTCATCAGTGACAGTGATCCTTGGCGAAAGCGGTCGCGGAAAGACTGCGGTGCCTTGGAAGGCGTACCGTATACCTTCGTCAGTCTGGCCATGAGATGCTGGAACTGCGGTGTGGCGCACTCCTGCTTTTGTGTGTATCCGATATATGTTTTCAGGAAAGCTTTCCACAGTCGGTTGCCTTCCCAGGGGGTGCTGTCATAGATCTGCTGCTGTTGTATGCTGTTGTCGAGTTCGCTTCCCTCTTCGCCTTTGAGGAAGAAGAGATGGATCTGGCGGTAATAATCTGTCAGACCGCATTGCCGGCTGTGACAGACAAAACCCGAGAAACACACGAGCACGAAGAGCACACCACTGGCCACCCAGACGTTGGTGGTCGTGTCGGCGAGCCCCATCCAGCCGAAGTCAATCGTGTGATGATGGTAGAAACGGATCACGAGGGCTATATAGATCGGTATAAACCACACCTCACTGGCCGCACCGTCGAGAATGCGTCCCAGCCGTGTCTTCTGTCCGGTCATGCGTGCCAGCTGTCCGTCAGCACTGTCGTAGAAGTTTGCCCACGCCAAGAGCAGCACGCCGATGATGTTCATCACGAGTCCTTCGCTGCCCTCGTAATACCACGAGCCGCAGGCAAAAAAGATCGAAGAAACCGCTCCAATGATCATCGACATCACGGTCACCGTGTTGGGATGAACGTGCAGCCGACGGAAGAAACAAGCCCACAAATAGCCGATGGGGCGTGTCCACACCCGGTCGAGCCATTCTTCGGTGTCGTTGGACTTGAAGGTGGCGGCCACGCCGGAAGTTTTATTCTGATTAGAAGGAGTATTCTTTTCCATTGTCTTCCCAATTATCTATTTTCGCTGCCCTTGCAACGGTTATGTCATTATCAGCAAACTAACCCTCGATGTCTTCGACATGTCGAAGACAACTTTATTTTCCACTTATTTTCATCAAGGCCACGCCGATGATGTCCCAGACGATTTCCCTCAGCCGGCAAATGATGCTCACGCTCAGTCCGAGCGCTGCTGTCATGCCCAATCCTGCCACGGTGATGGCAAAACCGCCTTCGCGGCCTCCGAGCTGCAAGGGGATGAAGCCCAAGAGATTGGCAAAGAGCGAGGTGAAGGCGAGGATGACCACTGAACGCACAAAGAGTCCGGCCAACGCTGCGGCGTCCTGGTCAAAACCATGCCCAAAAATGCAGAGGATGAGAAAGATCTCTGCGCACTGCGCGATGCGGGCGCCATATTCCAGCAACAGACCCTGGTAGAAGTTGCTCTGGCGCTGTCCGTGCAGAGCCGCAATTTGCCGATCCACAGTCGTCAGCGACGGTCCGTATCGTTCCATGATACTTTCCATGGACTTCCTGAGAAACGGGATGTGCGACAGCGCACGCACCAGCGCGAGCACCAGTCCCTTGCGATAGCCGACGAGAAACAGCCAGATGCCACCGAGACTCAGGCAGGCTCCTATGCCCAGCAGGATGCCCATGCCGCTGCCGAGCGGTACCATGCCCAGTCCAGCCAACAGCAGGTAGAGGACGATGCCGGTGAGCCAGAACCAGAAATGGCTGAAGGTGTGCATCATCACGAAGAGCACCACCGACGACGAGGCACGCTCAGCACCGATGTAGCGCGAGAGCTGCACGATGCGGTAAGGCTCGCCGCTCACCAGTCCGATGGAGGTCGCGGAGTTCAGCGCATAGCCGGTGACGACGAGTTGCCACAGTCGTGGCAGTGTGATCGGGCAAGGACCGCTGCCCCGGATGATCGCTCTCCATGCCAGCGTGTTGAGCAGATAGATGCCCGTCCACAGCACCATGATGACCAGCAGCCACCATCCAGCACCGGTGATCTGATGCCACAGCTGGGCAGGACTCACCTTCTGATAGCTCTGAGCATTTACGGCCAGCATGGTGAAACTGAGCACCAGTGCCAGCGCAATTCTTCTGAATGTCTTCATGATATGATCGTTTTATCTTTTACTTCTTTCCCTTTTTACTCTTTTTACCCTTTTACCTTTTTACTCTTTTACTTTTTTAATCTTTTCCACCGTTCCCAATGCCGTCATTGTCACACCCTCAATGCCATGGAGCAACACATTCTGTCCCGTGAGGTAAAGATTGGCGAGCGGGGTCATCACCGAGAACATCGTCATCAGGGCACTGCGGCTGTCTTTGCGGATACCGAAGGCGGAGCCATCCGGTGCCAGCGTGTAGTTGTGCCATGTCAGCGGCGTACTGGTGTGGCAATACTCTATGGCATCTCGTAATCCGGGCACCTGAGTCTGTGCCAGTGCCACGGTCTCCTCAGCCTTTTGTCGCTTCCAGGCGAGATAGTCCTCACCACGATGTCCCACAGGCAGGTCAGCCCAACGATCGCACTCCTGCCACGACATCGGTGTGAGAAGATCGACCTGACGGACACTCACCTGTTCGCCACGCATGTCCATGTAGTTGTCGGGCACACGATAGCTGACCATCACGCCCCGCACGGGATCGTTGTTCTCGGTGAGCCGCTACACGTCCGTACCGGGTGCATAGACATACTGGTTGTAGTTGCGGTAAGGAATTGCGCCGTCCTTAAGCACCAGCGACACGGTGAACATGCCGGTGGTGTTGGTGAGCCGTTGCAGCCTTCGCTTGAAGATCGGGCGCAGCACATGGCTGTCCTGAACCAAAGCGAAAGTCTGTGCAGGATGGATATCGCTGATGAAAATGTCGCCCTCATAAGTCGACCCGTCGCTGCAAACAGCCTCCACGAGTCTGCCGTCGCGCTCTGTCAACCGCTCGACACACTTGCCGCAGGACACCTCTCCCCCACTGCGCCGTATGCCGTCGATGAGTCGACGGACGATGCCGCCGCTGTCATCGCGCAGGCGCCACGCACTCGGCACGTAGCCGCTGAGGGAATGGAGGAAGGCAAACCACGAGAACGAGTCGCGGCGCAGCTCCATCTTCATCGCGGAGCCACCCAGAACTTGCAGCAGAAGAGGGTCGTGAAGCTGTTCCGACAACGTGTCGTAGGCGTTAACACTCATCTGTCCAATGGTTTCGTCGCCGACGATGCTACAGTCCATGACGCGCTCAACGAGTCCTGTCTCGGTCTTCCGCAAGTCCTCGGCGAGCTGTCTCAGCGCCACTCTGTCTTGAGGAAAGCGATCGCCCAGTTGTTCGGCGAAGCGGTCAAAGCCATTGACCAACGGGTATTCCTCACCGTCGAGGCAGATGCGGTCAAAGCCGTCGGAATCGAGTTGCTGCCAAGGCAGATCATCGAGTCCGAGCATCTGAAAGGCTGTGTGCAGCGACTCTCCGGGGAGCAGTGAACCGACATAGTGCATGCCGGTGTCGAAGGAGAAGCCGCCACGCCGATAACTCTGCAGGCACCCGCCGGGCTGCCGGCCCTGTTCGAGTACCACGACATCGTGACCGGCTTTGCTCAGGAGTCGTCCGCATGCCAGTCCACCCAAACCGCTGCCGATGATGATGATTCTATGCTTCATGCGTTGCTGTCTTGTTTTTCAGCAGCCCAAAGAGCCATGGCTCCACGACAAACGCCATGACCACGGCGGCGAGCAGGCCCACGAGTGTGGGGGAGCCCACCGAGCTGATGGCGGGATGGCGGGCCAGCGTCATGCTGCCGATGGTGATCACGAGTATCGCCACACTGAAGGCGATGGCCACCTTATGCTCACTCAGCAGTCGCGGATCACTGCCGTCTTGCAGTCCGCTCATCACGAAGATGTTGTAGTCGATGCCCATTCCGAAGATGAACGTGGAGATGACGATGTTGACTAAATTGAAGTTCTTGCCACAAACGACCATCACCCCGAGCACGATGACCCAGCTCAGCACGATGGGCAGAAAGGCGGCGAGCGTCACCTTCCACCGTCCCCGGTAGCTGACCAACAGGAGCAGAAGCACCAAGGCCATCGACGACCACTGTAGCACATTGAAGTCGCTGTTGAGTTGTCGCAGCGAGTCACGCATATAATAATAGGTGTCGAGGATGAGCTGATGGGGCTTCGAGGCGACGGCCTCGCAGATACGCTGGTAGTCGTCGCAGTGTCCGCTCACATGCTCGTCGGCGTAGCTCACCCGCGTGAAGCAGAGATACTGTCCGTTGCCACTGCGCTCCATGAGTGTAGAGAGGTATCCCGGCGGCAGGAGACTGTCGCGGTAGAGGGCGCTGGGACGGTAGTTGGCGGTAGCCGCGTCGAAGAAGGGCTCGAAGGCATCGGCCTCAAGACCGGCCGTGGGCGCCGTCGAGGCGATGAGCTGACGCACGCAGCTGAGCCGCTCCGGTGTCCAGTAGCGGTGCCAGGCGGCGATACGCGCACGCTGCTCTTGCTGTCCGACGAGGATCAGCTGGGTATGGCTGTAGTGACAGACCAGTCCCGCACGCTGCAGCGAGTCGAGCTGTCGGGCGAGCGGCTTGAAGTTGGCGATGGCTTCCTCCATCGTCTTACCCGTCGAAGCAAAGTATTTCTGTTTCAGCGTGCTGGCTGTCTTTCCTTTCAGCAGTTGCTCGGAGCTGTCAACCTCCGCTGTGTGATAGTTGAGATGATGGATGTCGGCATCAAAGGGTACGCCCTTCATCAGCCACGCAACAGCCGAACAGCCGATCACCACCCAACAGGCCACTAGCAACGGCCGACGGTGACGGTCGGGCCAATCACACAGGCGGGCCAGAGCGCCAAAGACGCGGCGGTCGTAACTACCGCCCACGGTGACCATCGGCGGAAGCAGCAACAGCGTGAAGACCACAGTGGCCAGGATGGCAAAGGTGGCAAAGAGACCGAAGTCGCGCAGGAGGTCGGTCTTGACAAAGAGCAGCCCGAGCAGTGTGAAGATCGTCGTCACGCAGCCCATGCTGATCGGCTTGACTTGCTCGCGGAGCAGTTGTTCGACGCTGTCCACAAACTTGGCATGGGTGAGCAGATGCACGACATAGCTCATCGCCACGCCCAGCACCACGCCACCCATGCCGAGCGACATGACGGAGAGGCTTCCTTTGACAAGATACATCATCGCCATGCCTACCAGCAGGCCGAAGGCTACGGGCATGATGAGCAGCGGTATCGTGTCCCAACGGCGATAGCTGACCATGATGATCAGGGCCACGACGACGAGCGACACGGAGAGCGTGACAGCGAGGTCATTCTTCACCGTACGGGAGTTGTAATAGCCGCTTGCCGGTGTGCCGTGGTAGAGGATGCGCACGTCGGGATGGCTCTGCTGGAAGTGGGAGATCTGTGCGTTGAGCAGGTCAAACATCCGTGCTCCCGATCCCGTGTTGGTACCGGAGTAGCGCGGAGTGACAAAGGCCACACACACCGACGAATCGGCGGTGAAGAAGTGACCGTCCTTGATCTTATAGCCCCCGCCGCCACCCATGAGCGGTTTCATCTGTCGGGCCAGCAGCGTGCGCAGTCCGATGGGGTCGGTCTCGATGAGTTCGGGATAGAGGTCGCCGATCTCGCTTTCGAGATCCTTACGGTTCCGCGCCATTTGCCGACTCATCCTTGCGGACGTGAGCAGCGTGTCGACACCGGCGTAGAGCGAGGTGTCGACATAGGCAGGCAGATGCTGTTGGAGATAGTCGATGGCATCGGGCAGTTGATCTTCGGAAACGGTGGAAAACACATCGCCGATGGTGCGGTGTGCGCTGCCCTGCCTGCTGTCGGTACGCTGCCACGCTGCCATGAAGCTGTCGCAAGCCTCAGCGAGCTGTTCCGTGCTGAGCCGATGCTGTCGCGAGGTGAAGAGCACAAAGGTCTTGTCCTTGATGTGCAGGTCGGCAAAGGCAAGTTTCGTGCTGCCATCGGCATTGTGCGAGGCCGGCATGATCGAGTCGAGACTCTCCTCAAACGACAGCCGGGAGGCCATCAGGCCAAAAGCGGCAAACAACACCATGAGCGTGGCCATGTAGGCAGCCACGCGCGTGTACTTCGCCGGTGCCTCAGCAGGCAGTGTCAGACGCAGCTGCACCCAGTCGGCGACCTTCTCATAACCGAGCTTTTCCAGCATCATGGGGTAATAGGCAGCATTGTAGTAGGTCACGGGCGAAGACAAGCGGTCGAAATCTTCAACGAGCATTCCCTCCTTGTCGAAGTCGGTAAAGCCCAAGGGACCCTGCACGGTATCCATGCCATGGTTACGGCCGAAGTCTTCCACAGCCTGCAGCAAAAGCTGGCAGACCAACCGGTCCTCAATGAAGTCGAGATAGGAAAAGCGCACGGTGCGTGTCTGCCAGCGGTCATTGCTGCGACGGTTGACAAAAGCCAGCACACGACCCACAACCTCTCCTGCTCTCACAGCCAGGAAAGCCTGTATGTCACAAAAGGACAGACTGGGATTCTTTTCCTCTGAAAACAGATCTCTGAGATCTGCTTCCCAGTCAGGTACAAAAAAAGGATTGCCTGCGTAAAGCCGATCGGCAAAGCTGGCAAAAACGCTGATATCTCTTTTGGTTGTAACTGCCTTGATCTCTATGGCATCCATATCATCTGCAGATGTGAACGTTTGACTGACAACAGATGCTCTGCACCTCCGTCGTCGATTTAGGCTACAAAGATAAAACTATTCAAGGAATGTCGAATGTCCAAAAGGGAGACAAAGATGTTCATTTCTTGTCCTGTCGGCCAAATCGAACACAATAAAGGCAAAATGAACACGTTTTTGCAAGCTTTTTCAAAGGATGCAACACTGTGCAAAGTATTGGTTACATAGGATGAGACAACGTTTGAAATAAAAACATTATCTTTGCAAAAACAATCAGAAAAGATAACCATAACAACTAAAAACATGACTCTAAAACACATCCTGTTGGGAGTTCTCTGCCTCTGCGCGACAGGCGTGAGCGCACAAAAACTCCCTTATCAAGACCCCACCCTCTCTGCCCATCAGCGTGCCATGGATCTCTGTGGCCGTCTGACCCTTGAGGAGAAAGCCGCACTGATGCTCGACGAGAGTCCCGCCATCCCGCGGTTAGGCATCAAGAAGTTTTATTGGTGGAGTGAAGCGCTCCACGGCGTGGCCAACCTTGGTGGCGTGACGGTCTATCCCGAACCGGTCGCCATGGCCTCATCGTTCAATCCTGACCTGCTCTACCGCGTTTTCTCAGCCACCAGCGACGAGATGCGTGCTCAATACCATCACCGGCTTGCCCTGGGTGGCGACGTGGAGAAGTTCCACAGTCTCTCGGTTTGGACACCGAATGTCAACATCTTCCGCGACCCACGGTGGGGCCGTGGTCAGGAGACCTACGGCGAGGATCCGTGGCTGACAAGTGTAATGGGCAGCGCTGTCGTGCGCGGTCTGCAAGGCCCCGACTCTGCGCGCTATCGCAAGCTCTGGGCCTGCGCCAAGCACTATGCCGTGCACAGCGGACCTGAGAGCACACGCCACACGGCCAACATCAACGACGTCTCGCCACGCGATTTGTGGGAGACTTATCTGCCAGCGTTTAAGTCGCTCGTCCAGGATGCCGACGTGCGCGAGGTGATGTGCGCTTATCAGCGTCTCGACGACGAGCCCTGCTGCTCCAACACCCGTCTGCTACAACAGATCCTGCGCGACGAGTGGGGATTCAAACATCTCGTGGTGAGCGACTGCGGTGCCGTCAGCGACATCTGGACAAGCCATAAGGTGTCGAGCGACGCCACCCATGCCTCGGCACGGGCCACGCTCGCCGGTACCGACGTGGAGTGCGGTTTCAACTATTCCTACAAGAGTCTGCCCGATGCCGTACGCCGCGGTCTGATCAGCGAAAAGGAGGTTGACAAGCATGTGATCCGTCTGCTCGAAGGACGTTTCGACCTCGGCGAGATGGACGATCAAAAGCTGGTGTCGTGGAGCCGCATCCCCTTCTCGGTGGTAGCAAGCAAGGAGCACGCTCAGCTCTCACTCGACATGGCGCGCCAGTCGCTCGTGCTGCTGAAGAACAACGGCAACATCCTGCCCCTCAATCCGAGGAGTCATGAGCGCATCGCCGTCGTCGGACCCAACGCCGACAACCGTCCGATGATGTGGGGCAACTACAATGGCACGCCGACACACACTATCGACATCCTCGACGGACTGCGCAGCCACTATAAAAATCTGGTTTACCTCAAAGGCTGTGATCTCACGGCCGACAAGGTCATCGACCCGCTGTTCACTCAGTGCCGTGCCGGAAAGACGACAGGACTCAAAGGTGAGTTCTGGAACAACACCGAGCGCGAGGGTAAGCCTGTCACAACTCAATATTATACAATGCCCATCGCGGTGACCACAGCCGGCATGCATAACTTCGCGCCGGGCGTGAAGATCGAGGATTTCTCGGCCCACTACTCCACCACGTTCTATCCCAAGCAGAGTGGAGAGGTGGCGCTCGACGTCGAGGGCTGCGGCGACTTTGCCGTATATGTCAACGGTGAGTGCAAGCAGCAGGCTCATACGTGGCGTACACTGCCGACGCATACCGTACTGAAGGTAGAGGCCGGAAAGAGCTATGACATTCGGGTGGACTTCAACTACGTGAAGACGTGGAATGCTGACCTGAAGATCAACTTCGGCATCGAGAAACCGGTGGACTACACCGCTACCATCAACCAGCTCAAAGGCATCGATAAGGTGATCTTCGTGGGCGGCATCTCTCCTGCCCTCGAAGGCGAGGAGATGCCTGTGCACATCGAGGGCTTCTCGGGAGGTGACCGCACGAATATCGAGTTGCCGAAAGTGCAGCGTGGTCTCATCGCTGCCCTGCACGACGCCGGCAAGCAGGTGATCATGGTCAACTGCTCGGGCGCTGCTATCGCACTGGCTCCCGAAGCCGACCGCTGTCAAGCGATTCTCCAGGCATGGTACCCGGGTCAGGAGGGCGGTACAGCCGTGGCTGACGTGCTCTTCGGCCAGGTGAATCCTTCGGGCAAGCTCCCCGTGACTTTCTATCGCAGCACTTCTCAGCTGCCGCCTTTCGAGAGCTACGACATGAAGAACCGCACCTATCGCTATTTCAAAGGCGACGCGCTCTATCCCTTCGGCTACGGATTGAGCTACACGCAGTTCCGCCTCGGACAGCCACGACTGGAGAAATCGGGTAAGATCGGCGGCAAGCTCATCGTAGACATCGAGAACACGGGCCAGCGCAGCGGCGACGAGACGGTGCAGGTCTACGTCCGTGACAACGACGACACCGACGGCCCCGTCAAGAGTCTGCGTGCCTTCCAGCGTGTCAGCCTGAAAGCCGGCGAGAAGAAGACGGTCGTCATCCCACTCGACGAGCGTACCTTCGAGCTTTGGGATGCCTCCACGAATACCATGCGCTGGAATCCCGAGCACCACTATACGATCTACTGTGGCACCAGTTCCATGGATAAGGATCTAAAACAGGTGGCGATGTAGTTCTATAGATATAACATGCTCAATTAGGTAACAACGTATGGGCGGTCCCTCCGTGGCCGCCCTAATCCCCGAATGGCTTGTATGGATAATTCCCTCGTGACCGCCCTGCAAGATAAAGGATTCCCGTAAAGCGGTTTCGGGGGTGAGGCCAGTGGTCATCACCTACTCTTCTTTTGTCCACAAAACTGACAAAAAACAGCACACGTACGGACGATTTTCTGAACCAACACCCCATTTGCACGCAATTTTGCGATTTTTAGGGCGTTTTTTCTAACTGTCAGACTAACAACCAGTTATGCGCAAAATCATTTTCTAACTCGCAAATACAAACCTTTGGGAGATGACAAAACACTTAGATATGCTCCTCAGAAAGCCTTTCTGATGCTGTCATCACGCCTTTCTGACATGGTCAGAAAGGCACTTTGACCAGGTCAGAAAGGCACTTTGATAGCATCAGAAAGGTACTTTGACAACGAAACCTCGATTTTTTGCCGTTTTCTCCCCACCTTTTTCTGATTTCTATCTATTGGTGTCCGCTAAAACTTTTAGCTTTTCTGCTGCTTTGCAAAAATAAATTA
>DAWDCC010000023.1:0-40291 GCA_052355365.1 Prevotella sp. | reverse complement strand
ATGAGAACGCGAAAGGTTTTACCGACTTTTTTCATTTATATGCGGATAATCATTTCAAGAAATATGAGGACTATCGTACAGACAAAGGCTCGGGCTTGAACATCAGCAATATGTGGCTGTCTGGTAAGAACATTCCGGTGTTGCGATACGCAGATATTCTGTTGTGCTATGCCGAGTGTCTTAATGAGTTAGGAAGAACGAGTGATGCTATAAAATACGTCAACATGGTCAGACAGCGAGCAGGTGTGAGTGATTGGACTGCGATGAGTAAGGAGCAGTTCCGCCAACAGATTATGGATGAGCGTATGCGAGAGCTCTTTGGCGAGAACTGGCGTCGTTTCGACCTCATACGTACAGGTCAGTGGAAGAAGTTTGTTACCACGCGTAACGAATGGTGTAAGCGCAGCGTGGCAAACGGTACGTTTGTCGAAAGCAATATGTTGCTGCCAATACCACAGACCGAATTAAATCGGAACCAGCAGATGCGTAATGCTGATGGCAGCATGGATCAGAACAAAGGTTATTAATGCAAACGAAGGTCAATGTTTAAGACATCGTCAATGAAAAATAGAATTTCTGTACTTCTCATTATGCTCCTCTGTGTCTTGTGCACAGAGGCAGCAGATGTGAAAAACATCCGTATTTCTACGGATGCAACAGATTTAATACTTCAAGTATCACCTTCCGGACAGTTATACCAAGTCTATCTTGGTGACAAATTAGCCTCGGAACAGGATTTCGGCAAACTGGATTGGAAGGTATATGCCGGTAGTGACGGCAGCTATCCGTTGCGTGGTTATGAGGCTTATCCAGGCTCTGGTGGACGCGACTTCTTTGAGCCGGTGGTAGCCATCACCCATGCTGACGGCAATCTGTCTACAGAGTTGCATTACAAGTCGCACCGACAGATGATGGTCAAAGGTGGCAATGAGACGGTTATCCAGCTTGCCGATGATAAATACGCTGTGGATGTGACGCTTCACTATGTGGCTTATGAGAAAGAGAACGTCATCAAGCTATGGAGTGAGATCCGACACCACGAGAGGAAACCTGTGATGTTGTGGCGGTATGCCAGCGGTATGCTTTATTTCAATGCAGACAAGTATTATCTTACCAACTACCATAGTGACTGGGCGCGAGAAGGTCAGCCGGCGGTACAGCAACTGCAGTTTGGCAAGAAGATTATCGATACCAAACTTGGCACCCGCGCCGCGATGCAGAGCGAGCCGTTCTTTGAGCTTGGCTTTAATCATCCGGCGATGGAAGATGAAGGCAAGGTGTTGCTCGGGACAATAGGGTGGACTGGCAACTTCAACTGCACCTTCGAGGTAGACAATGTGGGTTGTCTGCGTGTAATACCGGGTATGAATCCTTATGCTTCAGACTATATGTTGAAGCCAGGACAGACGTTAAAGACACCGGAGTTTATCTTTACCTTGAGCGACAAAGGTACCTCTTCGGCAACACGGAATCTTCACGACTGGGCACGCCGTTACCAGCTTTGGGATGGAGAGGGCAGCCGTATGACACTGCTTAACAACTGGGAGAACACTGGTTTTGACTTTAGTCAGGAAACTCTTGCTCAGCTGATGAAGGATGCCAAGAATCTTGGTGTGGATATGTTCTTGCTTGACGATGGGTGGTTTGGCAATAAATATCCACGTAAAGATGACCATGCTGGACTTGGGGATTGGGCACCAACCCACGATAAATTGCCTGGCGGCATCTCTGCTCTGACAGCGGCTGCAAAGGAGGCTGGAGTGAAGTTTGGATTATGGATAGAGCCAGAGATGGTCAATCCCAAGAGCGAACTGTATGAGAAGCATAAGGATTGGGTAATAGAACTCCCCAATCGTGAGACCTATTATTATCGTAATCAGTTAGTCTTGGACCTCTCTAACCCACAAGTGCAACAATATGTGTATTCTGTCGTAGACCGTCTTATGACGGAGAATCCAGACATTGCTTACTTCAAGTGGGATTGCAACTCTCCTATCACCAACATCTATTCACCTTATGGCAAAGCCAATCAGGGCAATCTTTATATCGACTATGTGCGTGGACTATACCATGTCTTGCAGCGTATACAGGCAAAATATCCAAAATTGGAGATGATGCTTTGCTCAGGAGGTGGCGCACGTTGCGATTATGAGGCATTGAAGTATTTCGGTGAGTTTTGGGCTTCGGATGATACAGATCCTTTTGAGCGTCTTTACATCCAATGGTCTATGTCAAAGTTCTTCCCTGTGAAGGCAATAGCAGCGCACGTCACCGATTGGAATCGCAAGGCGAGCGTGAAGTTCCGCACCGATGTGGCTTCTATGTGTAAGCTTGGTTTTGACATGGATTTGAAAACCATGTCTACCGATGATTACAAGTATGTGCAGCAGGCTGTGGCCAATTGGAAGCGTTTGCAGACGGTGATCCTTGACGGAGAGCAATATCGTCTGGTATCGCCTTATGAGAGCAACCACATGGCTGTATGCTATGTGTCTCAGAGCCAAACGCACGGTGTGGTCTTTGCATATGACCTACATCCACGCTTCAAGGAACCGCTTGGGAAAGTACGTCTGCAAGGCCTCGATCCTTTGCGAACCTACAGAGTCAAGGAGATCAATCTTTTGCCTGGCAAAAAGAGTGAGCTTTTATGTGACGGACAAACCTATACGGGTGATTATTTGATGAAGATAGGACTGGATCTGCTCACTTCATCGGACGGAACTAGTCATGTTTTGGAGTTGGAAAATCTATAGCAATGAAGGATCCACAATAAAAGAAAAGCCAAGACGGGGACAGTCCTTGTCTTGGCTTTTCTATTGCAATATAATCTGTAATAGACACCGATGAAGATTTTCAAGAGCCTTATGCTATTTTCCTGAAAATCCATTTTGTTTACCCGTTTTACTTCACGCGTGACTGGATCTCGCCTTTCACGCCCTTGTATCCTACAAGGAAGGCCTTGGCAGAGCCGAAGCGGAGGTGGAGATCCAAGCGTACGGGAATGTGGTTGGCATCGTCGCTGACAAAGAAATCTACGATCTTTTTATAGGGCTTTCCGTCCTCGCTTTCGAGATAAGCCAGTTTTAGACAGCGGTAGGTGTGGCCATCATCGGCTTTGATATTGACCTTTCCTTCATAGTGCAGACGTGCGGGGTCACGGCCATTGCCGTCGACCATAGGGAAGTCGACATCGTGACCTTTCTTCCAACCCTCGGGATTGAAAGAGCGGGCACGCAGGAAAATGCTCATCATGTCGTATACACAGTCGTTGTAGGTGTGCTTTTCCCATTCGTTCTTTCCATCGTGCTTCTTGCGGTGCTGCATGACGTGACACTTACCATCAGGGTAGGAGTAGAATACCTCGTCGACCGTGTATCGGTTACCTTCGCGTGCGCCTTTGCGATAATAGAGCGGTGCCAAATCCAAGCTGTTGTAGCACAGCAGGGTGTCGCGAAGCACAAAGAAGTCATCAACGCGGTTGTTGCCACGTGTGATGAGGCTGCCGCGCCATGCCGGCGTGCCTTTGTAGACACTCTTTACGGTAGAGAATGAGGCGGAGCCAGCCTTTACCCATACGAACTTCCAATTATAATAGAGGTTGTAGGAGAGAAACTCTCCTGACTTAAACGCCGTGTTTCGGAAGGTGCACTGCGCTCCGGCTTGCGTGGCGATCATGGCCAGCACAAGACTGACAAACCAGATTTTCAGTGTTTTCATCATTTCTTGATTTTGTTATTCTGTCTTGATACTTATATAGAACAATCTGTGTGCTTATATAGAAGCAGTAGTTAGGGAAAGCATGAAGCCGTCCCCCTTACTATCGCGGCTTAGGGCTTAGGGATGTATTGAATGCCGAGCTTCTTGGCTCTGTCGGCATTTCTATGCTGCACCTGCTTTTGCTTATCAGCCTTTTGCTTGGTGATGGCCGATGGCTTTTGGCGATAGAGTGGTGTGGCGGTAGGATCCCATGAGCGTGAGGCGTCCCATTTGGCGCGGCACTCAATCAATTCGGGATAGTAATAGACGGGCTCCGGCTCTATGTCCTTACCGAAATCGCCTGTATCCCACTGTTTGTTGCCGTTGGTATCCTCGATCATCCTCAGGTAGTACTTACCCTCCTTGAGGTAGTAGAACTCCGCCTGGCCGTTGTCTGTGAAGGCTTGCTTGACGACCTTGTCGCCCTCGTCCATGAGTTGTGCGATGATGTGCTTGCCCTGCATGCCGTTAATGGTGACGAGCAACGAGGCATAGGTGTCGTTACTGCGCACCTTCAGTCCGGTCTTGATCTTGGCTGACAGATCACCGTAGATGGACTGGAAGGCGGTACTGTCAATCTCTAAGCTGTATTGATAATCGGGTTTCCACGATGCCTTGAGCAGGTAGGAGAGGGCATTGACGCGTGTCATCTCGAAGGGCTCGCGGTACCATAGCGAGTCGCCGGGCGGTTGTGAATAGAGATGCACCATCTTTTCGATGTCTACATCCTTGATGGGTACTTGTGACGTCATGGTGACGTTTTGGTCCGGATCCATCTCGCTGCCGGGTGTGATGGCTGTTTCGAGTGGCTTCACGGCCATGACCGAGTCGTAAGGTTCTCCCTTTTTCTTTTTCTTCTCCTGCTCTTTTACCCATTTGTCGTAGGCTTTCTTTTGTTCTTTCAGCCGTTTGGCATAGGGCTGTTTAGATAGGATGGTGAGCGTGTCGGTGCGCAGACGGAGCACACCGAGCGAGTCGGTGATATGGTGCTGAAGCTCCACTTCGAGTGTGTCCTGGTTGATCAGTGCCGTGTCGCGCAGCCAGTAGGTGATGGTATCGCGCTTAGCTGCCGGATCGATAATGAAGGCGTTATCGGCATTGAAGTTAAGTCCACGGAGCTTAGGAAGGTCTGCGTCACCATAGGTATAGAAGAGCGTGAAGTGGTTGGCTTCCTTTCGCTCAGCCTTCACAAAGTATCGGTCGGTGTTGATGCCGGTGAAGGCACGCAGACAGATGTCGTCCGGGAGGTAATGAGTGTAGTGCACATCAGTGATGCTGGCGATGTGGAGCGTGTCGAGCCACGTTGTGTCCTGTCTGACATCGGGCTTGAATGTCGGTGTGATCGTTTGATGATTGAAGGCAATCATCTCGCTCTTCTGCGCATAGCGATAGTCGCCGTCTGCGTCTTTGAGGGCGTAGATGCGGTAAGAGCCGGGGGCTACGCCACGTATGATGAAGTGGCCGCGGGAGTCAGTGCGCGACACACGTATCATAGGAGTCTTCTGAAATGCACTGTCCTCCATGTTGCTGTATAGTCCCACGAGAATACCTTTGACCGGCTCCAAATTGTCTGCTTCAAGCACGTAACCGGCCACTTCGAGCGTATCGATATGGTCGCCGGTGGAGAAACTATAGGTGTAGTTGCCCAGCGGATTGCCTTCGTTGTTGTCAGAGATGGCGTTGGAGAAGTCGATCGTGTAGGTGGTGTTAGGCTTCAAAGAGTCCATAAGCTCCACGCTGATGCGCTTGCCTTGTCCCTTGATCTCGGGCGCCTCAAGTTGTGGCGGCGAAACGACGACGTTCTCAGTAGGGTTGTCTATAGTGATGAACTCATCAAAGTTGATGTATATGTGCTTGCGGTGCACATTGGTGGCATGGTCGTCAGGATTGGCACCGACCACTTTAGGCGGTGTCTCATCGTACCAGCCACCATCGGGCTGCCCCATGCGGGCACACGAGTGGAGCAGAAGCAGGAAAAGAAAAGAGAGGGTGAAGAGCAGCAAGCGGCTGCCAGTCTCTTTCCATTCGATATGCTTGTTATGCTTGTCCATGGTCTATACTCGTTTATGCTCTGCACTTTTGTGGGCCCCGGCAGACTGTGAGATGAGCCTGTAAGGGGCGTGGCAGAGTGACGGAACTATTCGTTTTCTTTATGGTTCATCTCCAGCAATTCATCCATATTCTTTCTGGAGTTGCTCAGTCGCGGCACCTTATGTTGCCCGCCGAGCTTGCCTTTGGATTTGAGCCAGTCGTTGAAGAGATTGGGTCTTGCCTTGACGACTTCGAGATGCTGGAGCGTTACGTTGTGTGAGCGCTTAGCCTCGTAGTCAGAATTGAGCTCTTGCAGCTTCTTGTCAAGGAGGTCGGCGAAACGGTCCAGGCTGTCGGGCTCTACGGAGAATTCAATCAGCCACTGATGGCGGCACTTGGCATTTTCATCCATGTAGACAGGAGCTGCCGTGTATTCCTTGACTTGCGCACCGGTCTTCTCGCAGGCGTAGTCGAGTCCCTTCTCGGCGTTGTCCATGATCAGTTCCTCACCAAAGGCATTGATAAAGTGCTTAGTACGCCCGGTGATGACGAATTTATACGGCCGTTTGGATGTGAAGCTGATGGTGTCACCGATCATGTAGCGCCACAGTCCGCACGACGTGGTGATGACAATAGCGTAGTTGCGTCCGAGTTCCACTCCTTCGAGCGGTACGATATTCGGGTTGTCTTTTCCCACGTCCTCCAAGGGGATGAACTCATAGAACACTCCGTAGTCGAGCATCAGGAGCATGCTTTTGTCAGTGGGATCGTCCTGCAATCCGAAGAAGCCCTCAGAAGCGTTGTAGGTCTCCATATAGTGTATCTTCGGTGAGGTGATGATTTGCTCATACTGCTTGCGGTAGGGCGTGAAGGAAATACCGCCGTGGAAGAACACCTCCAGATTGGGCCACACATCCTCTATATGCTCTTTTCCGGAGATCTCCAGCACGCGTACGAGCACGCTGAGCATCCACGATGGCACACCGGAGATGTTGGTCACATTGCATTTCAAACATTCGTGGGCAATGCGGTCGCGCTTGACTTCAAAGTCGGAAAGCAGGGCCGTTTGCTTCTTTGGCACACGGAAGAGATTGGCAATCGGGTTGATGTTCTCAATGAGGATGGCGCTGAGGTCACCCACGAGCGAGCCTTCCACATTGTAGTTGGGCGAGTGGCTGCCACCGAGGATGAGCGACTTGCCGTCGAAGAGGCGGCTGCCGGGATTGTTGCGAAGGTAGACAGCGACCACGTCGGCGCCACCTTTATAGTGGATGTTGTGCAGTCCGTCGGAAGAAACAGGGATGAACTTCGACTTGTCGTTGGTGGTTCCAGAGGATTTGGCATACCATTTCACCACGCCAGGCCACAATACGCTGGCCTCGCCGTGACGCATACGATCGATGTCGCTTTTCAGTTCTTCGTATGTGTTAATGGGCACGTTGTTGACGAAATCGTCGTAGCTGTGCGTACTCGCCAGCATGTGGTTGCGTCCATATTCAGTATATTTACCCTTCTCAAGCAGGTAGTGCAACGCACGGCGTTGGAGAGCCTCGGGCTGAGTATAGTGCTTCTCGAGCTCATATTGTCGTGGTTTGAACAACTTGCTTGCAAACTTTGTCAAACTCATAATTTGCACAATATATCAATCTAAGGTACAAAATTAGTCTAAAACTTTGACATCCTCTACTAATTTAGCTTTTTTTATATGTGTAGATGGCTTTTGTAGCAACTGTGAAGAACAAAACAAAAACCTCCAGCCAAGGCCTGGGTTGCTTGTCTTGACTGGAGGTGGTTATGAGCGGATGAGCTGATGATGACTCAATCTTGCTTTAATGGTTTGAACTTCTTTGCGTGGAGGATGCACAGGATGCCGATGATGATAAACGGAATCGACAGCAACTGTCCCATATCCAGTGGCAGGCTGGCCTCGAAAGCTTCCTGGATGTCCTTGGTGTACTCGATGAGGAAGCGGGCCGCAAACACCAGCGTGAGGCACAGTCCGAGGTAGAGTCCGCTGCCCACCATGTCGCGGTGCTTGCGATAGACGAGATAGATGATCACGAAGAAGCAGGCGTAGGACAGGGCCTCATAGAGCTGGCCGGGATGACGCGGATACTGGTCTACACGCTCGAAGATGAAAGCCCAAGGCACATCGGTCACCTTGCCGATGATCTCACTGTTCATCAGATTGCCCAAGCGGATGAAGGTGGCTGTGACGCAGGAGCAGATGCCCATATTGTCAAACACTACCCAGGGTGAGATCTTGTTGCGATGGCAGTAGATGAAGATGGCGATGATCATACCGATCACGCCGCCATGTGAGGCCAGTCCCTCATAGCCGGTGTATTTCCAAGAGCCGTCGGGCATGTGATGCATAGGGACGAGCATCTCTATGAAATGATCCCAGGATGAGAGGAAATAATCGGGCTGATAGAACAGGCAGTGGCCCAGTCGCGCACCCACCAACACAGAAACAAAGATATAGATAAACAGCGGCTCGAACTTCTCGTCGGGGATATGCTGCTGTTTATAGAGTCGTTGCATGAGCAAGTAGCCCAGAATCAGACCGACCATCCAGCATACGGCATACCAACGAACGCCAAAATGTCCCACGTGGAACATGACTTGGTCCGGGTCCCAGACAATATAAGAGAGTAATGTTGACATGATATGTGCCTTTTTAGCTTATAAGATATGTGTAATAGGGTAGAGCGTCCGTGGCTTAGACGTTGAAGCGGAAGTGCATGATGTCGCCGTCCTGCACCTCATAGTCCTTGCCCTCGATGCCGAGCTTACCGGCCTCGCGCACGGCGGCCTCAGAGCCGTACTTGATATAGTCCTCGTACTTGATGACCTCAGCGCGGATGAATCCCTTCTCGAAGTCGGTGTGGATGACGCCCGCGCACTGTGGTGCCTTCCAGCCCTTATGGAAAGTCCAGGCCTTCACCTCCATCTCGCCTGCGGTGATAAACGTCTGCAGGTTGAGCAGATGATAGGCTTTTTTGATGAGTCGGTTGACGCCGCTCTCCTCCAGTCCCAGCTCGTCGAGGAAGAGCTTCTTGTCCTCATAGGTGTCGAGCGAGGCGATATCTTCCTCTGTCTTGGCAGCGATGACCATGGCTTCTGCGCCTTCCTTGGCAGCGATCTCCTCGATTTTCTTGGAATAGTCGTTGCCCGTCTTGGCACTCTGCTCGTCGACATTGCAGACATAGAGTACCGGTTTGGTGGTGAGCAGGAAGAGGTCGTGAGCGGCCTGCTGCGCTTCCTTGGTGTCGAAAGTCACCGAACGGGCATTCTCGCCACGGTCGAGTACCTCTTTATAAGCCTTGAGGACAGACACCAAAACCTTGGCGTCTTTGTTGCCGGTAGCGGCGATCTTCTCCTGCTTGGTCATTTGTCCTTCGATCGTCTCCAAGTCTTTGAGCTGCAGCTCGGTATCGATGGTCTCCTTGTCGGCGATAGGATCTACGGGAGCACCGCCCTCGCGCACCACGTTGTCGTCGTCGAAGCAGCGGATGACATGAATGATGGCATCGCATTCGCGGATGTTTCCGAGGAACTTGTTGCCGAGTCCTTCGCCTTTGGAAGCGCCTTTCACCAGTCCTGCAATGTCCACGATCTCGCAGGTAGCAGGCACGATACGTCCCGGGTGCACGATTTCGGCAAGTTTTGTGAGTCGCTCGTCGGGCACCGTAATCACGCCTAAGTTGGGTTCGATCGTACAGAAGGGGAAGTTAGCGGCCTGTGCCTTAGCACTGGATAAGCAATTGAACAAAGTAGACTTTCCCACGTTTGGCAAGCCTACAATACCACATTTTAATGACATGTCTTTATATAAACGTTTATACCTTTTCTGTTTGCAAAAGTAAGAAAAATATCTGAGGTGGGCAAAGGTAACTGTTAAATTCCAAATTTCTTATAAGATTTTTGGAGTCGATTTCGAAAATCTTATAAGAAATTTGGAATTGTCTGACATCTTTACTTTAGTGCGCTTCCAGCCAGTTCTTTCCCCAACCGGCGTCAGCAATCAGTGGTACGCTGAGTTGACAGGCGTTTTGCATCTCGGTGAGGACGATGTTCTCTACCTTGTCTCTCTCTTCGGGATAGACGCTAAAGTTGAGTTCGTCGTGCACCTGAAGGATCATTTTGGATCGTATGCCTTCCTCTTTGAAGCGTCGCCAGATGCGTATCATGGCTATCTTGATGATGTCGGCTTCCGAACCCTGAATAGGCGCGTTGATGGCATTGCGCTCGGCAAAGCCGCGCACGGTGCCGTTCTTGGAGTCTATATCGGGCAGATAGCGGCGTCGGCCAAACATCGTCTCAGCATATTTTTTCTCTCGTGCCGTCGTGATGGCGTTTTCCATGAACGCATGGACTTTGGGGAAGGTAGCGAAATAGTCCTGGATGAGCTGTCGTGCCTCACCGTTGGGAATACCCATGCGCTGCGCCAGACCAAAGGCAGTGATGCCGTAGATGATGCCGAAGTTGGCTTGCTTGGCCTTCTTGCGCTGTGCGTCGGTGACCTCATCAAGGGGTTCTTTCCATATCTTGGCGGCGGTGGCGCGGTGGATGTCCAGTCCCTCGCGGAACGCCTCTATCATATTCTCATCGCCACTGAGGTGAGCCATGATGCGCAACTCTATCTGGCTGTAGTCAGCGGAGAAGAAGAGGCAGCCCGGCTCGGGCACGAAGCATTTGCGGATCTCCTTGCCGTCGTCGTCACGCACGGGAATGTTCTGCAGGTTAGGGTCTGAGGATGAGAGTCGCCCCGTGGCGGTAACTGCCTGATTGAACGACGTATGGATATGTCCCGTGCGCTTGTTGATCAACAGTGGCAATGCCTCGACATAGGTGCCGAGGAGCTTTTTCAGTCCACGGTAATTGAGGATGTCGTCGACGATAGGAACCTTGTCGCGCAACTGAAGCAGTACCTCCTCAGAGGTGACATACTGTCCTGTGCGCGTCTTCTTGGGTTTGTCGAGGAGCTGCATCTTGCCGAAGAGGATGTCGCCGACCTGCTTGGGGCTGCTGATGTTGAACGTTTCGCCTGCGAGCTCATAGGCGTACTGCTCATAGTGGGCCATGCGCTCCTTGAAGATGCGCTCCGTCTCTTTGAGCGAGTCGGTGTCGAGGCAGACGCCGTTGAGCTCCATGTCGGCGAGAACCTTGACGAGTGGCATCTCGATGTCCCAGAACAGCCGCTCCATTCCCTTCTCCTTGAGCATGGGCTCGAGCACGTTTTTCAGCTTCAAAGTGACGTCGGCATCCTCAGCCGCGTATTCATATACATCTTTAGGATCCAGGTCGCGCATGTTCTTCTGATGCTTTCCTTTGGGTCCGATGAGCTCTTCGATGTGTACGGTACGGTAGTGGAGGAGTGTCTCGGCCATGAAGTCCATGTTGTGATGCAGTTCGGGCTGAAGCACATAGTGGGCGAGCATGGTGTCGAACATGCGGCCTTGGATGTCGACGCCATAGTTGCGGAGTACCTCATAGTCGTACTTGATGTTCTGTCCGACCTTGAGCGTTTCCGTGTTCTCATAGAGAGGTTTGAATATGTTAACATATTGCAAGGCTTCTTCACGATTGGCTGGTATCGCCACATAATACGCCTTGTTTTCCTCAACAGCGAAGCTCAAACCGACCAATTCGGCGTCGACAGGGCTTGTTGAAGTGGTTTCCGTGTCTAGACTGAGAATTTCTTTTGTCCTCAAAAAGTCATAAAGTCGAGACGCATCTTGTTTATTATCAATCAGTTGATACTCGTGATGGGTCATTTTAAGGCTTGCGAGAATCGAATTTTCAGCGACAGCTTGCCCGTCGGTCGGAATTTCGTCAAAAAGAGAAGGCTGTTTTGGAGCGTTCTTCTTGGCATTTTCAGCCTTATGGAGAAATTTTTCGGCAAGTCGCTTAAACTCGAGTTGCGCGAAGATCTCACTGAGTTGCTTCTCGTCGGGATCGGTCATCTTCAACGCATCAAGGTTGAGCTCGATGGGCACATTGGTGCGGATGGTGGCGAGGAACTTCGACATCTTGATGTCGTCTTTGGCGTTTTCCACCTTCTCCCGCATTTTTCCTTTGAGCCGGTCAGCGTGGGCGAGGAGCTCTTCACACGATCCGAACTCATTGATTAACTTCACGGCAGTCTTCTCTCCCACGCCGGGGCAACCGGGATAGTTGTCGGCAGAGTCACCCATGAGGGCCAGCAGGTCGATGACCTTATGCGCGGAGTCGATACCATACTTCTCTTTGATCTCGCTCTCGCCGATTTTGTCATAGCCACCTCCATGGCGCGGCTTGAACATAAAGACGTTAGGCGCGATGAGCTGTCCATAGTCCTTGTCGGGAGTGAGCATATAGGTCTCCACTCCGGCCTGCCCGGCTTTGGTAGCCAGCGTGCCGATGACGTCGTCGGCCTCAAAGCCGTCGGCCTGCAAGACGGGGATGTGCATGGCCTGCAGGATCTCCTTTATATAAGGTACACTGAGCTTGATGTCTTCCGGTGTCTCCTCGCGCTGTGCCTTATAAGGTGGGTAAGCCTCGTGGCGGAAAGTCTTGCCGTGGTCGAAGGCCACGCCGAGATGGGTGGGATGCTCTTTGTCGATGATCTCCCTCAACGTGTTGCAAAAGCCCAGGATAGCAGAGGTGTTCAGGCCTTTGGAGTTGATGGTCGGTCGGTTGATAAAGGCATAGTACGCCCGGAAAATGATGGCGTAAGCGTCAAGTAAGAAGAGCTTGTTCATTTGATATTTCGTTTTTATTTGTAAAATTACGAAATTATTGCCATATTATCCAATTAAAATAACTAATTTTGTATCAAAGATTACTATAGCATGGATTATTTGTCGATCATCAAGCAACCTATCAGCTCAGAATTGTGCGATTTCATCGATCTTTTCAACAAGTCGTTGTCGCATACCGACGGGCTTTTGTCGCAGGCGCTGGAGCACATCCGCAACCGCGCAGGCAAGCGTATGCGTCCTATATTGATACTTCTCATGGCCAAGAACTTCGGCGAGATCTCTGATATCACGCAGCATGCGGCAGTGGGTTTGGAGCTGTTGCACACAGCCTCGCTCGTGCACGACGATGTCGTGGACGAGAGTGGAGAACGGCGTGGGCAGAAGAGCGTCAACGCGATGTTTGACAATAAGGTGGCCGTGCTTGTGGGCGACTATATCCTCTCCACGGCTTTGCTGCATGTCAGCTACACGCATTCTGAGACCATCGTAAGGCATCTTGCCGAGCTCGGTCGCACGCTGTCCAACGGTGAGATCCTGCAGTTGTCTAATATCCAAAACCAGGAAATTTCAGAAGAGGTCTACTATCAGGTGATCAAGCAGAAGACGGCTGCACTCTTCGAGGCTTGCGCTGCCATCGGTGCGTTGTCGGCAGGTGCGGCTGAGGAAGAGATTCAGGAGGCCAAGAAGTTCGGCCAGAACCTGGGCATTATCTTTCAGATCCGTGACGACATCTTTGACTATTACGACCAGGCCAACGTCGGTAAGCCTACCGGCAACGACATGGCTGAGGGTAAGCTCACGCTGCCCGTCATCTATGCGCTGCGCTCCACTGGCAACCAAGAGATGCTTGTCCTGGCCAAGAAGGTGAAAGCGGGTACCGTGACCAAGGAGGAAATTGCGGAGCTCGTCAAGTTTACAAAGGAGAACGGCGGTATAGAATATGCCGATCAGCGCATGTGGGAGCTTCATGCCGAGAGCGTTTATTTCCTTGAGCATGAGGTGCATGACGAGGATGTGCGCAAGAGTCTGAGAGCTTATCTCGACTATGTCATCGAGCGCAATATCTAATCACAGTTTGATCATCCACCAACTATCATAAAGGGAGCAGCCTCATTGAGACTGCTCCCTTTCGCATTTTATATGATGCTTCGCCGTTTTAGTACCATTTAGTTTCCTTGCCGAGCACGTCGCTGAGCAGCAGGTTGGTCAAGCGACTCGTGCCAAGGCGGAAGAGCTTATTGGTGAGCCATTGCTCACCGAGGACTTCTTTCACGATGGTGTAGTAGGTCACAGCATCCTTGACCGTGTTGATGCCACCGGCAGGCTTCAGTCCGATGACGCGCCCCGTCTGCTCGTAGTACTCCTTGATGGCCTGAGTCATGACGTAAACACCCTCTGGCGTGGCTCCTTGCTTCTCTTTTCCTGTTGAGGTTTTGATATAGTCCGCACCGGAATACATCGCCAGCAAGGCCGCTTTCTTCACATTGCTGAGGCTACCCAGGTCGCAGGTTTCGAGGATTACCTTCATGGGTACCTCACCGCAGGTCTGCTTCAGTTCATCGATATCGTCGGCCAGACCCTCGTAGTTGCCGTTGAGGAATTTGCCTACGGGCAAGACGATATCCACGTTTGTTGCGCCGTCCTTGATAGCCAGCGCAGTCTCGGCCACTTTCACCTCTACAAACGTCTGTGAGGAAGGAAAGGAGCCGGAGACGACCGCTACCTCGACGCCATCTACTTCGAGGCTCTGACTGACGATATGCGCAAAGTTGGGATAGACGCAGATTGTGGCCACATGGGGTAGGTCGGGATAGGCCTCGTCGAACTTGTTGACCTTTTCGGTCATGGCCAAAATGCTTTCGTCTGTGTCGGTGGTGTGGAGACTGGTGAGCTCCACGCTGCCGAGAAGGAACTTTTTCACGTCCTCGTTGTCGTTTTCGGGCACCTTCTCTGCGATGATCTTCCCGACGGCGGCTTTCACCTCTGCCTCGTCGACGTCGCAGTTGTATTTGTGCAGTGCCTGCTCGTATTTATCTTCTTTCGGCTCGTTGCTTTTACGGACGTTCTCTACTTTCGCCTTCAGGCTGCCCGGTTGTATGGTGGGCTCGATGTCTTTTGTGTATGCCATATGAGTATGATTTGATGAGTTATGAATGAGTTGCTATGGGCCGTTGTCAGTGTGTAGCTATTGGTTGTACTGGTTCTTGAGCTTAGGATTGTCCTTGTGTCTTGCCGCGTCACGTTTTGTCTTCTTGTCCATGCTCTTTCTGAACTCCTCTGTGAGGTCCACGCCGGTCTGGTTGGCCAGGCAGCAGAGCACCCAGAAAATGTCTGCCATTTCCTCTCCGAGATTGTCTTTCTCGCCGGCTTTGAAGCTCTGGTCGCCATATTTGCGGGCCATCACGCGGGCGAGTTCACCGACTTCCTCTGTGAGGACAGTCATGTTGGTCAACTCGCTGAAATAGCGCACGCCATAGGTCTTGATCCAGCTGTCTACCTGCTGTTGGGCCTCTTCAAGGGTGATTGATTGGTTCTTCATATTCTATTGTTTAGTCACCGCCCTGATGTCTTATGCCAGGAGCGGTATTTAATGGTCTTATTCCTTGTTTTTTGTGTCCATGCAGATGGTCACGGGTCCGTCGTTGAGCAGTTCCACCTTCATGTCAGTGCCAAACTCTCCGGTGCCGACCGGCTTGCCGAAAGCCTCTCGCAGTTCATTGCAGAAACGCTCATAGAGGGGGATGGAGATGGAGTGGGGCGCCGCCTTGATCCAGCTGGGACGATTGCCTTTCTTGGTGCTGGCCATGAGTGTGAACTGGCTCACGACGATGATGTCACCGCCTACGTCGCCTATGCTGAGGTTCATCACGCCATTGGCATCGTCGAAGACGCGCAGGCCGATGATCTTCTTCACCAGCCACCGGATATCCTCCTCATCGTCGTCGCTGCCTATTCCTAAAAGGATGAGATAGCCGCGGCCAATGCTGGACTTCACCTTGCCCTCTATTGTCACCGAAGCATGACTGACACGCTGTATTACGATTCTCATTATTGTTTTCTCTTCTTGTTTTGTAACCTACAAATTTAAGCAATTTATTCCAAAACACGATAGTTTTATCTGAAAATCTACTCGTTGATCGCTCAATCTGCTGATCATTAACCCTTGTGCTCTACTTGGCGCTCACCATAATGCCATCGGATTTTCAGCCCCTATCCTCCTCGCTTTTTCATTCAATGCCGAAGTGTCTTGTAAACTGACATTTTAGAGCCCCTGAGAATCGATTCTTTTTCACCAAACTCTATTTTCGTGCGATTTTGCGAAAATTTAGAGGTTTTTATAAAATGCTGGAACATAGGATCTTATGAAATATCCTGTTTTCTGACTTTTCTCAACAAGGTACTTTGACGAAAAATTCTCTAGAGAATTTTTCATCAGAAAGGCTTTCTGATGTGGTCAGAAGGCCTTTTTGATAGCTAAAAACAGCAAGAATGACAATGAAAGAAGGTCTTTTTGACGTTTTGAGTTAGTGATTTTGCCATCATCAACCTGTCAGATTCGCTTTTCCACCAAAAGTTTCTCTCTGGAATGAAACTTTTTGCTGACATGTTCTTGTCAATAAAAATACAAAATAAAAGCGCCGCTTCCCAGTCTTCATCTAAGGGGAACGCACTGGAGCTTACGCCAATCAGCAGGGAAGAGAAAGCTGCCCTGTTTCGAAGAAAAATCAAGCAACTATTTGATAATCAGTGGCTTACAAATTCGTCTTTTTGTTGCGGCTTTGAGAGGGAAAACCAGCATAGTCGTTCCGCTCTTCTTCCCTTGTGTTCTGTTCTCTTGCTTATAAGCAAGAGCGAGTCCTTTAGGTAAGCAGGCGCGGGAGCATAGGCGACCAGATGCGGGGGCGTAGGCAAGCCTCTGTACGCCCTTTAGCAAGATAGCGCGGCCCCTCTCTTGTCCTCTCTACGCCTTTTCTTCCTGCTGCTGTCCTTGCTGAAAGTGATCGTAAACCAGCTGGGCTTTGGCCGGCCCGATGGTGATGGCGAGCTGGTCAAGTGTTGCCCCCTTGATGTTCTTGACAGACTTAAAGACCTTGAGCAGCGCCTCGGCTGTCTTGCTGCCTATGCCTTTGATGTCGTCGAGCTCAGAGTGCAGAGCGTGCTTGGAACGCTTGTCGCGGTGGAAGGTGATGGCGAAGCGGTGCACCTCGTCCTGTATCTGCGTGAGCACATGGAAGAGCTCTGAGTCAGTTTTCATACCGATCACCTGTGGCGGGAAGCCATAGAGCAGCTCATTGGTGCGGTGACGGTCGTCCTTGGCAAGGCCGGCGATCGGAATCTGCAAGTGGAGTTCATCCTCCACAACTTCCCTGACAACATCCATCTGCCCTTTTCCGCCATCGGTGATGATGAGGTCGGGAAGGGACGTACCTTCCTCTTTCATGCGACCGTAGCGGCGGCGCACCACCTCCTGCATGGAAGCATAGTCGTCGGGGCCTACCACCGTCTTGATGTTATACTTTCGGTAGTCTTTCTTCGAGGGCTTCATGCCTTTGTATACAATACAGGCTGCTACGGCATCCGTACCGGAGATGTTGGAGTTGTCGAAGCATTCTATCTGGTAAGGGAGCTTGGGCAGCTGCAACCGGTCTTGCAGTTCCTTCATCAGCCGTGTCTGTTTTTGCTCGGGATTGAGCTTGTCGCTTTGCTTCAGGCGGTCGAATTTATACTGCTTGCCGTTCATCTCCGAGAGCTCCAAAAGGTGGTGTTTGTCACCCCGCTGCGGCACGGTGAAGGTGGCATCTGTCAGCGTCCAGTCCATCTCAAAGGGCACAATGATCTCCTTCGCCTTGCTTTTGAAGCGCTCACGAATCTCAGGGATGGCTTGTAGCAGCAGGTCTTGATCGGTCTCCTCCAGCTTGCGCTTATACTCATAGGTGAAGCTTTGGTTGATCGTGCCGTTGGTGACATGGATGTAGTTGATAAAGGCGTTCTTCTTCTGATCGTCGTCTGTGATGGTGAAGATGTCGACGTCGTTGATCGTATGGCTGACGACCTCACTCTTGGAGACGAACTCCTGCAGAAGCAGATAACGCTGTTTGAGGCGTTCTGCTTCCTCGAATTTCAACAGTTTGGCGTTGGCCATCATGCGCATATAGACCCATTCGCTGAGTGCACGCGTGTTACCTTTGAGCACCTCTCGCGCCTGCCGCATATTTTCCTGGTAGTCCTCGTAGTTCTGCTTGCCGATGCAGCAACCCTCACAGTTGTGGATATGATATTCCAGACAAGGCTTGTATTTGTGCTGTTCCACGCCCTCTCGGGTGATCGGCTGGCGGCAGGAACGTGGCTTAAACGCTCTTTTGATGAGTTCCAACACGTTGTACATGGCCGAGATATGGGGAAAAGGTCCGAAGTAAGTACCGTAGCGCTTGTTGATGTGACGTGTCTTGAAAATACGGGGAAAGTATTCGTTGGTCACGCAAATGCTGGGATAGGTCTTACCGTCTTTGAGCAGTACATTGTAGCGGGGATTGTATTTCTTAATGAGCGCGTTTTCGAGCAGCAGTGCGTCTTCCTCACTGTTGACGACCGAATAGCTGATGTCTTCTATCTTGCTCACCAATACCTTGGTCTTAAAGCGGTCTACTTCTTTATGGAAATAGGTGGAGACACGACTTTTGAGTTTCTTTGCCTTACCTACATATATGATGATATGATCCTTGTCATAGAACTGATAGGAGCCCGGTTTCTCTGGCATGTTGAGTACAATGTTCTTGAGTCTTGCCAGTCTCTTGTCGTTTTCTTCTCTTGTCATGGTCGTCTTTACCTTTATCTACTATATATAAGCCTGTTGTCTGTTTCACGTGAAACGAATACTATATACTTATAGATCCCGTCTGTATCCGTCGCGTAGCGGGTCATAAACGGCTTTGCTTCTCTTTGCATTTAGGGCTGCGTTGGTGCGCAGCATTCGTTTCTGCTAATTCCACTTCGATTATAGGCTAAAAAGCCAAGACCATTTTGGCGGTCTTGGCTTTGTGATTTTGAAGTCTGTCAGAACTGCAAGAGGCTTGTGACCTCAATGTCCTTGTCGAAGATGTTGCGTGCGTGGAGAAATTCGGATTGCAATTCTATGATGAAGTTGCAGTAGATCTTCTTGGGATGGAACTTCTTGACGAGGTCGCAAGCAGCCTTCATTGTGCCACCCGTGGCAAGGAGATCATCGTGGAGCAGCACCACGTCGTCGGGCGTAATAGCGTCTTTATGGATTTCGATCGTGTCGGCACCATATTCTTTGGCGTAGCTTTGCTGGATTGTCTCGCAGGGGAGTTTGCCCGGCTTGCGGCAAAGAACGATGCCGGCGTGAAGAAGGTAGGCAGCAGCAGAACTGAGGACGAAGCCTCTGCTCTCTATGCCCACGATCTTAGTAATGCCTTTGTCTTTGTAGAGATCATACATGGCATTGCTCAGTTCTTGAATGCATTCGGGACTCTTAAACATCGTTGTTACATCCCTGAAATGAACTCCTTTAATCGGCCAGTCAGGAATGACTCGCAGATTATCCAATAGGATTTGTTTGTTCATCTTTTACGTTTTACTTTAATGATTAAGTGGTTTTATTCCAATATCTTATATGTTTCACGGTTTCACGTGGAACGTTTGTGATTTCCGTCCAATTGATCTTGAAGCGTGAGAAGAGCAGCTGCTCGTGCTTATCTTCCCATCATCACGAGTAGCACATTGATGTCGCTTGGTGATACACCCGGTATGCGGCTGGCCTGAGCAAGTGTTTCCGGGTCGATATGCTCAAGTTTTTGACGGCCCTCCGTGCTGATTTCCTGAATTTCGTTGTACTTGAAATGGCCACGGATTTTGATGCCTTCTAAGCGGTGCATCTTATCTGCGACGATTTTCTCACGCTCAATGTATCCTTTATATTTCATCTTGATCTCGGCAGCTTCTGCGATTTCTTCTTTTCTGTTCTCGGGCAATTCGAGTACTGATTCCAGTTCGGGTAATACTTCAGCGAGATTTTTCAGCGATAACTGCGGGCGAGCGACAAGGTCTGAAATCTTGCAACTAAAGTGGAGTGGGGGGGATCCGAGCGCTTCCAGTGCGCCATTGATATCGTGTGGCTTTACGTTTGTGGTGCTGCAATAGTTGATGATTTGGTCGATACCCGATTTTTTCTGCAACCACCAGTCGAGGCGACCACGCTTCGCAAGACCTAAATGATAGGATTTCTCCGTCAGTCGTGCGTCGGCATCGTCCTGTCTGAGGAGGATGCGGTACTCGGCTCTTGAGGTGAACATGCGGTAAGGCTCGTCGACACCCTTCGTCGTCAGGTCATCAATCAGCACACCGATGTAGCTTTCGTCCCTTTTCATCACGAAGGGTTCGCCGCCACCGCAGTGGATGGCGGCATTGATTCCTGCTACGGTGCCTTGGCCTCCTGCTTCCTCGTATCCCGTCGTGCCGTTGACTTGCCCGGCGAAGAACAGTCCTTTGATCACCTTTGACTCCAGCGAGTGATCGAGTTGTGTCGGATCGAAATAATCATATTCGATGGCATAACCGGGACGGTATGCCTTCGCGTCGCGTAGTGCGGGAATCTGCCGAAGAGCGCGCAACTGTGTCTCCATCGGCATGGAGGAAGAGAAACCGTTGAGATACATCTCATTGGTGTCCTCACCTTCCGGCTCGATGAACAGCGGGTGCTGGTCCTTGTCGGGGAATGTGACGAGCTTCGTCTCTATGCTCGGGCAGTAGCGCGGACCGGTAGACTGTATCTGTCCGTTGAACAGCGGAGAATTGTCGAGGTCGGCTTTCAGTATGTCGTGTACGCTCTTATTGGTGTAGCAAGTCCAGCAGGGCAACTGCTTCAGAATGCGGTGTGGCGCCATGTAGCTGAACTGATGAAAGTCGGCTTCGCCGTCTTGCCGCTCGGTATCTTCGAAATGTATCGTGCGCTTGTCGAGCCGTACGGGCGTGCCTGTCTTCATTCTTGCGGAGCGAATGCCCCATCGTGTGATCGACTCCGTAAGGTGCGCGACGGCCGGTTCGGCGCAGCGTCCGCCCGGAACCTTATGCCGTCCGACGTGCATCAAGCCGTTGAGAAAGGTGCCGGTTGTGATGACGACGCTCTTTGCGCGGATCTCTACACCCCATATCGTGCGCACACCGACGGCCTCCCCGTTCTCTACGAGCAGTTCGTCTGCCTGATCTTGCCAGATGTCGAGGTTTGGGGTGCAGTCGAGTGTAGACCGCCACCTCCAGATAAACTTTCCCCTGTCGCACTGCGCGCGCGGTGACCACACGGCAGGGCCTTTGCCGCGGTTGAGCATACGGAACTGTATGGCGGTGGCATCAGTAACCTTTGCCATCTGTCCGTCGAGTGCGTCGATTTCCCGTACGATCTGCCCTTTCGCGATACCACCTACGGCAGGGTTGCAACTCATCTGTCCGATCTTGTTCATGTCCATCGTCACCAGCAGCGTCTTGGCGCCCATGTTGGCTGCCGCAGTGGCGGCCTCGCATCCGGCATGGCCTCCGCCGATGACGATAACATCATAGTATAATTCCATGTTTCTGTCTTTTTTGGCAAAAGTAAGAAATTAAATTCAATTTTTATCGCTTTTGCTTTGAATTATCGCTAAAATATAGTATTTTTGCATACTGAAAACGGCAGCGTCTACTATATATAAGGTATAGGAGGGCGTTCTGTCGTGCTTACAAAGATGCTCCAATGGGTTTATATCGGATTTATCTAACAGTTAAATAATTAAAAGTCAATCATTTATGTGGTTAATCAATTCTCCGATTGGTAGAAAAGTTGTGATGTCGGTGACCGGCATCTGCCTTATTCTATTCTTGACTTTCCACTGCTGCATGAATGTTGCCGCATTCTTCTCTGGGGATGCGTACAACACGGTTTGCGGTCTTTTGGGAAGCAACTGGTATGCAGTGGCTGGTACTTTGGGCCTGGCTTTCTTGGCCGTGTGTCACATCGTCTATGCCTTCATCCTGACAGCACAGAACCGTCGTGCCCGTGGTGAGCAGCGCTATGCAGTGACAAGCCGCCGTCCTGAGGTGAGCTGGGCTTCGCAGAACATGCTCGTGCTCGGTCTGATCATCCTCATCGGCCTGGTTCTTCACCTCTACAACTTCTGGGGACACATGATGTTCGCAGAGCTTGCCGGTGTTGAGGTCGCACACGATCCTGCTGACGGCTTCGCCTGGATTCAGGACACCTTCTCCAATCCTGTGTTCTCCATCCTGTATCTGATCTGGATCTGCGCCATCTGGTTCCACCTCTCTCACGGCTTCTGGAGCGCTATGCAGACACTGGGATGGAGCGGCAAGATTTGGCTGAAGCGCTGGCAGTGCATCGGTCTGGTGTATGTCACCATTCTCATGGCTGTCTTCGCCTTTTTGGTTCTGTCCTTTTGGCTCGGCTTTGCCCCTAGCATGTGCAATGCTTAAATCCGATTCCTTACATCATTTATCTATCATTAGCATCAACTAATTATGTCACAAATAGATTCTAAGATTCCTGAAGGCCCTTTGGCTGAAAAATGGACCAACTATAAAGCGCATCAGAAACTGGTCAACCCCGCCAACAAGCGTAAGCTGAGCATCATCGTCGTGGGTACCGGTCTGGCTGGTGCCAGTGCTGCTGCTTCTCTGGGTGAGATGGGCTTCCATGTGATTAACTTCTGCATCCAGGATTCACCCCGTCGCGCTCACTCTATCGCAGCTCAGGGTGGTATCAATGCCGCAAAGAACTACCAGAACGATGGTGACTGCGTCTACCGTCTGTTCTACGATACGATCAAAGGTGGTGACTACCGCGCACGTGAGGCCAACGTCTATCGTCTGGCTGAGGTCAGTGCAAACATCATCGACCAGTGCGTCGCACAGGGCGTGCCTTTCGCACGTGAGTATGGTGGCATGCTCGCCAACCGCTCTTTCGGTGGTGTGCAGGTCAGCCGTACATTCTATGCCAAGGGTCAGACCGGCCAGCAGCTGTTGCTCGGCGCTTACTCTTCTCTGATGAAAGAGGTCAACCGCGGTAGCGTGGAGCTCCACACTCGTACCGAGATGGAGGATGTCGTTATCATTGACGGTCGCGCACGCGGTATCATTGCCAAGAATCTGGTAACCGGTAAGCTCGAGCGCTACTCCGCTCACGCAGTCTGCCTCGCTACCGGTGGATACGGAAATACTTACTTCCTTTCCACCAACGCCATGGGCTGCAACTGCACCGCTGCACTGCAGGCTTATCGCAAGGGCGCTTACTTCGCTAACCCCTGCTTCGTTCAGATCCACCCGACTTGTATTCCTGTACACGGTGACAAGCAGAGTAAGCTGACGCTGATGTCCGAGTCTCTGCGTAACGATGGCCGCATCTGGGTACCGAAGAAGCTTGAGGACGCTCAGAAACTCCAGCGTGGTGAGATCAAGGGTCGCGACATTCCTGAGGCAGACCGCGACTACTACTTGGAGCGCCGTTATCCAGCCTTCGGTAATCTCGTGCCCCGTGACGTGGCTTCCCGTGCCGCTAAGGAGCGTACCGACAAGGGCTATGGCGTGAACAACACTGGTCTGGCTGTGTTCCTCGATTTCTCTGAGGCTTTCCAGCGCCTGGGCCGCGACGTTGTAGACCAGCGTTATGGCAACCTCTTCGATATGTATCAGGAGATCACCGACGTGGATCCGCACGACAACCCGATGATGATCTTCCCCGCTATCCACTATACGATGGGTGGTCTGTGGGTAGACTATGAGTTGCAGACTTCCATCAAGGGTCTCTTCGCTCTGGGTGAGTGCAATTTCTCTGACCACGGTGCTAACCGTCTGGGTGCTTCTGCTTTGATGCAGGGCTTGAGTGACGGCTACTTCGTGATTCCTTATACTATGCAGAACTATCTGTCTGACCAGATCACTGTGCCTTTGTACAGCACCGACCGTCCGGAGTTCGAGGAGGCTGAGAAAGGCGTGGAGGCTGAGATGCAGCGCCTGATGAACACCAAGTACCACGACCAGAGTGTCGACTCCATCCATAAGAAGCTCTACGGCATCATGTGGGACTACGTCGGTATGGCACGTAACAAGGAGGGACTGGAAAAGGCTCTGAAGATGCTCAAGGACATCCGCGTTGAGTTTGACGAGCATGTGCGCATCCCTGGTACTCGCGAGGGTCTGAACGTGGAGCTTGACAAGGCTATCCATCTGCGTGACTTCATCACCATGGGTGAGCTGATCGCTTACGATGCCCTGAACCGTAACGAAAGCTGCGGTGGACACTTCCGCGAGGAGAGCCAGACCGAGGACGGCGAGGCTAAGCGTGATGACGAGAACTACATGTATGTGGCTTGCTGGAAGTACAACGGCTCTGACGAGACGGCTCCTGAACTGCTCAAGGAAGACCTGAACTATCAGTACATCAAGGTTCAGACGAGAAACTATAAATCTTAATTAAGGAATCAAGACAATGGATACAAATATTTCATTCACACTGAAAGTATGGCGTCAGAATGGCCCCACGGCTGAGGGTCACTTTGATACCTTTGAGATGAAGGATATCCCTGGCGACACCTCTTTCCTGGAGATGCTGGACATCCTCAACGAGCAGCTCATCGAGGCCAACAAGGAGCCGTTCGTCTTTGACCATGACTGCCGCGAGGGTATCTGCGGTATGTGCTCGCTCTACATCAACGGTCATCCTCACGGACCTGCCCAGGGAGCTACTACTTGCCAGCTCTATATGCGTCGTTTCCACGACGGTGACGTGATCACTGTGGAGCCCTGGCGTTCTGCTGCCTTCCCTGTTATCAAGGACTGTATGGTCGACCGCTCTGCTTTTGACAAGATCATCGCCGCTGGTGGTTACACCTCTGTGCGCACTGGTCAGGCTCAGGATGCCAATGCCATCCTCATTCCTAAGCAGGATGCTGACGAGGCTATGGACTGCGCTACCTGCATCGGCTGTGGCGCTTGCGTAGCTGCCTGTAAGAATGGCTCTGCCATGCTCTTCGTCAGCTCCAAGGTGAGCCAGTTCGCACTGTTGCCACAAGGCCGTCCTGAGGCTGCCAAGCGGGCCAAGGCTATGGTCGCTAAGATGGAGGAGCTCGGCTTTGGTAACTGCACCAACACCCGCGCCTGCGAGGCTGAGTGCCCGAAGAACGAGTCTATCGCCAACATCGCACGTCTCAACCGCGAGTTTATCAAGGCTAAGCTGGCTGACTAAGTCATACCTATGTTGCTGACTAAGTCGCACATATATATAAATAAGGAGTCCAAGCGCAAGCAGGGCTCCTTATTGTTATGAGTCGACACGCTTATAAGTGCTGGTCAGCATTGCGTAAGCGTCAGTCAACAGGCTGTAAGCATGAAAATATAGGCTATAGGCTATAGGCTATAGGCAACGGATGCTTAGTTTTATTATAAAACAACGAGGGTCGACCCTCACCGGATCGACCTTCACTCTGTTTCTTCAATAGGATTGAATTAATACTTATTGATACCATATCTCTCCACCAAGCTTTTGGCAGAGACTTTCTTCTTCATCCTTTTTCCTTTGGATGTCTTCCTCTTGGAAGATGCCAGCTAGGGTTTTACTACTCGTTTTCATGGTTCTATTAAATGATTGGATATAAAGCTTCACATTGCAAATATAGAAAATATATTTGATATGGCCAAATATATTGCGATGATTTTGCGTTATATAATAATAATTGTTCTATTTTTGAATATTTTATGTGTAATATTGTAATAACTGACTTTGTATTGCAACATCGTGAGGACGACGTGAGACAACTTGCCTTGCAGGCCGACAGGTATCCAGAGGTGGATATATCTTATGTGCTGAACCAGATCGCGGGGTGGAAAAAGGCCGTGGAGAAGGTGCCAAGATGGGCTGCTTGCAAGGACATCATCTATCCTCCTCATCTCAATATGGAACAATGTAGCTCGCAGGCAGCGGCGGAATATAAGCAGCGACTCATAGCGACGATACTTGGAGAACAGAGTAAGGATACGACCCTCGTGGATCTCACAGGCGGCTGGGGCGTTGATTTCTCGTTTCTGGCACAGGCTTTTGGCAAAGCGGTATATGTGGAGCGTGACGGGCATTTGTGTCGTCTGGCGCGCCATAATATGCCTTGCATAGGCTTGCCCGATGCTGTTATTGTCAACGAAGACAGCACGAAGTTTCTTGCAGACTTGCAGGATGACGTCCAGCGCTTCTTCTTCATAGATCCGGCCCGGCGTGATGTGCAGGGAAGAAAGGTCGCCGGAATGGAGGCTTGCACGCCAGACGTGTTGCAGCTCTTCGACAGGATGATGCTACTGTCTACGGGAGTGATGATGAAGCTCTCGCCGATGCTTGACTGGCATGAGGCTGTCAGACAACTGAGGAAAGCCACTTCGCAAGCCGTGTCCTTTGGCGTGCACATACTCTCTGTGCATAATGAGTGCAAGGAACTGCTGTTGGTGGCTACGCATCATCAACATCCATTGACAGTGACCTGCGTCAACGATAGCAAGACATTTACATATAATGAGGAGAAAGAGATGCCGTCTGCCGTCCGCTACTGCAATGCTGGGCAACTACAGGACTATCGTTTCTTGTATGCCCCAAATGCCAGTCTGATGAAGGCTGGATGCTTCTCTGAACTGTGTGCGAAATATGATTTGGACATGGCAGACGCCAATTCTCATCTGTTCCTTTCACATGAGATGATTCCGGACTTCCCCGGCCGTCAGTTTGAAATCTTAGCCATTTCATCGCTCAGTAAGCGTGAGGTGAAACTGGCGCTGAAAGACGTTGACCAAGCCAACGTGGCTGTGCGCAACTTTCCCATGACCGCTGTGGAGCTTTGCAAACGGCTCCGTCTGCGTGATGGGGGCAATAGCTATATATTTGCTACCACCATCCGGCGCAAGCATCTCTTGTTCTTGTGTCGCCCTGTCTCATAATTCTGCAACAGTATCCCGTCTTTCCTGCAATTGTGTCTCTTCTTTCCTTCAACAGCGTGGAGGCTTCTCGATTCTCCTTAAACGTAGTTTTCTTCCAGCAGAAGGTAGAGGTCGGCCTGTTGAATAGAAATTGTTAATTTGATCAATACCTTTTGCTATTTGACTTAAAATCACTAACTTTGCAGGTCTTTAATCGTTAAATATTAAGAGATTCATTCATGTCCGTAGAAATAAAGAAGGTAGAGACACGCAAAGAGCTCGCCACATTTATAGATTTCCACTATGACCTTTATGCAGGTTGCCCTTACGATGTGCCTAATCTGTTCATTGATGAGATGGCGACATTGCGCAAAGACAAGAATGTGGCTTTTGACTTCTGTGAGGCAGAATATTATCTTGCTTACAAGGATGGGAAGTTGGCTGGTCGTGTGGCTGCCATTATCAACCATCGCGCCAATGAGCGGTGGAACGTCAAAGACGTGCGTTTTGGGTGGATCGACTTTATTGATGACATTGAAGTAAGCCTGGCGTTGCTCAATGCTGTGGCTGAATATGGGCGCAAGAAAGGCATGAACTCTGTCGTCGGACCGCTTGGATTTACCGACCTCGACCCTGAAGGCATGCTCACCTGGGGCTTTGATAAGCTTGGAACCATGCCTACCATCTACAACTATGCTTACTATCCCGAGCACATGGAAAAGCTGGGCGGTTGGGAGAAAGACAACGACTATGTAGAGTATTACATGCCCGTGCCCGATAAGGTGCCCGATAAATATGAGAAGCTCGCCACGATTGTGGAGAAGAGATACAATCTGCACGTGAAGAAGATCACTAAGGCAGACATACGCAACGGCTATGCCCATGAGGTATTCCGTGTCATCAATGAGACATATAAAGACCTGTATGGCTTCGTGACGCTTACGGAGCGACAGATCGATCAATACGTCAAGTCGTATATGCCCGCCTTGGATCTCAATCTCGTAACGGTGATTGTTGACGGCAACAACAATGACCGCATCGCCGGAGTAGGCATCACCATGCCTTCGCTGTCGCACGCCATGCAGAAGTGCCATCGTGGACGCTTGCTGCCATTTGGCTGGTGGCATGTGCTGAGAGCGGCCAAATTCCACAAGACCGATGGCGTGGACTTGCTGCTCATCGGCTTCCGTCCTGAATACCGCGCCAAAGGAGCCAACGCACTGCTCTTCGCCGATCTGATCCCAAGATACATCAACTATGGTATCAAGTGGGGAGAATCGCAGGTGGAGATGGAAAGCAACAGTGGCGTGCAAAGCCAATGGAGCGCGTTGGAACACATCAATCATAAGCGTCGTCGTTGCTATCGCAAGGCTATCGACTGACGCGATCATATTGTAACCCCCTCATCCTATCATAACTAAATGTCTGAAAATAAAAATAACACCAACAAAACGCAGGAACAGCCCACAGTGGCTTACACAGATGACAACATACGTCACCTCAGTGACATGGAGCATGTGCGCACACGTCCCGGTATGTATATCGGGCGCTTGGGCGACGGCTCACTGCCTGAGGATGGCGTGTATGTGTTGTTAAAGGAAGTCATCGACAACTCTATAGATGAGTTCAAGATGCATGCAGGAGACCGCATAGAAGTGGATATCATTGACAATCTGAGTGTCTCTGTCCGTGACTATGGACGTGGCATCCCTCAGGGCAAGCTCGTCGAAGCGGTCTCTGTGCTCAATACAGGAGGTAAATACGATTCCAAGGCTTTTAAGAAAAGCGTGGGACTGAATGGTGTCGGCGTCAAGGCCGTCAATGCTTTGAGCTCTCGGTTTGAGGTGAAGAGCTATCGTGACGGTACGGTGCGCTGCCTGGTCTTTGAGAAAGGTGTGCTGAAGGAAGACCATACCGAAGAGACACAGGACGAGAATGGTACCTATATCTTCTTCCAGCCTGATGATACGCTGTTTAAGAACTATTCGTTCCATGACGAGTTTGTGGAGATCATGCTCCGCAACTATACCTACCTCAACTCCGGTCTGACGATCATGTATAACGGGCGGCGCATCAAGAGCCGCAATGGTTTGGAGGACCTGCTGGTTGACAATATGACTGTCGATCCGCTCTATCCTATCGTGCACATCAAGGGAGAGGACATAGAGATCGCCTTTACCCATACCAATCAGTATGGTGAGGAATATCATAGCTTTGTCAATGGACAGCATACCACACAGGGCGGTACGCATCAGAGTGCTTTCAAAGAGCATATTGCCAAAACGATTAAGGAGTTCTTCGATAAGAACTACGAGTACACCGATATCCGCAATGGTATTGTTGCTGCCATCGCCATCAATGTAGAGGAGCCAGTGTTTGAGAGTCAGACAAAGATCAAGCTTGGCTCTACACTCATGGAACCCGGCGGCGAGACTATCAACAAGTATGTCGGTGATTTCATCAAGCGTGAGGTCGACAACTATCTGCATATCCATAAAGAGGACGTTGCTGACGTGCTTGAAAACAAGGTCAAGGAGAGTGAACGCGAGCGTAAGGCGATGGCCGGAGTCACCAAGTTGGCACGTGAGCGTGCCAAGAAAGCCAACCTTCACAACCGCAAGCTTCGCGACTGTCGCATCCATTTCTGTGATGTCCGCGACGATCGCAAGGAGGAATCCTCTATCTTTATCACCGAGGGAGACTCCGCAAGTGGTAGCATCACCAAGAGTCGCGATGTCAACACGCAGGCTGTCTTCTCACTGAGAGGAAAGCCACTTAACTGCTTCGGCCTGTCTAAGAAGGTGGTCTATGAAAACGAAGAATTCAACCTCCTTCAGGCAGCCTTGGACATTGAGGACGGACTCGATGACCTGAGATATAATAAGGTGATCGTGGCCACTGATGCTGATGTCGATGGCATGCACATCCGTTTGCTGGTCATCACCTTCTTCTTGCAGTTCTATCCCGAGCTGATCAAGAAGGGTCATGTCTATGTTTTGCAGACGCCACTCTTCCGTGTGCGCAACCGTCGTTCTAAGATCAAGAACAAACAAGTCATCGCTAACGCAGATGCCAAATTGCTTAAGAATGAGAAGAAGAGCGACTTCGTCACCCGTTATTGCTATACCGAACAGGAGCGTCTTGACGCGATTCGCGACCTCGGACCAGACCCAGAGATCACGCGATTCAAAGGTTTGGGTGAGATCTCTCCCGATGAGTTTGCCCATTTCATCGGTCCGGACATACGACTCGAGCAGGTCACCTTGCACAAGAACGACCAAGTGCAGAAACTTCTGGAATACTATATGGGCAAGAATACCATGGAGCGTCAGAACTTCATCATTGATAATTTGGTGATCGAGGAGGATAAGCCCGAAGGTGAAGAAGAGACGAATGCCGATGATGGCGAATAAGCGTATCTATGATAAGCAAGGAAGACATCTCTGATCAACAAGGAATATCTTCCTTATTGATAAGGAAGATATTCTTAATAAATAAGGATGATGTCTCTTGTCAACCAAAGCAAGGAAAAGGATATAATACCACAAGGGAAAGGAGGACATGACGGTTTATGAAGCAAGATCAGAATCAACGTATAGGTCTGTTTGTTGGTTCCTTTGATCCGTTTACGATAGGTCACGACGAGATCGTGCGGCGGGCGTTGCCACTATTCGATAAACTGGTCATTGGAGTGGGGGATAATCCCCGTAAGCAGCATGCTTATTCGATAGAAGAGCGCGTAAACGCCATTCAGAGACTCTACAGCGATGAGAAAAGCATCGAGGTGGTACCATATAACGATTTGGCCATAGACCTTGCTCAGCGCGTCGGAGCGCATTATGTCGTCAAAGGCGTGAGGTCGATACAAGATTTCGAGTATGAGCGTGTGCAGGCAGACTACAACCGTAAGTTAGGCGGTTTGGAAACCCTGCTGATCTATGCCAGCCCGGAGATGACAAGCATCTCGTCTACCGCCTATCGTGAGCTCGTCCACTTCCATAAAGACGCTTCTTGGATGTTGCCGGGAGGAAAGAAACGGGAATAGAGTGCTTGGGAGGTTAACTGACTCTTGAGGCCTGTATTCTATATATAGTAGGTGTTATTAGAATATATGACGGGTGTTTTTAGGTTATTTTGACTTTTAATCCACAACAATATGATTAGTTATCAATCAGACGGCGTAAAGATGCCGGAGTTCAATCATCGTTCTACCACGGCTTGGATCAAGGCTGTGGCTGCCACCTATGGTCGGCGGGTAGGAGAGATTGGCTATATGTTTGTCAGCGACGAAAAGATTCTTGAGGTCAACAACCAGTACCTTGGGCACGACTATTACACCGACATCATCACGTTTGACTATGATGAGGGTGATGTGATCAATGGTGACATTGTCATCTCGTTGGATACGGTGCGCAGCAATGCCGAGCAGTTTGGCAAGGCTTACGATGATGAGTTGCATCGTGTCATTGTTCATGGCATCCTTCATCTCTGTGGCATAAATGACAAAGGGCCAGGTGAGCGTGAGATCATGGAAGCCAATGAGGACAAGGCTTTGGCCATGCTCCCTAAGTATTTGGGCTGACCCTGCGTCCGCAAGCGTAGTTTGCGTGTCTCTTGTCGTTTTCGCCCAAGCCTGCTAATGCCTATTGCGTCCCGATTAAAGCCTTATAGCGCGCTTATAATGGTTCTATGGCCCGTTCCAAAGGCTTGATGGCCTGTTGATAAAGGTTCTATGGCTTGTTGTTGTCTGTTCTATGGCTTGTTGATGTCGGTTCTATAGAGCATATCTGGCGATAATTTCCCGACCTCATTAATATAGAAAGCGCCCCACCTTCTTGCTTGGAAGGTGGGGTGCCTTTGTTATTTCTTTCTGTATTCAGTGGGTGTCATGCCGTATTTCTTCACGAATATTCTGTAGAATGTCTGTGGTGCTGGGATGCCGCATTCACGTGCTACGGCTTCAACAGAGTATTCTTGGTGCTCTTTGAGCAACTTCACGGCAAAGTCCAGCCGGAGGTTGTTGACGTAGTTGACAAAGTTGGTGCCTGCAAAGCGGACGAAGAGCTGACCAAACTTGTTTCTGGGCACATACACCCGATTCGTCACATCTTCACGCGAGAGGCGTGGCTGGAGGAACATCTTCTCATGGACAATGTAATATTCAATGCGCTGGAAGAGAGCCTCGTCAAGGTCAATCGGGTTTGGCATAATCGTTGTTTTATATAGTTATTTAATGTAGCAAATTTAATCATTAAATAATTATCCACCAACGATTTTGTACCTATTGTTCTCTCAAAACAGCACATAATGTTTAAATTGTGAATGATTGAGACACAGTTTTAAGCATTGTTGACAGTATATTACCGCTCTATGCTTATTATTTGTAGTGCTTTGCTGATAATTTTGTTTTTTTCGTTTACAATTTGAAAATATTCATTCATGTCCCAAATATCCCTTGCGACAAGTGCTTTTAGCTGAGTTTTGAGATAGGGAAGCGTTTGCTGGAGTTCCTTTTCATCTTTTGGCTCAATCTCCTGTTTCTTACCGTCAGCCAGAATGCTGTCAACGAGCGCCTGAGGTACAGTGTATTGCTGTAGGAAATCGCTGAAAGACTTATATTGACTCTTCAGTTCCTTTCGGTTGTCGTCAACGTATTTCAAGTTGCGTTTGATGACGATCCCTTTCGCCATCAGCTGTCGATGGAGGTGTGTGTACTGTGTGGTGTCCAATGGCACGAAGTAGTCTGGCATGATGCCACCGCCGCCATACACCGTGCGGTGCTTGCGGAGCGTGTAGAACTTCAGCGAATCGGCAAAATGGATGCTGTCGGCAGAGTAGAGCTCACCGTGTTTGTAGCGGTCATCCAGTTCCATTTCATAATCTTTCAAGTCTCCTTTTTTATATGGCTTTTGGATGCAACGACCGGATGGCGTGTAATAGTGAGCGATCGTCAGGCGCATCATGCTACCGTCAGCAAAGGGTATCGGACGCTGCACAAGGCCTTTGCCAAAGCTGCGGCGGCCGACGACCATACCGCGGTCTTGGTCTTGTATGGCACCGGTAACGATCTCTGCTGCAGAGGCCGTGAACTCGTTGACGAGTACGATTACCTTTCCGTCCAGGAGATGTCCGTTGCCTTTAGCCCTGTATTCCTCTCTGGGCACCCGTCGGCCTATCGTGTAGACGATCAGATCGTTCTTCTTCAAGAATTCGTTGGCGATGTCCACAGCGGCATTCAGATAGCCCCCTCCGTTCTCTTCCAAGTCCAGTATCAGGTCTTTCATACCTTGTCCTTTCAGCGTGTTCACAGCCGTCATAAACTCATCGTAGGTAGTGGCTCCGAAGCTGCCGATACGGATATATCCCACGTGAGGCTTGATCATATAGAAGGCGTCGAGCGTTTTCACTGGGATCTTGTCCCTGACAACATCAAAATACAGCGTACCGGCAATGCCGCGGCGCACGATTCCAAGTTTCACATGAGTACCCTTAGGGCCACGCAGGCGCTTCATAATCTCTTCCTGTGGCATTTTCACGCCTGCGATAGCTGTGTCGTTGACGCTGATGACGCGGTCACCGGCCATGATGCCGACCTTTTCCGACGGGCCTTTCGACACGGGTTGTATGACCAATAGCGTGTCGGACTGGATGTTGAACTGCACGCCGATACCCTCAAACGAGCCGTTGAGGGACTCAGAGAGCGCCTTGGCTTCCTTAGCGGAAGAATAGGAAGAGTGCGGATCGAGCTTTTCCAGCATGCCTCGGATGCCGTCCTCAACGAGTTTCTGTTCGTTGACAGAATCGACATAGAGATTGCTGATCGCCATCTCCGCTATTTGCAGTTTGCGTAAGGGACTGTTCGGCCCAAAGTTGAGCTGCATGTGTTGTGCCTGCACTGCCGCAGGACAGAGCATCGAGAGGCCTAACGCTAAGATCATAAAATATTTCTTGATGTTCATCATTCTGTTTTTATCTAAGTCTAAACGATCTTTCTTTTAATTATTTTTCTTATCATAATACAAGTAGCGGCTTGGCGTTTCCAAGTACCATACCCGTATGAGGATAGCTCACTCCTTATATATAAGGTCAAATTCTTTATATATAATAGGTCACATTCCTTGTCTATGTTTAGAACAGCTCGGGCTGCATAGGGTTAGCCGAACGGATGTTCCGACCTAAGTGCTCGTAAGCCAATGCTGTCGCCATGCGTCCGCGTGGTGTGCGCTTGATAAATCCCTCCATGATCAAGAACGGCTCATAGACCTCCTCCACCGTGTCGGCATCCTCTCCGATGGCTGTGGCAATGGTAGAGACACCGACGGGACCACCACGGAACTTGTCGATGATAGTCAGCAAGATCTTGTTGTCGATCTCGTCGAGACCGTAGGAGTCGATGTTCAGCGCACCCAGCGACAGCTGGGCGATGGCGGAGGTGATAGTGCCGTTGCCTTTCACTTGCGCGAAGTCACGCACGCGGCGTAACAGACCGTTGGCGATACGTGGCGTGCCACGGCTGCGCCGTGCGATCTCCATGGCGGCATCGTCTTCGATAGGTACTTTGAGCAGCATGGCCGACCGCTTGATGATTTTCTTCAGCGTCTCCGGGTCGTAGTATTCCAGGTGCATGTTGATGCCAAAGCGGGCACGCAACGGTGCAGTGAGCATACCAGAGCGCGTGGTGGCACCAATCAGCGTGAAGGGATTCAGATCGATCTGTATGCTTCTTGCCGACGGGCCTTTGTCGATCATGATATCAATGCGGTAGTCCTCCATGGCGGAGTAGAGATACTCCTCCACTACGGGCTGCAGCCGGTGTATCTCGTCGATGAAGAGCACGTCGTTGGGCTCCAGCGAGGTGAGGATGCCTGCCAGGTCTCCTGGCTTGTCAAGGACGGGACCGGACGTGATCTTGAAGCCTACGCCGAGCTCATTGGCAATGATATTGCTCAAAGTCGTCTTTCCCAGACCGGGAGGACCGTAGAGAAGTGTGTGGTCGAGGGGCTCGCCGCGGTATTTGGCCGCCTCTACGAAGATGCGCAGGTTGTCCACTACTTTCTGCTGACCATTGAAGTCATCGAAGCGCAGAGGACGTAGCGCGTTCTCGAATTCTTTCTCTGTTGAGGAGAGCTTTTCCTCATGTATGTCAAAGTCTTCTGCCATTGTTTGTTGATGATTGCTTGTTTGTTAAAAGGACGAGGGGGGAGTGGCTGCATAGCAGCCACATACAGAACCCAGCGATAGAGAGGAGCAAACGATGCTGCGAAGCTTTTGGCTCCGCTCTTTGTTCTTTTTTTCCCGCTCTACGCTTGCGCTTCCCCGCTCTTCAAGTAGGCGCGGCACTGTTCGAGGATGTCGGTGAGCGCCTCGACCGTCTCTGCTCTGAGCATGGCGATACGCGTCTGTCGGAAGTTGGGGATACCTTTGAAGATTGGCGAGGCGGCCAGATGACGGCGTGTGTGGAGGATGCCGCGATACTCGTCAATACGTTCTACATTGATGCGCAGCTGTTCTTCCAGAATATCGATCTTGTCGTCTATGGTCAGGGGAACAGGCGCTACGGGTGTGCCGCCCTCTCGACGAGTCTTCTCGGTGTCGATATATTGCCGCATTTCTCGGAATATCCAGGGATGGCCAAAGGTAGCCCGTCCCACCATCACGGCGTCTACACCATAGTTGTCAAAGGCGTCTTCGGCCTCCTGCGGTGTGGTGATGTCGCCATTGCCAATGATTGGGATATGGATACGTGGGTTGTCTTTTACGGCTTTGATGAGTGTCCAGTCAGCATTTCCGGTATACATTTGGCTGCGCGTGCGTCCGTGGATCGTCAGTGCCTGTATGCCGCAGTCCTGCAACTGTTCCGCCAAGTCCGTGATGGTCGGGTTGTCTTTGTCCCATCCCAGTCGCGTTTTTACCGTTACCGGCGTTTTCACGGCTTTCACGACCTCTCTTGTGATGTCAAGCAAGAGCGGAATGTTCTTGAGCATCCCCGCTCCCGCGCCTTTTCCGGCTACCTTCTTCACAGGGCATCCGAAGTTGATGTCGATGATGTCGGGGTGTACCGATTCCACGATTTTAGCCGCCTCGACCATCGAGTCCACGTCTTTGCCATAGATTTGAATGCCTACCGGGCGCTCCTCATCATTGATGTGCATCTTGTCGAGTGTGGACTTGATGCTGCGGATGATCGCGTCGGCAGAGACGAACTCTGTATATACCATAGCCGCCCCAAACCGTTTGCAGAGCATACGGAAGCCCACGTCCGTCACGTCTTCCATGGGAGCGAGGAAGAGCGGGCGTTCACCGAAGTCAATGTTTCCTATCTTCATATATGAGTGCAAAGGTAGCGAAAAAAAGTGGGAAAACCTATTTCAGCAAGTGATAGAATCCTCCTGCATACGGCTTGACGACTCCTTTCATCTCCAAAGAGAACAGTTTGGCCTGTGTCGTACCTATGTTCAGCGCCGTCTTTACAGCGATGATGTTGGCGGGCAGGTCGTTTTGTGCTTGCAGCAGCTTAGTGATCTTTTGTTCCTCCTCGTCGAGCTCCGGAAACATCTGCCGCTCTATTCCTGCCTGTCTCATCTGGTTGATTTGCAGTTCGTCTTGCCATCCCATGGCCTTGACGAAGTCTACCGCCGAAGTAATCAGCGCGGCTCCGTTGTCCCGGATCAGGTGGTTGCAGCCTTCACTGTAGGGCGCGCCTACCGGTCCGGGGAAAGCAAAGACATCACGGTTGTACTCCCTGGAGATGCGCGCCGTGATCAGTCCGCCTCCCTTCTCAGCGCTCTCCACGACGATGGTGGCGTCGCTGAGCCCTGCCGTGATGCGGTTTCTGCGCACGAAGTTGAGCTTGTCGATCTTTGTGTGTGTCATATATTCCGTGAGCAGACCGCCGTGAAAGACCATCTCGTTGGCCGTGTCGCGGTGCCGTGGCGGATAGAGGTCGTCGAGACCATGAGCCAGTACGGCCACAGTGTCCATGTTGTTGGCCAATGCGTTGCGGTGCGCATGGATGTCAACGCCATAGGCCAGCCCACTGACGATCAGCGTGTCGGGGCACAGACGACTCAGGTCTGCGAGGAAGCTACGGATGAGATCCTGTCCGTAGGTGGTGCAATGGCGTGTGCCGACCACCGCGATGACATGTTGCCGGTTGAGGTCTGTCTGTCCCTTGTAGAAGAGCATGAGTGGCGGGTCTGTGCATTCGGTGAGGCGCTTAGGGTATTTGGTGTCATTCATGCACAGCATCTGTATGTCGTGCTCCCGGCAATAGGCCAGTTCCTCCACGGCCCTGGGCCTCATGGCTTCGGCATCTATCATATCGTCGGCAATGCGCTGAGGCAGACCGGGAAAGATCGTTTTGAGATGATGGCGTTGCCGGATGATCTCAGTGGCGGATCCCAGTTGCTTATAAAGTTCCACCATCGTGTTGAGATGGAAATAGCTGAGCCGTGTGAGGATGATGGTGTTGATGAGTTCCTCGTCAGTGATCATGCTTAGAGTATAGAGTCTATTTGGAAATATTGTTGTCAGATGCAGTGATGGGCGTGCCGTCCTTTTCAAAGCGCTCGATGACGGGCAGGAAGGCATCGTCGTAGTCCTTGCTCACGCCGAGCCGTCCGTTGATGAGCGTGACCAGTTCAGTGTCGGCATGAAAGCAGAGCGCATTGTCGGAGGCGCGATAGATGTCGTGCTCAAAGACATAGCGTACGCCCTCCTTGTGGAGGTTGAGGCACGACAGAAACTCGTCATCGCATTTCAGCGGGCGCTTGAATTGCAGTTGCATCCGGGCCACGACAGCGTCCACGCCCTTCTCGTGCAGATCGGCAAAGCTCACGCCGAGGGTACGGAGAAAACGGTGACGCGTATGTTCGGTATAGTGGAGATAGTTGGCGTTGTTGACGATGCCCTCGATGTCGCATTCGTAGTCGCGTACCTCCATACGGGTTTCAAAGAGATAAGACTTCATGAATGATGAATGATGAATGTTGAATGTTGAATTATAACAATGTTGAATGATGAATTAAAACAATGATGAGTGTTGAATGATGAATAGTTGCATCCGCGCTTACGAACAACGAATAGCATGATATTATTTACTCATTCTTATTTATACACTATACATTATACATTCTTCAGGTATTCGTATCCGAAGCGGCAGCGGAGACAGTCCTTACGGTCGCAGTATTCGTTTTTCAGTTGGATGAGTGCCTGAGAGTCGCCAGCGTTTTCTACGTCAAGACCACATTCCTTCCACATTCTGACGATATGGTTATCCTCAGCTTTGAGTTCCTCCAGAAAGTCGAAGGCGCGGTCACAGAGCCCGTCGTCCTCTTTGTGCCTGCCGTAAGCGAAGAGCATCGGCACCACCGTATTGATCGTCAGCACCGTGATAGAGTCTTTCGACAGCCGTTTTTCGGTCTTCTTGCTTTCCGCTCCGAAGGTATAGTGTGTCTCCCAATAGTGTGTCGCTTCCGTGTCGAAGAGTTGCTGCACCTCTTTCAACGTCTTACAGTCAATGAGTTGGCTCAGTCCTGTCCGGCGATGATAATAGAGGTTGGCCAGTTGCGAGATGCGTATCGTGGGGAAGTTCTGTGGTCTCAGTCTTAGGAAGCGCCATCGCTGTCCACTGATTGGCTCCAACGAAAACTTATGTGCGAGATAGAGATACTCGTGTCTCAGCCGTTGGAAGTACTCGTCTTTCTCAGCTTGTTCTTTGCGCCGTTGTGGCATCTCGTCGGCGTTGAGCATCCCCGCCTGCCCCATGAAGAGTGCCTCAATCTGGAAGAGATCGTCGCGGTGATGGTCTACGTCATGCAAGGGCACGTGGAGCGCCCACTGTTCAAACGCCTCGCTGTTGATGCTGAAACCGAAACTTCGTGCCAATGTCACGAAGTAAGCCTGCTCCCAGGAGCCGTTGGCGATGGCTACGCGTTGCCGGATCTTCTCCGTCTTCTGCTCGAGCCGCTCGGTTTGCAAAGCGCTCATCCAAGAGTGAACGGTCAGCCGCGATAGTTGCGGAATGATGCGATAGCAGGGCGGGTATTGGTCTTCCTGCAACAGCTCTTGGTAGTGTCTTCCCACCGTCTCGGGCACTTCCATTTCCAATTGCGGCAGCACATCACCGTTGGCCGTCTTCACCTCGGTGTCAGCTTCCCCCGTGACGTGCATCACCACATTATTATAATGGTCATCCTTCTCGTGCCCGTGCAGATACCAGTCCGACGATTTGTCGTGGATCTCCACGTTTCCCACCCACAGTGTGCCGTCGATCTTCACCTTAGCGTTGAAGAAGTCAGGTCCTGCGTTGCGGTTGTGCAGTCCTGGATCAATGACCTCCACGTCTTGTCCGCTGGTGGTCTTGAGTTGTTGTAGTGGGAAGAGCTTGTGCTTCCAGCAGTAGTGCAATAGCTGTTCCATCTGATGGCTTTTATAGTATTTTGGTTTGGAGAATCTTCGCTGACGCAAGGAGACTCATTTGCAAAGATAAGAAAAAATCCCGTATCTGTGTGCAACAGATGCGGGATTTTTCTTTGGCGACAAAAAGATGTAAAGTTTTCTCTTCTTATCTCTTTGTTGATAGTCAGACAGTTGGTTGCGTTTTCTGTCTGCCTGAAAGCTTATTTCAGCACTTTCTTACCGTTGAGGATATAGACGTTGCCATGACGCGCCATCTTCACCTCACGTCCATTGAGGCCACAGACCTGCTGTCTTTGTTGGTAGCAGTTTTGGATTGGCTGATACCTGTCGCTGTTCCCTTGTTGATGACGAGGGTATATTCAGAAATGTATATAAGTGCAGTCTTCGCCTAAAAACTTCCGTAAAGATACTTGTTTTTACTTTAAAAGTCTGTTATCGAAGGTCGGATAGCGGTTAAAAGTATCTAATGTGGCTCATTTTGAATAATTTAAGCGACAAAAACAACGGCTTTTGCTATAAAATCGCTAATTTTGCAGAAACGTTTAATTCCGGAAATACATGAAAATAGCTTTGATCGGCTACGGCAAGATGGGACATATGATCGAGCAGATCGCCCTGGAGCGTGGCCATGAGATTGTTTGCAAGATTGATGTCGGCAACCAAGACGACTTCGACAGCCCCGCCTTTGCGTCGGCCGACGTCGCCATTGAGTTCACAAACCCCACGGCAGCTTACAGCAACTACCTGCGCGCCTTTGCCCACAATGTCAAGGTGGTGAGCGGTTCCACCGGCTGGATGAAAGACCATAAAGCCGATGTGGAGGCACTCTGCAAGGACGGCAAGCAGACGCTCTTCTGGGCCAGCAACTTCTCCATTGGCGTAGCGATCTTCTCGGCCGTCAATAAGTATCTGGCCGAAATCATGAACCAGTTCCCACAGTACGACGTAAAGATGACCGAGACTCACCATATCCATAAGCTCGACGCTCCGTCGGGCACTGCCATCACCTTGGCTGAGGACATCATCGACAACCTCGACCGCAAGAAGTCGTGGAAGGCCGGCACTACCGTGTGGGACGACGGCCACGTCGACGGAACGGAGGATCACAAGTCCGACGAACTGCTTGTTGACAGCATCCGCCACGACGAGGTGCCCGGCATCCACTCCATCGCTTACGACTCTGAGGCTGACTGCATCACTATCATCCACGACGCTCACAGCCGCAAAGGCTTTGCGCTCGGTGCCGTTCTCGCCGCCGAGTTCACCAAAGACCATAAGGGACTGCTCACCACGAGCGATCTGTTTGAGTTTTAGCCCACCCCTGGCCCCCTCAGGCCCACCCCAAGCCCCTCCCAGGGGAGGGGAAAGAGCGATTCGTA
>DAWDCC010000022.1:0-40556 GCA_052355365.1 Prevotella sp. | reverse complement strand
CCAACATTAAAAATAAGACTCAAAGTAGTCAACTTAAATCGTTAAACTACAGTTTCTTAGCAGTATCTTTGACCGAAACTGACAGTTTCAAAGCGAGAAACTGTTAGTCTCAGCCTTAGAAACTCGTAGTCTCTCACTGAGAAACTAACAGTTCCAAAGCGAGAAACTAACATCATCATTGTTGTAGAAACATAAAATACGACAGAAACTTGCAGATATGAAAACAAACGATTATCTTTGCACCTGACCAAACAACAATATACTAAAGACAAATCATGAAACACTCTTTGCTGTTCGCTCTCACTGCCTCCATGCTGATGGCTACGCCTGCAAAAGGTTTGGCACAGGAGCAACTCTACCCCCATCATTTCAACCTCAGCGAGGTCACGCTGCTCGACAGTCCCATGAAGCGCGCCATGGACCTCAACATCCGTGTACTCCTCGACTACGATGCCGACCGGCTGCTCACACCATTCATCCGTCAGGCCGGGCTCACCACCGGCCGCTACACCAATTGGCTGGTGCTTCATCCCAACTTCAAGAACTGGGGCGGCGACGGCTTTGACCTCTCCGGACACGTGGGCGGTCACTATCTCTCTGCCCTCGCCATGGCCTACGCCGCCTGCAAAGACAATTCGAGCCGTGCCTTGCTGAAGTCGCGCCTCGACTACATGCTCAGCGTGCTGAAGGACTGTCAGGACGTGTACCAGCACGACAAGACGGGCATGAAAGGCTTTCTCGGCGGACAGCCGGTCAACGAGGTGTGGCGGGAACTCTATCAGGGCAACGCCAAGGCTTTCGATCCCGTCCGCGGATGGGTGCCCTTCTACTGCGAGCATAAGGTGATGGCCGGACTGCATGATGTTTATCTCTACACAGGCAACAAGACAGCCAAAGAGATGTATCGCAAGATGGCCGACTGGGCCGTGGCGCTGATCAGTCATCTCAGCACCGAGCAGATGCAGAGCATCCTCAACACGGAGCAGGGTGGTATGAATGAAGTTCTCGCCGATGCCTACACGATCTTCGGCAACAAGAAATACCTCGAAGCGGCCAAGGCTTTCTCACACCAGACGATGGTCGACGGCATGCAGACGCTCAACACCACGTTTCTCGACAACCGGCATGCCAACACGCAGGTGCCAAAGTATATCGGTTTCGAGCGCATCGCCGAGGAAAGCATTGCCGACAAGCGCTATGCCACGGCTGCCCAAAACTTCTGGACTGACGTAGCCAACTACCGTACGACATGCATCGGAGGAAACAGCGTCGAGGAGCACTTCCTGTCCAAAGCCAACAGCAACCGCTATATCGACATAGCTGACGGACCCGAGAGCTGCAATTCCAACAACATGCTGAAACTCTCGGAGATACTCGCCGACCGCACGCACGACGCACGCTACGCCGACTTCTACGAGTACACGACTCTCAATCATATCCTTTCCACACAAGACCTGAAGACGGGCGGATATGTCTACTTCACCACGCTGCGTCCACAAGGCTACCGCATCTATTCCCAGGTAAACAAGGGCATGTGGTGCTGCGTCGGCACGGGCATGGAGAACCACAGCAAGTACGGACAGTTTGTCTACACCCACGACGCTGACTCTGTCCTCTATGTCAATCTCTTCACACCAAGTCATCTTTCCGACCGTCGCTTCGACTTGACACAGACCACCTCCTATCCCTATAGCCAGCAGACCACGCTGACGATCAACCGCGACGGCAATTTCTCACTGGCCATCCGTCATCCCTGGTGGACCACGGCCGACTATCGCATCACTGTCAACGGTGAGCCACAAGCGACCAAGACAACCGTCGGACAAGCCTCTTACGTCAAGCTTCGTCGTCAGTGGAAAGCTGGAGACAAGATTCAAGTAGATCTGCCCATGGCTATGCGAATAGTGCCCTGTCCCAACCTCCCGGACTATATCGCTTTTGAATATGGTCCCGTCTTGCTCGCGGCTAAGACCACAGCCTGCGACAAGGCGGATGCTGACGCCACAGGACTGAACTACGAACCTCTGAAGAACGAATACGCCGGGGAAGGACGTATGGACCATGCACCCGGTGCCGTAGGCAAGAGTCTGCCACTCACCACAGCTCCGTTGCTCATCGGCAACCGCAGCGAAGTGCTCTCCCGTGTCGGCAAAGGTGATCCGTCCACCCTTTGCTTTCCATTAGACGTGAGCCGTCCGGGCGTAGCAGGCTACCACTGGACTCGCCTCATGTTGCAACCGTTTGCCACGATCCACCATGCACGCTACTCTTGTTATTGGTATCAGCAGACCCCGGAAGGCTATGCTCACAGCGACATGGCGGAGAATGAGCGAAAAACTGAAGCGCTCGCCAAGCGCACCATCGACTTCGTCTCTCCGGGTGAACAGCAAAACGAGGCAGGACACGAATACAACTACACGACAGACTCTCATGCAGGATCATTCCGTGACGAAACCTATCGCGACGCACAACGGGGCGGACACGTGCAGTACACGCTCTTCAACACTTCCGCCGAAACTGATAGTCTTGCTATTCTCTGCCGTTTCACCACAGCTGACAAGGGTCGTCAGGCTACGCTGACTGTCAACGGCGTAAATATCGCCAACATCATCATTCCAGAGAAGGTCGAAGGCGAGAGCAATGGTTTCTTCGATGTCGAATATCCTCTGCCCGCCACCCTTCTCCGCGACAAGCATGGAAAGGCTACCGCCAAGTTCCTCGTCAGACTATCTGCCGACGGCACCACGCCAAATCCAGGCTGGTACGGATTGCGACTGGTCAGAACAAATAAATAGCTAAGTTGTAAAGGGAACAAATCGTGAATCAGCAGGTATTTTTTGACATTTCTCTCTGATGCACGATTGATTGAAAGATAAGTGAACAACAAGAAAGAATCTTTTTTGTAATTTTGTGGAAGACAATCCTAATAACAATTCTTCTATGAGATTACAACAAAAGATTCTTTTTTTCATGTTCGCATTGGCCATGATGCTGAGCCCTATCTCCGGCCAGGCAGCGAACAGCAGTGGTGATTTCACGGTGGGAAAAGGCACCTTTCTCCTCAACGGCAAGCCGTTTGTCGTGAAAGCAGCCGAGGTGCACTATCCGCGTATTCCCCGACCCTACTGGGAGCAGCGCATCAAGATGTGCAAGGCCCTCGGCATGAACACGCTCTGCCTCTATGTGTTTTGGAACGTCCATGAGCCACAGCAGAACCATTTCAACTTCTCGGGCAACAACGATGTGTCCGCGTTCTGCCGATTGGCACAGAAAAACGGCATGTACGTCATCGTACGCCCGGGACCCTATGTCTGCGCAGAATGGGAGATGGGCGGACTGCCCTGGTGGTTGCTGAAGAAGAAGGATATCCGACTGCGTGAGCAGGATCCGTTCTTCATGCAGCGGGTGAAAGTCTTCGAAGAGAAGGTTGCAGAGCAGCTCGCCCCGCTGACCATCCAGCGAGGAGGTCCGATCATCATGGTGCAGGTGGAGAACGAGTACGGCAGCTACGGCGAGGACAAGCCTTACATCCGTGCCATCCGCGATCTGCTTAAGGCTAATTGGTACTCCAAGGACAAGCAGGGCAAGAGTGTGGGACCTGTACTCTTCCAGTGCGACTGGTCGAGCAACTTCACCAAAAACGGACTCGACGACCTGGTATGGACAATGAACTTCGGTACCGGTGCCAACATCGATCAGCAGTTCAAACGCCTTGGCGAACTGCGTCCCGACGCACCGAAGATGTGCTCAGAGTTCTGGAGCGGATGGTTTGACAAGTGGGGAGCCCGGCACGAGACACGTCCGGCCAAGGATATGGTGGCCGGCATCGACGAGATGCTCTCCAAAGGCATCTCCTTCTCGCTCTACATGACGCACGGAGGAACGAGCTTCGGACACTGGGCCGGAGCCAACAGTCCGGGCTTTGCACCCGACGTGACCTCCTACGACTACGACGCGCCGATCAATGAATATGGCCGCACGACACCAAAATTCTTTGAGTTGCGCCGCACCATGGAGAAATACAATGGAGGCAAAGCATTGCCCGCTGTCCCCCAACCTGCAGCTCCGCTGGTTAGCTTTCCCAAGGTGAAGCTCTCTGCCCGCATCCCTCTCTATCAGTTCGTCACGCGCTCGGTGAAGAGCCACGACACAAAGGCTTTTGAAGAGATGGACATGGGATGGGGCTCTGCCTTCTACTCCACTACCCTGCCCGAGATCAGCCAACCCAGCCGACTCACCGTCAGCGATGCCCACGACTACGCGCAGGTGTTCATCAACGGGGAGTTTGTAGGGAAGATCGACCGCGTGAAAAACGAGAAGAGCATCGTATTGCCTCCGGTGAAGAAAGGTTCCAAACTCGACATCCTCGTAGAGGCGATGGGACGCATCAACTTCGGACGTGCCATTAAGGACTACAAGGGCATCACGGGCGACGTGACCATCACCACGACCGACGGACAGCACGACGTCACCTACAACCTCAAGGACTGGCAGATAGGGCTCATTCCCGACGACGTGGACACGCTGGCCACACAGTCCAAGAAACCGTATGTAGAACTGCTTACCCATCTCAACCTACACAACGGCGACAAAGAGCCAAGCGTCTTCCTCGGCTCATTCAACCTCAGTAAGGTGGGTGACACCTTTATTAATATGGAGAACTTCGGCAAGGGTCAGGTCTATGTCAACGGCCATGCTTTGGGCCGCTTCTGGCGCATCGGTCCACAGCAGACACTCTACTGCCCGGGTTGCTGGTTGCGGAAAGGCAAGAACGACATCATGGTGCTCGACGTGGCAGGCACAGCGACCCCCGTTCTTTGGGGACAGGACAAGCCTGAACTCGACAAGCTGCAACTGGAAAAGACCAACCTGCACAACAACATCGGTGACAAGCCTGACCTGAACAGCCGCGCACCGGCCTTCAGCGGCGCACTACAGTCCGACAATGGCTGGCAGACCATTCGCTTCGACAAGCCACAGCAGGGGCGCTTCCTGGCTATCCTCATCAACAGCAATCAGAGTGGCAAAGACCTCTCCGCTATCGCTGAGCTCTATCTCCAGGATGCTCAAGGCCACCGTATCAGCCGTGAGTCTTGGACGACGAAATACGCTGACTCGGAAGATGCCACCAACGGCAACCATACTGGTGACAAGGCTTTTGACCTGCAAGAGTCTACCTATTGGCAGACTGTTCCTGGCACAGACCTTCCTCATCTGCTCGTCATCGACCTCGGTTCCGTACAGACTGTCACAGCCCTGGAATATCTGCCACGCGCTGAGCAGGGAGCACCGGGAAGCGTCAAGGACTGCAAAATATACGTTTACTAATGGTTATCGCCTACTATCTTTGAAACAATAGCAGCAAACAAGTAAGAACCAAAAAAAGGCCGTGAACCCATAACGGGTCCACGGCCTTTATTATTGATAGACTGTGTGAATGATTAATTCTCCGGAGTCACTTTGTCGGCATAGTCGAGCACATTCTTGCGATTAGCCTCCATGCGCTCATACTCTTCCTTAGAACCAACGATGATCTTATCCCACTGACGCATACCAGTACCGGCAGGAATCAGGTGACCGCAGATTACATTCTCCTTCATACCCTCGAGATTATCGACCTTTCCACGGATAGCAGCCTCATTAAGCACCTTGGTGGTCTCCTGGAAGGAGGCAGCACTCATGAAGCTCTTCGTACCCAAAGCGGCACGGGTAATACCCTGCAGCACCTGAGTAGACGTAGCAGGCACAGCATCACGGACGGTGACGGTCTTCAGGTCACGACGCTTCAGGCTGGAATTCTCGTCACGCAACTTGCGCACGGTAACGATCTGACCCTTGTGAAGGTTCTCGGAGTCGCCCTCGTCGATGACCACTTTCTTACCCCAGATGCGGTCATTCTCGTCGGCGAAGTCGAGTTTGTCGACAAGATCCTGCTCGAGGAATGTGGTGTCGCCCGGGTCGTCGATACGTACCTTACGCATCATCTGACGGACGATGATCTCGAAGTGCTTGTCATTGATCTTCACACCCTGGAGACGGTAAACGTTCTGCACTTCGTTGACGATGTACTCCTGTACAGCGGTAGGCCCCTTGATGGCAAGGATGTCGCCCGGAGTGATCTCACCGTCGGAGAGAGCCGTACCGGCACGCACAGCATCGTGCTCCTGTACCAGAATCTGACGTGACAGAGGTACGAGGTACTTACGCTGGTCGCCTGTCTTAGAGGTGATGATGATTTCTTGGTTACCACGCTTCAGCTTACCCATGGTCACCTCACCGTCGATCTCAGAGACCACAGCGGGGTTCGTCGGGTTACGAGCCTCGAAGAGCTCGGTGACACGTGGCAGACCACCGGTGATACCACCGGCGTTGAACACAGCACGAGGGATGAGAACCAGTGTGGTACCGGTCTCAATAACTTGGCCGTCCTCGATGTTGGCGATATGACCACCCACAGGAAAGTTGTAGGTACCGAGCACCTGACCGTTCTCGTCAACGACGTGAACCGTCGGGATGACATTGTGGTCCTTGGACTCAGTGATGATACGCTCTGTCATACCGGAAGTCTCGTCGGTCTCAGTCTTGAAGGTAGTACCCTCGATGACATTGTCGAACTGCAGCTTACCTGCATACTCACTGACGATCACGGCATTGAACGGATCCCACTTGCAGACCACATCGCCCTTCTTCACCAGGTCACCGTCCTTGAAGAACAGTGAGCTACCGTAAGGAACGGTCAGCGTAGCCATGTTGATATCAGTATGAGGATCAACGAACTGTACCTCGGCCAAACGGCTCACGACCATCTGACATTCGACAGGATTACTTTCGTCACTCTTGTCAACGAATGGTACAGTACGCAAGCCCTCGAACTTCAGCTTAGCATCATACTTAGAGGTGATAGAAGCGTTGGCGGCTGCATTCTCAGCGATACCACCGGAGTGAAAGGTACGAAGCGTCAGCTGTGTACCCGGCTCACCGATAGCCTGTGCGGCGATGACACCGACGGCCTCACCAAGCTGAACCATCTTGGAAGTAGCCAAGTTACGGCCATAGCACTTGCGGCAGACACCTTTCTTGCTCTCGCAGGTCAACACCGAACGGATCTCTACCATCTCGATACCGGCATCCTCGACAGCCTGTGCTTTAGCCTCGGTGATTTCCTCACCTGCCTTGACAATGATCTCACTGGTATGAGGATTGATGACATCGTGAACGGAGACGCGACCCAAGATACGCTCTGCAAGTGTGGAGACAACCTCATCGCCCTCTTTCAGAGCACGGCACTCCAGACCACGCAGTGTACCGCAATCGTCCTCGGTGATGATGACATCGTGAGACACGTCAACAAGTCGACGAGTCAGATATCCGGCATCGGCCGTCTTCATAGCCGTGTCGGCAAGACCCTTACGGGCACCGTGTGAAGCAATGAAGTACTCCTGCACGGACATACCCTCCTTCAGGTTGTTCAGAATAGGGTTCTCAATGATGGAGTTACCCTCAGCACCAGCCTTCTGCGGCTTGGCCATCAGACCACGCATACCGGCGAGCTGGGCAATCTGGTCGGCAGAACCACGGGCACCGGAGTCAAGCATCATGAACACAGCGTTGAAGCCTTGGTCGGCCTCGGTCATGTGCTTCATCACAGCCTTTTTCAAGTCGTTGTTGACATGCGTCCAAGCATTGATGACCTCATTGTAGCGCTCCTTATCGGTAATAAGACCCATATCGAAGTTGGCCTTGACCTCATCGACCTCGTCCTGACCACTCTTGACGATCTCTGCTTTCTCCTCCGGCACGATGATATCGTCGAGGTTGAAGGAAAGACCGGCGAGATACGACATGCGGTAACCGAGGTTCTTCACTCCGTCGAGGAACGAGCAGGCACGGTCCATACCTACGTGCTTGATCACGTCGGCGATGAGCTTACGCAATGTCTTCTTGGAAATGACACCATTAAAGAAGCCAATCTCCTTCGGGATGATCTCGTTGACGATGATTCGTCCCACAGTGGTCTCTACGATATGACGGATAGGATTACCCTTCTCGTCAATGTCGTCAACTACACATTTCACTTGAGCGTGCTCATCAACACGCTTTTCGTTGAGTGCGATGATAGCCTCTTCAGGACCATAGAAGGTCTGGCCCTCACCCTTAGCACCCGGACGGATCTTGGTGATATAGTAAAGACCGAGCACCATATCCTGCGACGGCACGGTGACAGGAGCACCATTGGCCGGGTTGAGGATGTTGTGACTCTGGAGCATCAGGATCTGAGCTTCCAGCACAGCCTCATTGCTCAACGGCAAGTGTACTGCCATCTGGTCACCATCGAAGTCAGCATTGAACGGTGTACAAGCCAACGGGTGGAGCTGGATAGCCTTTCCTTCGATCATCTTTGGCTGGAATGCCATCACAGACAGACGGTGAAGCGTAGGAGCACGGTTGAGGAGCACAGGGTGACCCTTCATCACGTTCTCAAGAATATCCCAGATCACCGGCTCGCGACGGTCAACGATCTTCTTGGCGCTCTTGACCGTCTTCACGATGCCGCGCTCAATCAGCTTGCGGATGATAAACGGCTTATAGAGCTCGGCAGCCATCAACTTAGGCAGACCGCATTCACCCATCTTCAATTCAGGACCGACGACGATCACAGAACGGGCAGAGTAGTCAACACGCTTACCGAGCAAGTTCTGACGGAAGCGGCCCTGCTTACCTTTCAGAGAGTCAGAGAGAGACTTCAACGGACGGTTGCTCTCGCTCTTCACGGCACTGGCCTTACGACTGTTGTCGAAGAGAGAGTCGACAGCCTCCTGAAGCATACGTTTCTCGTTGCGGAGAATCACCTCAGGAGCCTTGATCTCGATGAGTCGTTTCAGACGGTTGTTACGAATGATGACACGACGGTAGAGGTCGTTGAGGTCGGAAGTGGCAAAACGGCCACCATCCAACGGTACCAACGGACGCAACTCTGGCGGGATGACCGGAATGATCTTCATGATCATCCACTCAGGTTTGTTGACATCCTTGGAGCTACGGAAAGACTCTACGACCTGCAGACGCTTCAAGGCCTCAGTCTTGCGCATCTGGCTGGAGTCGCTGTTGGCGCGGTCACGCAACTCATAGCTGAGCTTGTCAAGATCGATCTGCTTGAGCAAGTCGAGGATAGCCTCAGCACCCATCTTAGCGATGAACTTCGTAGGATCAGCATCGTCAAGCATATCGTTGTTCTCAGGGATCTTGTTGTCGATGATGTCAAGATACTCTTCCTCTGACAGCAAGTCGAGCTTATGAGAACCATTGAGATCATCCACGCCCTCAGCATCCTTCTGTCCTTCGAGGATACCGGGCTGAATGACGATATACTTCTCGTAGTAGATCACCTGGTCGAGCTTCTTGGTAGGCAGTCCGAGCAGGTAGCCGATCTTGTTTGGCAGAGAGCGGAAGTACCAAATATGAGCTACAGGAACAACGAGCTCAATATGTCCGGCACGCTCACGACGTACCTTCTTCTCAGTGACTTCAACACCACAACGGTCACAGACGATGCCTTTATAGCGGATGCGCTTATACTTACCGCAGGCGCACTCATAGTCTTTTGTCGGACCGAAGATTCTCTCGCAGAACAAGCCATCGCGCTCAGGCTTGTAGGTACGGTAGTTGATGGTCTCGGGCTTGGTCACCTCACCATAGGAGTTCTCCTTAATTGTCTCAGGAGAGGCCAGGCTAATGGTAATCTTGGTAAAATTATTCTTTACCTTTGTATCTTTTCTGAAAGCCATACTTCTAACTTTTCAATATTCCAAACTTAATCCAACTTAATGTTCAGTCCCAGACCGCGAAGCTCATGCAGCAACACATTGAGCGACTCGGGGATCCCCGGTGTCGGCATTGGGTCGCCCTTGACAATAGCCTCGTAAGCCTTAGAACGACCGGTGACATCATCACTCTTAATGGTCAGCATCTCTTGCAGGACATGGCTGGCACCGAAGCCCTCAAGAGCCCAGACCTCCATCTCTCCGAAACGCTGTCCACCGAACTGTGCCTTACCACCAAGTGGCTGCTGAGTGATGAGAGAGTATGGACCGATAGAACGGGCGTGCATCTTATCCTCAACCATGTGACCGAGCTTCAAGAAGTAAGTGATACCCACGGTAGCCTTCTGGTCGAAGGGCTCACCGGTCTCACCATCGTAAACCGTAGTAGAGCAGAGGTTAGGCAAACCGGCCTTTTCGGTCCACTCACGCAGGTCGTCAAGCTTTGCTCCGTCGAAGATTGGAGTTGCAAACTTCACGCCGAGTCTCTTACCGGCAGCACCGAGGATGGCCTCGAAGATCTGTCCCAAGTTCATACGCGAAGGCACACCCATCGGGTTCAGCACCAAGTCGACCGGACGACCATCAGCCAAGAACGGCATATCCTCCTGACGTACGATCTTAGAAACAATACCCTTGTTACCATGACGACCGGCAAGCTTATCACCGACCTGGATCTTACGCTTCTTTGCGATATAGACCTTAGCCATCTTCAAGATGCCGGAGGGCAGCTCATCACCAATCGTTATGGCAAACTTGTGGCGGTTCTGCTCAGCGGCGAGCTGCTTGTCCTTGCGGATGAAGTTCATGATCAGCTTCTGGATGAGTCCGTTGATGTGCTCATCGTCGGTCCAGCCATTGCTCTGGATGCCGTCATACTCGAGGTTCTTCAGAGCAGGCACCGTGAACTTGCTGCCCTTGGTGAGCACCTCTGCCTCAGTATAGTCTTTCACACCCTGGCAGACCTTGCCGTCAGTGAGGGTCATCAGCTTGTCAACGAGCATGTTCTTCAGCTCATCGCTCTTTGCCTCATACTCCTCATCGATTTTCTGAAGTTTGACCTTATCTTGTTTCTTCGACTCGCGAGTCTTCTCTGCGCGTTGGAAGAGTTTTTTGTCGATCACGACCCCGCTCAAAGAAGGATTCGCCTTGAGCGAAGAATCTTTCACGTCACCGGCCTTGTCACCGAAGATAGCACGGAGCAACTTCTCTTCAGGTGAAGGATCACTCTCACCCTTTGGCGAGATCTTACCGATCATGATGTCCCCCGGCTCTACGCGTGCACCGACACGGATGATACCATTGTCGTCGAGGTCCTTGGTAGCTTCCTCACTGACGTTTGGAATATCGCTGGTGAACACCTCAATGCCGCGCTTGGTCTCACGCACGTCGAGAGAATACTCATCAACATGGACGGATGTCAGCACGTCATCGCGAACCATACGCTCAGAGATGACGACAGCATCCTCGTAGTTGTAGCCCTTCCAAGGCATATAGGCTACCAAAAGGTTACGACCCAGAGCCAGCTCGCCATTTTCTGTGGCATAGCCCTCTGTCAGGATGTCGCCCTTCTTCACACGCTGACCTTTGTTGCAGATAGGACGCAGGTCGATGGTCATATTCTGGTTGGTACGACGGAACTTAGGAATACGATATTCCTTGAGTGCCGGCTCAAAGCTGACAAACTCCTCGTCTTCCGTACGGTCATAGAGAATACGAATGGTAGTAGCGTCAACGTACTCAACGACGCCTTCCCCTTCGGCTGTGATCATCGTACGGCTGTCCTCGCAGACCTGCTTCTCCAAACCGGTACCTACGATAGGCGCATCGTTGTGGAGTAAAGGCACTGCCTGACGCATCATGTTACATCCCATCAGAGCGCGGTGACCGTCATCATGCTCCAAGAACGGAATCAAGCAGGCACTCACAGAAGCTATCTGCTGCGGTGACACATCCATCAGGCTCACCTCCCCCGGATCCACAACTGGGAAATCGGCAGCAAGACGACAGTGAACGAAGTCACGTTTGAAAGAGCCATCCTCTTTCAAAGGAGCATTACCCTGGGCGATGAGCTGTCCGTCCTCTTCCTCAGCAGTAAGATACTCTACATCCTTGTTCTCCAAGTCTACCTTGCCGTTTTTCACTACACGATAAGGAGTTTCGATGAAACCAAGCTCATTGATTGTAGCATAGACGCAAAGAGAGGAGATCAGACCGATGTTAGGACCCTCAGGTGACTCAATAGGGCAAAGACGACCATAGTGAGTATAGTGCACGTCACGAACCTCGAAACCTGCACGCTCACGAGACAGACCACCAGGACCTAAAGCAGAGAGACGGCGCTTATTAGTGACCTCGGCCAACGGGTTGGTTTGATCCATGAACTGGCTCAACGGGTTGGTACCGAAGAACGAGTTGATGACACTGGAAATAGTCTTGGCATTGATCAAGTCAGTCGGCGTAAACACCTCGTTGTCACGTACGTTCATGCGCTCACGGATGGTACGGCTCATACGGGCCAGGCCGATAGAGAACTGGTTGGCCAGCTGCTCACCTACCGTGCGGACACGACGGTTGCTCAAGTGGTCAATATCGTCAACTGTAGCATTGGAGTTGACCAGTTTGATCAGATATTTGATAATCTCGATGATGTCTTCCTTGGTGAGCACACGCACATCAGGATCAATATCAAGATTCAGCTTCTTATTGATACGATAACGGCCGACATCACCCAAGTCGTAACGCTTGTCAGAGAAGAACAGGTTCTGGAAGACCTCACGTGCACTTGCATCATCAGCAGGGTCAGCATTACGGAGCTGCTTGTAGATGTAGCGGACAGCCTCAATCTCAGAGTTGCTCTGGTCTTTCTCCAAAGTCTTGAAGATGATATCGTACTTTGAAGCAGCCTCATTGTTCTTATGTACAAGAACAGTAGAGACGCCACTATCTACGATCGTATCGAAATTATCTTCTGTGATCTCAGTCTCACGCTCAAGCACCATCTCGTTGCGCTCAGCGGTAACGACCTCACCGGTATCCTCATCTACGAAGTCCTCTGTCCATGTTCTCAGTACACGGGCAGCAAGCTTACGTCCGATCAGCACAGACTTGTTTTTCGGAGAAACCTTCACCTCCTCAGCAAGGTCGAAGATCTGAAGAATGTCTTTATCGCTTTCGTAACCAATGGCACGCAGGAGGGTTGTCACCGGCAACTTCTTCTTACGGTCGATATAAGCGTACATGACATTGTTGATGTCAGTAGCGAACTCTATCCAAGAGCCCTTGAAAGGAATGACACGTGCGCTATAGAGCACGGTACCGTTAGCATGCACGCCCTGGCCGAAGAATACGCCCGGTGAACGGTGAAGCTGTGCCACGACGACACGCTCTGCACCATTGATCACAAAGGTACCATTGTCTGTCATATAAGGAATGGTACCCAAGAAGACATCCTGGATGAACGTACCGAAATCCTCATGGTCGGGATCGGTACAATACAGTTTCATCTTAGCCTTCAAAGGCACACTATAGGTCAGACCGCGCTCCAAACATTCATCAATGGTATAGCGGGGCGGATCGATATAATAATCGAGGAACTCAAGCACGAAATTGTTGCGAGTATCGGTGATCGGGAAGTTCTCTGCGAACACCTTATACAGGCCATCGTTCTTGCGCTCCTCTGGTGGAGTGTCAAGTTGGAGGAAATCACGGAAGGATTTCAATTGCACGTCGAGGAAATCCGGAAAAGGATAAGGATTCTGGACGCTGGCAAAATTTACTCTGTTATCAATAACGTTTGACATAAGAAATCAATTGTAGTCTAATACCAGTCTTAGCCGAAGCTGAAAGAAGAGAAAAAAGAGATGATCGAAAGCAATAATCGGAAGCAATGACCAACGGGGACAAAGACACAAAAAGGCTAGGACTCACCGACTGGGCAAATCCTAACCCTTAAGTATGTTACTGTCATCATGTCGCTTATTGAAGCGACCTAACGACTAAAAGAGACTAAATTACTTCAGCTCAACCTTAGCGCCAGCTTCCTCGATAGCCTTCTTCAGGTTCTCAGCCTCGTCCTTAGACAGGCCTTCCTTCAGAGTAGCAGGAACAGACTCAACGAGAGTCTTAGCGTCCTTCAGACCGAGGCCACAAGCCTCCTTAACGGCCTTAACAACCTGGAGCTTAGTAGCGCCGACATCAGTCAGCACAACATCGAAAGAGCTCTTCTCCTCAGCTGCAGGAGCTGCGCCAGCAGCAGGACCAGCAACTGCAACAGCTGCAGCAGCGGGCTCGATACCATACTCGTCCTTCAGGACTGTTGCCAATTCATTTACCTCTTTAACAGTAAGATTTACTAATTCTTCTGCAATAGCTTTAACGTCTGCCATTTTAGTATTTATTTAAATTTTATTCTTAAAAATGTAGTGACTTAATTGATTACTCAGGACGCTCGCCTAAAGTCTTCAGCACACCATGGATAGTGCTTGCGCCTGACTGAAGAGCAGAAACCACGTTCTTTGCGGGGCTCTGCAACAGAGCAACGATGTCTGCAATAACCTCGTTCTTGCTCTTGATGGAAGCCAGCTCATCGAGCTTGTCTGCACCAACATAGAAACCCTCCTCAGCATAGGCAGCCTTCAAAGAAGGAACGCCAGCCTTGGCAATGTCTTTATCCTTAAGCAACTTTGCAGGAACATTAGCAGTGTGTGTGAACAGCACAGCAGTGTTACCCTTCAAAGTACCATAAAGCTCAGAATAGTCGATGTCAGCAGCCTCGAAAGCCTTGTGAAGAAGCTTATTCTTCACCACGACCATCTTAATCTCCTGCTTGAAACACTTGCGACGAAGAGAGGATGTAGTCTCAGCATTCATACCGGTGACATCCACCAGATAGAAATGAGGGTATTCCTTCAGCTTCTCGCCAAGGTCAACAATGATAGTATCTTTTACTTCTTTCTTCATTTTACCAAACTTTTAGAGTGATTCAACTGATTTAGGATCAATCTTGATACCCTTACTCATTGTGCTTGAAATAAAGATACTCTTGAGGTATGTACCTTTAGCGGCAGCAGGCTTCAAACGTACAACAGTATTGATGAATTCTTTGGCATTACCATAGATCTGATCAGAAGACATAGAGATCTTGCCGATAGAAGTATGAATGATACCAGCCTTATCAACCTTGAAGTCGATCTTACCTTGCTTAACTTCCTTAACAGCCTTAGCGACATCCATTGTCACAGTACCACTCTTCGGGTTAGGCATCAAACCACGGGGACCGAGGAAACGGCCCAGAGGACCAACCTTACCCATGCAAGAAGGCATAGTGATGATGACATCGACATCAGTCCAGCCACCTTTGATCTTCTCAATATACTCATCGAGACCAGCATAGTCAGCACCAGCTGCCTTAGCAGCCTCTTCCTGATCTGGTGTACACAGAGCAAGCACGCGAACTGTCTTACCAGTTCCGTTAGGCAGAGACACCACGCCGCGAACCATCTGGTTAGCCTTGCGGGGATCAACGCCCAAGCGAACATCCACATCTACAGAAGCATCAAACTTTGTTGTCGTAATCTTCTTTACGAGCTCTGCAGCCTCTTTCAATGTGTATGCCTTCCCTGCTTCAACCTTCTCAGCTACTGATTTCTGATTTTTTGTCAGTTTACTCATTTTACTTGCTTAATTGAAGTTTAATTATTTACCAGGGAAGTCACCTTTAACAGTGATGCCCATGCTGCGTGCAGTACCTGCAATCAGTCTCATGGCACTCTCGACAGTAAAGCAGTTCAAGTCAGCCATCTTGTCCTCAGCGATCGCTTTTACCTGATCCCAAGTCACGCTAGCCACTTTTTTACGGTTAGGCTGGCCGGAACCAGACTTCACCTTAGCAGCTTCCTTGAGCTGGACAGCAGCAGGAGGAGTCTTGATGACGAAGCTGAACGACTTATCTGTGTAGTAAGTGATGACGACAGGCAGAACCTTACCAGCCTTATCCTGAGTACGTGCATTGAACTCCTTGCAGAAGCCCATGATGTTAATACCCTTAGAACCCAAAGCCGGTCCTACTGGAGGGGAGGGGTTTGCAGCGCCACCTTTAATCTGTAACTTGATTAATCCAGCAACTTCTTTAGCCATTTCTAATTGAAATTAAAATAAATGTAACGTATAAGGCGCGCATAGCCCGTAACAACTACTCAGCAACCTTTTCAACTTGCATAAAACCAAGCTCCAAGGGTGTCTTACGCCCAAAGATCTTGACCATCACCTTCAGCTTGCGCTTCTCTGTGTTGATCTCTTCGATCACACCTTCAAAACCAGCAAAAGGACCGTCGGTGACTTTCACAGTCTCATCAAGCAGATAAGGAACGTCCACATCGTTGTCGATCTGTGTTTCCTCAGCTTGTCCAATCATACGATTAATCTGAGACTCAGGAACCGGAGCCGGATGATCCAAACCGCCGAGAATACCCAAACAATTAGGCATGTTTCTTAAGTCAACTGGAACATCACCAATCATATCAGCCTGTACAAACACATAACCGGGGAGAGCGATCTTCTCTTTCTCCACACGCTTACCATCTTTAATGCTCGCGTGTTTCTCCATAGGAATCAGCACCTGATAGACATGATCAGCCAAACGCTGGTTATGACGCAGCTCAGCTTCGATGTACTCTTTCAGTTTTGCCTCTTTACCGCTGGAAGCACGCAAAACATACCAATTCTTAGTATTTGCCATTGCCTTAATGATTAGCCTGGATATACAATACCCATCAGGTTCTTGAACACCAAGTCCATAGCGAAGACGATCAGTGCAATGATAAGGGAAGCAGATAATACAATCACTGCACTGTGAGTCAACTCTTTATGTGTTGGCCAAGTGGTCTTATGTGCAAGCTCGTCATAACAAGCCTTGCAATAATTCACTATCTTTTTAAACATATTATCTTCTATTTAGCACGGGTTGAAAGACTCGAACTCTCGACACCTGGTTTTGGAGACCAGTGCTCTACCAACTGAGCTAAACCCGTAAGAAAGCCTCCGCGTCCGCAGACGCGGAGACTTGCATATCTTGGAATCAGATAATCGTGATTATCCCTCCTCTGCTACGTCAGGCAGAATCTGTGTGATCTGGCCAGAACCTACCGTACGACCACCCTCGCGGATAGCGAAACGGAGACCCTCATTCAGAGCAACCTTGTAGATCAGGCGAACCTCGATCTCAACGTTGTCACCAGGCATCACCATGTCTACACCTTCAGGGAGAGTGATCTCACCGGTGCAGTCCATTGTGCGGAGGTAGAACTGAGGACGATAGCGATTGCCAAACGGAGTGTGACGGCCACCCTCTTCCTTCTTCAGCACATAGATAGAAGCCTTGAAGTGATCATGCGGAGTGATAGCACCCGGGTGCACGACAACCATACCACGCTTCACCTCGTCCTTGTCGATACCACGGAGGAGCAGACCGACGTTGTCACCAGCCTCACCCTCATCCAGAGTCTTACGGAACATCTCGACACCAGTGATGACAGACTTCTTGTCCTCACCAAGACCGAGCAGCTGAACCTCATCACCGACCTTGCATTTACCAGTCTCGATACGACCCGTAGCAACAGTACCACGACCAGTGATAGAGAAGACATCCTCAACAGGCATCAAGAAAGGCTTATCAACCTCACGGACAGGCTCCTGAATCCAGTTGTCAACAGTGTCCATCAACTCCATGATCTTGTCTTCCCACTTAGCAACACCATTCAGTGCACCCAGAGCAGAACCACAGACGATAGGAGTATCCTCTTCATAACCATAAGAAGTCAGAAGATCCTGAACATCCATCTTCACGAGGTCAATCATCTCCTCGTCAACTTCAGGATCGTCGCACTTGTTGAGGAAAACAACCAAACGAGGCACGTTTACCTGACGAGCGAGCAACACGTGCTCACGTGTCTGAGGCATAGGACCATCGGTAGCGGCAACCACGAGGATAGCACCATCCATCTGAGCAGCACCAGTTACCATGTTCTTCACATAGTCGGCGTGTCCCGGGCAGTCCACGTGAGCGTAGTGACGCTTTTCAGTCTCATACTCAATGTGGGCGGTGTTAATGGTGATACCACGCTCTTTCTCCTCAGGAGCGTTGTCGATCTGATCGAAGGACTTCACATCCTCACCTGTACCCAGACGCTCATGCAGCACCTTAGAGATAGCTGCGGTCAGAGTAGTCTTACCGTGGTCAACGTGACCAATTGTACCAATGTTAACATGCGGTTTAGTACGCACATAAACCTCTTTAGCCATAGCTTTACTTTTTTATTGTATTAATTAAATAATCAAATAGATGATTCTCTTGACAACCTTGACTTGTCACACTGATATTTAGTTAGACTTCGTTTAGGCATCAAAGTGGAGCTGTAACTGAGAGTTGAACTCAGGACCTCTTCCTTACCAAGGAAGTGCTCTACCACTGAGCTATTACAGCAAAAAGAGAGCGGAAAACGGGGCTCAAACCCGCGACCCCCAGCTTGGAAGGCTAGTGCTCTATCAACTGAGCTATTTCCGCATTACGCTCCAAAGAGGAGCGTGTCCCATGCTTACGCATTGTGGGTGGTGATGGATTCGAACCACCGAAGGCAAGAGCCAGCAGATTTACAGTCTGCCCCATTTGGCCACTCTGGTAACCACCCAATCAATGTTAAAAAGATCTCTATCCTCATTAAGAGGAGCCTCTTGTCGGATTCGAACCAACGACCCCGAGATTACAAATCACGTGCTCTGGCCAACTGAGCTAAAGAGGCATATCCTGCAGCCGCCTTGCACGACTTTCTAAGGACTCGTTGTAAAACGGCTGCAAAGATACTACTTATTTTTCAATCTCCAAAACTTTTCGGAGAAATTTTTCAATGCTTGCGTATTTTTTCCTTGAATTTCTCCAGTTGCACCCGCAAAGAGTCTACACACTGGTCTACTCCCTCCTCAAATGTGTCGCATGTCTTGGCCACGTAAAGCGGACTTCCACCAGGCACGGTCACCGTGATACTGGTTTCCTTATTGAGAGCGGTAGCGGGCTTGACAACTTTTAATTGCACCTCTACTTTCTGAATGTCTTCGAATGATTTTTCCAACTTGGCGGTCTTCTTCTCGATGAACGCCTGCAGTTTCTCGGTAGCGTCGAAGTGAATCGACTGAATCTTTACTTCCATAGTTACCTCCGTTTTTTGTTAAAGGTTAAACTCACGCCCGTGGATGGGCATCTTGATACACTCGCTTGAGTTGCTCGAACGTCGTATGCGTATAGATCTCCGTAGTGGAGGCAGACGCATGTCCCAACAACCGCCTCACACTTTCTATGCCGGCACCGTGATTGAGCATGGCTGTGGCAAAAGTGTGGCGCAAGACGTGCGGCGAAAGCTTCTTCATGGAGCTGACCAGTCGCAGACGGCGCTTCACCATCGTTTCAACCTGGCCTTCACCCAACCGACATCCTTTCTCTGACAGGAAGAAAGTTTCCTCCTGCTTAGGAACCACTTCGTCTCTCGCCGACATATAATGCCGCAAGGCGTCCGCGAGTTCCTCACCAAAAGGTATGATACGCTGCTTATTGCCTTTACCGGTCACCTTGAGTTGCCGGTTGCCAAAGTCCACATCCGCATCACGCAGTCCTATCAGCTCTGCACGCCGTATCCCTGTTTCATAGAAAGTCATAATAATCGTACGTGCGCACGTACTCTTATAATCGTTTCCCCAAAGATCGCTGTCCAAAAGTCTGTCCATCTGCTCTTCCTGTAGGAAGCTGGGCAAAGGCTTCTTCAGCTTCGGCGCACGAATACTGACCGTCGGGTCTTTATCGACCAAATGACGCGATAAGGCAAACTTATACAATGACTTGAGTGCGGACAATCGCCGGGCAACGGTTGTTGTGCTATTGCCCCCATCGACCATCTGCTCCATCCAGTTACGGATGATGTCACCGTCTATGGCTTCCCATGTCGGCTGGCCGTCCAATGCCTGAAAGTATTCCTCGAACTTTTTGAAGTCCTCGGAATAGCTGGCCACCGTCAACGGCGAGCGGTTGAGCTCGTACTTGAGATAGTCCAGGAACCGGTCTTTTATCTCCATCATTATAGCCTCCAAGCGCTACACTTGCGTTTTCAGCAACGAATGTACGAAGAAAAATTCAAACTACCAAACTTTTTGAGTATTTTTTACTCTTGGAGTTATTTTTTACTCCTCTTCCTGACGAAGCTTCTGTACGTAGATAGCGTGCTCCATCTTGAGACGTTTCTTGACAGAGGGCTTGTCAAACTGCTGACGAGCGCGAAGCTCTTTCACCACACCTGTCTTTTCAAACTTTCTCTTGAACTTCTTGAGAGCTCTTTCGATGTTCTCGCCATCCTTTACTGGTACAATAATCATTTTGTTTTGGTTTTATAATTTTAAATGTGAAACATACGCAAATGGGCGCCATCAATACATGGTACCACAATTTGCGGATGCAAAATTACATCTATTTTTCCAAATACGCAAATAATTAACTAATTTTCTGCAAGTTGTATTGCTTGACAGAAGGGACAGACAAGACAAAAGATCTTTTTATTAAGACAGAAGATCTTTTTACTGAGACAGAAAGACATAAAAGACATATTCGCGTTCCTTTCAACAGCATCTATATATAATAGGTGTACTCCTCCTGATCATAGCGAATCAAATTCTGTTCCTTCCAAGCACTACACTTTCTTCAAGTCTCAAACTCTTGAAAACAATAAGCTCACCCTAAGCACATCGTCTTATGATCACATGATCCTGTGCATAGGGCGAGCTCATTCCCTCCCCTTGGGGAGGGTTAGGGAAGGGCCGGAGGGCCTTTCGGGCTTGTCCTTCTATATTTCCTTTGTCTTCCCCTTCAGCCACTCTTTCTCATCCTCGTTGAGATGCGGAGCGAGTTTCTCGTAGACATAATGGTGGTAGCTGTTAAGCCAGGCGATCTCTTCGAGCGCAAGTTCGTCAAGGAGGATGGGCTCCGTATCGATGGGACAGAGGGTGAGCGGCTCAAACTGGAGGAAGGTACCGAAGTCCGTGGTCTTGTAAGGACGGATGAGCAGCGTATTCTCGATGCGCACGCCGAACTTCCCGGCGAGGTAGAGGCCGGGCTCGTCGGTGACAGTCATACCGTCGACAAGCGGAGAAGGCATATACTCCATGCGTATCTGGTGAGGCCCCTCATGCACGTCAAGATAGGAGCCCACGCCGTGACCGGTACCGTGGAGATAGTTCAGTCCCTCGCGCCACATAGCCTCGCGCGCCAGGATGTCGAGTTGCGTACCGCTGGCACCCTCGGGGAACTTACAAAGTTCGAGTTGGATATGTCCCTTGAGCACAAGCGTATAGATATGACGTTCCTCGTCAGTGAGCGGTCCGAGCGGAATGGTGCGCGTGATGTCGGTAGTTCCGTCCTGGTACTGCGCGCCGCTGTCGAGGAGCAGGAAGCCGTGCGGCTCAAGCGGGATGTCAGTCTCCGGCGTGGCTTCGTAGTGGACAATGGCACCATGGATACCGTATCCGGCTATGGTATCAAAACTGATGTCGCGGAAGAGTGGCTGTTCGGCACGCAGAGAGGTGAGCTTGCGGTCAATGCTCATCTCGGTCTGATCACCGGCTTCCACAGCAGGTTTCAACCATCTGAGAAACTTCACCAAGGCGATGCCGTCACGCAGCATAGCACGGTGATAGCCCGCGATCTCGGTCTCGTTTTTGATCGCTTTCATGGCAGGCACCGGCGAGACATGGCTGACCACAGGACGACAGCTGGCCACACGATAAAGCGAGTAGCAGGTCTCGTTGGGGTCGAGAAGGATGTTGTACTCAGGATACCGCTTCAAGTCCTTTGCCACATCGGCATAAGGAGCCACACCGACGCCCTCCCCAGCAAGATAGTCCCGCACCTCGTCAGAGACCTTCTCCTTATTTATATATAAGGTGGCATGGGTGGTGTCGATGAGCAGGTAAGCCACGAAGACGGGATTGCAGTGCACGTCAGTGCCACGAAGATTGAGCGTCCACGCCACATCGTCGAGCGCAGAGACGAGCATGCCGTCGGCATGAAGCGCGCGCAAGGCCTTGCGGATGCGTGCGAGCTTATCGGCAGCGCGCACTCCGGCATATTCCAGTGGCTGTATCTCCACGCGATGGTCGGGGATCGCCGGGCGGTCACGCCAGACGACGGACAGCGGGTCGAAGTTGTGGCGCACGGTGATACCACCTTCCTGGCGCAGGTCTGCAATCATCGATTCGACACTGCTGCAGCTGTTCACCATACCGTTCATGCCGACAACAGCGCCGTCGACATCGTGGAGTTCCTGACCAAGCCATTGCGCAATGGTCGGCGTACCCTTCACCTTGAGTTTCATCAGCTGATACTCGGTACCGCTCAGCTGGTCAGCGGCCGCAAGAAAATAGCGGCTGTCAGTCCACAGCGCGGCACTATGCATCGTGACCACAGCCGTACCCGCCGAGCCGTTGAAGCCACTCACCCACTCGCGGCCCTTCCACCGGTCGGGCACATACTCACTGTTGTGAGGGTCGGTACTTGGAAAGATAAACGCATCGAGATGCTCACGGCGCATCGCCTCGCGCAGGTCGCGCAGCCGTTGATTGATCACTTCTTTCATAGCATATAACGATTAAAGGTTTGATCTAATCCCTGAAATGCCAAACAGACATAACAAAAGACGTAACAAAGATAATACTTTTAAGAATAAACAACAAATAAAAGCGCAAAGAAATCACTCAATGAATAGATTTTTTAGTAACTTTGCATGGCTGCAAGGAAGAAAGCCCCCGTGCCCATTTCTTGCAGTCGGAAAACACAGAAAAGTATTTCTGAACTAAATAATTAGTGTTATGAACTATTTAACAAATGACAAGCTGGTCATCGTCGGTGCAGGCGGTATGATCGGTTCCAACATGGTACAGAGCGTTCTGATGCTCGGCCTTACTCCTAACGTATGTCTCTATGATATCTATGAGCCGGGTGTTCATGGTGTCTTCGATGAGATTCAGCAGTGCGCATTCCCAGGTGCCAACGTCACCTACTGTGCTCCTGCCGTTGAGGATATGGGCAATCCCGAGAAGGTTGCCGAGGCTGCCAAGAAGGCTTTCACCGGCGCTAAATACATCATTTCCTCTGGTGGTGCTCCCCGTAAGGCAGGCATGACACGTGAGGATCTGCTGAAGGGCAACTGCAAGATCGCTGCTGACTTCGGTGACAACATCAAGAAGTACTGCCCGGACGTTGAGCACGTGGTTGTCATCTTCAACCCCGCTGACGTGACCGCACTGACCACTCTGATCCACTCTGGTCTGAAACCCAATCAGCTGACCTCTTTAGCTGCTCTCGACTCTACTCGTCTGCAGCAGGCGCTGGCACTGGAGTTCGGTGTTCAGCAGGACAAGGTGACAGGTGCTCACACTTATGGTGGCCACGGCGAGCAGATGGCTGTCTTCGCTTCTCAGGTGAAAGTCGACGGTAAGCCGCTGGCAGAGATGGGTCTCAGCGACGAGCGTTGGCAGGAGATCAAGCACATTACCGTACAGGGTGGTTCCAACATCATCAAGCTGCGTGGCCGTAGCTCTTTCCAGAGCCCTGCCTACAACGCCGTGAAGATGATCGAGGCTGCTATGGGCGGCGAGAAGTTCACTCTGCCTGCCGGCTGCTATGCCGACATCCCTGAGCTGGGCTTCAAGGACGTGATGATGGCGCTGCCTACTACCATCGACAAGAGTGGTGTGCACTACACTGTTCCTACAGGTACGAAGGAAGAGATGGCTGACCTGCAGAAGAGCTACGAGCACCTCTGCAACATGCGCCAGGAGGTCATCGACCTCGGCATCATTCCTCCTATCGCTGAGTGGAGCAAGATGAACCCGAACCTGAAGTAAGGTAAGACCGGGCCCACCTAACGGCCCTCCCCTAGCCCCTCCCAAGGGAGGGGAATAGCGAGTCCTCCTCCAACCCCGTTCCGAGATCGGAAACTGCAAATCCAAGGTATGGGTTTTGCGGTCCTCCCCCCTCGGGGGGAGTTAGAGGAGGGCTCTTCTTTCTTTTTGTTTTATATATATATGCTTTCCATCGAAACCGCTTTTCAAGAATACTACCGTCCGCTCTGCCTCTATGCCATGCACTATCTCTGTGGTGATGTCGACACCGCCGAGGATGTGGTGCAGGACTGCTTCGTGCGGCTGTGGCAACACGAGGCCAACAATGACAAGGCGTTTCTCTATACCGCTGTGCGCAATGCTTGTATCGACCGGCTGCGCCGCAACGATCCACTCTGCCACGAGATCGAGCCTCAGGACTTGGAAGGCACCATCACCGACGAAGAGGCGCAGGATCGCTCTTTTCTCGAAGCACGCCTATGGAAAGCGATTGATTCCCTACCCCACCGCCAGCGCGAGGCCCTGCTGCTCTGCAAGCGCGACGGACTATCCTACCGCGAGGCTGCCGAGAGGATGGGCATCAGCGAGAAAACGGTGGAGCATCTTCTCTCCAACGCCGTGAAAGCACTCAGAGGCCACCGCGCCGACATCTACAGGATAATACTCATCGTTTATTGATCTCCGCTTTTGTTAAGTATACTGACAAAAAACGGCCCTTATTTTGCGTTTCTTTGCCAACGAACGGCTCTTTTCCCGAAAAGAAGCGATTTTTACGCATTTTTATAAACCACTAATAAACAGACACTTACTAAAATCAGCATTTTTACACTATTGTCAGAAAGCCTTTCTGACCAAAAATTCTCTAGAGAATTTTCCATCAAAAAGGTACTTTGACACGGTCAAACTACCTTTCTGACCGTGTAAAACCACCTTTTTCATCATAAGAAACCACTGCTTTGTGAGTAAAAAAGTGGAATTTTCATGTTTACAGCCTCCTTTTCTTAAAAAAGGCCTTCGCCGTCCACTCTGGAATGAAAACACAAGTGTACACACTTTTATCAATACTTTTCTATAATCATTTCACAATTATATAAGCAGCGCAACTTAAGCGTGGCTGGTAAGCAACTATCTCCTTTCCTTAAGAAAAGTGTAGCACTTCGAGGTATATTCGCTAAGAAAAGTGTGAATAGAAACAGCATTGAAAACCGACGGCAAGGAATACAAGGTGAAGGATGCTACTATCATCAAGTTGGGCGAGCCTTACACGATGACAGAAGACACGCTGAATCTGACAATAACATTCGAACCACTGCCCGTGACATCCATCTGGCACGCCAGCTCTATATTTCCTCCAAGTACACAACTTCCCCACCTACAAACTCATTGACCGCAACGGAAAGGTACTCGACGTCAATGCCGACCCACATGACCTCGAAGTCCTCGCCCGACTGCTGGAACAGATGAAATAGTAAGTAAGGAGAATTAGTGAGCGTACATTCCCGCGCACGTCGCGGTAGGACACCTTGATTCTATAATAAGGACCCTCCGTGCTGGTGGCGAAATTGTACCTGAGCTGTTCATTTACGTGCACGCCGCAAAGATACGCTATTTTTTCTTCTTTCCTATGGGGGGGATTCCCGACTTTCTGCGTCATAGCGACAAACAACAACAACTGAGAAAATATGAATGCAAAGAAAAGCAAGGGCTTGATCCTTGCACTGCTATTGATGGGGGGTAGCCTGACGATGACGGCAAGAACAGCCGACTCCACTTTTGTCATGCCACAGCACAGTATCTATGGCGAGGTGGGTGGCCCGTGCTGGGGTGTCAGCGCCAACTGGGACGCACAACTGAAAAAGGACTCCCACTGGGGTTATCAGGCTGGTTTCGGATGGGCTGGACGATGGGACAACACGATGGGCATCCACACCCACACGATGTACTACGGACTGACCACGGGCGTGAACTACCTGATCGGCAAGCGCAAGTCGAGACTGGAATTAGGAGTGGGCAACCAACTGCGCCTCATCAGCAGCAAGCTTGCCGCCGCTTATATGGACAAGGAGAGCGATATCAGCATCAAAGGCGAAAACAAGACGCAGGTGCGAGACTTCCTCTATATGAATGTCGGCTACCGCTACACCAGTACGCATGGTTTCCAATTCCGCTGTGGCGTCACACCAATGGTCAACATCACCAACGGCTGGACAGCGTCCGGCGACATCTACAGCAAGGGTGATGTGTTCCTCACACCATACGTGAGCTTCGGCAAAGCATTCTAATAAGGAGAAGCCCCTCCCGCCCTCTAAGAGAGGGGAGACAAGACCCCCTAAGAAAACAGTAAACCACATATATATTGTAACGTGAAAACCGCAAGAATGATCATTGCGACGACCATTCTCTTCATCTTGTTGCCGCTGGCCGTCTGGGGCAAAGACCACACGACGACCATCCGGCAGCAGATGGAATGGTTGCACCATACTCAGAAAGTCAACTTCACCTACGACGCCTCGCTGCCCGTAGGCAATACCTATCAGGGGCCGTCGCTCAAGGGCATGACACTCGCCAAAGCCTTGAGCACGCTCTTCAAAGACAGTGGCATCAGCTACTCGGTCAATGGAAAATATATCATACTGAAAGCAGCCAAACAGGAAAAGGCCGCGCCACACAGCCAACCACAACCGCACAAGGCAACACCGGCGCCACCACGGCGGCACACGCTCAGCGGCTATGTCCGCGACACCAGTGGCGAGACGCTTATCAACGCCACCGTATGGGATGAGACCACCGGCACGGGAACCACCACCAACGCCTACGGCTTCTACTCACTCACCCTACCCGAGGGCGAGCACCATATCAAGTTCAGCTACCTCGGCTTTGCTGACCAAAAGATCAATGCCAAGCTCGAAAGCAACCTCCGGCAAGACGTCGCTCTCAAGGAAGACAACCGACTGCCGGAGGTCGTCGTGGAGGGAGATCTCAACTCACCGCTGCTCAACACACAAACCGGCAAGCGCTCGATCTCGCAGTCCGACATTAAGACGGGCTACGCCCTGCTGTCCTCGCCCGACGTGGTGAAGACGCTCCAGCGCACCAGTGGCGTGGCTGAGGGCGTGGAACTCGTCAGCGGACTCTATGTCCATGGCGGCAACAACGACGAGAACCTCTTCCTGCTCGACGGCACACCACTCTACCAGATCAACCACTCGCTCGGACTCTTCTCCTCGTTCAATGCTGACATCGTGAAGAATGTCGACTTCTACAAGAGTGGCTTCCCCGCCCGCTACGGCGGCCGCCTCTCCAGTGTCATCGACGTGCGCACCACCGACGGCGACATGCAGCACTATCATGGCTCGGTGCGCCTCGGCCTGCTCGACGGTGGTCTGCAGTTCGAGGGACCGATACAGAAGGGCAAGACCAGTTTCAACATTGCCCTGCGACGCTCATGGCTCGACCTCCTCACGCGACCCGTGTTCTCCTATGTCAACCACCACGCCAGCGAGGACGACGACAAGATCAACCTCGAATATTTCTTTTACGACTTCAATACCAAGGTGACACATCTTTTCAACGACCGCTCACGGCTGTCGCTGAGTGCCTACTGGGGACAAGACAAGCTCTCTACGCGCGACGAATATACTTTCGACTTCACTTCAAGGTACGAAGCCACTGACAAGGACGTGAGCAGGAATCACTTCAACTGGGGCAACCTCAATGTAGCCCTCGACTGGACGTACATCCTCTCGCCGAAGTTCTTCGCCAACATCACAGGGGTGTATACCTACAGCCTCTCGAAGCTGAAGTCATGGGAAGACGACCAGGTAGTGAGGGAGAGCGATAAGCAAATCACCCAGCGCGAGTATACCGAGCACGGATACCACTCCACCATCAACGACGTAGGCTACCGCATGGCCTTCGACTACCGCCCCACACCACACCATCACATCCGCTTTGGCCATGACTTCACCCTGCACCACTTCCGTCCGCAGAGCAACGACCAAATCAACATCGTCAGTAACGATGGCGAGGGAGACACCACGAAAATCAGTTCAAGAAGCCATCTCGCCGCCACGGAATGGAACGTCTATGCCGAAGACGAGATAACGATTGACAACCACTGGAGCCTCAACGCCGGCATGAACATGGCGCTCTTTCACGTACAAGGCAAGTCCTTCACCAACCTCGACCCGCGCACCGCAGTAAAATACCAGCTTAACCCGTATCTGTCGCTGAAGGCCAGCTACACCACGATGACGCAGTTCGTCCATAAGATCTCCAATGCGTATATCGACCTGCCCAGTGACTACTGGGTGCCCACCACAAGCCGTCTCCACCCTATGCACAGCCACCAATGGGCCGCCGGCGTATATCTGCAGCCCAACCGCCATTGGATGCTTTCAATGGAAGGCTACTATAAGTGGTCGTCGCATCTGCTGCAATATACTAACTGGCAAGGACTGGAGCCACCCGCCAACAACTGGGACACGAAGGTGATGGAAGGCCGCGGGCGCTTCTATGGACTGGAGTTCGACGCACACTATGCCACCCATCGGCTGCAACTTGACGGCTCTTACACGCTGTCATGGAACAAGCGAAAATACGATGATTTTTATCCTTACTGGTACTACGACAAGTTCGACAACCGCCATAAAATCAACGCCTCGGTGCGCTACCGCTTCGGTAAGGGCACCAATCTTTACGCCGAGTGGCTCTATCACAGCGGCAACCGGCTCACTCTGCCTACGCAATATGTCAACTATCCCGACCTCGGCAATGGCGGCGAGAAGGACTTTCTTTTCGAACGGCCCAACAACGTGAGCGCACCCGCCTACCACCGCCTCGACATCGGCGTGGACATCCACCACCGCACCAAGCACGGACATGAGCGCATCTGGAACTGGAGCATCTATAACGCTTACTGCCATCTCAACACGATGTGGGTGAATGTGAAGTACAACGACTACGCCGGCACCTTCAAAGCAAAAGCGAAAGGCTACATCCCCATCATCCCATCATTCAGTTACACTTATAAGTTTTAATGCCATGCGACACTGTTACACCTTATTTATATATGCTCTCCTCGCCGTGATCTCCCTGACGGCCTGCAAGGATGACTTCGACATCGACAAGGTGAAGAGCACTCCTAAGCTCATTCTTTACTGCATGCCCACCGTGGGCGACACCACCGTCATTGAGCTCACGCGCAGCCTGCCGGTCAATACAAAAGGTAGTATCACACCCGTCGTCGATGCTCATATCAATTATTCGGTCAACGGAAAGACGGCAGAAGTCATCAACATGGGCGACGGATCGTATAAGGCCGTGGCACACCAACAAGTCGGAGACCGCATAGAGCTCACCGCACAAGCCGACGGTCTGTCCGCCGTCTCGGCATCAACAACCATCCTCGATGCCATCAGCATCGACAATCCAAGTGTCAAGAAGGTGCATCTCTACTCCAACTATAACGAGCAGGCTGAAGACTTCTATCAGATCTCCGCCACCTTCACAGACAATGCCAGCACTAAGGACTACTATGCCGTGAGGGTGGTGAGCGGAACCATCATACCCAAAGGCGATATCATCTACACCCAAAATAACTGGGAAGGCAATGCTCCATCGGACAACATCGACGAGACGGACACCGTAGAATCGGTGCAGCAAATTTATCTCGAAAGCGAGCCGCTGCTCAATGGAATAAAACAGATTGACTATGACTTCGGCTACGACAACAACGACTACGAGCATTTCTACCTCTTCACCGACGACGACATCAACGGCAAGACTTACACGCTGCACTTGAATGTAGCGTATGAGTATGGGCACGAATTAATCTATCTGCCAGATGGAAGTTTGTACTCGCAAATGGTCAGTTCTTACTATCGTGTCATTCTCTACCACATCACGCCGGAATTCTATCATTTCATCCACTCCATCGGCAGCCTCGACAACAACGACCTTGCCAAAGCCGGACTGTCTAACATCGCTCCTTCCTACGGCAATGTCAAGGGCGGCATCGGCATGGCAGCGGGATACCAAAAGACAAAGACCAAATGGGCAAGATATGAGGAGATTGGGAGTAAAGGAAGGTAAAAACCCACTCAACACACATCATTCATCATTTAACATTCAATAGACATGTGCTACGTTCTTCATTATTATAGAGAGGGCAGGATCGACACACAGAAAGCCCTGAACAAGATTCAGGCGCGCGTGGGCATCCGTCCAAGAACAGCCAAGCGTCTGTACCTGCGCTGGGCTTCCGTCGCCGCCTCGGCACTCATTCTTTTAGGTATTGGCACTTATCTGTATCTGCGTCCCACAGCCACAACTCTCACCGCCGACGCCTCGCAGCAGGTCTACCGTCTGCCCGACGGCACGATAGTGACGCTGGCTCCCCACGCCACGCTGTCCTACAAGGGCGACTGCCGCGAAGTGGAGATGACGGGCAAGGCTTACTTCACCATCCATCACGATGCCAGTCATCCTTTTACCATTGCTGACAACGACTACATCGTCCGCGACATCGGCACGCATCTGCAAGTGGAGGAGTCGGCAGCGGGTACACGCCTGACAGTCCTTGAAGGCGCTGCCAGTTTTGGTTCTACACGTTCCGGCAGCACGGCTGTCGCCTTAAGGGCGGGCATGTCGGCCATGCTCACTGACGGAGAAAGCTCGCCACGACTGGACAGAAAAGCTGACCCCAACTCGGCTGCCTGGGCTACTCATGAGTTCCATTTCATAGACACACCCCTCGCCGATGTGCTCCACACGCTCAGCACCTACTATCATGTGCGCCTCACTGCTGACAACATGTCCAAGCGCCTCACCGCTGACTTTGACACTGCCAATCTCAACAGCATCATCACCGTCATCGAGCAGACGTTAGATGTGAAGATAGAAGAAAGAAAAGAGTAGCCGATAGAGAACGTGGCAATTTACGTATAGCAAATTTGGTATCTATTAATTAATTTACTACCTTTGCTCACGTATATATTCTCATGAGATACGTAGACGTGATATTGCCGCTGCCTCTAGAGGGCACATTCAGTTATGCCGTTGACGACAAGAAAGCCAACGGCATCGTAGCCGGTATGCGTCTGCTCGTGCCCTGGGGCAAGAGCAAGACAGTGGCGGCTCTCTGCGTACGCGTCCACGACGAAAAGCCCGCCCTCGACGACAGCAAGATCAAAGAAGTGCTCGACGTGCTCGATCCTGCACCGGTCATCCTGCCCCACCAATACCGGCTGTGGCAGTGGATCGCCTCATACTATATGTGCACCATGGGCGAAGTGATGAACGCCGCCCTGCCCGCCGGACTGAAAGCAGAGACAGGCTACCGCCCGAAGACGGAGACCTGCGTAAGACTGGCCGCCAAGTACCGCAACGAACAAGCACTGCACATCGCCATTGACCTTTTGCGACGAATGCCTAAACAGCAAAAGGCATTTCTCGCCTTTCTGCAACTCTCCCACTGGGATGTCTACTTCAAGAATCCCTGCGAGATCAAGGAACTGACGCGCGAGGAACTCATGAACGCCACAAGCTGCTCCACGGCCATCGTGCGCCAGCTCGTCGTACATGGTTTCCTCGAAACCTATGACCGTGAAGTGGGACGTCTCAACCATGCCGGACAGCCTCATCCCGACAAAATGAAGACACTCAACGACGCTCAGGCCAAGGCCATGAGTGACATAGAGGCACAGTGGAAGGAGAAAAACGTGGTGCTGCTCCATGGCGTAACCTCCAGCGGCAAGACTGAGATCTATATTCATCTCATTGAAAAGGCCATCGCCGCGGGCAAGCAAGTGCTCTATCTCTTGCCCGAGATTGCGCTCACCGTGCAGATGACCGAACGGCTGCAACGTGTCTTCGGCAGCGAGTTGGGCATCTATCACAGCAAATACAGCGACGCCGAGCGCGTGGAGATTTGGCAGAAGCAACTCTCCGACAAGCCTTATAACATCATCCTTGGTGCACGCAGCGCGGTGTTTCTGCCGTTTCAGCGACTGGGACTGGTGATCATCGACGAGGAGCACGAGACCAGCTACAAACAGCAAGACCCCGCACCACGCTACCACGCACGCAGCGCGGCCATTGTCATGGCACAGATGCTCGGCGCCAAGACACTCTTAGGCAGTGCCACGCCATGCATGGAAAGTTACTACAACGCCAAGACGGGAAAATACGGATATGTGCAGCTCATGCAGCGCTATCAGGGTATACAGTTGCCCGACATCCATGTCGTCGACATCAAGGATCTGCGTCACCGCAAGATGATGAGCGGTCCGTTCTCGCCTCAGTTGCTCTGTGCCATACGCGAGGCGCTGAGCCAGGGCAGGCAGGCTATCCTCTTCCAAAACCGCCGTGGCTTTGCGCCGATGATCGAGTGCAAGGTCTGCGGCTGGGTGCCCCACTGCAAGAACTGCGACGTGAGCCTCACCTATCACAAGCGCCTCAACATGCTCACCTGCCACTATTGCGGCTATACCCAGCCCGTGCCGATGGTCTGCCCCAGTTGCGGCAATCCTCACCTCAGCGGCCGCGGCTATGGCACGGAGAAGATCGAGGACCAAATAAAAGAGGTGTTTCCCGAAGCACGCGTGGCACGCATGGATCTCGACACCACCCGCACGAAAGGAGCCTACGAGCGTATCATCCACGACTTCGGCGCAGGCAAGACCAATTTGCTCATCGGCACACAGATGATCAGCAAAGGACTCGACTTCGACCGCGTGGCCGTGGTGGGCATCCTCGACGCTGACTCCATGCTCAACTATCCCGACTTTCGTGCCTACGAGTATGCATTCATGATGATGAGTCAGGTCAGTGGGCGCGCCGGGCGCAAGGGCAAGCGCGGACTTGTCATCCTGCAAACACGTAACCCGCAGCTGCCCGTGGTGCAGCAGGTGGTGAGTAACGACTACCAGGCTTTCTACCACGACCTGCTCGCTGAGCGTCATCTGTTCCACTATCCACCGTTCTACCACCTTATTTATATATACCTCAAGCACAAGCAGGAGGGCATTGCCGAGGCTGCCTCTCAGCAATTAGGTGCTCAGTTGCGCCAACGCTTCGGCGACCGTGTGCTTGGTCCCGACAGGCCGGGCGTGGCACGTATCCAAAGCCTCTGCATCCGTAAGATCGTGCTGAAACTTGAGAACGGCATTGCCAGGGCACAAACGCAGCAAAGCCTTATAGCCCTCCGACAGCAATTGCTGAACCAGAAAGGCTACAAGGCCTTGCAAATCTATTTCGATGTAGACCCCATGTAGCGCCCACTCGAAAAAGAAGTAGTATTCCCTTTTAGAAGTTGAAGTCTACGCCAACGCCGAACACGTTGTTGGCACGGGTGTAGTCACTCTTGTAGGTGACCGTCTGCGTTGACGACAGCGCCACGTCCTCGGTGGTCTTCTTGTGCTGATAGAACGTGTGGAAATAAGCCACGTTCATGTCCATGCGCTTGGTAATATGGAAGCGGGCACCACAGCCTACGCTGTTGGAGCTGACCACGAAACTCTTGTCGTTCATATATGCCTCGCTCATTCCGTAGTTGGTGTTCTGCCAACCGGCCGACACGGTGATGCGCTGGCTGGCGTCAAACTCGGCACCAGCCGTCCACTCCATGGTTCCACGCTTGAGTTTCTCCTCACGATGTTTGTAGGCAGAAGCCTGCTTGTCATAGAAATAGTGGAAGCCGACATTCACGCGCAAGGGATCCACAGGATTATAGCTCACACCCACTGAGAGCAGAGCAGGAATATCTGCCGGTACCTTCTTGCCATCGGCATACTCGCCAGTAGCCTCCGCCATCTTGCTGTCGAACTGCTGTTTGATCATACCCATAGCACCAATGACGCGCGGATCGCTGAGTTTGGTCTTGGCATACTCCAGTCCGTAGGCCATCGCCTCGGTCTGCGTCATGCCCTGCTTTATAGCCTGGGCAGCCATGCTCTGTGCCACGGCCGTACTGAGGTTGTCCTGAAGATTACCGATAGACGGTGCCTGGTTGACGCTCTCGTTCTTCAGTCGCATACGTGTCTTGAACTCATACTTGGCCGCAAAGTTCCAGCGGCCGAGACAATAGTCCACACTAATGATCGGGGTGAAGCCAAGACCCTTTTGGTCGCAGTTCAACTCGATGTCCCCGGAATTGGTCTTCGACGGATCGAGAACTTTATAGAGCGGCATGTTGCCCACCTTGATGTCACGCATATAACCGTAGTAGCTGCCCGTGGCATACACGGCACGCACGCCGGCGAAAATACTCATATTGGGATGCAGGCGGTAAGCGGCACCCACGGAGAAACCATAGTAATAGGAGTTGCCACGCATGTAGCTGTTGAAACTGTACTTGCCCTCAGTACCAAACATCTGAGGCGAAGAGAACATCTGCTGACCCAAAGCCTGATCCACGGCGCCTGCCAGACCGACAGCTCCCAAGGCCGTCTCACCGACAATCTTCTCAAACGAGCCCAGACCATCGTCGAAAGTGCACTTGCCACCACCGCCGATCAGTCCCGCATTGGTCTGAAATGAGAAGTTACGCCAGTTGTAGGCATACTGCACGGAGGGAAGAACGGGCGCAAAGGCCTTGCCCCGGAACTTGCGGTGCGTGCTGTTGTCAGCAGTGTTGTTGCCAAACAACGGATAATCGTTCTCAATGGTACGACGCTGTACGGCCGTCTGCCAGTTGAACGAGAAATGATGTCCCGGTGAAAGGAAAGCCACACCGGCTGGGTTGTAATACGCACCATCAATGCCTATAGCGGCCTCACGGCTCATCATTCGGTTATAAGCAATGTTTTGATTGGTGTTGGTCAGAATACCACCAGCGAAAGCCAACTGGGAGATTGCGGCAAAAGCAGCCGCAAGAATCATTTTAGACTTCATTTAAAAGTTGTTTTGTAATTCGACTGCAAAGGTAGCATTATTGTTCAATAGTTCTATAAAACTTGTTTATATTTCGGTTAGTATTATATTTCTTTAACAACAAACATCGTCTTACAACAATTTCACCATATATATATATATATATATGGGCCTTACGGACGGGCTATACAAAACCTTACGGCGGTCTACAATGATCGTCGGAAAAGTGTTTTTAGCATGAGCGAACTCAAAGAAGCGCTTACTTCTCTTCCTTGAGCTTGGGATATTGAATACGAGTGTGATAAATAGCTTTCAGGCGGTCGATGAGCACCTGCTTGGCAATGGCGATGTCGTAGAACGTGATACGGCACTCCTTGAAGAAGCCAGCAGCCACCTGTCCGTCCACCATTTTGTTGACCAACTCACTGATGTTCTCTTCCGTATACTCCTTAAGCGAGTGCGAGGCAGCCTCGCAAGCGTCTGCCATCATCAAAATAGCTTGCTCACGGGTATAGGGATTGGGGCCGGGGTAGGTAAAAGCTTCCTTATCGACAATCTCGTCGGGATGCTCGTTCTGGTACTTGATATAGAAATACTTCGTCAGACCGCGACCGTGGTGAGTCAGGATGAAGTCACGGATAAACACCGGCAGGTTGGCTTCCTCGGCAAGTTTCACGCCATTGGTAACATGCCCGATGATGATCTTGGCGCTCTCTTTCTCAGTGAGGTTGTCATGTGGATTGACGCCACCTTGCTGGTTCTCGGTGAAGAAAGCGGGATTGGCCATCTTACCAATGTCGTGATAGAGGGCACCGGTACGCACGAGTGTGCTGTTGGCTCCGATCTTGTTGGCTATCTCTGAGGCGAGATTACCGACGATGATGGAATGCTGGAACGTGCCGGGCGCCACCTCACTAAGCATACGCAGCAGGCCACGGTTGGTGTTGCTGAGCTCGATGAGCGTGATAGTAGAGGTAAAGCCGAAGAGTTTCTCCACGAGATACATCAGCGGGTATGCCAACAAGAGCAGCACGCCATTGATGAAGAAGTGGTAGTACATGCGCGTGTCGGGCTCAAAGACTGCACCGCTCTGCATCAGCTGCAAGGCGAAGTGGATGAGGCAGGTGGAGCCGAAGACCAGCACGGCCGTCTTGAACACCTGAGCACGAGAGGTCATCTCGCGCAGGGAATAGATGGCTACCAAGCCAGCCACCGTCTGGATGACGATGAACTCATATTGCATTCTCAGCACGGCAGCACAGATGAGCACCATCGTCACATGGGTGATAAACGCCGTACGGGAGTCCATGAACACACGCGCGAAGATCGGCACAAAGGCAAACGGAAGCACATAGACGCTGAAACTGAAATAGCTATGGACCATCATCAACGACACAAAGATGGGGAAGATGGTGATCAACAGATAGAGCATAGCAATGCTGCGCGGCTTCTCGAAATAGTCCTTGCGGAACATAGCCAGGTAGATGGTGAAGAGTAGCACGAGCGTAAACACATAGATCGTGCCGCCGGCCAGGTGCTGCGTCAGCTGGCTCTTCGAGGCGTTGCGACGCTGCAACTCACGCTGGAAGGAGTTGAGCACCCGATAGTTGTATTCGTTAACCATATCACCCACACCGATGACTTTCTGTCCGGCCATCATCATGCCACTGGCAGGCGATATGCTGCTCAGCAGATCGTTGCGCGCAGTCTGGGAATGGGCACGGTCATAGATAAGGTTGGGTACGATATAGTTGTTGAGATTCAACCGTTGCAAAGCCTGGCGTTCCTTGCTCAGTTCCTCATCACTGAGCAACTGCTCGTAGGCCGACTTGGTCGAATAGATGCACCCCGTCTGTACGCTCTCGGCATTCTTGCCGAAGATGACACGGATGAGCCGCGTCGTGTCGCCATGCAAGGCATTGTAGTCGGGTGTACTCATGATGCCGGCTTGGTAGAGACGGTGAAGGCGATCGACAATGATACGTTCAAAGTTGGCGGGCAGATCCGGCATACCCTTGGCAAAGTCGGAACGGAACTTGCCGATAGCCTGACTCTCAACCTTATCATCGTAGTCGAAATAGGGCTGGAACATGCTCAGCAAGGAGTCACGCTCCTGCTGCAAGGCTTCATCGGTCTTGTAGATAGGGAAATCGTATTTCGCGATGATCGTACCATAATGCCATGGCTCGCCGATCTCATACTGGAACTGTTGGGCATCATTGCGCGGCATGAACCACACAATCAGCACGGTTGTTGCCAGTACCAGCAACAACCTCAGGCCTACGTTGCGCCAACGATGTTCTTCACTGCGGTGAAACTGTTCTATGATGCTCATAAACTCACAATAATCTGGTGTGCAAACGTGATATTTCTATTCACACTGCGAAAATACTAAAAAAATACGTTAAAACCGAAAAAAAGTATTACTTTTGCAAAAAATAATATTTCATAGGCATGTCTGAAAGAAAAGTAAGGGTGCGTTTTGCGCCCAGTCCAACCGGACCTTTACACATTGGCGGCGTGCGCACCGCTCTTTATAACTATCTTTTTGCCCGCCAGCATGGCGGTGAACTGGTGTTTCGTATTGAGGACACGGACTCACACCGTTTCGTTCCCGGTGCCGAGGAATACATCCTGAAGGCGTTCAAATGGTTAGGCATCCAGTTCGACGAAGGCGTCAGCTTTGGAGGAAGCCACGGACCTTACCGCCAGAGCGAGCGACGCGATATCTACAAGAAGTATGTCGACCAGCTGTTGGATGCCGGCAAGGCTTACTATGCCTTTGACACACCCGAGGAGTTGGAGACTAAGCGTGCAGAGGTGAAAAACTTCCAGTACGACGCTACCACACGCACGCAGATGCGCAACTCGCTGACCCTGCCCGAGGAGCAATGGCGGAAACTCATCGACGACGGCGCACAGTACACGGTTCGCTTCAAGATTGAGCCGGGACAGGAAATCCACGTCAACGACATGATCCGCGGCGACGTGTGCGTAAAGAGCGACATTCTCGACGACAAGGTGCTCTACAAGAGTGCCGATGAGCTGCCCACCTATCACCTGGCCAACATCGTTGACGACCACCTGATGGAGATCACTCACGTCATCCGTGGCGAGGAGTGGCTGCCGAGTGCTCCGCTCCATGTGCTGCTCTACAAGGCTTTTGGTTGGGAAGACACCATGCCCCGCTTCGCCCACCTGCCGCTGTTGCTGAAGCCGGAAGGCAAAGGCAAGCTTAGCAAGCGCGACGGTGACCGTCTCGGCTTCCCTGTTTTCCCATTGGAGTGGCACGATCCCAAGACAGGAGAAGTCAGTTCAGGCTATCGCGAGAGCGGCTACTTCCCCGAGGCCGTGGTCAACTTTCTGGCTCTGTTAGGATGGAACCCGGGCACCGACCAGGAGATTTTCTCGCTCGACGAGCTCGTCAAGGCTTTCGACATCACGAAATGCTCGAAGAGCGGCGCCAAGTTCGACTATCAAAAGGGCATATGGTTCAATCACGAATATATTCTGCGCAAGAGCGACGATGAGATCGCCCGTCTCTTCGCACCGATCGTGGCCAACAACGGTGTGGACGAGAGTTTCGATCGCGTAAAGCTCGTTGTGCACATGATGAAGGACCGCGTGAGCTTCGTCAAGGAGCTGTGGCCTCTGTGCTCGTTCTTCTTCATCGCTCCGACGGAATACGACGAGAAGACGGTGCGCAAGCGCTGGAAAGAGTTCTCTGCCCAGCAGATGAGCGAGCTCATCGACGTTCTTGGGGGCATCGACGACTTCTCAGTAGAAGGCCAGGAGCCCGTCGTGGAGAAATGGATTGCGGCCAAGGGCTACAAGATGGGCGACGTGATGAACGCCTTCCGCCTCGCTCTCGTCGGCATCGGCAAAGGCCCGGGCATGTTCGACATCTCGGCCTTCCTCGGCAAGGAGGAGACCATCAAGCGGTTGCGCAAAGCCATTGCCACGCTTTCACCCGAATACCAGAAATAAGTTAGCGTCCCAAGCGAACGCGTCAAACCACCGTTTATGTATCAGTTTGCAATTTATGTCTACCTCTTAGGAGTGGTCATCGCCAGTCTCTTCAACAAAAAGGTGAGGAAGATGTGGCGGGGGGAGAACCATGCCCTCGACATTCTCCGCAAGCAGGTAGATCCCAATGCCAAATACATTTGGGTTCATGCCGCCTCTCTTGGTGAGTTCGAACAGGGACGCCCGCTGATGGAGCGTATCCGCAAGGAGCATCCCGAATACAAGATCCTGCTCACTTTCTTCTCACCTTCGGGCTACGAGGTGCGCAAAAACTATCAGGGAGCTGACATCATCTGCTATCTCCCGCTCGACACGATCCGCAACGCACGGCGCTTCTTGCGCACGGTGCGACCGGTGATGGCGTTCTTCATCAAGTATGAGTTCTGGTATAACTATCTCCACATACTCCGTCATCGTGGCGTACCGACCTACAGTGTGTCGAGCATCTTTCGTCCCGACCAGATCTTCTTCCGCTGGTATGGCCGCAGCTATGCCAACGTGCTGAAGTGCTTCACCCGCTTCTTCGTACAGAACGAGGAGAGTAAGCGTCTGCTTGCCAACATCGGCATCACCGACGTGGAGGTGGTGGGCGACACGCGCTTCGACCGTGTAGTGGAGATCAAGGAGGCTGCCAAGCAACTGTCGATCGTGGAGTCGTTTGTCCACGGCGTGCCTTCGCTGGAGTGGCAGAAGGATGGTGACGAGCTCAGGCAGCTGCCGATGGTCTTCGTCGCCGGTTCGTCATGGCCACCCGACGAGGATATCTTCATCCCATATTTCAATCAGCACAAGGACTGGAAGATGATCATCGCGCCACACGTTATCGGTGAGGACCATCTCAAGCAGATCATCTCCAAGATCGAAGGCAAGGTCGTGCGCTACACCAAGGCGACCCCGGAAAACGTAGCCGACGCCAACGTGCTCATCATCGACTGTTTCGGTCTGCTCAGCAGCATCTACCACTATGGTTCTGTCGCCTATGTGGGTGGCGGCTTCGGCGTCGGCATCCACAACACGTTGGAAGCCGGTGTGTGGGGAGTTCCCGTCATCTTCGGTCCCAACAACAAGCATTTCGCCGAGGCCCAAGGCCTGCTGCAATGCGGTGGCGGACTGGAGATCCACAACGACGGAGACTTCAACCGCATCATGCAGGTGTTTACCGAGCATCCCGAGGACATCGCCCGCGCCGGCAACAGCTCGGCTAACTATGTCTCCAACTTGTGCGGAGCAACAGACAAGATACTGGAATACATGAAAAAGGAGGGTGTGTCAAAATGCGAATTAATAACTTGACAACTTTCAATCTATAAGTAGGATTCTTCTAAAGGCAAAGAAAAGACCATTTCTTTACTCAAAATCAAGTACAGAAATGGTCATTTTTTATTGGATTGTTTCAAACTGTTATATTTAGGAATGGGTATTTTAGTTTTGACACACCCTCTTTTTTTATTAGCATAGTATATTATGAAAGATTTTCTCTTGATACTTGTAGCATCTCTGCTTCTATTTTCTTGTAATAGGAATCAGCATCCCAGCGTACTCGTTGATGCTGATCAATTATGCTATTCGAATCCAGAGAAGGTACTGAACGACTCTTTGCGCCTAAAGGCATCTATTGACACTACTAATATGCAAGACATGATGTACTACCAGATCATCATGCTAAAGGCGCAAGACAAGTACTCATGCATCCACCCTAACACAACAAAGATAGCGGCTATCGTCAATTTCTACGAAAGCAACTATGATCCTAAATTACTTCCACAAGCATATTACTTCGCCGGGAGAACTTATTATGAACTGCATGACAGCCCACGAGCTCTTTCCTATTTTCACAAAGTATTGGATGATAGAGTGTCAAGTTTTTGACTACAAATCATTAAGCTTTTCGGAGGATATCCCTTC
>DAWDCC010000021.1:0-42739 GCA_052355365.1 Prevotella sp. | reverse complement strand
TCTTCATATTGGCCTTCCGTTCCTCCAGGCCAACACGAAGACCTCTTTAGTTTTAACTGCTTAAAATGAAACAAAGTTATACAAGTTGTCGACTTGTTGTGGCGCAAAGGTAAGAAGACATAAAATAAGTAGAGAATAATAGCACTAAAAATGCATGCTGCGTTCAAGGAATTCGGACGTAGGCACTCTACTTATTTCAAAATGGCAATAACAGCACCGATAGCTCCACTACAGACACCGGTCCAAAAAGCACACTTAAAAGCAATAGTAAATCGCTGCCAAAAGATATTGTTTCTATTCATCTGTTGTTTTGTCGTTTTTATCTGTTTTCTTTATTCATTTATATTTGGGGTGCGCTTCACGTTCCGCAATCTTTCCTCTTGATGCAAGCAAATGTAGCGAACTCCGTTGCGATAGAACTTATTATTTTATGCCGTGGTTTGATTGCGGCGTTTTTGCTTTAGCTTTAGCGTATAATATAGGGAGATGGCTACACCTATTAATATAGCGATGACGGAAGCTTCGGGGCCAAAGGAACCGCCTGTCAGCCATGTCGGACCGACGAGACGTGACATGATAATGGGATGCTGGATAAACGCCCCGGAAACCGGACAGCCGAAAACGTATCCTTCAAGATAGTTCCAGGCCCAGTGCATCCCTATCGGTGCCCATAGCGATTGATGATAGACATAAGCTACTCCCAACAGCCATCCCGACGTGACAGCTATGGCTAAGGCTGACCAGACGGTGGCTCCGTCATTGAAGATATGAGCAAAGCCAAAGATCACGGCTGAAAGGATCAAAGCCCAAGTCATGCCTATTCTGTCGCAGAGTAGTCTGAAGGCGATTCCTCGGCAGATGATCTCCTCACCAATGCCGACGACGGCAAACAACAGCCATCCATAAAGTTGGTTCTGTATGTCGCAGTTGATCTTCTGCGGCTGATAGACGTTCAGGCAGTATAAGCTCGCCATGATGGTTCCAAAGAACAGAACAGACACTCCCCATCCTGTCAACAGTATCTTGACATCATGTTGCGGTGTGGTAAATATCTTGGCTTTGACTCTGGTATACATTGTAAGAAACTTCCTAAACGAAAGCAGCAGCACCCAACAAGCACCCAGCGTAATTGGAATCTTTGCATAGATGGCGTAATCCATCATCAAGATGGCTTCGAAGAAGCCCATGATGAACAGAAAGCAGACGATACCTATGAAGAAAAAACATATCCATTCATAGAAGTCCATCTTGTTTCTTTTGTTGTTCATGTACTGATAGATAAAGCATTCAAAAGATTAACCTCTCTGTAGAATTCTACAAAGAGGTCCATCTTTATTTGTAAGGCATCACAGAAGCCTGAAATTTATTATGGCTCATAGAATTGTATTGTCCTTGGAAACAATAGCCTAACAGCCAAGTGAACCAGTTGCCGGCAGAGATGGTTTTCATCTCTTTTTCTGTAAGTTCTCTCATAATTTCCTTCTCTACTGAATTTACCACTGACTATTAGCAGCTTTTCTACCATTTTGGAAATCTGCTGCTGATTGTTTAGGGTTGCAAATAATATCACCCACTAGTGCATTCAGCACATACTTTGCAAAAGTCACAAGCCAGTGACCGCCACTGTTCTCTTTCATTTCTTGATCAGAAAGAGGAACGATTACTTGATTTTTTGTCATTTTGTAATAATAAAGTTAATATTAATAGTTGTTGATAAGCATCTATATTTCATACTTTATGCTTTCGTTGCAAATTTTGTTGCACAAAGATACTTAATAAGACTGTGTTTGACAAGTATATTCTTATAAATCTACTGTTCCGTACAAGGAAATCGGACGGAACAGAGATAACCACTCCCTAATATATTCATTTTATGCTCTCCAAGATAATTCACCTTTATCTCCATGTCAAGATTGAATCGATTATTATAATAGAATGTATGGTTACATCGGTTATAAATTATTTTATAGGTTGTCCAGTTAGATGTTCCGATAAACAAAGGACTTCTTCTGCCCAAGCCATGGTTCCGTCCAATTTTCTTGTACGGAATAGTAATTGAATTGGTATACACTTGTCAAGTATACTTTTTCTCAGTATCTTTGCACTTGTAAAACACCGGTGACTTACAAAAACAAAAAAACAAAAACTGAACAATGAAAGAAAATTTAATGCGTTCTCTGACTGAGAATGAGATGAAAACGACTTGCGGAGGTGAAACGTGGCTCGCAAGTGCATGGAAATGGTTGAAGAAGCATGTGTTCGTAGAAACGTCTGGTGACCCTAATGACAGAATTAGAGCCGGAGTTAGAATGTAATTATCAACCGACGAAGAATTGCATGGATTGAGTCTATTGCAATCCTTTGTCTCATTGGAATCGTTTGCAAGTTATGAATTTTTCAAAGAAATCAATTGACACGCATGTTTTCTTAAATTTACTTGTCATCATCTTCTTCTTTCAGTTTACCCTTGCTCATGCTCAATCAGATATTTTGATTAAGCATCACATGATGTATACAAATACTGCTATTAGTAACTCAGGTATTACACACTATGTACAAGGAATGATTGATACCGGCTGTTCAGTATGTTTTATAGATTCAACATACGCAGTAGACTCATGCCATATAAAAGACATACAAGGCGATCGGACTGTTGACAACACGAGCGGGAAAAGTATCAAGTCATCCTATGTCTATTTGGACAGTATTAGCTTTGGAGGAGCTGTATTCACCAAAGTGTGGTGTTTCATCGCTGATATAGCCGGGAAACTGCAACAATTCGCTCCTAAATTTATCATAGGTGGTGATGCCTTAAAGAGAGACACGTGGTGCTTTGACTTAAGAAAGCATAAACTCCAGTGCTTGACGATCTTGCCGTCCAATATCGAAGCATCCATCAGTTGGAAAAACTATGCTGACGGTGGACTGAACGAAATCTATCTTAAAGGTAAAATAGGAGGTAAGACAACTCGAATACTATTTGATACCGGTGCCCGATACAATGAGATGCTCTGTACTTCCGAATTCATTCCAACCTCGTTGATAAAGATACCCAGCGCAAATATGGCCGAGACACTAAGTTACGAAGACGTTGGGCTATGCAATGATATTCCCGTAGAAGTGTCAGGTTATAGTTTCAAAGTTGATTTTATCAAACCCAACAAAGCAGGAAGCGAAACTCCTCGCATAAATGCTGATTTTCTTCAGGACAAGCGATGGGTGATTGATTATAAGCATAGACACCTTTATATATTGGCTGACTAATTCTCTTTTTCGGGTAATTGTCAAAACAATGATAATGATAAGCGTTGCCCATAAGTGTTTTCTTGCTATGGGTAACCTTATAATTGTTCAGAGCAATTGTTAATTCAACAGCTTCTTAAGAGACCGAATCAGTCAGATAGCATTATATATACACTTCTGTGTTTATAATCAAGTACCCATCGCTTGTCCTGAAGAAAATTGGTATTTATGCGGGGATATTTATATCCGCCTTCCCTTGGTTTGATAAAATCCACATAGAAATGAAGTTTCGATATTTCTACCGGCAGATTTTTGCACAGTCCGACTCTATTATTATAAGTTAGTTTTTGAGCAATATTCGCTTGCTTTATCGCTATCGTATCATTTGTACTTACATTAAAATCTGTGGTTAGTTCATTTCGTGTTGCTCCTGTATCAAATAATATGCGGGTACTATGTCCTCCTATCTTTCCTTTAAAATAAATATGATTCATAGCAGCGTCTGTATAGTTCTTAGAATGGAGAGTGACAGTCGCATGATCAGGAACAGCGGCACACGGCATGATTTTCTTATTTATCATATCAAACATCCACATGCCTCTTTTTAAGAGATCTCCGCCAACAATGAATTTAGGTGCAAATCGTTGGAGCTTCCCTACTAAATCTACCACAAAGCACCAAACCTTAGGATAACAAACTCCTGCTATAGAAAGGCTGTCTAAATAAAAATAGGAAGATTTAACATCTCTTCCGTATGTGTTTCCCATACTTCTATCACCATCCACACGTTTGATATGACATGAATCGATTGCAAAAGTAGAATCTATCATACAGACCGACGAGCCTGTGTCAATCATTGCCGAGACTTTATGTACTAATCCACCATCTGATAAATCCACATCAGTATACATCAAGTTGTTCTCTATCCTTAATTGAGATTGACCCCAAGTTTCTGAAGTCAGGACTAAAAAGATCAAGCTCAGTAATAATTTTAAAAGATTCATTCTGTGATTGTTCTGTTTTTTATCTCGAGATATTTGATAATTAATAAAGGATTGCTTATGTGCCAAAGCAATCCTTCATTTATTTGTTGTTAGATGTTCACACTAACTCCACCTTCGATTCTGCGATTAGGATCACCAGAAGTTTTAGCGAACACGTGTTTTTTTAGCCACTTCCAAGCCATAGCACCCCAGGTTTCTCCACCAAACGTTGCTTTCATTTCTTCTTTTGTAAGAGAACGCATTACATTTTCTTTCATTGTTCAGTTTCTTTTAGTTTTTATTTTTATAATTCACCGGTGTTTTATCTGCACAAAGGTATTTAAAAAAGTTGCACATGACAAATAGATTTATATAAATCTACTGTTCCGTACAAGGAAATCGGACGGAACAGAGATAACCACTCCCTAATATATTCATTTCATGCTCTCCAAGATAACTAACTTTTATCTCCATGTCAAGATTGAATCGATTATCATAATAGAATGTATGCTTACATCGGTTATAACTTATTTTAGCACCCATCTTTTTTAATTCACGAAGAATGTAATACAATTCACTCCGAGAAACACAAATTGCATCAGCGAGTTCGTCAGGCGAACCAGTATTCTGATTGCTTATTAACTTATGTATTTTCTGTAATCTTTTCAAATCATCTATGAAGTTCATATTGCTTAAAGCTTTTAGTCGATTTCGTCGCTTTGGTTACTCCACAGGTTACGGTAGAGTTCCGAGGCCTCAATCAGTTCTTTATGAGAGCCCTCTGCGACCACCTTGCCTTTGGCCAACAGAATGATATGTTGTGCGTCCTTTATCGTGCTGAAACGGTGAGCGATGGAAATGATGGTCTTGCCCTGTAGTGACAGTTGGCGGACCATCTGTTTGACATATTTCTCAGACAGAGTGTCTAATGAAGATGTAGCTTCGTCAAAGACTATGATGTCCGGGTCTTTGTATAGTGCTCGTGCGATGGCTATACGCTGTCGCTCACCACCGGACAGCGATGCCCCGTGCTCTCCGATATAAGTATTGATGCCGTTGGGCAAGCCATTGATAAAGTCGGTAAGTCCAAGTTCTGCAATAAGGTCTGACACCTTGCGGACATCAGGGTTGAGGTCGCCGATTGCGATGTTCTCAAGCACAGTGCCTTGAAAGAGTTCTATCTGCTGTGGCACGGAGCCGATATGCTTTCTCAGGCTCGTATTAGAGATTTGTGCCAAATCGTATCTGCCGATAAGAATGCGTCCTTCGTTAACAGGGTAGATGTGCTGGAGCAAAGATGCCAGCGTCGTCTTTCCGGAGCCACTCTCTCCAACGATGGCAGTAGTCTCTCCTCTATGAATGGTAAGATTCAGCTCGTCGAACACGTCTTTGCGAGTACCATACCTAAACACCACATGGTCAAAGACGATGTCGCCTATCATATCACTCTCCAGTTCTACCTTCCCACTCTCGTCCTCTTCCTGCTCCAAATCCATAATCTGAAACAAACGGTCTGCGGCAATGTTGGCATCTTGCAGTTGCTGATTGGAAGATATAAGCGATTGCAGCGGACTTAGCACATACCCAATAATCGAATAGAACATCATCAACGTTCCGGGACTGATTTGCTTTTCGACGACAAAGCTGCTCCCCACCCACAATACAGCAATGGTGACAGCGGTAGACACGAAGTTCAGACCATTTGCTGTGGCTATGCCTCCATAAGCTGCAGAATATGTGTCATTGAGTAGTCGGACGAACCTATTCTCAGTTTTTAGATTCGCGAAATCTTCGAGACCAAAACGCTTGACTGTGACAATGGCGTTGAGTGACTCGACCAAATGTGATTCCAGATCAGCACTCTTCTCCATGATCTTCCGCATAAATCTTTTGTTCAGTCGGTTATATCCAACAAATATCAGTAAAAAGAACGGGGTCGCGCATAAAGTCACGAGTGCCAGCTTCCATGAGAATATCAGCATGACAGCAAGGGTGACGATGAGGATCATCACGTTGACGACCACATTCAGAAACACGTCATTAATAAAAGTCCCAATTCCTCCTACCAAAGACAATTGAGGATAGAGTGCAGAGCGGCACATCTTTATTTTGTCTTCAGAACAGGATATGGAGGCTTTCTGCGACTGTATTGTTGGGTAATTGTTGATAGCCTCAGCTAAAATGGTATCTATATTGTCTGGCATCATTAGACATAGGTCATCCTCTTTCGGCTTAGCGATGGAAAAGTCCTTAGGTACCTCTAAGTCCATTAACTGGAAGAGGCTAAGTTTATCCGTAGAGAGTTGATTCTTTTTCTCGGAGACGTTCGCCATACTACTTTGCAGAGTAGCGTGCTGTTGGACAACATCCACATAACTGATTTTGCCATGCTTCAGAAGGCCTTGCAACCGTAAGGTCTGTAATGAATCTATTGAAACTTGACGCTCAGATATTTCTAAAAGCTGCATGTCCATAAGAACCTGCAAATATGCTTCGGCGACATTCATGATGAGCGTCAACTTGGTATCAGCTAAGTTATGCTTTTCAACTAGGACCAAATCCCTTGCCATTCTCTTTTTGTATCGAGAACAGAATCCGTCAAAAAGATTCATTTTACCTGTAAGCGAAACGGATGTCTGCCCAGTACTAGTATTCGTATAAGTGTTTTCGTATGTCAAGCTTCTGCCAAATGTATATTATTGTGAAGTAGATGCTGATATTTGTGGAAGCCATGAATGGCGCTCTGTGTCCAAATCAACATTTTTGCTTTTCACCGACAGCTCTAGCATACGCACTTCTGGGCTATGCTGCAGAGCATAGTCCACACATTCTTCTAACGTCCATTTGTGTGCAGGAGGCATGGCTGAACCAGAAAAACAGCAAGAGAACGTTATCCTAGAAATAATAAAGATTTTGAATCTTAATTTATTGAAGAACATGATTAATTATTACGTAGTGGAGACAGACTGTCGCATTAACAATCCTTATTTATAGTTAAGTCTGTATTGCTTTACATAGGCTATTCAGCTCCCTAAAATGTTTTGCCCATTCAATATGTAACCGCTCACCGTGATGAAGTTAACGAGGATGTGGAGCAGGTAGCCATAAAAGAAGCCAAGGTGTTGTCTGAAATAGGTGGCGGTGATGCCTAACAGAAGTTGAGGGGTGCACATGATGACGGCAAAGGGCAAGAGAGGCAAGGAAAGATCATAGTTGGTGACATGCAGGAGCATAAAGAGAAGCACAGAGACAGCTGCCGCTACGTCTTTGATCTTGGGAGTAATACGAGACTGCAACTTCGTAAAGATGGCAACTGTCAGGCCGCTTGCCAAAAGTGACCATAAAATCTTGGAGCCAATAGCCGTCATGAACGCGGAATCGGTAAAACCATGCAAGCCATACGTTATCAACTTTGGATAGACGAGCGTTCCTTGGAAGAAGGTCAGCACAAGGTAACACAGACAAAACGAACTGACAGCAATGTCTTTCTTGGAGAAGGACAGCCACAAACGAAAGACGATCTCCTCTAACAGAGGCGCAAACAAGGCGATGACAAGGATGGCATTCATTGGATGCCCCATGATTGCCTCACGGAATACGCCATTGACGATATGGTCGCTGATGTCCCATTTCAATAGATGAGCCAAAATGGCCAATGTGGCGAGGATAGGATAAGTGATGGCAAAGTATTTTACGTAGAACACTATGCCCTTTACAGCAATGGTCTTCTTCTGAAGGCTTTTGCCGTCAGAGAAGATCATTGCCTTTACAGTACTGTATGTATCCATTCTTTATTTTTGTAAGTTTTACAGTATCTTGTAGATGCCGGTTGCAAGAAGAATGTCGTCAACGATAGTTCTAAGCTTCTGTCCCAATTTATGCCCCATATTGTAAGCTTCCTTGCAATTTCCTCCATAAATTGAAATGGACTCTTCAATCGATAGCGTGTTCATGCTGTTTCTCCTATTTGATTCCCAGAAAGCCAAATACAAATCCCCAAAAGAAACATGCGCCTTCTTGGGAATGTGGTACACGTCTAGAGAAGGGTCCCATTGGGCCGCACACATTTCCTCCATCAATCATTTGTGACTCTTTTGTTGAAAGTGCCACAAGTAAGAGATGTCCATTTTCTTGTTTCTTGTTCTTTCATGTTTGAATTCTTTTTATTAGTTTACATGCAATTAGAAAGAGGAAAACATATTCCTCGTTATCTACTGCAAAGATAATATGTATTAGTGAAAATAAATTTCACTATACGTAATTTAACAAATAGGCAACACAGAAGCCTAAAAATTATTATGACTCATAGAATTGTATTGCCCTTGGAAACAATAATCTAACAGCCAAGTGAACCAGAGAGAAACACAAAATTGAAATCAACGACCCTTTTGCCTATGAAGACAAAAGGGCCGTTGGGTATAAGGGCTTGCAGTCCCAAACAGAGCATGCGCTGTTTGGGACCAATGCACTTGTGGATATAATTGCTTTTGTTTCAGATGAGAAGGGCAGTCTTATTTAGGCAGATGGAAAGCGCGGGTCATCTCCTTCATCTGCTCATCGCTCATGCCTTCGGGTTCATAGCCCATCGAACGGCAGTCGATGTAGATCTTTGCGCTCTTTGACAGCACGTCGACTTGGTCAAAGGCGTCCATGATGTCCTTACCTTTGGCAAAGACACCGTGCTTTTCCCACAGCACGACATCGTAGTCGGCCAACGCATTGAGCGTACTTTCAGCCAGCTTCACGCTGCCGGGGAGCTCATAGGGCACAATACCCAGTCCTAACGGACAGAAGGCTTTGGTCTCAGGGATCATGCTCCATAGCAAACGGGTGAGCACATCCTTCTCCAAGAACGGGCGGTGATGGCTCATAGCCACCAGCTCTATCGGGTGCGTGTGCAGCGTAGCCTTGTAGCCACTGTCTGTCTCCACCTGCTTGTCGTGGACAAGAAGGTGTGAGGGCAACTCGCTGGTAGGCATGACAGGGTTGTCGGCGATGATTTCGTAGTGCTCGCAATCGTCGAGGATGCGAATGATACTGCCGTTGTCCATCGGACGGCGAGCAAGGTCGCGCATACGCTTGCCGGTACCTTTGCAGAAGAAATAGCAGCCGCGCAGGTGAGGGAGCTTCTCACCGATGGCAATTGGCTCAGTGATAGCAGGCATCTGGCGTATGTCGTCGTCAACGAGGTCTGTAATGTTCACCGTGATGTTACCGCCGTTGCGTTCGGCCCATCCGTTGGTCCAGAGGTATCCGGCCACTTCGGCAATTTTCTCGACCTCCTCTTTCAAGGCCGGTCGGTTTTCCAATATACTCTTCATAAGTGATGATGATTAAATTCAGATGATTTGCGGAATGAAACAGGAGACGAGCAGCACGACGATACCCGTGATGAGGATGGCTATCGTGGTGCGGTCGCAGCCTTTCCATTCCTTAAGGATGATGCCCCACACGTTGCTGAAGACCACGTTCAGCGCCATGAGGATGCAGAACGAGAGCGTTGTGAGCACGGGCGAAGCGGTGAGGAAGCCCTTGCCCAAGGAGAGTCCGAAGAACTGGCTGTACCATAGTGCACCGGCGAGAAAGCAGAAGAAGAGGTTGTTGGTCCATACCTTACCCTTGCCGTAGTCGCTCCATGTGTGGTTGTGCTGGTTCTGCCATAAGCAGTAGACGGCGTTGGTCACGAAGCCGCCGAGGGTGACGAGCAGCGTGGCGGGCAGCGTGCGGTACATAGCCGGCGTCAGTTCACCGAAGTTGATATCCTTGCCGAACTCCAGTCCCACGTTGAAGCAACCGCTCATGAAACCGGCGAGCAGCGCAATAGTGATGCCCTTTGGGAAGTTGAAGTCCTTGACGGCTTTGCGCTTCTCTTCTTCCGAGAGTGTGGCAGTCTTGCGCTTTCCGGCCCATCCGATAATGGCAATGCCGAGGAGAGTGACGGCGACACCAATGAGCACAGAGGCGGTCAATTGGTTGAGGGCATGCTCTTCGGGGAAGAACGCGTTGATGAGTACCGGTCCCATGATCGTACCCAGACCTGCACAGGTACCCAAGGCGATGGACTGTCCGAGGGCTACACCGAGGTAGCGCATCGACAGACCGAAGGTCAGTCCGCCTACGCCCCACAGCACACCAAAGAATACTGTCATGGCCACATGGAAGCGATTGGCGCCTGCCAACAGTTCTATGAGACCATGGCCGGACGGCACTGCCAGCTCAGCGCCCAACAGCGGCAGGAGTAGCCAGGCAAAGACGCCCTGCACGAGCCAGTAGCTCTCCCAACTCCAATCCTTGACTTTGTTGATGGGCACGTAGCAGCTCGACTGGCAGAAGGCGCCGGCAGCGATAATCAATAATCCTATCAATATCTCCATAGTCGGTAGACAGTGGGTGGAGGACAGTCCCCCACCCTACTGTAGCTTATTGTTTAGTCCCTATATATAATAAAAGTGTCAGCGCTTGCTGAGCACGTCTTTCTCGTATTGCTCCACGTCGGCGAGGTAATTCTCAGCCACGGGCACATTATTCTTCATGTTGAAGTAGTCGTAGACAGCGCCGAGCGGCAGTGTCTTCTCTTCCTCCAACAGGGCGAGACGCTGGAAGAGGCGACCCTCATCCTCGTATTGGCGGAGCTTTGGCAGCGGCTCAAGCAGGGCCTGCAGCAAGCTCTTCTGTGCAGCGCGCACGCCGATGATATAAGCGCCGATGCGGTTGATGCTGGCGTCGAAGTAGTCGAGGCCGACGTGGGCACGGTCGAGAGCGTTGGCACGTACGAGCTCTGAGAAGAGATTGCGTGTGTTGTCGTCGAAGAGCGTCACGTGGTCGCTGTCCCAGTGCATGGGGCGGCTGACGTGGAGCATCAGCTCCGGCACGAAGAGCAACAGCGAGGAGACGGCGTCGGAGACGTTCTCTGTAGGCTCATAGTGACCGGTGTCGAGCGTGTAGATGACATTGTTCTTGGAGCAGTAGCCGGCATAGAAGTCGTGCGAGCCGACGGTGTAAGCCTCCAGTCCGATACCGAAGAGCTTGGCTTCAAGGCAGTCCTTCATATTCGGAAGCTTCTCGGCGAGGATGTCGTCGAGGCTGTTCTTGAGAATCTCGCGGTAGCGGTATTTCTCCACAGTGAGATCCTTGCTGCCGTCGTGTATCCAGATGTTCATGATACAGGGATCACCCTGTGCCTTACCCATGGCGTCGGCGATGTGTCGGCAGCGCTTGGTATGCTCAATCCAGAAGTCACGGATATCCTTGTCGGGATTGGCCAGTGTCAGCGAGCCGCTCTTGGGATGAGAGAACGATGTGGAGTTGAAGTCGAGGCTCATGTGGCGCTCTTTTGCCCACTGCATCCAGCCTTCGAAGTATTTCGGTTCCACCTGGTCACGGTCTACAAACTTTCCGCCGAACTCGCCGTAGGTCTCGTGGAGGTTGAAACGGAAGGTACCGCCGAGCAGTGAAAGCACCTTGTCGATGTCCTGACGCAGCTCCTCGATGTTGCGGGCGCGTCCGGGATAGTTGCCTGTAGCCTGGATGCCGCCTGAAGCAGCCTCTCCGCGTTCGAATCCGACGACGTCGTCGGCCTGCCAGCAATGGAGGCTGATAGGTGTGTGTTGAAGCGTCTCTAATGCTTTGTCTGTGTCTACGCCCAGTGCTGCATAGCGCTCGCGGGCAATCTCATAGTTCTGTTGGATTTGTTTCGTTGTCATATTGGTCTTTATTTATTTGGTTGATATTCTTTCAGTGTAATGCTTTGTGCGATGACGCGTCGCATGTCCCAGATGTCCCCTACTCCACCGTTGGCCTTAGCCTGAAGCATGATATTGCCGAGAGCTGTGCCTTCCTGTGGTCCGGCGAGCACGCGCACGCCGAGCGCGTTAGCGGTCATCTGGTTGAGATAAGCATTGAGGCTACCGCCGCCGATGATGTGCAGTGTGTCGATGGTGAACGGTGCGAAGTCCTGGAGCCAGCCAAAGACGGTCTTGTAGCGGTTGACGAGAGAGTCGAAGAGACAGCGGCATACCTGAGCCCGTGTTTCAGGAATAGGCTGATTGTGAGCCTCGCAGTAGTTCCAGATAGCTTGCAACATGGAGTCCGGTGCGGCGAACATCGGGTCGTCGGGGTTGACGAGTGTGCGGTTTGGAGCCTCTTTCATGGCATTGCCCTGCAGCCGCTGGTGGCTGAGCTCCTCGCTGATGCGCTGTTGGACTTTCGTCTCATCATGTTCCTCAGCAAGAATCTGTTTCTTCCATTCACGTCGGCAACACTCATACATCCACATGCCGCAGATATTCTTCAGGAAGCGTGTGGTGCCTTCGATGCCTCCTTCGTTGGTGAAGTTGCGCTCCTGGCTCTCAGCGTTGATGATGGCCTTAGGCGTCTCTATGCCCATGAGGCTCCACGTGCCGCTGCTGAGATAAGCGAAGTGCTCGTCTTTTGCAGGTACGGCTGCCACGGCGCTGGCTGTGTCGTGACCGGCAACAGTGATCACGGGTACAGCTCCGAGCCCCGTGAGCTTCTGTACTTCCGGCGTGAGCGTGCCGAGGATAGTGCCGGGCATTGCCATGGATCCAAAGACATCGCGGGAAAGACCGAGTGCACGGAGCAGTTCCTCGTCGAGGTCACCGGTAGCGGGATTGAGCAGCTGAGAGGTTGAAGCCACGGTGTACTCGCAGACAGCTTTACCGGTGAGCATGTATCCGAGGGCATCGGGAATGAAGAGAATCTTTTTGGCAGCCTTTAAAGCGCTGTTATGTTTTTGCTCCATGGCATAGAGTTGGAAGAGGCTGTTGAAGTTCATAAACTGTATGCCGGTGCGCCGGTAGACCTTGTCCTTGGCCAAGCGGTCGTTGAAGAAGCGCTCCATCATGCCGTTGGTATGCGGGTCGCGATAGGCGATGGGGTTGCCGAGCAGTGCGCCGTCGTCGCCGAAGAGCGCGAAGTCGCAGCCCCAGGTGTCGATACCGATACTCTGAATATTGATGCCGCGCTGTGCAGCTCGCTGCAGTCCGCGTATGATTTCGTTATAGAGAGCGTAGAGATCCCAATAGAGATGTCCGCTCAAAGCGATGAGCGGGTTGTCGAAGCGGGTGAGCTCCTCAAGGGCGACGCGGCCTTTGTCGAGAGTGCCGACGATGGTACGGCCGGAGGTGGCTCCCAGATCAATGGCTAAATAGTGTTTCATCTTTTCTTTCGGAAATTGGCTGGTGTAATATGGTTTTTCTTTTTGAAAGCAGCGGAGAAATAGTCGGCATTGTCGTAACCTACGCGGTCGGCTATCTCGGTGAGGCTGAGATCAGTGCCTATGAGCAGTTGTTTGCTGCGTTGGAGGCGGAGCTCCTGCAAGTACTGCAAAGGTGCGTACCCCGTGTATTCCTTGAAGAGTCGTCGAAATTTGGAGTAGCCCATGTTGATGGCATCAGCGACATCTGTGGGTCCGATCTTCTCGCTGAACTTCTCCGTCATGATGATTTTTGCCTTATGGATGGCTTCTGTGGCCTGCTGATCCTCAAAGGTGTTGTGGCGGTTGAGGGCGAAGGCATAGCCTTGCAGCATGTTTGCCACGCCGCCGAGCATCTGTTGGAATCCGATGCCCTGCTCGCTTGCGATGGCGATGGCGTTGCGGTAGAGCCGCACGATGTCCTCGTTGAGACCCACATGGAAGATCGGTTCACGCGGCAGGAAGAAGCCATTGCTCACGCGGCTGTCGATGTTCAGTCCTTTGAATCCTATCCAGTATTCGTCCCATCCGGTGGCTTCGTCGGGTTGGTAGTTGTGCCACTCACCGGGGAAGAGCAGAAACATATCGCCCTCCCCGACCGTTGCTTGTCCGAAGCTCTTTGACTCGAAGACACCTCGTCCACGGGAGATGTAGACAAACTGATACTCGTCGAGCACGCGTCCCCTACCCGCCTGGAACGAATAGGCCTGTGGATGTCCTTTGGGAGGATAGGCTTCTCCGGGTGCGATATGCTGGTAACCCACGGTGCTGACGGTCAGTCCCCAGTGGATATCCTGGTCATTGCTGAGCAAGTAGATGGATGTCATCTGATTGGTCATCATGTTCTTAGTTATAGGAAATCCTTGTTTATTGATTGTAGTACGGTTGCAAAGATAGTGTGTTTTTCTTACTATTCACGGTTATTATTGACAAAAAACACGTGAATTTTGATATAGCGTGCTATTATCATAATAAGGAGAGCGCTATTATATATAATAAGGTGTATGCCCTCACGGCGCGTTTCTGGTACAAAAACAAAAAAGGCCCGCAGTACGAAACTACGGACCTTGTTATTTCAGAGTTGTGACCTTCTCGGGTATTACTTCAGCTCTGCGAAGTACTTGATGGTGCGAACCATCTGAGAAGTGTAAGAGTTCTCGTTGTCATACCAAGAAACAACCTGCACCTCATAAGTGTCGTCATCGAGCTTCACAACCATTGTCTGAGTAGCGTCGAAGAGAGAACCGAAGCGCATGCCGAGGATATCAGAAGAAACGATCTCTTCGTCGTTGTAACCGAAGCTCTCGTTAGCAGCAGCCTTCATAGCGGCGTTAACGCTGTCAACAGTTACATCCTTGCCCTTAACAACAGCATAGAGCAGAGTTGTAGAACCGTCTGGCACAGGCACACGCTGTGCAGCACCGATCAACTTGCCGTTCAACTCAGGAAGAACCAGGCCGATAGCCTTAGCAGCGCCAGAGGAAGCAGGAGTGATGTTGCAAGCACCGGCACGGCTGCGACGCAGGTTACCCTTGCGCTGAGGACCGTCGAGGATCATCTGATCGCCAGTGTAGGCGTGGATGGTCTGCATGATACCAGCCTGGATAGGATAGACATTGTTCAGGGCCTGGGCCATAGGAGCGAGACAGTTGGTGGTGCAAGATGCAGCGCTGATGACCTTATCCTCAGATGTCAGAGTCTTGTGGTTGACATTGTAGACGATAGTCTTCAGGTCGTTGCCAGCAGGAGCGGAGATAACAACCTTCTTAGCGCCAGCCTTCAGGTGAGCCTCAGACTTAGCCTTAGATGTATAGAAACCTGTGCACTCGAGAACAACGTCTACATCGAGCTCGCCCCAAGGCAGTTCTGCTGCGTTAGGCTTAGCGTAGATAGTGATCTCTTTGCCGTCAACAGTGATAGAGCCAGGAACGGTGACCGTGCGGCCGTCCTCAGCGTACTGAGCATCCTTGTACTCTACGGTGTGCTTCTTCTCGCCACCGATGATGCCCTGATAACCACCGTGTGTGGTATCATACTTCAGGAGTTGAGCCAGCATCTTCGGGCTGGTCAGGTCGTTGATAGCAACAACATCATAGCCAGGAGCTGCGAACATCTGGCGGAATGCGAGACGGCCGATACGACCGAAACCATTGATAGCTACTTTAACATTTGCCATTTTACTTCTATTATTTATAAAGGGTTATAAAATGTGTTCTCTTTGTCGGAAATGCGTTTTTTTGTTGTCTCGCAAGAACTTTCTTGCTTATCGATTGCAAAGATACAAATTATTTTCTAATTTTGCACAAGCTATAAGTATTAAATAAATTAAACGTCTTTCAGAGTGTTAAGTCCACTTGGCAAAATGGGCTTTTCGCTATTTACAGTAAAGTAGTTATGAGTAAATTTATTCAAGAATTCAAGGATTTTGCCGTCAAGGGCAATGCGGTAGACATGGCTGTTGGTGTGATCATCGGCGGTGCGTTTGGTAAGATTGTGAGCAGTGTCGTCGACGACATCATCATGCCGCCTATCGGATGGCTGATCGGAGGCGTGAACTTCTCCGACCTGAAGGTGACGTTGCCCAGCGTTGTCATCCCCGGTGTGGAGCAGATGAAACCTGCCACCATCAACTATGGCAACTTCATCCAGACGCTCATTGACTTTGTGATCATCGCTTTCTGCGTTTTCCTCTTGGTCAAGGGCATCAACGCACTCACACGCAAGAAGAAAGAAGAGCCCGCTGCGCCACCGGCACCGAGCAATGAGGAGAAGCTTCTCACGGAGATCCGTGACTTGCTCAAGGAGCAGAAGTAACGCTTACTAAGTTTGGACGATGCGACGGATCACGGAAGAGGCTTCGCACTATGATGATTTGGAGCAGAAGCCGGTAGCTGAGTTGCTTTGTGACATCAACCGCGAAGATCATTGCGTGGCGGATACCGTGAAGCAGGCTCTGCCTCAGATCACACGGCTCACAGAGACAATCGTGGAGCGCATGAGGCGAGGAGGGCGCCTTTTCTATATTGGTGCAGGCACAAGTGGACGTCTTGGTGTGCTCGACGCCTCGGAGTTGCCACCTACCTATGGCACTGATCCGCGCCTCGTGGTAGGGTTGATTGCGGGTGGCGACTCTGCGTTACGTCAAGCCGTGGAACATGCCGAGGATGATGGTCTGCAGGGTTGGAAAGACTTGGTGGAACAGGGGCTTTCCTCCGGTGACACAGTCATTGGCATCGCAGCCTCGGGCACTACACCTTACGTGGTGGGTGCCTTGCATGAAGCGCGTCGCCATGGTGTGGTCACGGGATGCATCACCAGCAATCCCGATACACCCTTGGAGAATGAGAGTGACTATCCCGTGGTGACCATTGTCGGTCCGGAATTTGTCACCGGCTCGTCACGTATGAAGTCCGGAACAGCGCAGAAGATGGTGCTCAACATGATTTCCACCACCGTGATGATACGTCTCGGACGTGTCAAGGGCAATAAAATGGTCGATATGGAGCTGACTAACGATAAGCTCATCGATCGTGCCGTGCGCATGGTGATGGGACATGACCATCTCAGCTATGATGCTGCCAAGAAGAAACTAATGCAGAATTCGCTGGACAAGATCATGCGGGGACCGGATGCCATAGAGTAGGGAGAAACGGTCCTTTTCACCTCGTGTGGAAGTCTTACCGGATGTAGTCTTTCGACACGAGATCGTAGTAGAGTGCCTCAAGCTCGGCGAGCGTGAGGTGCTCTACACTGTGTTCGATGATGCGGATCAGCTCGTCGCGCCGGCTGTCGCTGTCGGATGAGAAATGGGTGAAGACTTTGGACATGACCTATTATGATTGTTGTTGATAGAGTGCAAAGGTAAGGAATTTAGCTGGAATAGGAGTATCCTCATTTATTAGGATGATTTTTCGCCGGAATATTTGCTTTTCTCAAATATTCCGTTTATTGGCTTGGGATTAGAACAAGTTCGTCATCAAAAGAAACACTTCCTCGCCGCGATTGTGCACAAGTGGATTGAGACAGCAAGGAAATGCAACATGATTGTTTTGTCTCTTTTGTCTTGTAAGATGACAATTTTCCGCCTCTGAGAATCGATTCTTTTCGACGAAGACCTGTCTTGCTCTGATTTTTGCGAAAATCAGCGTGTTTTTTTTAAATATCAGAAAATCAGAGTATTATAAATATGTGACTTTTGCGATGCAATGAAATAGCCTTTATCTTGCAAAATTCTCTAGAGAATTTCTTGTCATCACGCCTATTTCTAACGATGAAATAAGCCTAATGACCGAGTGAAATAAGCGTAATGATCCTGTCAAACTACCGAGATGAGAGCATCAAAGTACCTTTTTGTGCTTCAGAAGAGGCAAAAATGAGGCGATGATACCATAAAGTTCGCTTCCTCGATCTCTAAATTGAAAGTTGTGAAGAACCTACTTTTGTTAAGATAAATCTACGTTGTCTGACATGCCTTGCTTGTGGAGCCCGTCATTAATCTATCATTCAAGAACAATCTGTTGATAAGCCGACTATGGCTACAAAAAATCCCAGTACAGAGCACTACTCCGTACCGGGATTTTTTGTCGTTGGTATTTCTTCTCTTCTACTCCCACTCGATTGTCGAAGGCGGTTTTGAGGAGATGTCATAGCAAACGCGGTTGACACCTTTGACCTTGCGGATGATCTCGTTACTCACGTCGGCCATGAAGTCATAGGGCAGACGGGCCCAGTCGGCTGTCATAGCGTCCATGGAGGTCACGGCGCGCAGGGCTACGGGATGCTCATAGGTGCGCTCGTCACCCATCACTCCGACGGAGCGGATGGTGGAGAGCAGCACGGTGCCGGCCTGCCAGACGTGGTCGTAGAGGCTCGTGCCGTCCGGCATCTTATAGTCGTGCATCTTCTCGATATAGATATCGTCGGCATCTTGCAGGATGCGCACCTTCTCACGGGTGATGTCGCCAAGGATACGCACGGCGAGACCGGGGCCCGGGAAGGGATGACGCTTGATGAGACGCTCAGGCATCTGCAACTGATAGCCCACGCGACGCACCTCGTCCTTGAACAGCCATTTCAGTGGTTCGCAGAGCTGGAGCTTCATGTCCTTGGGCAGTCCGCCCACGTTGTGGTGGCTCTTGATAGTCATACCGGTGATGCTCAGGCTCTCGATGCGGTCGGGATAGATGGTGCCCTGAGCGAGCCATTTGGCGTCGGTGATCTTCTTAGCCTCGGCGTTGAAGACCTCCACGAAGTCGCGGCCGATGATCTTGCGCTTCTTCTCCGGGTCAGTGACGCCTTCGAGATCTTTGAAGAACTTCTCGCTGGCATCCACGCCGATGACGTTCAGTCCCAGACCATTGTAGGCTTCCATGACCTTCTTGAACTCATTCTTGCGCAGCATGCCGTGGTCGACGAAGATACACGTGAGGTTCTTGCCGATGGCACGGTGGAGCAGGGTAGCGCAGATGCTGGAGTCCACACCGCCGGAAAGGCCGAGGATGACACGGTCGTTGCCGAGCTGCTCTTTCAGTTCCTTGACGGTGGAGTCGACAAACGAGGCCGGGCTCCACTCCTGGCGGCTGCCGCAGATGTCCACGACAAAGTTGCGGAGCAGCTGAGTGCCCTGCGTGCTGTGGTACACCTCGGGGTGGAACTGCACGCACCACACGGGATGGGTGTCGCTGGCAAAGGCGGCGTACTTCACGTCGGCGGTGGAGCCGATGACATGGTAGTCGCTCGGGATGGCGGTGATCGTGTCGCCGTGGCTCATCCACACCTGTGAGTTGGGCTCAAAGCCTTTGAAGAGCGGATTGCTGGCATCGAACTGCTGGAGATTGGCGCGGCCGTACTCACGGGTACCGGTCTGCTCTACCTTGCCGCCACCGGAGTAGCTGATGAACTGCGCACCATAGCAGATGCCCAGTACCGGATACTTGCCGATGAATTGGCTGAGGTCTACCTTGAAGGCTTCCTTGTCGTGGACAGAGTAAGGACTGCCGCTGAGGATGACACCGATGACGCCCGTGTCGTCCTTGGGAAACTTGTTGTAGGGCAGAATCTCGCAGAAGGTATCCAGCTCGCGGACACGGCGACCGATGAGCTGCGTGGTCTGCGATCCGAAATCAAGAATGATAATCTTCTGTTGCATAAACGATATGTTAATGTTGAGTGTTCAATGATGAATGTTGAATGCTACAGTGTTTTGAGGAACTGCTCCGCTTCGGCCAGCGTGTCTTGCTTGCCTACGTCGAGGAGACGGAGGTCGTTTTTGACATATCCTTTGATGGGCACGTCGCGGCACGTCTTGAGATAGAAGTCCATGATCGGGAACTTTTCCGGCCAGCCAACCATCTTGGGGAATAGAGTGGGGGAGAAGGTGTGGATGCCACTGAAGGCATACATGTGGTAGCGTTCGGCGAGTAGCGGTGGTTGCTCTTCGCCGACAGTGAGCGGAAACTTCACGTGTGAGAGGGCCTCGCGTACGTCGGACCACGGCGTTTTCACCTCGCCCGTCTCGATATTCACCCAGCCGACGAGGAGCATCCGGTCGTTGAAGAGCAGATAGCGACGCGTCTTGCGCCAGCTGACGAGCAGTTGTGCGCCGGCCAAGACATGCGGCACGCCGCATTCCGGGCACATCACCTTCGGGTCAAGTCGGTAGAACTTGCCGAGGTCGACATTGCTCAGAATGTCTACATTATGAATAAGGATAGGGTAGTGAGGGGCGAAGAGAGGGGCAGCGTGGCGTATGCCGCCACCGGTGTCAAGAAGTTGCTCGCTCTCATCGCTGACGCGGATGTCCAGCCCAAAGTTGTTGTAGGCATTGAGGTAGTCAACGATCTGACCGGCGAAATGGTGAACGTTGACCACAAAGCGCGTGACACCGGCATCACGCAATTTGAAGATTACGCGTTTGAGCAGGGGCTCACCGCCAACCTCCACCATTGCTTTTGGCATGTGGTCGGTGAGGGGCTTGAGGCGTGTGCCTAAGCCTGCTGCGAAAATCATTGCTTGCATCATCTCTTAAAAGCTCTTCGCTGTGTTGGTGCAAAGATACCAATAATTTATGTTTCTGACAAATTTCGTGGTATCTTTCATGGTTTCATGGCGAAATAAACGACAGATGCTGACGGTCAGCCCGCCAGCATCGTCGTTGTGGAGTCCTATTGTCGGTCAGAGCTTGTCACCGTAACAGAGGTCTCCGGCGTCGCCGAATCCCGGTACGATGTATTTGTGCTCGTTCATTTCCGGGTCGATGGCGGCGCACCAGATCGTAGTCTTGTCGTCGGGGAATACCGATTTGATATGGTCAATGCCCTCTTCTGTGGCGATGACGCAGCAGACATGGATGCGCTTGGGCGTGCCTTTCGACAGGAAAGCCTTGTATCCCAGCTCCATGCTTCCGCCGGTGGCGAGCATTGGGTCGGCGATGATGAGCGTCTTGGCGTCGATGCTTGGCGTGGCGAGATACTCGACGTGGATGCCTACCTTACGGTGTTCCTTGTCGGTGTATTCGCGGTAAGCCGAGACAAAAGCGTTGCCCGCATGGTCGAAGATATTGAGAAAACCCTGATGAAAAGGCAGTCCGGCACGGAAGATCGTGGCCAGCACTATCTTGTCCGACGGCACGTTGACGCGTGCGATGCCTAAGGGTGTGGCCACGTCGCGCTGTTCATAGTTGAGGCGTTTGGAAACTTCGAAGGCCTCGTATTCGCCCACGCGCATGATATTGTTGCGGAAGAGCAGACGGTTTTTCTGATACTCAGCGTCGCGCATCTCAGCCATATACTGCCCGATGATACTGTTTTCTTTGGATAAGTCGATAACTTCCATCTTATGATTTAGTGTCTTTGTGTTTTGTATGAATTGTAAAAGGTGTAATACAAAGGTAGTTAGTTTTTGCAAAGTGCAAATGTCAAAACTGCAAAGAGAGGTCTGTTTTTATAATCTTTAACCTAAAAAGCCTTGTACGGGCGGGAAATTTCTGCTGCAAACTTTTGGAGGGAATTATCTTTTTGCTACCTTTGCAATCGTTTTAAATGGACTCGGAATACCATTCACAACTTAAATACATTTTATAAAATGGCAAAGTTTGATAAATCAGTTTTAGCAAGCTACGGAATTCAGACAGGTACTGCTGAGGTTCTGTACAATCCTTCTTACGAGGTGCTGTTCAACGAGGAGACCAAGGAAGGTCTCGAGGGCTACGAGGTAGGCCACGAGACAGAGCTGGGTGCTGTTGACGTGTTCACGGGTATCTACACCGGTCGTTCTCCTAAGGACAAGTTCATCGTTGACGATGAGACTTCTCACGACACTGTATGGTGGGACTCTGAGGAGTATCACAACGATAATCACCGTGCTACCAAGGAGGCTTGGAACGCTGTGAAGGAGATTGCCAAGAAAGAGCTCTCTAACAAGAAGCTGTATGTCGTTGATGGTTTCTGCGGCACACACCGCGACACTCGCATGAAGGTTCGCTTTATCGTGGAGGTTGCTTGGCAGGCTCACTTCGTGACAAATATGTTCATCCGTCCTAAGACAACTGCTGACTTCGAGCAGGAGCCGGATTTCATCGTCTACAATGCTTCTAAGGCTAAGGTAGAGAACTGGAAAGAGCTCGGTCTGCACTCTGAGACTTGCGTGATGTTCAACGTTACCAGCAAGGAGCAGGTCATCATCAACACATGGTATGGCGGTGAGATGAAGAAGGGTATGTTCTCTATGCAGAACTACTTCTTGCCTCTGAAGGGTATTGCTTCTATGCACTGCTCTGCCAACACTGACAAGAACGGTGAGAACACCGCTATCTTCTTCGGTCTGTCTGGTACAGGTAAGACCACTCTGTCTACCGATCCTAAGCGTCTGCTGATCGGTGATGACGAGCACGGATGGGACGACAAGGGCGTGTTCAACCTCGAGGGTGGTTGCTACGCTAAGGTCATCAACCTCGACAAAGAGGCTGAGCCCGACATCTACGGCGCTATCACACGCGATGCTCTGCTGGAGAACGTTACTGTTGACGAGAACGGCAAGATCGACTTCTCAGACAAGAGCGTCACCGAGAACACACGTGTCAGCTATCCTATCTATCACATCAAGAACATCCAGCGTCCTGAGAGCCAGGGTCCAGCTGCTAAGCAGGTGATCTTCCTGAGCGCTGATGCTTTCGGTGTGCTGCCTCCAGTGTCTATCCTGAACGCAGAGCAGACCAAATACTACTTCCTCTCTGGCTTCACGGCTAAGCTGGCTGGTACAGAGCGCGGTATCACAGAGCCGACTCCTACTTTCTCTGCTTGCTTCGGTCAGGCATTCCTCGAGCTGCATCCTACAAAGTATGCTGAGGAGCTGGTTCGCCATATGGAGAAGAGCGGTGCTAAGGCTTATCTGGTCAACACAGGCTGGAACGGTACCGGCAAGCGTATCTCTATCCGCGATACACGTGGTATCATCGACCGCATTCTGGATCACGAGATCGACAATGCTCCTACGAAGACCATTCCTTATTTCAACTTCGTTGTTCCTACAGAACTCGAAGGTGTGAACAAGGACATCTTGGATCCTCGCGATACATACAAGGACGCTTCTGAGTGGGACGCTAAGGCTAAGGATCTGGCACAGCGCTTCATCAAGAACTTCAAGAAGTACGAGGGCAACGAGGCTGGTAAGGCTCTGGTTGCCGCTGGTCCTCAGCTCTAATCGTCTTGAAGAAAGTTGATACGGCAAGACGTTTTCTCCTATATATATAAAGAGTGTAAACCCCTCTTGTAGATAGTGGGAGACAGTCTTCGACATAACACCTCCTCAGTACCTCGGTACTGGGGAGGTTTTTAGTGTCTATACACCTATGATTCCTTGCACAGAATGGGCTTTTTGTGCTATTTTAGCGCTCATTTTTTACCACAACAGACTTTTTTTGTCATCCGACTGAAAATATAGTGAATATTATTTGGAGGATTCTCAACTATTGCTTATCTTTGCACCGTCTTCGTGAGAAGATATACATAAAGTTTCATTAGGTTAGTAGTTTGATAGATTTTTTAAGGTAAAGTTAGGATGATGTTATTAGATTTAGAATCTATATCAATGTTGGTTTTGGTCATATTGATGACCGCGCTAAGCGTTTTTTTCTTGGTGAACAACCACGTTGAATAACATTGTTCTACGAAGAAGACAGTGCAAGTGATTGTATTGTCTTTTTTTTGTACCCTATCGCCAATAAGCACTAAACAAACTTAAAATCACTTGACAAAAGCGACTTTTTACATAATATTCGGGAAAAACCGCTTTATTTCCGAGAATTCTAAGTAAATTTGCAACTAAAATAATATATCGCGCGAAAATGATAAAGAAGTTCTTGGCATTTGCCTGCATGGCTTTGGCTTTGTTTGCATTTTCTTCATGCCTCAACTCCGATGAAGATGAAATAACCTACTATGACGATACTGCAGTGACAGCATTCTCGCTCAGTGCCGTCAACAGATACATCCACACCACCGCTTCTGATGGCGTGACGGACAGCGTGTATAAGACTTCGCTGACCGTGTCGGGCTATGCCTTCTCCATCGATCAGCAGCAACGGCTGATTTATAATCCTGATTCTTTGCCCGTAGGGACCGATGCCGCTCATGTTCTTGCGACGATTTCCAGTAAGAACAGCGGGAGTCTTGTGCTCAACCTGAAGAATAAGGCCGGGCAGGATTCGTTGGTTTACTACTCCTCGGCAGACTCTATCGACTTCACGAATCCCGTGCGTGTGCGTGTCTATAACACTCAAGGCACTGCCTATCGCGAGTATACCGTGAAGGTCAACGTGCACCAGCAGGAGGGCGATGTCTTTAAGTGGAACGCCATGGATGCGCCTGCTCTCCAGACCGTTACCGACCGCCGGATGGTCGTCAACGGCGAAGAGCTCTATCTCTTCGGCTTAAAGGATGGTGCTACCGTGGGCTATGTCTACAGCAATCAGACTTGGAAACAGCTGAGCCGATCTTTCGGGGGCGGCGCTTATAAGAATGTTGCCGTGCAGCAGGGCAGTGTCTATGTCCTTGACGGCAATGCGCTTCTTCGTACCAGCGACGGAGAGCAATGGCAGACTGTAGCCACGCTGAGTGGCGTCAAGCAGCTGTTGGGCGCTACGCCAGCACGACTTTATGCGCTGACGGACGCGGGTCTCAGCTATTCGTCGGATCGGGGCGCTGTGTGGACTGCGGATGCTTTGGACGATGCGGCAGGCAATCTGCCGGAAACAGACTTGAACTTTGTCTGCTCGGCTGCGGTCACCAACGACAATACTTACAACCTGCTGTTGATCGGAAACCGCAATGGCGAGACCGTGACATGGGCGAAGGTGGAGGAAAACGGCAGCGGCGCACAGAGCCAGCCGTGGTATCTCTTCACCGACGACGAATATAATCAGAAGACACTTCCCAGCCTCAGCAACCTGCAAGTGGTGAACTGTGAGGGTGAGCTTCTGGCTGTCGGCGGGGATCTGAAGACCATCTACAGCAGTCTTGATCAGGGACTCACATGGTCGGCAGAGACTACCTATACGCTTCCAACCGCTCTCGTGGGCGCTTCAGTGCCGGCAGCGATGGCAGTAGGACAGAAGGGAATGATCTACCTCTCCGCGTCTGCCTCGCCGGCAGTATACTACGGTCGGCTGACCCGCTACGGGTGGGCTGAGTATGAGTAGGCGTTCAGAAAACGACGCGCGTATGATGTTGCGACAGCTTGTTTCCCTTGTCATCCTGGTCTTGACGGCGATCCCATCCATGGCGCAGGACGACAGCGAATATCGGCTTGAGGTCGGTGTCGGCGCAGGCGTGACGGGCTATCTCGGAGACTTCAACGGCAGCCTGACGAAAGATCTCCAGCCTGCCGTGTCGTTGATGGGAAGATATGTCTTCAACCCTTATATGGCATTGCGGCTCAATGTGGCCAAAGGCACGATGAAAGGCTCATCGGCAGATGTGGAGACCTATTATCCCGACTATGCTGGTCAGGTCTATACCTTTAAGAACTCACTCTGCGATGCCTCTGTGCTCTATGAGTTGAATTTCTGGCCATACGGCACCGGAAGGGACTACAGAGGCGCCAAACGGCTTACGCCTTTTGTCTTTGCGGGATTGGGCATGACCTACGCCGACGTGAAACAAACCGATGGAGCCAAGAAAGGCAAGGTGGCCTTTAACCTGCCTTTAGGCTTGGGAGTGAAATACAAGATCGGTGAACGGGTGAACTTAGGATTGGAATGGTCCATACATTTTGCGCAGAACGATGAGCTCGACGGGGTGAAAGATCCCTATTACATCAAAAGCAGCGGACTGTTTAAAAACACAGATTGCTACTCACTGCTGCAAGCAACACTCACCTACAGCTTCTCACCCAAATGTACAACGTGCAATAAAGAATTTTAGATATGGCAGAACTCGATATGACAAGGATTCCACAACACATCGCCATCATTATGGATGGCAATGGTCGTTGGGCTACTGAGCGCGGTAAAGACCGCTCCTACGGTCATCAGGCGGGGGTGGACACTGTGCGCCGGATCACTTCCGAGTGTGTGCGGCTCGGTGTGAACTATCTCACGCTCTACACCTTCTCCACAGAGAACTGGAACCGTCCTGCCATTGAGATCCATGCGCTGATGGGACTCGTGCTTACCTCGCTTGAGGATGAGATTTTCATGAAGAACAACGTCAGATTCCGTGTCATTGGTGACATGAAGCGTTTGCCCGACGAGGTGCAGCAGAAACTCAAGGAGACAGAAGAGCATACTAAGGACAACAAAGCCATGACGATGGTCGTGGCACTGAGCTACTCCTCGCGTTGGGAAATCACGCAAGCTGTGAAAGACATCATCGAGGAGCGTACGCGGCCTTGGCGTCTCGGACGGCAGCATGTCGAGAGCTTCGATATCACAGAAGACCTCATCAACCAGCACATGCAGACGAGCTTCATGCCCGACCCTGACCTGCTGATTCGTACAGGCGGCGAGCTGCGCATCAGCAACTTCCTGCTTTGGCAGATCGCTTATAGCGAGCTCTATTTCTGTGACACCTATTGGCCCGACTTCTCAGAGGAGGACTTGCACAAGGCCATCCAAAGTTACCAGTCGCGACAGCGCCGCTTCGGCAAGACTGAGCAGCAGGTGGAAGAGAATACCGAGGATAACATATAATCATAAACGACAATTCTTTGAAGATGCATCATAATAAGAAAAAAGTCCTGGCAGCTTGTCTTGCCATGGCCATCGTGGCCGGCGTGCAGGCGCAGGAGCAAATCGTACACCCCGACATCAACTATGCCGGCACGCCGCGTGACCTCGTTATCGGTGGCTTCAGCGTCTCCGGTATTGACGGTTATGAGGATTATATGCTTACAGGCATCTCCGGACTCTCTGTCGGACAGCATATTTCAGTGCCCGGAACGGAAATCACGGAGGCTGTCAAGCGCTATTGGAAGCATGGCCTCTTTTCCGACGTGAAGATCTCAGCCGACTCTATCGTGGGTGATAAGATCTATCTGCATATCTCTCTGAAGGCGCGCCCCCGTGTCTCCACCATCAACTACGTGGGACTGAAGAAGAGCGAGAAAGAGGATATGGAGAAGAAACTCGGTATCCTGCAAGGTGGACAGATCACGCCAAACATGATCGACCGTGCCAAGATCCTGGCCAAGAAATACTTCGACGACAAGGGTTACAAGAATGCAGATATCGAGATTCAGCAACGTCCCGACGTCACCGGTAAGAACCAGGTCATCCTCGACGTCATCATCGACAAGAAGGATAAGATCAAGGTGCGGAATATCTACATCGAGGGAAACAAGTATCTGAGCAACCTGAGAATCAAGGGCGGACTCTTCCACAAGGGTGCCTTTGCCAAGACCCATGAGGCCGGTAAGCTCTCTACTTTCCTCAAATCAAAGAAATTCACCCCTGAGCGCTGGAAGGCTGACAAGGAGAAGCTCATCGAGAAATACTATGAGTTGGGCTACCGCGACGCCACGATCCTGAAGGACAGCGTGTGGAACAACGACCCCAAACATGTCAATGTCTACATCAAAGTAGACGAGGGCAAGAAATACTATATCCGTAATATCCACTGGGTGGGCAATACGGTCTACAACTCAGCCTACCTCTCTAATCTGCTGGGAATGCGGAGGGGCGACGTCTACAATCAGAAGTTGCTCAACAAGCGGCTCAGAGAAGACGACGACGCTGTGTCCAACCTCTACTACAACAATGGTTATGTCTTCTCCTCTATCGACCCTGCTGAGCAGAATATCGTCGGCGACTCCATCGACCTGGAGATGCGCGTGCAGGAAGGCCCGCAGGCCCATCTAAGCCATGTACGCATCAATGGTAATGACCGTCTCTATGAGAATGTAGTGCGCCGTGAACTTCGCACCAAGCCGGGAGACCTCTTCTCTAAGGAAGCCCTCATGCGTTCCGCACGTGAGTTGGCCTCTATGGGATTCTTCGATCCGGAAAAGGTGACACCGGATGTCAAGCCAAATGCTGAGGATGGAACGGTGGATATCAACTGGAACTTGGCCCAGAAATCCAACGACCAGATTGAGTTCTCACTCGGATGGGGCCAGACGGGTATCATCGGACGCGTGGGATTGACGCTCAACAACTTCTCTATGGCCAACCTGTTCAATAAGAATAAGGAGCACCGCGGCATTATGCCTATCGGCGACGGTGAGAAACTCTCCATCGGCGTACAGACCAATGGCTCTTACTATCAGAGCTACAACACCAGCTACTCCACTAACTGGTTTGGTGGCAAGCGGCCTATTCAGTTCTCTGTCAGTGCGTTCTACTCCAAGCAGACCGATGTGTCGAGCAACTTCTACAACTCGGCTTGGCAGAACAATTACCTGCAGTCGCTCTACGGCTACAACAGCTATTCTTACAACTATAGCAATTACGAGAACTACTACGACCCCGACAAGTATGTCAAACTCCTCGGAGCGAGCATCGGATGGGGTAAGCGCCTGCGCTGGCCCGACGACTACTTCAACCTCTCGGTGGAGCTCTCGTTTACCCGCTACATGCTGAAAAACTGGCGTTATTACTCTAATTTGATGACTACAGGTAACAGCAATAACCTCAACCTGAGCGTTGCCATCAACCGCTCGTCTACGGACAACCAGCTCTTCCCACGCCGCGGTTCCGAGTTCACTGCCAGTGTCACGCTCACTCCGCCATGGAGTAAGTGGGACGGCAAAGACTATAAGAATCTGGCCACAAACTCATACTCTGCCAACTATGTCAGAGAGCAGCAGGAGAAATACCGCTGGATAGAATACAACAAGTGGAAGTTCAAGGCCCGTACCTTCACGGCTCTGACAAGTGCCCAAAAGTGCTTCGTGCTCATGACGCGCGTGGAGTTGGGTATTCTGGGCAGCTACAACAAGTACAAGAAGAGTCCGTTTGAGACGTTCTATGTCGGTGGTGACGGTATGAGCGGCTATTCCAGCACCTATGGAGAGGAAACTATCGGACTGCGTGGTTACGAGAATGGTTCTCTCACGCCTTGGGGTTCTGAGGGCTATGCTTATGACCGCATGTCGCTGGAGTTGCGTTATCCGTTCCTGTTAGGCAATACGACGATCTACGGATTGACCTTCGTGGAGGGTGGTAACGCCTGGACAGAGACGAGAAAGTTCAATCCTTTCCAGATGAAGCGCTCGGCCGGTGTCGGTGTGCGTATCTATCTGCCTATGGTCGGCTTGATGGGTATTGACTGGGCTTACGGCTTCGACAAGGACAACAACGGCAGCAAGGGTGGCAGCCAGTTCCACTTCGTCCTCGGTCAGGAGTTCTAAATCGAAGTAAAGAAAGCATGAGAAGCGTATGACGGAAAGACGCCTGGACGCAACGTCGGAGCGTATTCCCGTCAACGAAACTGCTGAAAAGCAAAAAAACACTAAAGGATATGGGTTTCTCTGTAACATTTAGTTCAGATAAGCGTCGCAGGGATAGCCCACTTATCAATAAAAAGGAAATTGAATATGAAGCAGATGATTGTAAAAAGCAATTGGAGCAGATTGGGTGGCATCCTTCTACTCTGTCTCTTCGCCTTCATGCCATTCTCAAAGGCCAATGCACAGAAGTTCGCATTGGTGGACATGGATTATGTGCTGAAAAACATACCGGCCTATGAGCGTGCCAATGAGCAGCTCAATCAAGTGTCGAAGAAGTGGCAGGCTGAGGTAGAGGCGCTAAACACCGAGGCGGCTACCATGTACAAGAACTATCAGAATGAGATGGTATTCCTCTCGCAGGAGCAGAAAAAGGCCAAGCAGGATCAGATCATGCAGAAAGAAAAGGAGGCTGCTGACCTCAAACAGAAATATTTCGGCCCCGAAGGTGAGCTCTTCAAGAAGCGCGAGAGCCTGATGTCACCTATCCAGGAGGAGATCTACAATGCGGTGAAGGACATCTCTGAGCTCCGCGGATACAGCCTCGTGCTTGATCGCGCCTCTGATACCGCTATCATCTTCGGCTCACCGAAGATCGATATCTCTGATGAGGTGCTCCAGAAACTGGGATATGGAAAGTAAAAGACAATAAAAACAATAAAAACAATCAATCATGAAAAAGTTACTTTTAATGTTAATGCTGATGGCTCCTCTGGCTACTTTCGCTCAGAAGTTCGGCAAAGTCAATACACAGACCATCATGCAGAATCTGCCTGAAATCGCTAAGATCAACGGAGAACTCCAGGCTACAGCCAAACAGTATGAGAATGATCTGAAAGGCATGCAGGACGAGCTGAAGCGTCAGAGCGATGCTTATGACAAGGCAAAGAGCACCATGAACCCAACTGCTCAGAAGCAGAAAGAGGAAGAGCTCAATACGCTCTATCAGAAGATTCAGCAGACCTATAGCGACAATCAGCAGGCTCTGCAGAAAGCACAGCAGGACAAGATGCAGCCTGTCGTGGAGAAGGTGCGCAAAGCCATTGAGAGTGTCGGCAAAACTGGTGGCTTCACTTACATCTTCGAAGAGGGTGCTGCTGTCTACACTGGCACCAATGTAGAGGATGTCACTGCTAAAGTGCAGGCTGAAATCAGCAAGATGAAGTAAAAGGCATTGCTCTTTCCTCGGCATGACGAGGAGCTGGGGTGAGGGTGCGCTACGTGGCATACCCTCACCTCTTGCTGTCTTTTTAGGACTGTGCTTTCGTTTAGCGCAACTTGTCGTTCGGATTTCGTTGGTGCAATCCTTATCCATTATCCGTCTCCGTATTGTCAACAATAATCTTTCCAACCATGAGACATTTGTTTGTTAGTGCTTTTTTCCTATTTCTCGGCAGTCCGCTATTTGCGCAGGGCACAGTGCCGTCTACTGTGTCATCCATAGGTGCAGTGCCGTCTCAGCAGGCCGTTCCGTCGTTTCATTATGGTTTTCTTAGCTGTCAGAGCGCTTTGGAGGCCATGCCGGGCTATGCAGAGGCCAGACGCTCTATAGCCGATCTGAAGGCAAAATACGATGCTGAGATGAAGCGTGTGGAGGATGAGTTCAATGCCAAATATGAGGCATTTCTCGATGGGCAGAGCAGTTTTGCACCGTCGATCCGCGAGAAACGGCAAGCCGAATTGCAAGAGTTGATGGAGAAGAACCAAACGTTTAAGGAACAGGCCAAGCAATATCTGGAAAACGCAGAGCAGGACGCTTACCAGCCTTTGCGTGAGAAATTGGCGGCAGCCATCCAGCGTGTAGGCCATGTCAAGGGACTGGCTTTCGTGCTCAACACCGACAACGGCGCACTGCCCTTCGTCAATCCGGAGATGGGAATAGACGTCACGGCCGATGTGCTGTCGGCTGCCAAATAGCGGCGGAGCCGTTCACCCAATATAATACTACCTGTCTGCTATCATATAAATAAGGAGTTGTGAGATGAATACAAGCATTGATGATCAGGTCAAAGCGTCTGCAGCCGCTAAGGAGTCCTTCCCTGCGACACCCGGACCTATAGGCATTTTTGATTCCGGCTATGGGGGATTGACGATACTGCACGGCATCCGGCAGTTGTTGCCGCAGTACGATTACATCTATCTTGGCGACAATGCGCGAGCTCCTTATGGCCCTCGATCGTTTGATGTTGTCTATGAGTTTACTCGTCAGGCCGTGCAGAAGCTGTTTGAAATGGGTTGTCAGCTGGTGATCCTTGGCTGCAACACGGCATCGGCAAAGGCGTTGCGCTCGATCCAGCAGCACGATCTGCCACTGTGGGATCCCAAGCGGCGCGTGCTTGGCGTCATCCGGCCTACGGCAGAGATCATCGGTAAGCTCACACGCAACGGCCATGTGGGACTGCTCGCCACGGAGGGTACGGTGAGGAGCCATAGCTATGACATGGAGATTGCTAAGCTTTGGCCTAACCTCAAGGTGACGGGACAGGCCTGTCCGTTTTGGGTGCCCTTGGTGGAATACAACGAGGCTGACTCTCCCGGCGCTGATTATTTCGTCAAGAAGCGTATTGACCAGCTTATGCAACTCGACCCCGACATCGATACGATCATCCTGGGTTGTACCCATTTCCCTCTGCTGATGCCAAAGATCCTGAAGTATGTGCAGCCCGGCGTGCGCATTGTTCCTCAGGGAGAGTATGTGGCCGACAGTTTGAAAGCCTATCTCCATCGCCACGCCGGCATGGCATCACGGCTGACCACGGGGGGCACGGTCAAGTATTATACGACCGAGAATCCCGATAAATTCAAGGAGAGCGCTTCCATCTTCCTCCATGAGCGGGTGCACGTAGAACATATAGAGTTAGGATAAAAACTTCAAATATTCATTTGCTATGCAAGAAACAAGACAGAACCGAATTGCCCGGCTCCTTCAGAAGGAGCTGGCTGAGATATTTCAAAGTCAGACACGAGCCATGCACGGTGTCCTCGTCAGTGTCACCCGTGTGCGCATCAGTCCTGACCTGAGCATTTGTACGGCTTATCTGAGCATCTTCCCTTCTGCAAAGGCGGAGGAGCTTCTCAACAACATCAAGGGCAACGAGAAGAGCATCCGCTATGAGCTCGGACGTCGTGTCCACAACCAGCTGCGCATCATTCCGGAGCTTCGCTTCTTCCTCGACGACAGTCTGGATTATATTGACCACATCGACGAGTTGCTCAATAAGAAGTAATAGAGGTTTCAATGAATTTTCCATTCTTTGTGGCGCGGCGTTATCTCTTCTCCAAGAAGAAGACCCACGCCATCAATGTGATTTCCCTGATCTCTGTCATCGGTGTGGCTGTGGCTACGATGGCCCTCGTCATCGTTTTGTCGGTGTTCAACGGCTTCCATGACTTGGTGGCCAGCTTCTTTACGAACTTCGACCCGCAGTTGAAGGTGGTGCCCGTGGAGGGAAAAACCGTTCCGGCCGATGATCCGATCCTCACAAAGATCAGTCATTTCTCTGAGGTCGACGTGGCTACGGGTACTGTGGAAGACATGGCACTGGCCATCTACAACGGTAAGCAGGCCATGGTGACAATAAAAGGTGTGGACGACAACTTCCCGCAGCTGACTCATATCACCGAGATTCTCTATGGCGACGGCCAATTCCAGCTCCATACGGCCAACCTGCAGTATGGTACTCCGGGTATCCGTCTGGCTCAGACCTTAGGCTTGGGAGCGAATTGGAAAGGCTATCTCAAGATCTACGCACCGCAGCGTGAGGGACAGCTTGACATGACCGATCCGCAGTCGGGCTTTGTCGTCGACTCGCTGATCTCCCCCGGTGTGGTCTTCTCGGTCAATCAGGGTAAGTACGACAAGAGCTATATTGTCACCAGTCTGGGCTTTGCTCAGAACTTGTTTAACCAGCAGGGCATGGTGTCTGCTTTGGAGTTAAGACTGAAAGTAGGCTCTAATCTGGAAAGTGTCAAGGAACGGATGCAGAAGGTCGCAGGTAAGAAGTATCAGGTTCTTGACCGTTTTGAGCAGCAGAGCGACACGTTCAAGATCATGAAAGTGGAAAAGCTCATGGCCTACATCTTCCTGACGTTTATCCTCATTGTCGCCTGCTTCAACATCATCGGTTCGCTCTCGATGCTGATCATCGACAAGAAGGAAGATGTCGTCACACTATGCAATTTGGGCGCTTCTGATAAGCAGATCCGTCGGATCTTCCTCTTCGAGGGCCGCTTGATCAGTGTCTTTGGAGCCATTTTAGGCATTCTGTTGGGTTTGCTGCTCTGTTGGCTGCAACAGCAATACGGCTTTGTGAAGATGGGTAGCAGCGATGGCACGTTTGTCGTCAATGCCTATCCGGTGAGCGTCCACTACAGCGACGTGCTGCTGATTTTCCTGACGGTTATCGCCACGGGCTGGCTCGCTGTGTGGTATCCTGTAAGGAGAAGCCTTGAAAAGTAGAAAACGAAGAGAATATAAAAGCTGTTGTCAGTCACCGTCGGCGACGGTTCTGATAACAGCAAGACAGATATCAGTGCAATGAAACGCAATGTGCCGTTTCATTGCACTTTTTGTTTGCACGTAATCGAGTAGATGTAATTCCAAAGGAAATAGAACGCTATGGCAGCAATAATACCGCCCAGGACGTCGATGGCATAGTGCGCACGGATATATACCGTGGCGAAGCAGATCAGCACGACGAAGGGCAGCAACGCGAAGACGAGCCCTTTGCTGCGTGAGCGCCAGGCCAGCAGCAGGGCGATAATCGAAATGCCTACATGTGAACTGGGGAAAGCCGCTGTGGGGTGCTCGCCCGCATTGTGCACGTCGGTGATGAGGTGGTAGAAGATGCCGTCGGCATATCCAGGGCTTGTCATCATCTTGGTGTGCGTGTTGAAATAGTCTGTTACGTTGGGGAAGATTCCGGCGGCTATTTTCTCTACGCCGACCGCATGATAGTAATACATCGGTCCGGCGACAGGCAGCAGGTCGTAGATAGCATAGAAACTAAAAAACGAGGCCAGAATGACGAAGGAGCAGCGCTCGAAGTCGTCATAGCGTTTAAAGAAATAATAGAGTATTGTGCCCACAAAAAGCAGGAAATAGCTTGCATAGGCCATGTCGAGGATTTCACTGATCCAATGCTGGGGGAAGCGCTCACAAAACACCAACGCGGGCTGGAAGCCAAAGAGTTGCTGTTCCAACGACGCAAAGACGTGATCGAGATTCGGCAGCATACGGTTGATCTGGTAAGTATCGCCGTACCACCAACTCAGCATTACTAATTGTACCACCACTCTTATCAGTCGTGTCACGCGGCAAGGAACGAGCCGGTAGACCACCCACATGGCCAGTGTGATTGCTCCTAACCTTACTCTGTCCCAAATCATTGCTTCGGGATGCTGCACCTTGGTGAAGCAGAAGAGGATGATGAGCAGGGTGAAGACCATGTAGCCGATGACCACCCATTCGAGGAGCATAGGACCCTTGTGGGGATGCTTTTCTATTTCAAACCATTTTTTGAGTTGCATTATAGCCAATTGTTTTCTTGATACCATTTCACGGTGAGCTGTACGCCACGGTGGAGTTGATATTGGGGATGGAAGCCGAGCTCGTCGCAGGCGGGCTCTATGTCGCAGCGCCAGTTGCGTTGCCGCAGGATATTGTATTTGTCGTTGTTCAGGGCTGTGATGTGTCCCGTGAGCCTGCCATAGTACTCTCCGCACCAGGTGATGAGCCTCAGTGCTGCAATCGGCGCCTTGATACGTATCCACCAAGGACGTCCCATGGCTTGACGAAGCTCGTCGCTGAATGTGGCGCTCTGGTAGACTTCACCGTCAGAAAGAAAGTATTTCCTGCCCGACATGCCATGGTCGAGGGCGAGGAAGACAGCTTGCACCACGTCCTTGACATACACGAAGGTAATGTCCTGACGTTTGAAACCTACCGCGAAGTCGATGTGTTGCTTGATGCTTTTGGCCATCAGATAGTAGTCCTTCTCTCTCGGGCCATATACGCCGGTAGGTCTGAGGACTATATAGTTGAATTCGTTGCCCACGCTGTCGAGGAATTTCTCGGCCATGAGTTTACTGTGTCCGTAGGCCGTGTTGGGGCGTGGTGTGTCGTGCTCGGTGATGCAGTGATAGGGTTGCTGCTCCCTGATGGCACCGAAGATGCTCAGACTGCTCATGTAGATGAAGCGTCGCATGGGCATGTGCAGTTCCAAGATGGCTTCCACCAGATTGCGTGTCCCTTCATAGTTCACGCGGAAGAAGTCGTCGGGATGCAGGCACTTTGTCACGCCGGCGGCATGTACGACATAGTCGAAGTCGTGTCCTCGGAGCTGCTCCACGAGTTTGTCTTTGGAGGCAAAGTCTAGTTCGATGAAGTGGATGCGCGGGTCTTGCAGATAGGCACGTGAGCTGCTCTTGCGTATGGCGGCCCAAGTCTCGAAGCCTCGGCGGAGCGCTTCCTCTACGATAAAACTGCCAATGAAGCCACTGGCACCGGTGATGAGAATGTTCATAGTTTCTATTTGCTTACAAAGATACTACATATTTCAGATTTTAAGCAAAATAATCCAAACGATATTAGGATTATTCAATTCTTTTTCGTTAATTTGCATGTCAAATTCATCTTTTAGAACATTAGCCTATGGGAAAAGGTAAGAAAGCGGGTAAGCGCATCTCTAAGAAGCAGCTTGTCCAACAGTTGGAACAATTCTTCTCATCGCAACCAGGAAAGAAACTAACACTGAAAGACATATTCCGTGCGCTTCATCTCGACACGCATCCTTTGAAGATGCTTGCCATGGACATCATGGAAGAGATGGCATGGGACGACTTCATCACCAAGAAGGGTGAGAACGCTTATCAGCTCAACACCAAAGGACAGGTGCAGGAGGGAACCTTCGTGCGTAAGCCCAACGGCAAGAACTCGTTCATCGCCGATGGCAGTGACAAACCGATATTCGTGGCTGAGCGCAACTCCATGTCAGCACTAACGGGCGACCGTGTTAAGGTTTCGTTCATGGCACGTCGCCAAAAGCATATCAAGGAAGCACAGGTCATAGAGATCCTCAGCCGCGCCAAGGACACCTTTGTCGGCCGGTTGCGTGTGGACCGCGACATTGCCTTCTGCGTCACGCAAAACAGTACTTTCGTGCAGGATATCCTTATTCCTAAGAAAAGACTCAAGGGCGGAAAGAGCGATGACAAGGTGCTTGTGAAGATCATCCAGTGGCCTGACGAGAATCATAAGAATCCGATTGGCGAAGTCGTTGACGTGCTCGGCAAGACAGGAGAGAACAATGCTGAGATGTGCTCCATTCTCGCACAGTATGGTCTGCCTTATAAGTATCCTAAGAATGTGGAGGATGCTGCGGAGAAGATCACGGGCGAGATCACGCCCGAAGACGTTGCCGAGCGTGAAGACTTCCGCGATACATGGACCTGCACCATTGACCCGGCCGATGCCAAAGACTTCGATGATGCCCTCTCCATCAAGAAGCTCGATGAAGGACTCTATCAGGTTGGTGTGCATATTGCCGATGTTTCGCACTATGTCACCGAAGGAAGTATCATCGACCGTGAGGCTGTGAAGCGCGCCACGTCGGTCTATCTCGTCGACCGCACGATACCGATGTTGCCGGAGCGCCTTTGCAACTTTGTCTGCTCGTTGCGTCCCAATGAGGACAAGTTGACGTTTAGTGTCATCTTTGATCTCGACGAGGATGCCAACGTCAAGCGCTCGCGCATTGTTCACACGATCATCCGCTCCAACCGCTGCTATGCTTATGAGGAGGCGCAGCAGGTACTGGAGGACAACGGTGTCGTGGACGGACAGGGACAGCCGGCTCCCGACCCGGGTGCAGCAGGCTATAAGGATGAGTACGGATGGGAACTCTGTACCCTTGACCGGCTGGCCAAGAAGCTGCGTGAAAAGAGATTTAAAGACGGCTCTGTGAAGTTCGATACCGAGGAACTGCATTTCGATGTTGACGAGAAAGGCCATCCCACCCGTTGCTATTTCAAGCGGTCAAAGGATGCCAACAAGCTCATTGAGGAGTTCATGCTGTTGGCTAACCGCACGGTTGCCGAGAGTGTGGGTCGTGTGCCCAAGGGCAAGAAGACCAAAGTTTTCCCTTATCGTATTCACGACAACCCGGATCCTGAGAAGATGGAAACACTCCGACAATTCATTGTCAAGTTCGGATATAAAGTCAAAACCGACGGTACACGTGGTGCCATGGCCAAGAGCATCAACAAGCTCATGGACGAGTGCGAGGGCAAACGTGAGCAGAAACTCATCCAAAGTGTGGCGCTGCGTGCGATGATGAAGGCTAAGTACAGCGTGCACAACATCGGACACTTCGGACTGGGTTTTGAATATTACACTCACTTCACGTCGCCGATCCGCCGCTATCCCGACACGATGGTGCACCGATTGCTGACGAAATATCAGCAGGGCGGGCGTTCGGCCAATGAGAAACACTATGAGGAGCTCTGTGAGCACTGCTCCGACATGGAACAGATCGCACAGAATGCTGAGCGTGACTCCATCAAGTACAAGATGGTGGAGTTCATGGGTGACCATATCGGCGAAGTCTATGACGCTCATATCAGCGGCATCACGAGCTATGGCATCTACGCCGAGATCGACTCCAACCACTGCGAGGGCATGGTGCCCATGCGTGATCTTGATGATGACTACTACGATTTCGACGAGAAGAACTTTCTGCTGCGTGGCCGCCGCCATCATCATAAGTATCAGCTTGGAGATCCTGTCCGCATTCGTGTGGACCGTGCCAACATGGAGCGCCGTCAGCTCGACTTTGTCATTGCCAAGGACGGTGATGATGGCAAAACCGACATGCCGTCAGCTTCAAGTCCGCATGACGACGCGCGTGCAGCCATATCCGACATGGGCGACATTGCCGCTGAGGCTGCCAAGAGCAAGGGCCGGCATCAGGGCAAAGGCCATTGCGGTTCCGGCAAGAAGAAAAAGTAACACCATTAAGGGACGGAACTTTCGGGGGCCGTCCCTTTTTCTATAGCCATTCCGCAAGTGGGTCTTCTTTTGCAACTCTATCCTTTTTTATCGAATAAATGCTTGCATATATGGGGGAAATGGCGTATATTTGCAGAAAAGACAAGTGCAAGAAACGATGAGCAACGATTTCAAGAAAATACCCTATGGCATTGCTGACTTCAAGCAGGTGCGGAAGGAAGGACTTTATTTGGTAGATAAGAGCATGTTCTTCGAGCGGATGGAGCAGGCTGGACACTTTCTGTTTCTCGTACGCCCGCGCCGCTTTGGCAAGAGTCTGTTCCTGAATATGCTTGAAGCCTACTACGACATCAACGAGAAGGACAACTTCCAGGAGTTGTTCAAGGGAATGTATGTGGCAGACCATCCGACGGAGTACCGCAACAGCTTCCAGGTGTTGCATCTCGACTTCTCGCGTGTGGGTAGTGATGTGGATCGCTTGCGAGAGAACTTCGACCTTTACATGGAGGTGCGCTGCGATAGTTTTGCAAAGGCCTACGCACGATTTTATCCTGATACCTTCGCAGATGAGTTGAAACAGATAAAGAGAGGGGAACAAAAGCTTAACTTTATCAGTGATGCGGCCCATGCAGCAGGTTATCCTCTATACCTTATTGTTGACGAATACGACAACTTCACCAACAACGTATTGAATGTAAAGGGTCAAAAGGCTTACCATGACCTTACCCACGGCACGGGCTTCTACCGCGACGTGTTTAAGATCTTCAAGCCGATGTTCCACCGCATCATCATGCTCGGCGTCGCCCCCATTACGCTCGATGATCTGACGAGTGGCTACAACATCGCGCTGAACATGACCATCGACTCGCGTTTCAATCAGATGCTCGGCTTCTCTGAGGAAGAAGTGCGACAGATGATTCGTTATTACAAAGAGGTTGGTGCTATCAAGCCGGAAGTTACTGAGGATAGTATCATTGACGACATCAAACCATGGTATGACAACTATTGCTTTGCAGAGGACAGTTTCGGCCGTGAGCCCAGTATGTTCAACAACGATATGGTGTGCTACTATATGAGTACGCTTATCGATACCGGACACAAGCCGAAAGAGATGGTCGACCCGAATACAAAGACTGATTATAAGAAGCTGCGCAACCTTATTGAGATCGGCAACATGACGGAGGAGCGTCGACAAACCATTTACGACATCGTGCACACGGGCTACACCTTTGCGATGATTAACAGCTACTTCCCTGCGGAGAGCATTACCGACGAGGACAACTTCGTCAGTCTGCTCTTCTATTACGGCATGCTCACCATTCGCGGTACCTTAGGTGCAATGCTGAAGTTGGGCATTCCGAACAACAACGTACGCAAACAGTACTACAACTATCTGATACAGGCCTTCCAGCAGATTCACCCTACTGCGGTCTCTCAACTGAACGTTCCATTTTATCAGGCTGCTTTGGAGGGCGACTGGCGCCCTATGATGGACTATATCCTCAAGGCTTATCACGACACCACGGCCGTGCGACAGCTCATCGAAGGCGAGCGCAACCTGCAAGGCTTTATGAATGCGTTCCTCTCGCTTGCCCCTTATTACCTCGTTGCTCCCGAGATGGAGTTCTCCCACGGCTATTGCGACTTCTTCCTGTTGCCCAACTATACGGTTTATCCGATGGTTGCGCACAGCTATATCTTAGAGTTGAAGTGTCTCAAGACCGACGCTACCGACGCTGAGACCGCGCAGCAGTGGGCTGATGCCGTCGCTCAGATCAAGACCTACGCCGCCGACCGTAAGTTGCAAACAATGCTCCACGGCACGAAGCTTCACCTCATCGTCGTGCAGATCAAAGGCTATGATGTCGTGAAGATGGAGGAAATAGGATAAAGGTAAAAAAGTAAAAGGTAAAAGAGTAATAAAGGAACATAAGAGGTAAAGAAGTAAAAAAGAGACGAGTAGTCTCACGTGGGATTCGTCTTCCTATTGTTGCGTTTTCTGACAAAAAACGGGCTCTGAGAATCGATTCTTTTGCACGAAGACCTCCTTTGGGCTGATTTTTGCGAAAAATAGCGTGTTTTTGTATCTGTCAGATACTCAACGCGTTATGGATACGTGCGCTTTTTGTGACAATCAGAAAGGGCTTTTCTCGAAAAATTCTCTAGAGAATTTTTGGTCAGAAAGGCACTTTGACCTTGTCATCTCACCTTTTTGACCTTGTCATCACGCCGAGATGACAGGGTCAAAGTGCCTTTTTGAGCCTAAGAAAAGCCTAAAATCAGATGGAGCCGCTTGCTTTTTTTGATTTTGAGAAGCCAAGCGTGAGATTTCTCTCTCTAGATTGCAAGAAAATGTTGAAGGCGTTTTGTAAAGAAATAGTAGCGCTATACATTTGGTGAACATGTGCGCTTTCCGTGAGAGGAGAGTGACTTTCTATGAGGGAAAAGAGACTTTTGGGGTGCTGGATTGAATTTAAACCAATTTGAACCAGTCTGTTTCCAATTTAATTCCGTAAGTTTGCAGGCGGAAACGGATGGCTTCCATAAAAAGCAGTTGATTATATATTATCACCATGAAAGGGGCGGCTCAGTGAGCTTTAGCCCTTTCTTTTATTTTGTTTCAGCTATCGTGTTCTTACCAAGGGGCGCCACACCGGCGCGTAACAGTTTTCAAGCTACCGGCTCTATCGTGCTATTCTTCTTTGCCTTTATTGTCTATTTCGAAATAAATCATTAACTTTGCATCTATAATAAACAACGTTTGGGATTATGGAACAGAATTTATTGATTTATAATACACTCACCCGCAGCAAGGAACTCTTCAAGCCTTTGAGTGCTCCCCACGTGGGAATGTATGTTTGCGGACCTACTGTCTACGGTGATCCTCACTTGGGTCATGCCCGTCCGGCCATTACTTTCGACGTGCTCTTCCGCTATTTGAAGCACTTAGGCTACAAGGTTCGCTACGTACGCAACATCACCGATGTGGGCCATCTTGAGCACGACGCCGACGAAGGCGACGACAAGATCGAGAAGAAAGCACGCCTGGAGCAGCTCGAGCCCATGGAGATCGCGCAGTACTATACCAACCGCTATCACAAGGCCATGGACATGCTCAACGTGCTGCCGCCGTCGATCGAGCCACACGCAACGGGACATATCATCGAGCAGGAAGAGCTTGTCAAAGAGATCATGAACAATGGCTTCGCCTACGAAAGCAATGGCTCTATCTACTTCGACGTGGAGAAATACGACCAGAAATACCACTATGGCATCCTTTCCGGACGTAATCTCACCGACATCAAGGACAACAGCCGAGAGCTCAACGGAGTGGGGGAGAAGAAGCATCAGTACGACTTCGCCCTGTGGAAAAAGGCGACACCGGAGCACATCATGCATTGGCCCAGTCCCTGGAGCCAAGGATATCCCGGTTGGCACTGCGAGTGCACGGCTATGGGACGCAAGTATCTCGGCAACCATTTCGACATTCATGGTGGTGGCATGGACCTGATCTTCCCGCATCACGAGTGCGAGATCGCGCAGGCAGTAGCCTCTCAGGGCGATCAGATGGTGCACTACTGGATGCACAACAACATGATTACCATCAACGGACAGAAGATGGGTAAAAGTCTCGGAAACTTCATCACACTCGAGCAGTTCTTCACCGGTAACCATCCCACACTGGAGCAGGCCTATTCGCCTATGACGATCCGCTTCTTCATCCTCTCGGCTCACTACCGCGGCACGGTGGACTTCTCCAACGACGCGCTCAAGGCTGCACAGAAAGGCTACGACCGTCTGATGAAGGGCATCAAGGACTTGGCCCGTGTGCAGGCCGCCAAGGGATCACAACCCGAGGTGCAGAAGTTTGTCAAGGAGTTGCGCCAGCGCTGCTACGACGCCATGAACGACGACTTGCAGACGCCGCTGGTCATCAGCGCGCTCTTTGAGGCTTGCCATCTCGTCAACCAGCTTGTCGACCACAAGGCTAAGATCTCTGCCGATGATCTCAAGGAGCTCGGCGACACCATGCGCCTCTTCACCTTCGATCTGCTGGGCTTGAAAGACGATGCTGCAGAGGGTAACACCAGCCGTGAGAAGGCTTATGGCAAAGTCATGGAGATGGTGCTCCGCCTGCGCCAACAAGCCAAGGAGGCTAAAGACTGGGCTACCAGTGATCAGATCCGCGACGCGCTCAACGATGCCGGCTTCGTCATCAACGACACCAAGGACGGCACTACCTGGTCGCTGTAATGACAGAGTAACATACTGCGTAACGATGTCTTAAGACAGAGTAACAAAGTAGGGTGTCAAGTTTGTAGTAAACAATCTTTGCCAAAAACGGGTTGATGT
>DAWDCC010000020.1:32372-43635 GCA_052355365.1 Prevotella sp. | reverse complement strand
TCCAACTCCAGGCAGATCAAATCCTGAACCCATCCCCCTCACCCTCCGAAAAAACGCCCCCTCCCCCCTCAAAAAAGATAAAAGACCCCCGCGCAACCATTGGATCCCTCGGTTCTGTTCGCCTGGTTATAACCAGGCACGACGCCCGTACCCCGCATGCCCCTGCGCCCCTTGCCGCCACCGCCATCCCGCATGTCGGCAACAAAGAAAACAAAAGATTGACAGATGGACGACAACTCACAGATTGAACACCGCAGCAGACTCGAACCTATCAAGCGCAAAGGGCAGTATCCCGTATTGCGCAACTGGCTCAACGCCATCTTCATGGTTGGCGCGCTCATCGGCGTCGCCGTGTTCTATTGGTCCGACAATACCGTCGGCACGATCATCATACTCGCTTCCATGGTTTTCAAGATCATTGAATGCGGACTAAGATTCCTGAAATGAAGAAGATACTCTCGCTGCTCTTCCTCCTTGCACTGCATTTCTCGCTGTCCATGGCACAAAGCACCCGAAGCAACAACAGCTACAACCAAATCAACGAGAATGGAGATATCAGCCGTAGAAATGGAAGAAACAACACCGACTCGCTCGGATCGGACAAAGAGATACCCAAGGGCATCTATGTCTGGACCGTTGACGAGCGCTTTGGCGATCGTACGCCCGCTCCGCTCGACACCATGTCGCACATGTTTCCCAACACTGTCTTCGCCACGGGACTCCGTGGAGAATACAACACCACGGGCAACCTCGGATCGGCGCGGCAGGCCCGCATCTTCATTGACCGGCGCAACCTGGGACAGTTTATCTTCACCCAGCCTTACGATTATTTCGTAAAGCCCGTCAGCGAGTTTCACTTCACCAACACGCTCTCGCCCTTCACCAACCTCACGTACAACAACTGTGGCAACCGCACCAACGGCGAGGATCACTTCACCGCGAAGTTCGGCATCAACGCGGGTAAGAAGCTCGGTGTCGGTTTCAACTTCGACTACATCTACGCCCGTGGCTACTACGACAGCCAGGCAGCCTCGCATTTCAACTATACCATGTACGGCTCCTACCTTGGTGAGCGCTATCAGGCCCACCTTCTCGCCTCCACCAACCACGAGAAGGTGACCGAGAACGGCGGTATCACCAACGACGACTATATCACGCATCCAGAGGCCTTCACCGACAACTATGCCGAAAACGAGATCCCGACGATGCTCACGCAGAACTGGAACCGCAACGACAACCAGCACGTCTTCTTCTCCCAGCGCTACAGCATCGGATTCAACCGCAAGGTGCCGATGACCGCCGAAGAGATCAAGGCCAAGAAGTTCGCCTTGGAGTCGAAGAAAGAGGAACAGGAGCAGAAGGACAAGGAAAAACTTAAGAAAGAGGCCGCAAAGCGTGGCGCAAAACTCTCTGAGAAGGAACTGAAGAACAAGAAGAAGTTCACCGGAAGACCCGACGACGCCAAGATTGCCGAAGGACCTGCCAAAACTGACTCCATCGACAAAGGCGGACGCATCAACGTCAGCAGCAAGGCTGTAGCCGACAGCCTCATCGCAGCCGAGAAAAAAGACAAGGCCGACACGTCATGGCTCAAGAACGAGTACGTGCCTGTCACCAGCTTCATCCATACCATCGCCTTCGACAACTACCGCCGCATCTACGAGGCTTATCAGACACCGGCCAACTATTATCTCGACAAATACACCGTGGCAGAGAAGTTCTCCGGCGACTCGATCTATGACAAGACCCAAAGTTGGACGCTGCGCAACACGTTTGCCATCTCGTTGCTCGAAGGTTTCAACAAATGGGTCAAGACGGGAGCAAAGATCTTCGCCGAGCACGAGTTGCGCCATTTCACGCTTCCCGACTCCGCAGGTGTCAGCTCCTGGAACGAAAATGCGCTGAGCATTGGCGCACAACTCAGCAAAATGCAGGGCAAGACGCTCCACTACAACGTGACCGGAATGCTCGGCGTGGCCGGCATCAACGCCGGCGAGATACACATCAACGGTGGCGTGGATCTCAACTTCCCGCTTTTCAAGGACACGATGACGCTCGCCGCCTCGGGGTTCTATGCCCACGAGAAGCCCTCGTTCTACTATCGTCACTATCAGAGTCGCCACTACTGGTGGGACGATGAGGACATGAGCATGATCGATCACCTCCATCTGCAAGGACTGCTCAACTATCAGAAGACACACACGCAACTGCGCTTTGCCTTCGACGAGCTCCGCAACTACACCTATTTCTCCACGGGCTACACCACTGAGAACGACCAGCGTCTATATAATAAGATGTCGGTCAAACAAGCCGGCTCGCCCATCAGTGTGTTCACGGCCGAGGCCCGACAGAATTTCACGTTTGGCCTCCTCAACTGGGAGACTGTGGCCGCCGTGCAGAAATCGACGGATGAAGACGCACTGCCCCTGCCGTTGCTGAATGTCTACACCAATCTCTATCTGAAGTTCAAGATCGCCCACGTGCTGAAATGCAACTTAGGTGGCGACCTGCGCTACTTCACCGAGTACAACGCGCCGGAGTATGTGCCGGGCATCGGACAGTATGCCGTGCAGGACAACGACAGCAAGGTGAAGGTCGGCAACTGCCCGATCATCAACGTCTATGCCAATTTCCACCTCCAGCACACACGTTTCTTCGTGATGATGAGCCATGTCAACGCCAAGATGGGCAAGAAAAACTATTTCTTCGCTCCGCACTATCCGCTCAACGGCAGCGTGCTCCGCTTTGGCATCAGCTGGAACTTCTTCAACTAATAGCGAGGTAGAAATAGGTCTAAAGTTCTTGACAAAAGCACATCACCGCGCACTTTCATTCTAGAGAAGAGGCTGAGCTCGAAAAACGGAAAAATCGTCCTCATCCGAACAAAAAATCGACTTCACGTCATCAAAAAGGTACTTTGACACTATCAAAACGGTGAGATGATAGGGTCAGAAAGGCAAGATGACCACATCAAAAAGGTGGGATGACAGCATCAGAAAGGCACTTTGAGGCGAAATTATATAGAGGATCTCGCCTCAAAGTGCCTTTCTCTTTTTTACCCAAAGTCAAAAATCGTTTTATCAGGCTGATTATCAGCCCATTACGAAAAGACACCCAAAATTCGCAAAAATCTGGGCAAAGGACGTCCTGCTCGAAAAGATCGCATTCTCAGGCCCGCTTTTTTGTCAGTTTATCCAACAAAACATAGAAACGCCGACAAAAGCGGGCAAAACAGCAGTGTTGCATTTAGCAACCTTCTCCAAACGCTCCAAATGATTAAAAATCGGAAGCAGAAACAACCGATTTAGAGAAAATCTAAATCTTTTTTCAATTTTGGGTACCCTTTTTCAATCGCATTACGATTTGATAACGTAAGAGAATTTAAAATTGACTAAACTAAAAGGTTATGAGTAAAATGTTAAGGCTGACTTTTCTGCTGGCATGTTTCCTCACCCTGTGGGCCACATCGGTCACAGCACAAGGAAGTGACGCAGTGCTGAAAGTCCAAAATGAACCGCTGCCACAAGTGCTGCGACAGTTGGAGCTGAAATCGACAATGCGTCCAAGCAGAGTGGTGACGTGCGACCCAGTGACATCCGCTACCGCGACGTCAACGGCGATGATAAGATCGACATCAACGATGCCGTACACATCGGCTTTCCTACTACCCCACGAATCATCTACGGATTCAACGGCAACATCAATTACAAGCAGTTCGAGTTTCTCTTCGCCTTCCAGAGCTCCGGCCAGCGTTCCTTCGTCATCAATCCTTATGCCATCTCACCGTTCTATGGCGGTCAAGCTATACTTAACATCGCTGACGACCACTGGACAACCGACAACATGAACAGCAACACCTTCTGGACCCCCATCTATGAGGTCCGCAAAAATGTCGAGGAGCAGGAGGCTGACTGCTACGCTTACATACAGTCGTTAGCCAACCCTGCATACGACATCGGTATGATGGCCTCTGATGAATGGGGTGCCAACCAATACTCACGCGACTACGGTCAGGGACAGAGCGGAACATCGCTCTCTTGGGCCAACATCTCCGACGGACTGCAAAACCAATAAATGGACGCTGGCCGATAAGGTGTTTCCGATAAGAAAATAGACAAGGAATCAAATGCCAGAAAGAATAAGAGAAATAGACGAACACATGCAGGAGGCCATTGATAAGTTCGATATCGACTGCAAGCTCACCGACAAGGAGTGGAGCGACTTGGACACAGACGTTCAGGACAACCTCACTTTGCTTGCCGAAATCGGTGAGGCGGTGTGTCGCGTCTCTTCGCCCTCTCAGGCAGAAGATGCCGATACTGACCTCGCCTGGGAAAGAATGAAAGCGAGAATGGCTAACGACCATCAGCAAGAGGCCCAAGCCAAAGAGGAAGAAACAAAGGAAGAAGAAGTTAAGGAGATAGAAGTCAAGCCGGCACAAGCCGAAGAAGAAAAGGCTAAAGAGGTTCAGCTTGACAAGAAAAAGAAGAAAAATACAAAAGCAAAGAAGCTGCGCATCTTTTACTATTCTGTTGCTGCCGTGGCCGCAGCCCTCTTGTTGCTCTTCTTCATCACCAAACCGGAAGAAGCCGGACAAGACTTGCGCTCTGTAGCAACATTGACACAAAAGGCGAACAGCTCCGTAAGCAAGGAAGATAAGAAGGCAGACACGGCAGCCGCTGTTTCCAAATCTACCACCAAGGCCACCACCACAGCCACAGTCACCTGTACGGCTATGGCACGCCGCAGTTTGGGTAATGCTTCCCAGCTGATCATGGAACTGCAAAACCAAGGCTACGCTGTTGACGGACAAGTACAGCGATCTTCACAGTCCGTACAGCCCGGTAAGTTAGGTAAGGTTGTTCTCCCCGACGGCACGGAAGCCTATCTCTACGCTTCAAGCAAACTTACCTATCCGTCATCTTTCGTTGGTGGCACACGTGACGTCGTACTGGAAGGTGAAGCATACTTCAAGGTGACACACGACGCTTCTCATCCGTTTGTCATCCACACGGCCAACGCCACGACCCGTGTTCTCGGAACAGAGCTCGACGTACGCGCCTTTCATGGAGAACCACTACACGTAGCTCTCATCACTGGTGTGGCAGAAGTTGTTGGTGGCAACGATGTCTGTCGATTGAAGCCCGGTGAAGGCGTGACGCTGCAAGGGGCTAATTTGTTCAAGCAGCAGGAGGATATGGATGTCTACGCCTATGCATTGCGTGGTTTCATCTACGCTGATGATGCACCCTTGGAGAACGTGCTGACCTCTTTGGCTCACTGGTATGGCATGAGCGTAAGCTATGCTGACCGCAAGAATGCCAGCCGCCGCATCCACTTCTATATGCGAGGCAGTGATTCGCCCGAGCGTGCCGCAGAGTTACTCAACAGCCTGGGGGCCTTCAACGTAAGCGTCAAAGGAGATTATTTCGTGGTTAACTGATCATCCGCACTTTGTCAGATGATCCCGTTAACCGCACAAAGAAATTCCCATTAGAGGATCAATCCTACAGAAGTAGTAATGCCGAAGAGGAACATATTCCTGGCAGTTTCTCCCAACACCTTATTTAATTCACGTCCATGATCGATCTTCAACAGATGGACGAAAGCCAAAGAATGCAAGGGCAGATAGACGATCAACGGAAGAAGGAAAGCCAACAGATGACCTTCAACGATGAAGACGATATTCAGCAGCAACGCCACAACGCCGGACAAAAGATAGAGGATCTCGCCTCCGCGATGGCCGACCCTGACGACCAACGTCTTCTTTCCGTCGCGCCAGTCGTTGTCGATGTCGCGATTGTTGTTGATTAATAATAAGGTGTCGATGACAAAGCCACAGGCCAACGAAGCCAGGAACACGGTCAGCGTCACCGTCCGCAGACCTTCCGGCAGACAAAGATAATAGGTAAGACAAACAGGAACGATGCCAAAGAACACCAGTACGAGCATGTCGCCTAAACCCAGATAGGAGAGCTTAGTGGTATAAAGAAAACAGAAGAGCACGCATAGTGCACCGACGAGGATCATCTCCAGTCCACCAAACAACACCAGCGGCAGACCAACAGCACAACCGAGTGCCGTGGTGATGAGCAGCGCTTTGCGCATGGCTCCTTCCGTCACCCAACCCATCGAACAAGCGCGCTGTGGCCCGAGTCGCGTTGCCGCGTCATCGTTGCCACGCTTGAAATCGAAATAGTCGTTGACGAAGTTGGCATCAATCTGCATGATAAACGCAAAGAGAAAGCACAGCACACAAGGCAACCAGGCTATCGCCCAGCCATGATCAGCAATCGTCAATGCCGTACCGATCATCACCGGCACAGCAGCTCCCGTCAATGTCTTGAGGCGCGCAGCCAGCAGCCAGGCACGAAAGGAATTGGTTTTCACGTTATTTTCTTCTATCATCTTTTTGTCTCTATTAAATGAGTCGCTCAGTTTGCAGGTTTGTCTTTCTTACTGGCAGAATTCATCAAAAAAGAACCTCAGTCCACGATACATATCGTCGACTGAGGCTTTTTTCTATGTTCCCACGAGCTTAGAGCTTAGAACTCAGCGTTCTTCGGCGTACGTGGGAAAGGAATGACGTCACGGATGTTCTGCATACCAGTCACAAAGAGGATCAGACGTTCAAAGCCCAAGCCGAAACCAGCGTGAGGACAAGAACCGAACTTACGTGTATCGAGATACCACTTATAGTTGTTCTCATCCATACCGCGTGCCTCGATCTCGTCGAGCAACTTCTGATAGTTCTCCTCACGGACCGAACCGCCGATGATCTCGCCAATGCGCGGGAAGAGCACGTCAGTGCCCTGCATCGTCTTGCCATCGGCATTCTTCTTCATATAGAACGCCTTGATCTCGGAAGGATAGTCGGTCATGATCACCGGACGCTTGAAGTGCTGCTCTACGAGGTAGCGCTCATGCTCACTGCTGAGATCCATACCCCAACCAGTGACAGGGAATTCGAACTTATGTCCGTTCTTGACAGCCTGCTCAAGGATGCGGATGCCCTCGGTATAAGGCAGGCGAACGAAGTCCTCCTTGATGACAGACTCCAACGTAGCGATCAGCGTCTTGTCGATCATCTTGTTGAGGAACTCCAAGTCATCCTTGCAGTTGTCCAAAGCCCACTTCACGCAGTACTTGATGAAGTCTTCCTCGAGATCCATCAGCTCATCCTTGTCGATGAAGGCAACCTCCGGCTCGATCATCCAGAACTCAGCCAAGTGACGCGGCGTGTTGCTGTTCTCAGCACGGAAGGTAGGACCGAAGGTGTAGATAGCGCCTAAGGCTGTGGCACCGAGCTCACCCTCGAGCTGACCGCTCACGGTGAGGTTGGTCTTACGTCCGAAAAAATCCTTGTCGTACTCCACCTTGCCACTTTTGGCCACACGGTCGAGATCGAGGGTAGTCACCTGGAACATCGATCCGGCACCCTCAGCGTCACTGGCGGTGATCAGCGGCGTGTTGAAGTAGTAGAAGCCGTGGTCATGGAAATACTTATGGATGGCGATAGCCATGTTGTGACGGATGCGGAAGACAGCGCCGAATGTGTTTGTGCGCAGACGCAGATGAGCATACTGGCGCATATACTCAAAGCTCTGTCCCTTCTTCTGCATCGGATAGTCGCTCGGGCAGCCGCCGTAGAGTTCCAGTTCAGAAGCCTGGATCTCGCAGGTCTGTCCTTTGCCCTGGCTTTCCACGAGCTTACCGGTGGCACGGACGCACGCACCAGTAGTGATGCTCTTGAGCAACTCCTCATCCACCGTCGAAGGATCAACGACAATCTGAATGTTCTTAATGGTCGAACCGTCGTTCAAGGCAATAAAGTCCACAGCCTTGCTGCTACGATGCGAGCGCACCCAGCCTTTGACAGTCATCTCTTTTCCAAAGTCGGTGCTCCGCAGGGCATCAACCACTTTTGTTCTACTCATGATTTGTCTCTCTTTGTTGATTCAAACATACTGTTCACTCACTCTCATTACTCGAACATGCCGCTGCGCAGCATCTCCACTTCTTTCTCAGTGAGGAAGCGCCAGTCGCCCCGACGTACATTCTTCTTGGTCAGTCCGGCAAACTGCACGCGGTCGAGCTTCACGACGCGATAGCCCAGACTCTCGAAGATACGGCGCACGATGCGGTTCTTTCCGCTGTGGATCTCAATGCCCACCTGGCTGTGGTCACGCTCGTCAGCATATTCGATAGCGTCGGCATGTACCTCGCCATCCTCCAGTTCAATGCCTTCGGCGATCTTCTGCAGATCCTCGGGAGCCACGTTCTTGTCGAGGAAGACGTGATAGACCTTCTTCTTGAGGAACTTAGGATGTGTCAACTTGCTGGCGAGCTCACCGTCGTTGGTCAGCAACAGCACACCGGTGGTGTTGCGGTCCAAACGGCCTACAGGATAGATGCGCTCCGGGCAAGCGTCCTTCACGAGATCCATCACAGTCTTGCGCTGCTGAGGATCGTCACTGGTAGTAACATAGTCCTTCGGTTTGTTGAGTAGCACATATACTTTCTTCTCAAGTGTGACAGGCTGATCGTGGAACTTCACGACATCAGAGCGGAGCACCTTGGTGCCGAGCTCGGTGACAACCTTGTCATTGACTGTCACCACGCCTGCCTGGATGAACTCATCGGCCTCACGACGAGAGCAGACTCCGGCATTGGCCAGATACTTGTTCAGACGGATCGGCTCGTTCGGGTCGATATTCTCTTCCTTGTACTCGATACGTTTCTTCATGCTATACTTAGCATTGGGATCGTATCCCGGACGGTGCTGTCCATAGCCACCCTGACGGTTGTAGCCACCCTGGCGATAACCGCCCTGCTGGCGATAGCCGCCCTGCTGACGATAGCCGCCCTGCTGACGAGACTGGTAGCCGCCCTGTCCCTGCTGACGATAGCCGCCTTGCTGACGAGGCTGATAACCGCCTTGTCCCTGCTGGCGATAACCGCCTTGCTGACGAGGCTGGTAGCCTCCCTGCCCTTGCTGCCGGTAGCCACCCTGCTGACGAGGCTGATATCCTCCCTGCTGGCGAGACTGATAGCCTCCCTGCTGACGAGGCTGATAACCGCCTTCACGCTGCTGATAACCGCCTTCACGCTGCTGATAGCCACCCTCCTCGTTATTGTTGTTGTAACGCGGACGCTGCTGATAGCCACCCTGACGCTGCTGATAACCGCCTTGGCGCTGCTGATAGCCACCCTGGCGTTGCTGATAGCCGTTGTGGGGACGCTGCTCGCCACCCATCAGGCCAGCACCAAAGCCCTCCGGACGGAAGCTGCTGCTTTCATCGCGGCTGGCACTCTTGTCAGAACTGTAAGCGCGCTGTGTATGAATACGTGGACGCTGTACGCGGCCATTGACATAATCTCTCTGATAACCCTGTTGTGGACGATAGCCTTCACGGCTTGCATCGCTACTCTGCTTAGGTTGTGCGGACGAATCCTGTGTGTTCTTTTCTAATTCTTCTGCCATAATCGTTACATTGTGTAGCCTCTCGGCTTACTTGTTAATACTTAAAAAAATAAAACTCTAAAAATGATATTATTAATAATGTGTAATTTGAAAACAAATCTTTTCCCGTGCGATTACATACCCGTATAGTTCATCGGTGTGATCGCCATCAGCTCTGCCTTCACGTCATCACTGACGTTGAGCGTCTGAATGAAATCGTGGATAGTCTGTTCCGTCATCACGTTGTTGGTGCGCGTCAGAGCCTTTAGTGCCTCATAAGGATGAGGATAGCCCTCACGGCGCAGGATGGTCTGGATAGCCTCAGCCACCACAGCCCAAGTATTGTTCAAGTCTTCGGTCATCTTTTCCTCGTGGAGGATGAGCTTGCGAAGACCTTTCAGCGTGCTCTCGATGGCGATGACGCTGTGACCCATAGGCACGCCGACATTGCGGAGCACTGTAGAGTCGGTGAGGTCGCGCTGCAAGCGGCTCACCGGCAACTTGGCGGCGAGGAACTGCAGGATGGCGTTGGAGATGCCGAGGTTACCCTCACTGTTCTCATAGTCGATCGGGTTGACCTTATGCGGCATAGCGCTGGATCCGACCTCTCCCTTCTTGATCTTCTGCTTGAAATAGTCCATGGAGATATACATCCAGAAGTCGCGGTCGAGATCGATGATGACGGTGTTGATGCGGCGCATGGCGTCGAAGATAGCGCCGAGATAGTCGTAGTTGCTGATCTGTGTGGTCCACTGCTCACGCTCCAATCCGAGTTTCTCACTGACGAAGCGGTTGGCGAAAGCCTTCCAGTCGTAGTTGGGATAAGCCACATGGTGGGCATTGAGATTTCCCGTAGCGCCACCGAACTTTGCAGTGATCTTGCAGGCCTTCAAGCTGTTGAGCTGTTCGGTCAGACGATAGACATAGACCATGATCTCCTTGCCCAAACGTGTGGGTGATGCAGGCTGACCGTGTGTCTTGGCAAGCATAGCCACATCTTTCCACTCATCGGCATATTGCTGCAGCTGAGCGATGAGCTCTTCCACCAAAGGATAGTAGACATCGTGCAGCGCTTCCTTGAGAGAGAGGGGTACGCTGGTGTTGTTGATATCCTGAGATGTCAGACCGAAATGGATAAACTCCTTATAGGCATCCAAGCCTCCGATCTCGTCGAAGCGCTCTTTGATGAAATACTCCACAGCCTTGACATCGTGGTTAGTGATTTTCTCGATGTCTTTGACACGCCGGGCACTCTTCTCGTCGAATTTGCGATAGATGTCACGCAGACGTTCGAAAAGGTTGTGATCGAAGTCCTTCAGTTGCGGCAAGGGCAACTCACACAGAGTGATGAAATACTCCACCTCCACACGAATGCGGTAGCGGATCAGTGCGTATTCAGAGAAGTAGTTGGCCAGAGGCTCTGTCTTGCTTCTATAGCGACCATCGATAGGCGAGATGGCCGTCAATGTATCCAGATTCATAATGCTGTTAATAAGCTGTGATAATACGTATTATATTCTATCCTGCAAAATTACTAATTTATTTCGACATCTAATAAAAGTGTAGTGAAAAAGATGATTAAAAAGGAGAAAAGAAAGAAAACAAGGAGGAAAGGTGGGCGATGAAAAGGCATCAAGCGCTTCTGCACAACAGAAGCATCCAGAACCAAGCCAACATATTACCCACTCATCAGCAACCACGCTATATGCAGGGCATCGGTCACGAATGTTTTCCAAAAGAAGTATGCTGAAACGGGAGTCAAAGACAAAGCACTTTGACGTGGGCGTTGACGGATTCGAA
>DAWDCC010000020.1:23922-32272 GCA_052355365.1 Prevotella sp. | reverse complement strand
CCGCCGACCCTCTGCTTGTAAGGCAGATGCTCTAAACCAACTGAGCTAAACGCCCGATATAAAAATCCCCGCAATCCCGAAGGACTACAGGGACCACCCCTACGTGGGCGTTGACGGATTCGAACCGCCGACCCTCTGCTTGTAAGGCAGATGCTCTAAACCAACTGAGCTAAACGCCCCTTTCTCGGATTGCGGGTGCAAAGGTAACACAATTATTTCATCCCACCAAACTTTTGCCAAGAAAAAAAGTTGAAGGCCACAAAAAAGCCTCTGCGCTGCTGACTGCAAGAACAGAAGCGCAGAGGCTAATGGATAGAGGATATTTTATTTCTCAATCATCTCCACCGATCTCTTGAGGAACTCGTCGAGGGCTTTGCCCTTGAGCATACCGTTCTGCAGGAGTGCCAAGTCGATGAGCTGATGCACGATCTTGTTGTCCTTGGCATAGTCGCAGAGGATCTTGTTCTTCTTATCGCGCTGCTCATTGACAGCCTTCTCCGTCTTTTCGAGATCGTCTTTTTCCTCTTTAGTAATCTCCTCAGGTTTCTTCTTGCTCTGGCTCTGATGGAGGGCGGCAAGACGTGCCTGCTGACCTTTGAGCTCACCCTCTATCGGCTTCAAAGCCTCGTCGGTAGCCTTACGGGTCTCGTCGAGCACCTCTTTCACGAGCGCGTGATCGGTATTGAGCACCACGGTGTAACTGTCCGGCATCTGCCCGTAGAAGCTCATACCCGGCTGGAAGTGGCTCATATCCTTCATACGGCGCATATACTCGCTCTCCGTGATCAGCACGGGCTGAGCCTGCTCGCCGAGAGCCTCCATGTCAACGTTGAAGGTAGCCTTGCCATCCATCGGCATCTGAGAGCGGAACACCTCTGACAGTTTGTCGCGGTCGTCGGCTTCCAAAGTACTCTTCTTCGCATCTTCTTTCTGGATGAGCCGGTCGATGATGTCAGCGTCAACACGAGCGAAGCGGCTCTTCTCCAGCTTCTGCTCGAGCATCGACACCATCGGCATGTCGAGCTGACCGTCCATCAGCAGCACGCTGTACCCCTTATCCTCAGCGGCCTTGATATAAGAGTACTGGTCGTTTTTGTTGGTGGCGTAGAGATAGACGAGGTCGCCGTTCTTGTCGGTTTGGTTGTCCTTGATGAGCGTCTTGTACTCTTCCATGGTGAAGTACTTGCCTGCGACATCCTTGAACAGCGCAAAGTCCTTGGCACGGTCGTAGAAGTCCTCCTGCGAGAGCATGCCATAGTTGATGAAGAGCTTCAGATCGTCCCACTTAGCCTCATAGTCCTTACGGTCGTCCTTGAAGGTCTGCTGCAGGCGGTCGGCGACTTTCTTAGTGATATAAGTCGAGATCCTCTTCACATTGGCGTCGCTCTGAAGATAGCTGCGGCTGACATTCAACGGAATGTCCGGCGAGTCGATGACACCATGGAGCAGCGTGAGGAAGTCCGGCACGATGCCCTCTACCTGATCGGTGACAAAGACCTGGTTGCAATAGAGCTGGATCTTGTTGCGCTGCAAGTCGAGGTTGTTGTGGATGCGCGGAAAGTAGAGGATACCCGTCAAATGGAACGGGAAGTCGACGTTGAGGTGAATCCAGAACAGCGGCTCGTCCTGCATGGGATAGAGCGTACGGTAGAAATTCTTATAGTCCTCGTCTTTCAGTGTCGACGGCGCCTTGGTCCACAGTGGTTCCACGCTGTTGATGATATTGTCGTCCTGCGTCTCCACTTCCTTGCCGTCCTTCCATTCCGTCTTCTTACCGAAAGCGACGGGCACTGCCATGAACTTGCAATACTTATTCAGCAGGGCCGTGATGCGTGTCTTCTCCAGGAACTCCTTGCAGTCGTCGGAGATGTGCAGCACAATATCAGTACCACGGCCAGCCTTCTCAGTTTCCTCAAGCGTAAACTCAGGTGAGCCGTCGCAGGTCCAGTGCATGGCCTTAGCGTCCTCTTTAAAGCTCTTGGTGATAATCTCGACCTTGTCCGATACCATAAAGCTGGAGTAGAAACCGAGTCCGAAGTGTCCGATGATAGCATTGGCCTCATCCTTGTATTTCGTCAGGAAGTCGGTGACACCGGAGAAAGCGATTTGGTTGATGTATTTATCGATTTCCTCAGCGGTCATACCCAGTCCGCGGTCGCTGATGGTCAGTGTTTTGGCGTCTTTGTCGAGCTTGACATGAATCGTCAGGTCGCCGAGATCATCCTTGAAGTCGCCCTTCTGCGCCAGCGTCTTCAACTTCTGCGTAGCATCGACAGCGTTGGAGACCATCTCACGGAGGAAAATCTCATGATCGGAATACAAGAACTTTTTGATGACGGGGAAAATGTTCTCTGTTGTAACCCCGATATTACCTTTTTTCATGGCATGCGTTCTAATTAGTTTTTGCCGATAAAATGCAAAAAGCGTGCCATGAAGATTTTTTTGAAATTTACCGAAATATTGACAACACTTTAAAAGAAAAACGTTATATTTGCAACATAGATTCATTTCAATAGGTTAAGGTTAGTTTTTTTAAAAGGTTAAAGGCCCCAATCTGAGTAGTGATTACTGTGGATTGGGGATTTTTAATTTTTTAAGTACTTTGAATTCGACTAAACGGGAATGGGATCAACAGAGCCAAGTTTTAGTATGCTGCTCGCTTGCCCATTCCCGTATTTTTGTTTTGACCACGATTCCTTCCTCCCTTGATTGTCACCTCCAGCCTGTCTTCCTGCTACACCTTATTATATATAACGCACATTATACCGAGTGCGACAAGCTGTCACATTACATTATGACACATTTGTCATCATTCGTCCTTCATCCCTATTGGCACGGTTTTGGCAATCGTAAAGGTGGGTCGCGGAAACGCAACAACCAATACTGAAAGTTCAAACATAAAAAATATTGCAACTATGACAATTAAACCATTAGCAGACAGAGTGCTGGTACTTCCTGCACCAGCTGAGGAAAAAGTAGGTGGAATCATCATCCCTGACACAGCCAAGGAGAAGCCACAGCGCGGCGAGGTCGTTGCCGTCGGTCAAGGCACAAAGGACGATCCTATGGTTCTGAAGAAGGGCGACATCGTGCTCTATGGCAAGTATGCCGGAACAGAGCTGGAGGATGGCGACAAGAAATACCTGATGATGCGCCAGAGCGACGTGCTCGCTGTCGTAGAGGACTAAAGCACAGCTGAGCGCAGACTTCGCTTTTCTCACAATCAGTTTACTATTATCATAACATTAAATAAATAGGAAATCACAACAATGGCAAAGATTATCAAATACAATACAGAAGCCCGCAACCTCATCAAGGCTGGCGTTGACCAGTTGGCCGACGCCGTAAAGGTTACACTCGGTCCTAAGGGCCGCAACGTCATCATCGAGAAGAAATTCGGTGCTCCACAGATCACCAAGGACGGTGTCACCGTCGCTAAGGAGGTAGAGCTCGAGGATAAGTTCGAGAACACCGGTGCTCAGCTTGTCAAGAGTGTTGCCAGCAAGACAGGTGACGACGCCGGTGACGGTACCACCACTGCTACCATCCTGACACAGGCCATCGTCACAGAGGGTCTGAAGAACGTCACCGCAGGTGCCAACCCAATGGATCTGAAGCGTGGTATTGACAAGGCTGTGGCTAAGATCATCGACTATATCAAGACTCACGCTGAGCAGGTCGGTGACAACTACGACAAGATTGAGCAGGTAGCTACTGTCAGCGCCAACAACGATCCTGAGATCGGTAAGCTCATCGCTGACGCCATGCGCAAGGTCTCTAAGGACGGCGTGATCACCATTGAGGAGAGCAAGACCCGCGACACCAGCATCGGTGTGGTACAGGGTATGCAGTTCGACCGTGGCTATCTGTCGGGCTACTTCGTAACCGACACCGACAAGATGGAGTGCGTGATGGAGAATCCTTACATCCTCATCTACGACAAGAAGATCAGCAACCTCAAGGAGTTCTTGCCTATCCTGCAGCCTGCTGCCGAGAGTGGACGTCCACTGCTCGTCATCGCTGAGGACGTTGACTCTGAGGCTCTGACGACATTGGTTGTCAACCGTCTGCGTGGCGGTCTGAAGATCTGCGCTGTCAAGGCTCCGGGCTTCGGTGATCGCCGCAAGGCTATGCTCGAGGATATCGCTATCCTGACCGGTGGCGTTGTCATCAGTGAGGAGAAAGGCTTGAAGCTTGAGCAGGCTACACTCGACATGTTAGGTTCCGCTAAGAAGGTGACCATCACCAAGGACGACACGACAATCGTCGGCGGTGCAGGTGCTAAGGAAAACATTCAGGAGCGCATCAACCAGATCAAGAACGAGATTGCCAATACCAAGAGCTCTTACGACAAGGAGAAGTTGCAGGAGCGCCTCGGCAAGCTCAGCGGTGGTGTCGCTGTACTCTATGTCGGTGCTAACTCCGAAGTGGAGATGAAGGAGAAGAAGGATCGTTGCGACGACGCACTGTGCGCTACACGTGCGGCCAGCGAGGAAGGCGTGGTTGTCGGTGGCGGTACCACTTACATCCGTGCTCAGGAAGAGCTGAAGGATCTCAAGGGCGACAACGCCGATGAGCAGACTGGCATCAACATCGTATGCCGCGCTATCGAGGAGCCGCTGCGTCAGATCGTCTTCAACGCCGGTGGCGAGGGCGCTGTCGTGGTGAACAAGGTTCGCGAGGGCAAGGGTGACTTCGGTTATAATGCCCGTGAGGACAAGTACGAAGACCTGCGCGCTGCCGGTGTCATCGATCCGGCCAAAGTAGAGCGTGTGGCTTTGGAGAACGCTGCTTCTGTAGCAGGTATGTTCTTGACCACTGAGTGCCTCATCTGCGACAAGCCTGAGGAGAAGCCGGCAATGCCAGCCGCTCAGCCCGGAATGATGTAATCGAGACATCGAAATAAAGATACTCATAACCACAAAGAGGTGGCAAGCGATATGCTTGCCACCTCTTTTTTTGTATACATACCCAACAACGCTATTTCTATTCATAGGATTTTCTACGACAAAAAGTCATCACGATCAAGTCATAATATAGAGAAGCGAAGCACAGACGCGAAGACTTAAAATCACAGATTTGTTGAAAAACAGATCAGAAAAGCCACTTTTTCAGTATCATCTCGGTACTTTCAACGGATGAACAAGGTACTTTGACGAGAAATTCTCTAGAGAATTTTCGATCATCTCGGTACTTTTACCGTGTAAAAGTACCGAGATGTATGGCAAAAACGGCTGTTTTGGCGAAGTAAAAAGTCAAAAACGGGGATTGCAGAAGCCTTATTTTCTATCAAAAGAATGCAAGATGCTAATTATCAGCATATTATAAAAACACTCTCAAAATGGCGAAAATCAGAGGCAAGTATGCACTTGTTTCTGATTTTTCAATTCTCAGAGGCGGAAAAATGTCAGTTTATACGACAAGAAGGAAACAAATGATTCAATGTTACAAGGTTACAAGTTGATAGATCTATTAATACAACGAGGATGTCATTTGTTCTCTATAATGCCGACAGCAAAGAAGTCCGTCTGACAACCTCATTCTCTCCATATCCACGACAGCAATTTGTTGAGCCAGCCAATGGAGAAACGGAACCAACGGTATTTCGCCACGGGCTTACCGCCGAAGTGGAGGATGAACTCGCGGAAAGGATTGTTGGGATAAGGCAAGCCCGCATCGAGAAAATAGATGTGGGCATAGTTGTGTTTCCAAGCCCAGATGATCGCCTGCCACACTGTCATCATTGCGGGATGAAGCCACGCATAGCGCTTGCGGCGCGAAGCGAGATACCACAGATAGGCGTTACCCTCGGAATAGACACAGACACAACCGCCTATCAGACGACCTTTGTAGAGTGTGGCAAAGAGCCGGCCGTTGTCACTGCGATAGATCTCGGCGATCTGCTTCTCCGGTGGTACGACACGATGCATCTTCCACCTGTAGAAGCCCCGCACCAAATGGACGAAACGCCTGAGATCCTCTTCTGTGGTTACCTCACGGGTCTTGACACCCTGCTGATAGGCATGTTCTATCTTTTTCAGCATCTTAGGCTGCAGACGGTCGTGGGGATCCATGGAGTGGAGCGAGTTGTGGATTTCCTGCCATGGGATGGGAAAGAAGCCTTGGGAACGGAAATGCTTATAGCCAAACATCTTGCGGGATACATCGCTGAACTCGATGAAGAAGCACAGCCGACGCCGCAACCGTCTGACAAGCGCTTCGAGGAGCAGTCCAAAGACTTCCTCGCAGTTCACGTCATCGGCATAGTCGCCCTCACCATAGGCGTGAGCCTGACAATAGAGCAGTGGCATCCACGAGGCACGCAACAAAAAGACGAGGATGTGGCCGACCACCCTACCCTGCTTGTCGGTAGCCACAGCCATACAAGGCCGCTGTCCCGGAGTGCGCTCGACTATATGGAAGAGCTCCGGGCTATGGAAGAAGTTGCCGTCGTCCATGGGCGGCAATGTGTCTCCACGTGTATAGATTGCTATCTGATACTGCGACATTGCTACAGAAAGTTTGCTTACCGGCAAAATTAATATAATTCAAGGGAAACACAAAATAAAGTTCCACTTTTATTTTGTAACTTTGCGTCAAAAATCATACAAAGCCATGATCAACTACGATTTGCGGCGCATTCGCGCCATTGTCTTCGACGTCGACGGTGTGCTGTCAGCCTCTACGGTAGGTATGGATGCTGAGGGTATGCCGCTGCGCACGGTCAACATCAAGGACGGCTACGCCATTCAGCTGGCCGTCAAGCGTGGTCTGCGCATTGCCATCATCACGGGCGGCAGTTCTGAGGCCATCCGCAAGCGCTATGCTTATCTGGGTGTGGAGGATATCTTCATGGGCAGTGCGATGAAGAAGGATGTCTACGCACGTTTTCTCGAAGCCAACTGCCTGACTCACGACGAGGTGCTCTATATGGGCGACGACATCCCCGACTATGAAGTGATGAGCCTCGTAGGCTGCCCCTGCTGTCCGGCCGACGCCTGCACTGACATCAAGAAGATAGCGCTCTACGTCAGCAGCTACGATGGGGGCCATGGCTGCGCCCGCGATGTCATCGAGCAGGTGCTCAAGGCCCAAGGCAAATGGATGGACAACGCAAAGGCGTTCGGGTGGTAAGGAAGGAGACGGGAAAATCAATAAGAAAATGGAAACAAAGAAACTGAAAATCATACTTGCCAGCGCGTCGCCACGTCGCAAAGAGCTATTGGCGGGACTGGACCTGGACTTCGAGGTGAAGGTGATCAAAGGCGTCAGTGAGAGCTATCCCGAGAGTCTGCGTGCCGAAGAGGTGCCGCAATATATCTCACGAGAGAAGGCGGCCGCCTATCAGGTTGCCGACGACGAACTGCTGCTCACTGCCGACACGGTGGTCGTTGTCGACAATACGATCTTAGGCAAGCCACACGATGCTGATGACGCGCGCCGTATGCTCCGTCTCGTCAGCGGGCGCACGCACCAAGTGGTCACCGGCGTGACGCTGACCACAACCAAAGCACAAAAGACGTTCGGGGTCACGACAGACGTTACCTTCCGGCAACTTACTGACGATGAGATCAACTACTATATCTCCCACTACCGTCCGTTTGATAAGGCTGGAGCCTACGGCATACAAGAGTGGATCGGCTATATCGGCGTGACATCCATCTACGGCAGCTACTACAACGTCATGGGGCTTCCTGTACAACGCATCTATCAAGAGATCATGAAGATGGAGAAATAAAAGAGGAACAAAAAAATATCGGTGTCCACTACTGGCTGCAAACCGTAGTGAACACCGATCTCTGATTCTAAACAATGTTTCTCAATTTTCTAAAAGCAAAAAAGCAATTATGCCTTCTTAGCTTTCAAAGCGTCCAGCGCTGCACGACGACCACCGAGAATCATATCGATACGCATTTTGTCTTGCAGATTTGCCTGGGCATTCATTGTTACCAATTTGTCTGTCATAACTACAATCTTTTTACGTTGATAAGGTTGATACTGCGACTCACAGCTTTCGCCGCTTGTCATATAGTCCGACGGCAAAGTTAGTTTTCTTATTCCGCATCTCCTAATATTCTTGCAAGAAATTCACAGTGTAATCGATTGATATTGATTTATATCAATCATTCGAGCCAAAAACATAGTCATTCAAAGCTATTTTCCAGCATATTTGAGAGGGCAGAAATAAGGCATAATTGATTTATATCAACCAACAAGAAGACTGGCCTACAAGGTAATGCATGGGGTTGCGGTTCTCCCCCTCGGGGGGAGCTAGAGGAGGGCTGATTTTTCTGTGTTTTTCTTTGTCATTTCGCTCGTTTGCACTATCTTTAGATAAGATAGGCTGCAC
>DAWDCC010000020.1:0-23822 GCA_052355365.1 Prevotella sp. | reverse complement strand
AATGAAAAGAAAAACTGCGTTTTTCTTTGTCATTTCGCTCGTTTGCACTATCTTTAGATAAGATAGGCTGCACTCGGAAATGAAAAGAAAAACTGCGTTTTTCTTTGTCATTTCGCTCGTTTGCACTATCTTTGCACTTAGTATATTATTAAAACGTAAAAAGCCATGACTGTAACAGACATGCAAGAAATAAAAACAGCCAGCATTCAAAAGCTGACTACAGGTAAAGACGGTGGACAGGATGTGCTGCTCGTCTCACTCAAGGAAGCCTATCAAAGCAAGCCACAATATCAGCGGGCCTTGAAGAAGGAGTTTGACCGCTGCAAGGATTTCGACCATCAGCATTTGCTGAAATACCTTGCCATGAAGGACGTGGAGGGACTCGGCACGTGCATAGAAATGGAATGGGAGGATTCCCGCTCACTGCTCGAATACCTTGACGAAGGACACAGCGAAGACGAGAAGAAGCGTGTGATCAGCCAAATCGCTGCCGCACTCGAATACCTCCATGAAAATGGAATGGTACACGGTGCGCTCGACCCGGCCTTTATCTTTATCACGAAGAAGACCGACGAAGTGAAAGTGCTCAACCTGAGACTGCGCTACGCCGACTCGATGAGTATGCCGAACAGCAGCCTGCACTTCATCGCGCCGGAGGCGAAGGACGGCACGGTGACGCTGGACGCGCGCGCCGATGTCTACTCACTGGGTATGATCGTCAAGACCATGAACCTTGGCAGCGACTATGACCAGGTTGTCAACGGCAGTTGCAGCTTTGGCCGCAGCGAGCGTTACGCCAGTATCGAAGGCTTCATGGAAACCTTTGAGCACCACCGCTATAGCCGCAAAAAAGAGAAAGCCTCCTCGTCCGCCAACAGAAAGATGGCAGGCTTGGTAGTTGCTATCGCCGTGCTCGTGGTCATCGCCGTCGTACTGCTCTTCAGCCGTGGCGGACAGTCTGACCAGCAGGCTGGCAACACTGACTCTACTGAGGTGACCAGCAATGCTCAGTCTCAAAGCGCTGACACGGCCAACAACAGCGTATCGGGCTCTGTGGCACCATCGGCCGACAGCTCAAGCGACGCCCAACAGGCTGCTGCCGCACAGACTCCGCAGTACACCGGCGACCTGGTATTCCTCAACAACCTCGTACCACAGATGCATATCGACATCGACAAGATCTATGCTTCCAGCACAGATCCTGACCAGATCCATAAGAAGGTAGCCATCTACTACAAAGGTCTGCGTAAGACGCTGGGCAGCCTCAACGAGCAACAGTTCGCTGCCTTCGACAAGGCATTCAGCGATTATATCAAGTCGAAACAACAATAACGAAAAAAGGTGCAGCACGCCGTAAGACATGCTACACCTTATTATATATATAGAAAAGGCAATCACCACGATGCGGTGATTGCCCTTTTTCGTATTCTTGAGAAGCTGCGCCAAGCGCTTACTCCTTCAGCGCATTCCAGCCTTGCGCCGTGATGTCAAACTCTTTGTTGTCACGAGAGATCAGGCGGGTGCCTAACTCTTCTTTCGTGATATATCCGATCTGCTTGATGCCCTTGCTCTCCAAGGCGTCAAGCTTATCATGATCACCAATCGGACAGGTGAAGAGCAGCTCATAGTCGTCGCCACCGTTCATCGCGCACGTGGTGACATTCATGTTCAGCTCTTCCGCCATCACTGCCGTCTGATAGTCGATCGGAATATTCTTCTCATAAACGCGACAACCACAATGACTCTGCTTGCAGATATGCAAAAGTTCGGAAGAGAGCCCGTCAGAGATGTCCATCATTGCCGTGGGATGAATATTGTTCTCCCGCAGCAGATTGATGACATCGCCACGTGCCTCCGGCTTGAGCTGCCGCTGAAGCAGATATTCCTTACCGGCGAAGTCCGGCTGGAAGTCATTGAGTTTTCGTGCCTCCTGCTGCAGATGCTCCACGAGCTTCGTGTTCCCGGCCTTGTGCGCCTCCTGCAACTTCTTGTTCATCGCGTCGACCTGCTGATAGAAGACACTCTTCTCGCGCTCGAGCAACTGCAAGCCCATATAGGCAGCGCCGAGATCGCCTGTGATACAAACCAAATCCGTCTCGTTGGCACCATTGCGATAGACGATGTCCTCTTTCTTAGCCTCACCGATACACGTGATACTGATGGCCAGTCCCGTATAGGATGCCGTCGTGTCTCCACCAACCACATCCACGCTCCATTTCTCGCAAGCCCGGCGCAGTCCATCATAGAAAGCCTCGATATCCTCCACTTTCAACCGTTTGCCAATGGCCAGCGAGACCGTCATCTGCCGAGGCGTGCCGTTCATGGCAAAGATATCAGAGATATTCACCATCGCGGCCTTGTAGCCCAACTCCTGCATCGTGATATAGGTGAGGTCGAAGTGTATACCTTCCATGAGCATGTCCGTGGTCACCAATACTTCCGACTCAGGATAATGGAGCACAGCGCAGTCATCGCCCATACCATAGCGTGTCGATTCGTTGACCGGCTTGATGTCTTTAGTGAGATGATCGATCAGACCAAACTCACCCAACTTTGCAATTTCCATATATTTTCTTAAGAGTATCTGTATACTTTGTTACTATGTCTGATTTTAAGTCTGTATACTATGTTACTCTGTCTTTTCTACTTGTTACTCTGTCTGATGATCATTTCGCGCATGATCTCAGTCATCTTTGGTTCAGCGCTGTTGGCAGCCTTCTGCACTTCCTCATGGCTGACCTCCACCGGTGGCTCAAAGCCGCCCAAGTCGGTAATGATGCTCATGCCAAAGACCTTGATGCCGCAGTGACGCGCCACGACCACCTCCGGTACGGTCGACATGCCTACCGCGTCACCACCCAAGAGATGATACATCCTATACTCGGAAGGCGTCTCGAAGGTAGGACCTTGCACACCCACGTAGACACCATGCTGCAGGGTGATGCCCTTCTCCTTGGCGATGCTGTCGGCAAGAGCGATCAACTCATGGTCGTAAGCCTCGTGCATATCGGGGAAGCGCGGACCCGTCGGGAAGTTCTTACCACGCAGAGGATGTTCGGGGAAGAGGTTGATATGATCAGTGATGACCATCATGTCACCAATGTGGAACTTCGGGCTCATGCCACCAGAGGCATTGCTGACAAAGAGTGTCTTGACACCTAACTCATACATCACCCGTTCGGGGAAGGTAACCTCCTTCATCGAGTAGCCCTCGTAGAAATGGAAGCGGCCGTCCATGGCGATGATGTCCACGCCACCAAGCTGTCCGAAGATAAGCTTACCGGCATGTCCTTCCACTGTGGACACAGGGAAGTTGGGAATATCCTTGTAAGGGATTTCCTGTGTATTAGTTATCTCGGAAGCTAATTGTCCGAGGCCTGTTCCCAGAATGATGGCGGTCTGCGGGCTTGCTGTCATCCTTGCCTTTAGCCAGGATGCTGTTTCTTGAATTTTTTCGTACATAGCTAATGATTTTATGGTTGAACGTCTCAGCCTCGTCGAGCATAAACTTGATACGGATCGGCAGACGGTAGAGATGCCGCCGTACGTCTTCGTCAAGTCCTTCGAGGTTCTCAAGACGTGTACTGTCTTTGTCTGTAGTGATGATCACGCGCGGCTCGGGCAATGACCGGAATGCCTCGTTGATGCGCTGCGCGTCCTTTGTCTTGAAGAAGTGGTGGTCAGCAAAGGTCAGCGGTGTGATCGACCGGCATTGCTTCTTCAGGTCAGCCTCCATCTGCAGGGGAGAGGCAATGCCCGTGAGCAACAACACATTCTTTCCCGCCAACGGTGACTCATTCTCAGTGAGCGGCTCCGCCTCCTTGGGGAAGACGGCGACAGGAGCGTCGTAGTCGATGCAGGTGAAGTAGAGCTCTTGATAGGGGTAGAGGTTCATGGCCTTGGTAAGCACACGAAACTCCATCGGCTTCAAGTCTTTCGGACACTTGGTGATAATCACGATGTCGGCACGACCCTTGCCGTTGAGACTCTCGCGCAGCCGTCCGGCCGGCAAGAGCTTGTCGTAGATGATCAGACGGTGGTAGTCGACCAGCAGAATGTTAATGCCGGGTTTGATATAGCGGTGCTGGTAGGCGTCATCGAGAAGGATGACATCTACATCATGGGTCTCCTCGTCATGTGTCAGTCGGTCCACACCCTGACAGCGGTTCTTGTCCACAGCAACGTAGACATCGGGGAATTTCTGTTTCATCTGGTAGGGCTCGTCACCGATCTCTCGCGCTGTCGTGTCGTCATCAGCGAGCACATAGCCTTTGCTTTTGCGCTTATAGCCACGGGAGAGCACGCCCACCCGCACCACGTCTTTGAGTAGTCGGATGAGATATTCCACATGCGGTGTCTTGCCGGAACCACCCACGGTGATGTTGCCTACGGCGATGACTGGTATCGCAAAGGACCGCTGCTTGAGCAGGCCAAGGTCAAAGAGCCAGTTGCGAAAGCCTACGCCCAAGCCATAGAGCCAGCTCAGCGGCAAGAGCCATTCAGTGATTTTGATGTAATCCCCTTCTGTTCGCATGATTGTTATTTGATTATCAAGTGATAAGGTAGCCGTGCCTGCAGACGGCTCAGCGTCATGGCCCGCCGCATCATCATATAGGCACCGTAGTCGTCGCCCAATACAGTACGCAGCTGACCGTCGAGATAAGAGCCCGTGGAACTGTTGAACAGATCCATCATCTGGTCAAACATATCCTCAGCTCCTGGATAAGAAGCGGTATGCCAGTCCGAGAGCGAAGCCAGCTTCGCAGCTTTCGCCACTGCCACGTCCAGTCCGCCTAAAGCATCTACAAGTTTTAGCTTCTGAGCATCCATACCTAAGTAGACATGGCCCTGGGCCAACTGCTCCACACGGTCCATCGTCATGGCACGACCATCAGCCACACGGGACTTGAAGAGACGGTAGCCACGATTGACCGAGGCCTGCATGAGTGACAGTTGCTCCGTCGTCATGGGAGCCATGTCGTCGCCCATCGTACTATTGCGGTTGGTCTGTACATAATCAGCATTAATACCTAACTTGCCTGTCAGCAGCTTAGAGCGGTCGATGCTCACGCCATAGATGCCAATGCTGCCCGTCAGTGTAGTGGGCTCAGCGACAATATAGTCAGCAGGTGCACTGATGTAGTAACCGCCCGAAGCGGCATAACCACCCATCGACACCACGACAGGTTTGCGCTTACGCAACTCCATGATGGCATGCCAGATTTGCTCGGATGCATAAGCTGATCCGCCCGGTGAGTTCACTCGGATGACGACAGCCTTCACGTCATCATCGTCGGCTAAGCCATTGAGATCATCGGCCATTTCTTTTCCAACAATTGTACTACCACTGCTGAACATCGACTGCGGTGTAGCCTCATCGACGATTTCTCCCTCGGCATAGTACACGGCGATCTCGTCACCGTCGCCTTTTTTAACCGTGGAAGCCAGGTCACTGGCCGACACCTGCGGGATCATGTCATCCTTATCCAATCCCAAACGCTTCTTGATATTGGCTTTCATCTCGTCTGCATAAAGCAATCCATCGACGAGACGATATTTCTGGAAGTTTTTCGTTTCCTCTACTCCTATGTACCGGTCAGCGTATGCGTTGAGTGTATCAACGCTGATCTTACGGTTCTTACTCACCATCGCCGCGATCTTATCCCACGTACCTTGAATGAACCTTGTGGTCTGAGCACGGGATTCATCACTCATGTGGTCGTTGATCAGCGGTTCCGTGGCACTCTTGTACTTACCGCACTTGAAGACATTGAATTTGATTCCAATCTTATCCAACAAGGGTTTGAAGTATTCCATTTTTCCACCTAGTCCATGCCAGTCTACGGCACCTTGAGGATTAAGATAAATCTTGTCGGCAGCACTGGCCAAATAATAAGTAAAAGCATTATAACTGTCGGCATATGCCACCAGCCACTTTCCCGAGATCTTGTAATCTCGCAAGGCATCGTATATCTCTTCTACCTGAGCCGGATCGGCATTGAAGCTACCGCCCTCGAGATAGATGCCGGCTATCTTGTCGTTGGTCTTTGCCTGCTTTATTGCCGTGAGCACATCCTCCAAGGTCTGGCTGGTGTTGCCTTGCAGTTCGTCACGCATTGAGGGGCTGCTATGATCTGTCAATGATCCATCAAGCTTTAGAACGAGGACACTGTTCTTCTTCACACTCACCGCAGACTGCGTAGAAGCCATGATACCTGATAGCGTCATCATGGAGATCATAAATACCACGATGGAGAAAACAAAGAGGCCGACAATAGTCGCACCGGTCATCTTAAAAAAATCTTTCATACACTTGATCTTGTTGGATGATTAGAAACAATAGAGTTTATGGTTCAACGTTTGTGCAAACTTACGAAAAAAAAATCACATAAGCAAACTTTTGCTTTATGAATACGCTACGTTGGCCTTGACTGTAACACGATTATAACAGATGTGAAGAGCGCAAAGATGGTCTCTACACACTATCATCTACCTCTCGGATCAGTCAAACTGCCGCTATTGCTTGTTTTGTTTCTGTCGCGCATGAATGATTCTGACCGTACCACAAAGTGCATCATAGCGTACCTGCAGGGAGTCGCGCTTGACACGCAGCTGGTTGCGGCGAAGCAGACTGCGCTCGCCATTCATCTGCTGTATGGTGGCTTGCAGGGCAGAGTCGGTGCGTCCGATGTCCTGCTGCGTCATCTTCAAACTGGCGTCTTGCCAAATGACAAGTGCCCGCTGACGGCTCTTGATAGCCCGCGGATGCTGGGCACGCAGTTGGGTGATGGCGTTGAGAGCTGCCTGGTACCGACCATCATGGTAGAGCATTTCTATTTTTTTCATCAACGGCGCCGCCTTCTCGTCCTCGGTAGGCTGACAAGCGAAACAGCTCACCAATACAATGATTGCTAAGATATATTTCTTCATAGGAATAAAGGATTTCATACAAGATAATGAGTTATGGTTCTACATAGCGCTCCACAAACTGCTTCACCACGCGACGATAGGCTTGTGGATGATCATGGAGACTGCGGGCATGGGCAGACCCCGGGCCGAGCCACTTCTCCTTAGGTTGGGGCTTGGCCTTGTAGAGCGGTTCAACCATCCACGTCGGTACAAAATCGTCCTTCGTACCATGGATAAACAGCATCGGCTTATGGCAGCGCACCACCATCTTCAAAGGTGAGGCTCCGCCAAACAACCAGCCATAGCGCAGACGGCAGAGGGCGGAAGCGGTATAGAGAAGCGGGAAAGAAGGTAAGCCGAACTGATCGCGCAATTCACTGCCGAACTCATCCCACGCACTGGTGTAACCGCAATCCTCAACAAAGGCTCTCACATACTTTGGCGTTTGCTCACCTGAGACACACATCGTCGTCGCCGCTCCCATGGAGATGCCATGCACTACCATACGCGACTGCCGGTCGCTCAAGCCAAAGCAGTGGTTGGCGAGGCTGATCCATCGGAGCACATCCAAGCGGTCGAGCCAGCCCATCTGCTGGTGATCGCCCGCACTACGGCCATTACCGTAGAGTTCCGGCAAGAGAACATTGTAGTTCATCTCTTGATAAACCTTAGCCCAAGGCAACATATAGATCGCGCAATCGGTATAGCCATGGACAACCACAGCCACCTTGTTGCTCCGCCGTGGCGCAAAAAGATAGACACCATGCAGACTGTCGCCACGAGCATTGACGATGACGGTATCGTGAAGGCAGTGGTTAGTCCGCAGGCTGTCGGTCCATGGACGCAACGACGGATAGTTGCGCTGCACCCGCTTCCAGATATAAGCTTCGTGCCGTCCCTTGTTAAAAGAGGGGCAGAGCGCATAGTCGAGCATATACCAGCTCGCGCCTCCCAATACGACCATCAACAAGACAAGGAGGCCAAGGGCTATCCAAAGTACGAGATGTCGGTTTCGACGATTCTGCATAAGTTGAACCTTGATATTAGAATCTTAATATTAGAGCCTTGATATGAAAAAGAGGTTACAACTCGTCATTGCAGCCTCTATGTTGTTATTTCAAGAGACGGCGGAATCTGTGTCGCCGTCTGTTTCTCTCATTTTTCCGGGATTTAGTCGCCCTGATCCTTTAGTCGTCCTGATAATAAACGCGCTTGACACGGTTGCTGATGCCGGTGAGCACTTCATACGGGATGGTATCAAGGGCATCACTGAGCACGGTCACGGGCAGATAGTCGCCGAAGATCTCCACCGAGTCACCTTCCTTGCAGTCGATGCCTGTGACATCGATCATAGCCACGTCCATGCAGATGTTGCCGACATACTCTGCCTTCTTGCCGTTGACGAGACAGTAGCAGTGGCGGTTACCAAGATGACGATTCAGTCCGTCGGCGTAGCCGATAGGGATAGCGGCGATAACACTGTCATGATCGATCTTACCCTTGCGGCTGTAGCCCACGGTATCACCGGCAGGCACATTGCGCAGTTGCAGGATGGTCGTCTTCAGCGTCGACACATTGTTGATGATCTGATTATTGCGGCTGTTAATACCATAGAGTCCGAGACCCAGGCGGCACATATCCAACTGGCGCTCGGGGAAGTGCTCGATGCCGGCGGAGTTGTCGATATGGCGAAGAATCTTATGGTCAAAGGCTGCCTGCAGTTTCTTGCTGCCCTCGTCGAAGAGCTGGAACTGATGAGCAGAGAAATCGTCGAACGAGTTGTCGTCGGAGCCGACGAAGTGCGAGAAGACCGAGCGTGGGATGATGGCGTTCTGATGTTTCAACCTGTCGATGAGCTCGTCCATGTCCTTCTCCGGGTCGAAGCCGAGGCGGTGCATACCTGTGTCAAGCTTGATATGTACGGGATAGCCTGTGATACCCTCTTTCTCTGCTGCTTTCACCAATGCGTCAAGCAGGCGGAAAGAGTAGACTTCCGGCTCCAGGTCGTAGTCGAACATGGTCTTGAAGGCACTCATCTCGGGGTTCATGATCATGATGTTGCTGGTGATGCCATTACCACGGAGCATAGCACCCTCATCAGCGACGGCCACGGCGAGGTAGTCGACACGATGATCCTGCAAGGTCTTGGCCACCTCGACACTACCGGCACCGTAGGCGTCAGCCTTGATCATGCACACAAGCTTGGTCTCGGGTTTCATGAACGAACGGTAGTAGTTGAGGTTCTTTACCACGGCACCAAGGTTCACTTCCAGCACAGTCTCATGCACCTTCTGCACGAGCAGCTCCGTGATCTGGTCGAAGCCGAAACTGCGGGCGCCCTTGAGCAGGATGACCTCGTCGCGCAGGCTCTTGAAGACCTCACTATGTATGAAGGCTCCGACACTCTCGAAGAAGAACTTCTCCGCAATCTGTATCTCATCGGCATACTCACTGATGACCTTACCGATACCGATGAACTTCACCACGCCACGCTTGCGGGCCAGGTCGCTGACCTCGTGATAGAGCTCTGCTGGTTCCTCACCGCTCTGGAAGATGTCGCTGAGGATGAGCGTACGGCGGCGGCCTTTATGGTCGGGACGGCGGTTCATGAAGTCCAGTGCGATGTCGAGCGAGTTGATATCGGAGTTGTACGAGTCGTTGATCAGCGTACAGCCGTGGCGGCCTTCCTTCACCTCCAGACGCATGGCGATGGGCTCCAACTGCTCCATGCGCTCGGCAAGTTGCTCGGCAGAAACACCGACATGCAGGGCTACAGCGGCACAGATGATGGAGTTAGTGATCGACGCGTCGTCGATAAACGGAATGGTATATCTGTTTTCCTTACCACCCTTATATATATAGTGAATCGTGGAAGACGCGTCTTTCTTCTCGATCTTCTTAACATACATCGGTGCCCTACTGTCCTTCAACGACCAGCACAAGCGTTCGCCCTGGTAGTTGAACTCGCCAGCCACCTTATTAATAATAGCGTCATCCTCGTTGTACACGACGGTCTGTGCATCGTGGAAAAGGATGAGTTTCTCACGGCACTTCTCCTCCATCGACGAAAAGTTCTCCTGATGAGCATCACCAAGATTCGTCAGCACGGCAATGGTCGGCTGAATGATGTCACGCAGCGCCAGCATCTCACCGGGCTGGCTGATGCCCGCCTCGAAGATGCCCACCTGGGTATTGTCGTCCATGAGCCACACCGAGAGGGGCACACCGATCTGGGAGTTATAGCTACGCGGACTGCGCGTCACATAGAGCTGGGGGGAGAGTAACTGATAGAGCCACTCCTTGACCATGGTCTTTCCGTTGCTGCCCGTGACGCCGATGATGGGGATGTTGAACTCGTCGCGATGACGCTCAGCGAGTCGCTGCAAAGCCTCGAGCGTGTTGACTACTTTCAGGAAGTTAGCATCAGGATAGTCGACAGCATAACCGGCAGGAACGTCGGTGACCACAAAGTTGCGGACACCGCGGCGGTAGAGTTCAGGGATGAAGTTATGTCCATCATTACGTGTTGACTTAAGGGCGAAGAACAAGGTCTCCTCGGGAAAACAAAGTGAACGGCTGTCTGTCAGGAGAAAGCCGACGTTGGCGTCCGCACTACCATAGCGGCGCGCGCCGATGAGTGTGGTTACTTTTTCAATAGTATAAGTCATTGCAATTGCTTTTATCTACTGCAAAGATAGTGCAAACGAGTGGAATGACAAAATAAAATGGAATTTTATTTTTCATTCCCGAGTGCAGCCTATCTTATTTAAAGTAGTACAAACGGGTCAGTCCTACCGCATCATAGTTTGCGCAGCAAAAGTTTTTGGCGACACTCCAAATTTCTTCTTGAAGCAATAAGTCATATACTTGTTGGTACTAAACCCTGTACGTTCAGCAACTTCTGCCATTTTCATCCGCGGATGTGCGCAGATCAACTTCTTTGCCTCCTCAAGCCGAATATTTGTGATAAACTCCACAATGTTATGTCCCGTAAGCATTCTGAGCTTATTGTATAAAGTCGAGGAGCTGACCATCATATCCTCTGCAAACCGATCTCGATTATAATCCAAGTCATCGATATGTTCTCTGACACAAGCCTCAGCTTTTCTTACGAACATCTCATCGGGATCACTCAAGCACTCTTTCTTTTCATTTTGAATAGAATTCTGCTGCCATACACCCCATTCTTCCTTCGCACGTTTTCTATTTGCCAATACATTATCGATATGTATCTCCAAACTTTCAAGGCGGAAAGGCTTCATGATATAGTCATCTGCTCCTAACTGGACTCCCTCATCCTTGTCGTCTTCTCCGGTCTTGGCGGTGAGCAAGATCACAGGCAGCAACTGATAGTCCTTGCTGTTCTTGATGAGTTTGGTCAGCATCAAACCGTCCATTACAGGCATCATGATGTCGCAGACCACGAGATCGAGGCGCTCTTTCTGTATCATATTCCAAGCTTGTTGCCCATTACGTGCTGTGATAACATCATAACGGTTATCCAGCAGTTCTGCCATAAGAGCAAGTAATTCCTGATTGTCTTCAACGAGAAGAACACGATAAGGGTCCTTGGGACGCTTGAACTTTGTCGGAGTCATTGTCTTCAAGGATTCAACCTGAGCCTTATCTGCCGGTACAGAAATTTTATTTGCTTTCAACTCTACTTTCTCATCCTCAGCATATTCATAACCTTTCAACGGTATTCTAACGGTGAAAACGGTGCCGTGTCCCTGCACGCTGTCACATTTCATAGAACCATGATGCAAGACAACCAGATCATGAGTGAGCGAAAGCCCGATGCCCGTTCCCAAGGTGCTGGATTGTCGATAGTCTCCATCAAGAAACCGCTTGTAGAGATTCTTATATTTCGATGGGGAGATTCCTATTCCCTCATCCGATACGACAAGTACAGCCTGCTCCTTTTCCGACCTCAGCTTTACCCTTACGGCTCCTCCTTCCTTATTATATTTAAAGGCATTGGACATCAGATTATAGAGGATCTTCTCCACTTTGTCAGTATCGAGCCAACCTACCAGCGGCTTATCAGGTAAGTCGAGAACTAACTGATTATGATGTATGACACACAAAGGCTCGAGATTATTGCACACATTATTTATAAAGGGTACCCAATCCTGTTTACTCACCAACAGCTTGAGTTGTCCTGCCTGAGACTTTCTTACCTCCAATATTTGCCGAAGCATACGGGTGATGGAATAGATATGATGAGTAAGCATACCATAATCGTCGCTGAGTTGCGGCGCCTTAAGCTTCATCCGTTCCACGGTAGCAGACATCACGGCCAGAGGAGTCAACAACTCATGGGTGATATTGGTAAACACCACACCCATCTGCAAGCGATTGCGAATCTTCAGACGTTCACGATACCAATAGATTCCAGCCCAAAGTCCCACCGCAAGGAACAACAGATAGAACATTAATGCCGGTGTAGATGCATACCAGTGAGGTAATTGTCGGATAACAATGTCATAAGGCAAAGGATAGATATTACCATGAGAATCAGAAGACCGCAGGTGCAAAGTATAAGTACCTGGATCTAAATTTTCGAAACTGATGCGATGATGACCGTTATTGAGAACTCTCCACTTTGTGTCCTGCCCCTCTAACATGTAGGCATACTGGGTTTGCGCCTCGTTATTAAATGATAATAGGGCCACGACAAAGTCGAGTTTGTTCTCTCCGGCGGGAATCGTGACTCGCCTGGTAAACCTTGCGGAAGACTTGGAAATTTCCACTCGTTGAGCACTGTCCATATCAGCAAGCGACTGCTCGTTGAGGATGATGTCGGAAACGATCATCTGTGTATGTGGCTTTCTGCGGCGCACGACAAAATGATCTGGACTAAAGCAGAAGTAGCCATTACGACAAGCCAGGAAAAATTCTTCTCCAAAGCAGCATGATGCTGTAGGATAGAAAAGAAGTCTCGGGAGGCCGTCCTCCTCTCCGAAGATGCGGGACGCTTGCTTCTTCTCCGCTGGTATACAAATCAGAGCATTATCTGTTGAAAGCCACAATGCTCCCCGGTGATCTTCTTGTATGGTAAAGATGCGGTCACCGGGAATATGGTACGTCGCATTCATGGAGTCAAAACGATCCTTAGAGAAATTATAAAGAAAAAGGCCTCCGCTATTAGAAATCGCCCATAACCGATGACGTGAGTCTTCATAGCAGGCCGTCACATCATTTACGGCAAGGTTACCTTTGTCCTTACAATATTGATGATAATGAAGCGAGGAAGGATAAAAGGCATTACCCGTTATTCTGATGATGCCTTCATTATCCAATGATACCCACACTGTTCCGTGATGATCTTCAATAATCTGTTGGGGACAACAGTTGGTAAGGTCCTTTCCATGTTCCATCATCCTGAGCGCTACACATCGGTTATCCGGATAAAAGAGTGAGACGCCGCTACCCTGCCCTATCCACATGATGCGGGAGTGGGAAGACATCAACGTCTGTATATAGTTATTGATGATCCCGGGATACTGATCGCTTCTGATAAGGTCGACTGTCTGTCCAGGCATATAACGTCCTATGCCATAGCCATTGTTGGCAAACCATATTTCTCCGTTGTAGCGCTGGACTACAGAAGTGATACTGGTCATCATAAAATCATCAGGCAATCCACCAAATCCCGGAATCGAGCGATTGTATATTGTAGCACCGGTAAGACGGTCGTGGCATGCTATACCATAAGGTTTCATCGTCATCCATATATGTCTGCCGTCATCGGTAAAGATGCTGCAAACCGAGTTAACAGGTGAGCTGTAGCCCGTAGACATCAGATTGAAACCAAGGAAAGGACTGGGCACTGTGCTGAGATGAACGATGCCGTCATAGAGCGTCTCTATCCAAATATTACCTTGCCCGTCTGTCATCAAATCATTGCATAAGGGTAAAGCATGGACATTGTCAAGAAGATAACTATTATAGAACCTCATTTTAGAGAAATCGTCATTCAGGCCAAGTATATAGATGCCTTCACGAGTACAAGACCACACCGTCTTTGTCACTGGGTCCTCTATAATTTTATAGAAGGTGTCAAAACTTCCCTTGCCCCGATAAAAGGAGTGTAACACAGGATATTGACGATTGTCGGGACAATCCATCCGTTGCAAGCCCAGTCCCCATGAGCCGATCCACAACCGATGATGGCTGTCAAAGAACAACGAGTAAGCAGACTGCCGGCTGTTGACGTGAGGATAGGCATAGAAGGTCCGTGATGCCGGGTCAAAGCGAAAAATGCCATCTTCCCACGTGCCTATAAAGATTTCCCCCTTGGCATTCTCAGTAATAGCCTGAACAGAATAGGATTTCAGCATACGGTGACACCTTCCTTGCAAATCAACGAGATACGCATTCCGGTCATTATAGAGCACAAAACGATCGTGCTGAACATCATAGCGCAGAAGGCCTCCACGATTACCCATCCAAACCTGCCCTACACGAGACGTATACAGAGTCGTGACGATCCTGTAGTCTCTCGGATAGGGTGGATAAGTGGTAAAGGACATGCGACCTTCGTCCATCCTCACTACGCCATTGCGAGTGCCGATCCACAGATTGCGGTGACGATCCTCTGTAATGGACAATACCGTATTGTGAGGCAAGACACTGGGATTGGCAGCTGTTGACTTAATCGTCCTCAGATCATAACCATCATAGGATTTCAGACCAGAGCTTGTGCCTATCCACAGCATCCCGAAATGATCAAAAAACAAACGGCGGTTTTCATCAGAAGGAGAAGTTCGGAAGGCATTGACTGTGCGATAAGGTAAAATGGAGGACTTGGATGCCCACGCATCTAAGCTTCCTACACAAATCAAACAAGCAATCAACAATAATAGACTGCAATAAGATTGTTTTCCATGCTTCATGGCCTTTACACTTTTTTAGGTTAATCGAGATACTACAAAAGTAATGAAAAACGATGAGACAAATAACAATAATCGGACTTTTTTGCCATTCCTTGCCCTTTTTCCCATAATTCTTCCCAAAAAATAATAGATTTCGGAAGCTTTTCACAACCTTTATTCTTATTTTTGCCACTGTCTTTTCAAGTCGAGCACAACTGTAAAGATCAAAACCGACATGACATAACACAATATATTAACCAATCACTTAAATAAAACCTAAATGGAAAAAAGCATTTTTAACCACAGTCATTACAGACTGGCACTGTTCTTAGCCCTGACTACTGGGATACCGTGCGGAGCATTACCCGCAAGTGCCACAAACATGCCAGAGATGGTCCAACAGGCTTCTACCCTCAAAGGACACATCACTGACGCACAAGGCGAACCTATCATTGGTGCCTCTGTCCTAATAAAAGGAAGCAAGCAAGGTACTGTCACAGACCTTGACGGCAACTTCAGCATATCCAATGTACCAGCTAAGGGCACTGTCGTGATCTCCTATATAGGTTATAAAGACCAAGAAGTGACTTACTCGTCCGGACAACCTCTGCAGGTAACGTTAAAAGAAGATAACCAAACGCTCAACGAGGTCGTCGTCGTAGGATATGGTGTTCAGAAGAAGAGCGACGTGACAGGATCCGTAACATCGGTCAACAAGGATCGGTTGGCTAACCTTCCTGTCACCAACGTACTGCAAGCTGTGCAAGGCGCTGCCGCCGGCATCACCATCCAGCAGAGCTCCGCCATACCAGGTGCCGCTCCTTCCGCAACCATTCGTGGTCGCAACTCCATCAACGCCGACTCCGGACCTTACGTCGTTGTCGACGGTGTGCCCATCTCTAAGTCTGGCGGTTCTCTCAACGACATCAGCCCTAATGATATCGAGAGCATAGAGATCCTGAAAGATGCTACTGCCACAGCCATCTATGGTGTCAACGGCGCAAATGGCGTGATCCTCGTCACTACTAAGCACGGTAAAGACGGCAAACCAAACATCAGCTACAACGGATACCTGGGAATTGAAGACTTCACTCACAAACTCAACTTCTGCAATGGAGCGCAAATCACGCAACGCTACAAGGACTACGTAGCTCAGAATCCCGGCGAATCGATGTACAACGATTTCGTGAAAAACCAGTATGAAGCCGACAACCAGGCTGCCGGTAAAGAGATCGACTGGATCGACGAAGCTACCCAAACCGGTATACTGCAAAACCACAACGTGAGCATCAATGGTGGCGCACAACGAGTGAAATACTTCATCTCCGGTGGTTTCATGGATCAGAAAGGTATTCTGAAAGGCTTCAATTATAAACGCTTCTCCATGCGCACAAATCTCGATGTAGATGTGACAGACTACCTGCGCGTGGGTACTACCTCATACATTGTCAACCACAACAGAGATGGAGGACGCGTCAACTTTGTCATGGCAGAGGCTATGTCTCCCTATGCCCGGGAATACAACGACGATGGATCGTATTGCATCTATCCCATGTATTCCGAGACGCTGTTCTTCAATCCTATGATCTCCACTACCCAAAGACACGAGCGCCGGCAGTGGAACATCAATCTCAATGGCTATGCCCTCGTGAAGTTCGGCGAGATATGGACGCCGCTCCAAGGACTGCAATACAAGCTGAACTATGGTTATACTTATGTGCCACAGCGTGAAAACTATTACAACGGCAAAGCACAAAATAATAACACTGGTTATGGCAACATCACCAATAAGGAGCGAAATAGCTGGACATTGGAAAACATCGTGACTTATGCCTGTGACATTGCGCGCCATCACTTCGATGTCACCCTGCTCTATGCCGCGTATCGTAGCAAATATCAGACCAGCACGGCTGCTGCAAGTAAATTTATCAACGACGACCTCGGATGGAACAACTTAGGCAGTGGCGGCACGGCAGAAGTGGGATCCTACCGTTCGCTCTATACTACTGCATCTCAGATGGGTCGACTCAACTATTCCTATGACAGCCGCTATCTTTTCTCGTTCACCGTTCGACGTGATGGCTCATCCGTCTTCGGCAAAGACAACAAATGGGGCACGTTCCCGTCAGTGGCCTTGGGATGGAACATCGCTAACGAGAAATTTATGAAGCCGACTCAAAACTGGCTCAACACGCTGAAGCTGAGACTCTCCTATGGTAAGTCCGGCAACGAGGCTATCAGCTCATATCAGACATTGAGCAAAATGGAATCCGCCGCTATAGCTATGGGTGGGCAAACGGCAACAGCCCTCTTCCCCAATTCACTCATGGGCAACAGCAAACTGAGTTGGGAAACAACCAAGACCTTCAACATCGGTTTTGACTTCGGTCTACTCAACAATCGGATCAACGGCAATCTCGACTTCTATAAGTCTACCACCACCGACCTGCTGTTGAAACGCAACCTGCCACGTGTCTCAGGATTTGAGAATGTATTTGCCAACATGGGCAAGACAGCCAACACTGGTATTGAGTTCACTGTGAATTCCAAGAACATCGTCACACGGTCTTTCACCTGGGGCTCCAGTTTGGTATTCTCGTGGAACAAGAATGAAATCAAGAATCTCTATGGCGACGGCAAAGACGACATCGGCAACAGATGGTTCATCGGACATCCTATTGGCGTCGTATATGACTACATTGTCGATGGCATTTGGCAGGAAGATGAGATTGCCAGCAGTGCACACAAGAATGTTGATCCTATCGCAAAGGCAGGAGACTTGAAACTGCGCGACATCGATGGCGACCATCAGATCACGGACAAGGACCGTGTCGTCCGCGGCCAAACCTCTCCGAAATGGATTGGTGGACTCACCAACACATTTACTTATAAGAATCTCACGCTCAACGTTTTCATCCAAACTACGCAGGGCATCATGCGCAACAATGCGCTCTTGGCCATGGCTGGCGATGAGATGGGCCGGCGCAACACACCAACCGACATCGGCTATTGGACACCGGAAAACAAAAGCAACAAGTGGCGCTCACTCAACAAGAACTCCAATCCCCATGGTTATGGATTCCCTGAGAAAGCCAGCTACACCCGAGTGAAAGACATCACGCTCAGCTACACCTTCCCCAAGACGATCACTGACGCCATGCACATCAGTGCTCTGCAAGTCTACGCCAGCGGTCGAAACCTCTTCACGTTCACCGATTGGACAGGATGGGATCCTGAGTCTACGGAGATACAGCGCGGATGGGAAAGCTACGAAGACTCCTATCCTATGACCAAGAGCTTTGTCTTCGGTCTTAACCTCACTTTCTAATTTTTTAAGCACTATCATTATGAAACTCAAAAATATCCTTTACGCTGCTTTGGCAGGGACGCTCACGCTCAGCGCGACATCATGCAGCGACAGTTTTTTGGACGAGAAGATGTACTCCAACTATGGCACAGGCGTCAAGGATGCGAATGCCAAGATCATCGGACTTCACTATAAATTCGCACAGTTATGGGGTGTATCCTATCCACAAGGTTTCACAGGCTGCTGGCAAGACGGCACCGATGTCGGCTCCCCAGGCGATGTAGAAGGTTCTGAGGTTCCTTTCTATAAATATAGCGAACTTACCTCCGAGTCTCTTGGAGTGAAAGTACTGTGGAATTCTCTTTATGGCATCATCAACTCCGCTAACATCATCATCAACGATCCCTCGGTGGAGCCTGCACAAAAGGCTGAGGCCGAATTCTTCCGTGCCTATTCCTATGAACTGCTCGTCACGCTGTGGGGGCCCGTGCCATTGGTCACAGAGTCGACAACCGTACCCCGCACCGACTACACCCGCACGCCCGTTGAAGAGGTAGACAAGCAAATAGAGGCTGACCTCACAGATGCCGTTGCCAACCTGCCTGCCGTAGGCCAGACCGTAACGGAAGACCGCATCAACAAAGATGCCGCACGGATGCTTGTCGCTACTTCCTATTTGCGCATGGGACTCCGGGATAAGTCATACTTCGCCAAGGCTGAAGCAGTCATCACGCCTACGATCACAGAAGGCAACTATAAGCTGATCTCTCAGCGTTACGGTGTCTTCACCGGAGAACCCGGTGACTTCTATCACGACATGTTCCGGTGGGGTAACGAGCGACGCTCACAAGGCAATACGGAGGGTATCTGGACTTTTGAGAATGAATACAATCGTGATGTCACGGGCGGCACCATCGACAATCCACAACAGCGACGCAACTGGGTATGCGCATTCCATAAGTACAAGGGTATGCAGAACTGCGACTCCCTGGGCGGACGTGGCAATGGACGCCTGCGCCTGAGCAACTTCGTGAAGTATCAGCTCTTTGAGAAAGGCGACATCCGCAACTCCAACTTCAATATCCGTCGTGTATTGTGGTACAACCGTCCGGGCTACCAAGAGACCATCGGCATCGATGCCAACGGATTCCGAGTAGCTGCTGGCAAAGGCGTGAAGGACATCATTGTGAAGACAGGTGACCAGGTTGTTCCTCGTGAAGGTGATTCTCTTAATGTCTATTATCCCCATCCGACAAAATGGGGCGGTTACGACACTACCGACGATTTCGGTTATGCACTCGTTAAGGACTGGCCTATCATGCGTTTCGCTGAGGCCTATCTGTTGAGAGCAGAGGCGCGTATGCGGCAAGGCAAACTGCAAGAAGCTGCCAACGACATCAACGTCCTGCGTGACCGGGCTTTCAAGGAATACCGCGAGCAGACAGGATTGGTCAACGCCGGAAAGGTTTCTGCCAACCAGATGAATATCGACTTCATCCTTGACGAGCGCGCCCGTGAGCTCATCTCTGAAGAGAACCGCCGCTATACGCTCGTCCGCACCAGTACGCTGGCTGAGCGTTGGGAGAAATACCACGATAAAGGTCCTAAGGTTCCGGAGAACAAGCTTTCCACGGGCTTTGATCCCAAAGTGCACATTCTGTTACCGATTCCGCTCACTGAGATACAGTTGAACAAAGACGCTACCATCGAACAGAACTTTGGCTATAAATAAGTAAAGACAACAATGAAGAATAAGAAAAACAAACTATCTTCGTTCATATATATTCTCAGCATCCTGCTCCTAAGCTGTCTCCCCACGTGGGGGCAGAACTTGGGAACAGGGATGCAGAATCTTGTCGACTGGCAGTTCAGCCTTGACAGTACACATTGGAAGCAGGTGTCCATCCCGCATTCTTACAATGCGATAGACGGCCATTCTCGTAAATATTTCCGGGGTAAAGCCTATTATCGTCGCAATGTGGTCTTGACCGAGTCAGACCTCCATCGTCCGCTGTTGTTGCTCTTTGAAGGAGCCGCACAGCAGGCTGCCGTTGAAATCAATGGCAAAAGGGTAAAGACTCACAAGGGTGGCTATACCCCGTTTTGGATCAATCTCAAAGGGCTGGTTCATCAAGGGAAAACAAAATAGAGGTCACATGCGACAATCACGAGGACATCAACCTCATCCCTGTCAGTTCCGACTTCAACAAGAATGGAGGACTGCACAATCCGGTCTGGCTCTTGAAGATGAGTCCCATCTATTTCTCACCTACGAACACCGGTCTTTATCGTCTCCATGTTGCTACGCCTCATGTCAACGACCGGGAAGCGCAAGCCTGCATAAGAGCCGACGTCGTCAATACGTCAGGCAGTCGTCAGCAGGTGTCGGTGGATATCACTCTCCTCGACAAGGCCGGAAAGAAAGTCTATGCCAGTCGTCGTGCACTCAAATTACCCAAGTCTGCCGCCCAGCCCGGCACCATCGTAGACAGCTTCACAGTTCAACAGCCACATTTGTGGAACGGATTAGAGGATCCCTATCTCTATCAGGCTGTGATAACCATCAGCGACAAGAAAGGGCAGATACTCGACGAAGTAAAGACCAAAATAGGTTTCCGCTATTACAAGGTCACTTCCGACAAAGGATTCTTTCTCAATGGCAAGAGCTACCCGCTGCGTGGCGTCGCCGAGCACCAGGACATAGATGGTAAAGCTTCTGCTGTCAGCGACAACGACATCCTTCGCGATTATCAGACCATCAAGGAGCTCGGCTGCAACTTCCTGCGTCTGGCTCATTATCCTCATCGCGATATCGAATACGCGCTCTGCGATTCACTGGGTATCATTGTTCAGACAGAAATCCCTTGGGTCAACGTTTGCGGAGTGAATGCCCAGCCAGCCTACTTCGACAACATCCATCAACAGATGCGTGAGATGATCACGTCGTTCTACAACCATCCCTCCATCATCTTCTGGGGCATGTGGAATGAGCTCGACAACCGGGGAAACACCGACAAGCTACAAGGTAAGATCGACTGCCAGCGCATTGTCGATGAGTCGGCAAAACTCTACGACGATGCGAAGCAACAAGATCCCTACCGACTCGTAGGTGTCACCGATTGTAGTATCTACCGACGCGATGGATACGTCAATCTCAAAGGAGACTTCTTCTCTGAAAACAGATACAACGGATGGTACTATAACCATGACAATCCTGCCCATATCAGTGATGAAATCAACGAGGTACACCAAAAGAAAGGCGTTGTCAACATCTCGGAATACGGAGCAGGCTGCAATCCCTACTGCCATATCGCCTCTACGGACATGAAGAAGATGCGTGCCGATGACAAATATCACTACGAAGAACACGCCAATCTTGTCCATGAGGAGCACGTCAGACAGATCATGAAAATGCCTTTCCTCAACTTCGCCTCTGCATGGATACTCTTTGACTTTCCTGTTACAGACCGTCAGGAAGGCTTCATAGACTCCGACGACGGCATTCACTTCAAAGAGAATGACCAACGGAAATATATCAATGACAAGGGATTGGTGACAAGAGACCGCAAGACAAAAAAGGATGTGTTCTATCTCTACAAGGCATGGTGGAGTCACCAAGAGCCGACTGTTTACGTAACAGGCCGACGACTGACGCATCTGCAAGCCAATAGCGAGTATAGCGTGAAGGTATATAGCAATGCTAAAAGCCTACAACTCTTTGTTGACGGACAACCCATACAAACGCTTGAGCATTGCCCTGACCCTACAGGCATCATCTGGACTTTCAGTCCTATCAAACTTGCACCGGGAAATCATGTGATCCGTGTCGAAGGGGACGGTCACAGCGACGCTGTAGAGAAAGTGGTAGAATAACATACATCACTACCTGCAACTCTCAACCATAGCGAGCCAAATCGCCACCGCTTACCTGTTTCTATAAATAATAGGTGGAGCGGTGGCGTTTTTTTGTATCATCCGCAACGGAAGTGTTTTGTATCACCCGCAATGGAAGTAGCGACGGACGAGTTTGGCGATCTCTTCGGGATGGAGGGCTACGTCGTGGCGGAGAGAACGGTCGTTGAAACTTCTGAGTTGCGCGATGACACCGTCGATCATAGCCTTGGAGAAGATGCCGTATTGCTCAAAGACCGCGCGCTGCTGCTCCAGACAGTCGGCAGAGGCCGCACAGCTGTCTGGCAACGACTTCAATTCAGCCAGTTTCTTCTCGTTGTCTTTGTCGTGGATATTCACAGCCACATAGGTGCGGTCTGCCATGGATAAAGCATCGGGCATCTCCAATCCGTGGAGCAGTCCTACGCAGATGCCAGCGAGCATCTGATAAGGATCAGCAGAACCGTCGGCCGACCGGATCTCAAAGGTCTGCTTGCCGCTGGTGTCATAGCTCCGTTCCGGCTCTTCTGGATTGGCTTTGTGGCACATATCCACACCGGAAGTCCAGCCGAGCGGAACACGCACGAGCACCGAGCGGTTGCGATCACCCCAACAAATATTTGTCGGTGCTTCCTGATGGGGAACGAGACGGAAATACGATGTAGGATTCTTGTTGCCAAAAGCAGTCAGCGCCGGAGCCACGTCGAGTAGTCCGGCGATTGCCTTACGAGCCGTGTCACTCAGTCGCCCGTTCTCCACGAGCATGTTCTTATCTTCCTTTCGCAATTGTATGTGGAAGTGGAGTCCGCTGCCAGCCTCTCCTGTCGTGATCTTCGGTGCAAATGTCACATCATAGCCCTCGCGGTAGCCCACGTTACGGATGATCCATTTGGCAATCAGCAATTCATCAGCAGCCTGCTCTGCGGGTACGGGCAGGAACTCAATCTCGTTTTGTTCGTAAGTGAGTCCGTTCTTCGTGAAGTTACCCACCTCACTATGGCCGTACTTGATGATGCCGCCGGACTGAGCGACGAGCATCATACAACGGGTACGGAAGTCTCCTGCCTTAGCATAAGGTGAACTCTCGTGGTAGCCATGCTGTTCTTGAGCGGGGAAAGCGTCTACCGAAGGCTTGATGACGTAGTATTCCAATTCACCCATCGCCCAGAAGTCCAGCCCCTTGCGGTCGCGCAGCGTGGTGATGGCCTTGCGCAGCGTATACTCCGGTGCACTCTCCAGCGGATTGCCGTCCTTATCGAAGAACGAACAAAGCATGCAAAGCGTAGGAATCTCGGCAAAAGGATCGATGAATGCGGTCGAGAAGCGGGGCATCACATACAGGTCACTGCTCGATGCCTGGATAAAGTCGAACAACGAAGAGCCGTCGACGCGCTCGCCACAACTAAGGATCGTGCGCAGGTAAGCCTCATTGGTGATCACGAAGTTGAGCGTCTTCAGCTTCCCGTCACCACCCGGGTATATGAAATTCACCATCTGTATAGACTTGAACTTGATGAGTTTGATGATGTCTTCCATCGTGAAATCCTTCGGTGCTTTTTGCAGATAAGCCACCACAGGATTCATGTTCATTAAGATACGAGTGTTATTCTCCATAGTCGATTTTTAGTTATTGATTATTCGGTGACAAAGATAAGGTAAAGGTATGAAATCGCAAAGGAAAAAGCAAAATATCTTCTTCCTGTTTTCACAAAATAACCAAAAACTAAGCCGTGCGCCATGAGAAATCATTCCTTGAACGTCGCGCTCAAATCGACTCTTGAAGCATTTCACTGAGGCTGTGTCAAAAGTCCATTTTGAGCCATCTTCGAATTTAACAC
>DAWDCC010000019.1:0-44842 GCA_052355365.1 Prevotella sp. | reverse complement strand
AGCTATTGGCGGACGGCTTTAGCTTTTACGCCTTAGCGCAAATTAGTACAACATAAGTAAGGATACATACAATAAAAATGAGAAAACTACAAAGGGGAATGGCAGCCGCCGTGCTGCTGATAGCCGCTACCACCACCCAGGCACAAAGCATCATCGGACGTGTGGTTGACGCCAAGACAAAAGAGCCGCTCATCGGCGCTGTTGTCAGCCTGCAAGGCACGGACACGAAGACCGTGACCGACACCGACGGTCAATTTCATTTCGACCATCTCCCAACCACCATGCCTTACACCCTCCTGGTGAAATACGTGGGGTACAAGAATACAACCATTGACGGGGTTCTCTCAAAGGCCGAAGCAGCGGAAGACGTTATCACCGTCGCACTGAAGCCCGATGAACAGCAGCTGAAAGGAGTCACGGTGACCGGCGTGAAACGCAGAAATACGGTCACGGCCGCCGTGCTCGAAGTGAAAAACAGTCCCGTCATCGTGAGCAATATCTCGGCCCAGGACATCAAACTCACGCAGGACGCCAACGCCGGAGAGGTCATCCGCCGCGTGCCCGGCGTGAGCCTCATCGACGATAAGTTCGTCATGGTGCGTGGCTTGGCTCAACGATATAATAATGTGTGGATGAACGGCGGTGCCGTGCCCAGCAGTGAGGCTGACCAGCGCGCCTTCTCCTTCGACATGATTCCAAGCAACCAGATTGACAACCTCACCATCGTGAAATCACCCACTCCGGAATATCCCGCCGACTACACAGGTGGCTTCATCATGATCGACACCAAGGAGATTCCCTTGGAGAATGCCTTCCACATCTCTGTGAGCGGCAATTGGAACAGTGCCTCGGCCTTCAAGAGTTTCCTTGGCACCAAACAGAGCGGCACCGACTTCCTCGGCTTTGACAACGGACTGCGCTCGCTCCACGGTGGCATCGACGCCACACTCGCCGATCTCGGCAAGAACAGCGGCGGCAACACGATGTTCAGTCTTTCTGACAACCATCTCAACAGATGACTCCTACGAGTAGTTCGGCGGCACCGTGAAGTGCAAGCACCTCATCGCCTCAACGTGCTCAACAGCGTCTTTGTAGGCTGGCCCATCGGCATCATCCTCGACAACGAGAAGGGTGACACGCAGGGCGCTGCCACCAAAGGCTTGATGAAACTGCAGAACAACATCTTCGCCGGCATGACCATCACTGGTTCTGACTTCAACAAGGTCTATAAAGATGAGCTCTACGACTACAAGACAAATACCACCGACGCTTCCAAGCCATCGTTCTCCAGCTCGTTCTTCACGCTCGCTGCCAACAACAACAGCATCCTCAACTGGACGGCTATGACCTGGGGCGGCATCAAGAGCATCATCGAAGCCAACCAGAAACTCTCCAAGACAGCCGGCGCCTTCGCTGATGGCACTGACTGGACAGCAGGCTGGGCCAACTGGGATCCTGAAAACACGAAGTATTAGTATGTAATCTCTCTTGTGAACACTTTCCATGCCCCGTAGTCGCGATGACTGCGGGGCGTTTTTGTTTTTGTCCATTCACATACTTATTTCTGATGCAAGACGTTCGTAAAAGTAGAATTTTGATTGTAAATGATATTTTTATCGCTTTTAATTTGTTGTATTCACAATCTTTTTATATCTTTGCATCACGTTTCTCTACAGACTTACGCATTGACTAATCATAAGACATTCAAAATGGAGAATATGAACGAAGAGAGTTATCAACAATACCCCTTAATACTAGTAAACACAAAAAAATGATTGAACAAACAAAAACAGAAACAGAAATGAAGGCTCGGGCATACGGACGCACGGAACTCGCCATGATGTATTGCCCTCAAGACACCCCGGGAGCCGCTTGGAGAAAGTTGCGGCAATGGACAGAGCACTGTCCCGACCTGTTGAGACGACTGCAAGACCTTGGCTATACCGGCCATCAACGTACGTTCACACCGGCGCAAGTCAAATGGATTTTCTACTATCTTGGCGAGCCATAACAGCCTGGCTGTAGTCCCCCCACCTTCTGACAGACTACTTCTACAAGACAGCAATCGCTGGAATGCCGCGGCATTTCAGCGATTTTTTTGTTTTGCTCTGCAAACACACGGAATCCTTGCTGATCTTTTGCTTCAGAATCTGACGAGTCCCACTACCAGACACACGCTGCGCAACTGGTCTTTCGGCACCGTGAAAGGCAGATACTTGGGATTATCCGACACGCACTTGAGTCCATCCTTATCGTCGTAGATGCGCTTCACCACGATGCCCTGGTCTGTATCCAGCACATGCACCTTGCCCCACTGGATGAAACTGGCATCGGTCACCACACGGCAGGCGAGTTCGTCACCGCTTTTGATCTCCGGTTCCATGCTGTCGCCTTTCACCAGGATGGTGAAGTCGTAGTCGGGCAGTTGCTTGATGACAGGGTAGCGCTCGTAGGAGACATCGATCTCTTCGGTGAGCTTCCCCGCCGATGCCGTCTGGTCGATACGCGGCCGCGTCTGATCGGTGTTGCGCAGACTGCCCTCTGTGTCGGCAAGGAAGAAAGACTGGTCCAAGCCATAGCGCCGGCAGATCTTCTCTTTGATCTCGGGGCTGATGGCGGGATAACGCCCATTGCGTGGGTCGGGACGGAAGAGTCGTGTGAGCGTCTGCTGGCGCACGTCGATCTCCTGGGCAAAGGCGGTCTGTCCGCCTGCCGTCTTATCCATCATCAGCAGATAGAGGTTACGCGTCTCCCGCGGCATCGCCTCATAGTCGTATTTTGCTATTCTCATTGCAATATAGTTTAATTTTAAGCAGTATAAACACGCCACCACGCACGTTTACGCTTCTATTTAAATCATTTACACATGCAAAGATAGTAAATAATCCATTATTCACAAAGAAAAGCACGCTTTATTTAACTTATCACACCTTATTTATATAGAAGGAAGAAAAAAGGAAGGATCCGTAAGGAGACTACTGGGAATTGCCTGCAAGCAAGAGAATCATAAATGAACAAGCTATCATCAAGTTGAAAAAAGCCATCATCAAGATAGTCAAACGTTCGTTTGACATTTGATTAAACGATCGTTATCCAATTGGCTGACGACCGTTTTACTTTTGGTCAAACGAACGTTTGACCATCTGCAAACAATGCTTTTTGGTCTATCTAACCATATTACAAAACCCACCGGATGACGAGATGAAGTTCATACAATGATAGGAGTCCAAACTTACAGCCTTTATTTTATCTACTATCTCTTATAAAAACATTGCCAACAAGAGTGATTTATCGATAATTTCTTGTATCTTTGCACTTGTAATATTACACATCTTTCATATAAAACTTTAGAGAGACTATGATTCTTTTCTTTAAGACTCCGAAGGAGACTGTCATTGCCACCGAGATGGATCACCAGCCCAGTGAGCAGGAGAAGCAGGAACTGTGCTGGCTCTACGGCGACGCCGAGATACTCAGTGACGAGAAGCTTGACGGCTTCTTCGTCGGACCACGCCGCGAAATGATTACACCATGGAGCACAAATGCCGTTGAGATCACGCAAAACATGAGTCTCACCGGCATTTCGCGTATTGAGGAGTACTTCCCCGTCAAGAGCGAGGACGCTGAGCACGACCCCATGCTGCAGCGTATGTACAAAGGACTCGACCAGACGATCTTCACCGTCAACCACGAGCCCGAGCCCATCAAGCATGTCGACGACATCGAGAAGTACAACGAAGAGGAGGGACTGGCGCTGAGCCCTGAGGAAATAGAATATCTCCATAAGATAGAAAAGCAAAACGGACGGCCGCTGACCGACTCCGAGATCTTCGGCTTCGCACAGATCAACTCTGAGCACTGCCGTCACAAGATCTTCGGCGGATCGTTTGTCATCGACGGCGAGGAGCGCCCCTCCAGCCTTTTCGCCCTCATCAAGAAGACCACCAAGGAGCATCCGGGCAAGATCCTCTCTGCCTATAAGGACAACGTGGCCTTCGCACAAGGACCGGAAATCGAGCAGTTCGCGCCGGAAGACCAGAGCACAAGCGACTGGTTCCGTGTGAAGCCCATCGAGAGCGTCATCTCGCTCAAGGCCGAGACACATAACTTCCCGACCACCGTAGAACCGTTCAACGGTGCCGCTACAGGTACGGGCGGTGAGATTCGCGACCGTATGGGCGGTGGCGTCGGCTCATGGCCGATCGCCGGTACAGCTGTCTACATGACCAGCTACCCACGTCTGAAGACCGACAACGACACAGCCGGACGCGATTGGGAAGACAAGATTGCTCCGCGCCCCTGGCTCTATCAGTCGCCTGAACAGATCCTCATCAAGGCCTCCAACGGTGCCTCTGACTTCGGTAATAAGTTCGGCCAGCCGCTCATCACCGGTTCTCTGCTGACCTTTGAGTATGAGAGTACCACAGGCGACACGGCCACGACAACCGACGGCAAGCCCGTCGAGGGCGAGCAGGCCGGCGAGGTCTATGGCTACGACAAGGTGATCATGCTCGCCGGTGGTGTGGGCTACGGCAAGAAGCGCGACTGTCTGAAGAAGGAACCACAGACCGGCAACGACATCGTCGTCGTCGGCGGTGACAACTATCGCATCGGACTCGGTGGCGGCAGTGTTTCGTCGGTAGATACCGGCCGCTACAGCAACGGCATTGAGCTCAACGCCGTGCAGCGTGCCAACCCTGAGATGCAGAAGCGTGCCTATAACCTCGTGCGTGCTCTCGTAGAAGAGGACGTCAACCCCGTCGTCTCTATCCACGACCACGGTTCTGCCGGTCACCTCAACTGTCTCTCTGAGCTCGTCGAGGACTGCGGTGGCGAGATTGATATGACCAAGTTGCCTATCGGCGACAAGACACTCTCTGCCAAAGAGATCATTGCCAACGAGAGCCAGGAGCGCATGGGACTGCTCATCGACGAGAAGCATCTGGAACATGTCGAAAAGATCGCTGAGCGCGAGCGTGCCCCGCTGTATGTCGTCGGCAAGACCACGGGCGACGCCCACTTCAGCTTTGTGCAGGGCGACGGCGTGAAGCCTTTCGACCTCGACGTGGCTCAGATGTTCGGTCACTCGCCCAAGACGGTGATGGTCGACGAGACCGTCAAGCACCACTATGAGGACGTGACCTACTCGGCAGACCATATCGATGAATATCTCAACCGCGTGCTGCAGCTTGAAGCCGTAGCCTGCAAGGACTGGTTGACCAACAAGGTGGACCGCTCGGTGACGGGCAAGGTAGCCCGCCAGCAAACGCAGGGTCAGATACAACTGCCACTGTCTGACTGTGGCGTGGTCGCTCTCGACTACCGCGGCAAGCAAGGCATCGCCACCGCACTGGGTCATGCACCACAGGCCGGTATGGCCGACGCTGCCGCAGGCAGTGTGCTCAGCGTGGCAGAGAGTCTGACCAACATCGTCTGGGCACCGATTGCCACGGATCACGACCATCCTTATCCTGTTCAGAACATCAACCTCAGCGCCAACTGGATGTGGCCGTGCCGTAGTCAGAAGGGCGAGGACGCGCGCCTCTATGCCGGCGTGCAGGCCCTGAGCAATTTCTGCTGCGAGCTTGGCCTTAACGTGCCGACGGGCAAAGACTCGCTCTCGCTGAGCCAGCAATATCCCGACGGCCGCAAGATCATCGCTCCGGGTACGGTCATCGTCACCAGCGGTGCCGAGGTCAGCGACGTAAAGAAGGTCGTCAGCCCCGTCGTCGTCAACGACAAGAACTCCTCCTTATATTATATAGACTTCAGCTTCGACGAGCAGCGCCTCGGCGGTTCGGCCTTCGCACAGAGCCTCGGCCGCATTGGCAGCGACGTGCCGACAGTGAAGAACAGCGAGTATTTCGCCGACTGCTTCAATGCCGTGCAGGAACTCATCGGCAAGGGATGGATCATGGCCGGCCACGACGTGAGCGCCGGTGGCCTCATCACCACACTGTTAGAGATGACCTTCGCCAACACCGAAGGCGGCTTGCATGTCAACCTCCACGATGTGGAGCCAGAGAGCGACGACATCGTGAAGATGCTCTTCGCCGAGAACCCGGGTGTGGTCATCCAGGTTTCTGACCAGCACAAGAAGGAACTGCGCGAGTATCTCGAAGACAACGGCATCGGCTACGCCAAGATTGCCTATCCAACACCCCATGAGCGCAAGGTAGTAGTGGTCAAGGGCGACTACAGCCACGAGTTCAACATCGACGCCCTGCGCGACGTGTGGTATCGCACTTCCTATCTCCTCGACCGCGACCAGAGCATGAACGGTATGGCCCGCAAGCGCTATCTCAACTATAAGAAGCAACCGTTGGAGATGAAGTTCGGCAAGGACTTCAAGGGTACCTTCGAGTCCCTCGGACTCAACCCCGACCGCTGGAAGGATGCAACTGAGCATTTCGCTCCCAAGGCAGCAATTATCCGTGAGAAGGGTACCAATGGTGAGCGCGAGATGGCTTACACACTGTGGCTGGCCGGTTTTGACGTGAAGGACGTGATGATGACCGACCTCATCAGCGGACGCGAGACATTGGAAGAGGTCAACATGATCGTCTTCTGTGGTGGCTTCTCTAACAGCGACGTGCTCGGCTCGGCAAAAGGCTGGGCCGGTGCCTTCCTTTACAACCCCAAGGCCAAGGAAGCCCTCGACAAATTCTATGCCCGCAAGGACACGCTGAGCCTCGGCATCTGCAACGGCTGCCAGTTGATGGTGGAGCTCAACCTCATCAACCCTGAGCACAAGCATCGTGCACACCTGACCCACAACATCAGCCAGAAGTTCGAAAGCCAGTTCCTCGGACTGAACATCCCACAGAACAACAGCGTGATGCTCGGAAGTCTGAGCGGCGATAAGCTCGGCATCTGGGTAGCTCACGGAGAGGGTCGTTTCTATCTGCCCGAGCCCGAGGATCACTACAACGTGGTGGCTAAATACAACTACGCTGAATATCCCGGCAACCCCAACGGCTCTGACTACAACGTGGCCGGTATCTGCTCGGCCGACGGCCGCCATCTGGCCATGATGCCGCACCCCGAGCGTGCTATCTTCCCCTGGCAGAACGCTTGGTACCCGGCTAAGCATCGCCACGACGATGTCACGCCGTGGATCGAAGCCTTCGTCAATGCACGCAAGTGGATTGAGAATTGCAAGAAGTAAACAAGAAAAGATCCGTCCCCCCACACTCCGAAAGGAGAGTGTGACGGGGGATCTTTTTATTCAAGAATTGGAGAATTAGAGAATTATTGACCCACGAAAACTTTCTAATTTTCGAATTCGATAATTCCTGATAAAAAAGAAAGATGGTACAAGAATTCTCTAATTTCTAATTCTTAATAAAAAGAACGATGACATAAGGATTCTTCAATTCTCTAATTCTTGATATTAATATAATCGACTAATATTGATGAGTTCATATTCTCTGCTCTTCTCGACTTTCTTCAGGATCGGAGTCTTTACCTTGGGTGGCGGCTACGCCATGCTGCCCATCATCGAAAGGGATGTCGTGGACAAATATCACTGGATCAAGAAAGAGGAGTTTATCGACATCGTCGCCGTGGCGCAGAGCTGTCCCGGTGTGTTCGCCATCAACCTGGCCACCTTTGTCGGCTATAAGCTCAAGGGCACGAAGGGAGCGCTGTGCACGACACTGGGCTCTGCCCTACCCTCCTTCCTCATCATCCTCACCATCGCTATGTTTCTGCACCACATTATGGAGTGGCACTGGGTGGAGGCAATGTTCCGCGGCATACGTCCTGCTGTGGTGGCGCTCATCGCCGCACCGACGTTCACGCTGGCCAAGAGCGCCCATATCAGCTTGTCCAACTGTTGGATACCTATTGCCTCGGCGCTGCTCATCTGGGGGCTGCATATCAACCCCATCTGGATCATCATCGCCACGGGACTGGGCGGATATGCCTATGGTAAGTATCTTATCAACGAATAACCTATGATCTTTCTACAACTCTTCTACACGTTTTTCCTTATCGGACTCTTCGGTTTCGGTGGCGGTTACGGCATGCTCTCGCTCATCCAAAACGAGACCGTACACGTCCATGGCTGGTTGACAACGGCAGAGTTCACTAACATCGTCGCCATCTCGCAGATGACGCCGGGACCTGTGGGTATTAACTCCGCCACCTATTGCGGCTACACCGCTGTGAACAACGCTGGCTACGGCATGATGATGTCGACACTCGGTTCGGCCATTGCCACCTTTGCGCTCGTGCTGCCCTCGTTTATCATGATGATCTTCATCGCACGGATGTTCATGAAGTATATGAAGACGCCGGTGGTCCAACACATCTTCTTAGGCCTGCGCCCGGGTGTCGTCGGCCTGCTTGCTGCCGCCGCCCTGATGCTTCTCGACAAAGAGAACTTCTCGTCGTGGGCAGAGAATCCCTGGCAGTTCTCCATCAGCGTAGCCCTCTTCGTCGCTACGTTTGTGGGTACCTACTGGCTTCACATCAATCCCATCCGCATGATTTGCTACGCTGCTTTTGCCGGTCTCGTACTGCTGTACTAAAACACAGAAGGTGACATATGGGAAAATCCGTGGCATCCATGAAATCCGTGACATTTGAAATCTATTGCATCCGCTAAATCAGTGAGATAAAAAAATCTGTGAGGCTTGTGACTTCTGTGAGAATAATGTCTCACAGATTTTACAGATCCTCACAGATTTCCGCATTATCTAATCATTGTTGCTTTCCTTCTAAGAAAGAACATAACCCATCTTAGTTGCTCTACACCTTAATTATATATAAGAGCAATTGGTATTGCCATTCCCTCCCCTTGGGGAGGGTTAGGGAAGGGCTTTAGGGAAGGGCCTGAGGAAAGGACTCTTTCTATTTTTTCATTACCTTCTTTCCATTCTGTATCACCACACCTTTATAGTTGCTGTCTACACGCTGTCCGGCGAGATTATACATCGGAGCGTCGGCAGTGTTAGTAGTGGTCGTTATCTTGCTGATGCTCGTGGTGGCATCGATGACGTTGCCAAGAACAACATTATATCCATAGTAGTTACCGTTCTTGAAAATCATATCACTGGTCTGCATAGAACCATTATTCTTATTGGTGAAGATGATATGACCAGGAGTTGTAGCTGTTGTGCTTGTGTATTTACCATTCCATGTCCACTTCCATACAGCATTGCCAGCATCGGTAGTGCCCACCTTTGTACAGACTACGCCAGGCCAAGAGCCACCCGTGTAATTACCTTTATCATCCCAAGCCCAGCAGCTGATGGTTCCGGCCCAGTTGCTGCTTGTTGGCTGCTCGAAAAATGCGCAAGTCTCTCCACTGTTGACCTTGCAGAACGAGGGCACCGTCCATCCAGTGGCTTCGTCCTTGATACTCTTGATGCCGCTGATGTCAAGACCATTGGAGACATAGTACTTAAAGTTCTCACCCTCGCAAGCCAACTGGAAGCTGGTGGTGCTGACTGATGGCGCACCAATCACGATGAGCACATCACCCTTAGTACCTTTCACCTTAGCATAGTATCCGGTAGAAGAGCCAACTGACTGCTCCACAGTACTGGTGTTAGTGACTCCGGCGAGCTTACGGGCAAGGATGCACTTCTTGATGATCGTCTTGTAAGCTGTCCAATGGCTGATCCATATACATGGTGTGCCCGGCATAGCGAGAATGTAAGCGTTGGCTGCAGCGATATTTGCACGGAGAGGAGAAGGATTGTCGTGTGGATCACCCGTATCGTGGTTATCAATGAAGGTCACAGCATACTGGGCATAGCCACTTGTACCCATCAGCGTAGAAGAGGTATAGTTGGCAAGTTTACTCCAATTGCTGCTGCCGAAGGCATCCTGAATGAAGTATTTCATCGGGAAATCAAAGGCAGCACTCGTCTTACCGGTAGCGTCTACCCAGTCTTTCACGCCGCCATAGGGGTGGTCGCCGCTCTTGCTGTCAGTGACAGAACCCTGCCAATACTCGCCGACGGAGTAAGCAGGCTTGGCAGCCGTGTTGTACGTGTTGATATACTTGGGATCGAAGCCCTTTACGAAGTCGTAGCGGAAGCCCGTGTAGCCCATCTCGTTGAGGAGGAAGTCCTCGTAGGTCTCCACATTCTTCTGTGTGGTGGCATTGGTGTGGTCGAGGTCACGACAACCGCCATCATTGAGACCGGTATCCTTATTGCCCTTTACCTTACCGTATGCTTCAGATGACTTGTCGGTGTTACCCTCATCGTCACTACAGATCTGGGTATAGTTGGTATTGTCCCAGCTTACAGAGTAAGTCTTTCCAGTATTCTGCCCCGTGACACTCTCGTCGACAAAGTCACAATATTTCGATTTTCCGTTCTTATGGTTAACGACTACATCAGCGATGATACCAGTGCCTTTGTCCTTAAAGGTCTTGATCATCGTACGCAACTCCGCCTCAGTACCGAAAGCACTGTTTTGGTTGAGCCAATAGACAGGATAGTAGCCCATGTTGTTGCTCGTGGTGTTCGGATAGCCCGAAGGTGGTGCCCAGATGAGATTAAAATACTTCGAGAGCGTATCGGCTTGCTGGGTGAGAGCAGACCATGAAGACTCTGCGAAGCCGTTCCAGCTGAAGCTTTGCAGCATGACGCCGTCATAGCCGCTTGGCCATCCCTGTGCCATCATGTTGGCAGCAGCGAGAAGAGCCGCAAAAGTAGAGAAAATCTTCTTCATATTAAATCTTTTTTACCGTAATTCTTATGTAATGCTTGCTTCGTATAATAATAGATGTGACAAAGTTACGATATTCCGTATAACTTGCATTGCATTGATTTACGTCAAGAAGTGATTTAACATGTAAACGTTTGCATAGAGAGACTTCCCATCTTTAACAAGAACAATAAGGGGCGGCATATACCCCAAAGGATATATGCCGCCCCCTATTGTGCCCAGTAGCCACCTACTCTCCGCCCAGCCACTTCTTGCCGCTCTTGGTGTTGAGCCAAATAAGTATACCGATACCTATAACAGAGCTTATAAGAAAAATCAATGATAGTCCGTTCATAGCGTTTATTTTAAGATTTTATTTCCTATTAATGCAAAGACTACAGTACAAATCAACCCTCCCGCAATAGCCACATAACTACTGCCGGCATCTTCATTCAATAGCGGCGTTATCTCCCCTATGACCATTCCTGCAAACGAGAGTTGCGACATATTAAGAAAATAGCCACCTATCTTCTCCTGTCGTGTCTTCGCCTTTTCCTTTGTCTCTTTTTGTGTTACCATATGGCAAAGATAAGCATAATCTTTGAATCGTGCAACATAAAACGCAGTTTATTCTAAAAAAGAAAGACATAGTACCGGCCTTATCATCCTTAAGAAGAGCACGAAAAAAGGACAGCCCCGCAACGGAGCTGCCCCTTCATGATATAATGATAAAGCAGTAAATATAATTATTTAATCTACTTAATCACTCTTTGATTATCGTGAATAATAACGGCTTTCTATTTCTTGGTGAAGACAGCCTTGTTAGCACCGCCATAGCTCAGATAGAGCTTCACGTCATAAGTACCAGCCTCCACGGTGATGTTACCACCGCCTTTGACAAGATTGTCAAGCGAGCCACCGAAGTCAGGTACGCTCTCTTTATCGGAACTCCACTTGTGGTTGCAGCGGAACTTCAAATCACCAGTAGTAGGAATCACAACATCCTTAGCCTCCCAAACGCCTTCTTGGACATTGTAAGTCAGATCTACATCGCCACTCCAGGAGTTGAATGCACCAATGAGAGAGATCTGATCGATCTTATAGAGAGAATAAGAACTGGAGTTCAAATCCACATCAATCATGTAGAAGCCAGCTCCCGGATCAGGGATATTGTCTTTGCCGTTCTGTGTGAGTTTACCCTCACCATTGTACTCATAGTCGCCATCCCAGTTGTCAGCATTCGGCTTGAACTTGAATGCGCCATTAAGGTAGTAGAAGCCCTCGTACTTGCCGTCCATATCGGGTGAGCGCAAAGCATGAGAAGTTTTCCAACTGCTCTCGTTGCCAATCTCATAGAAAAACTCAGAGAAATCGGGAGTAATGAGATTTACAGTACTGGTAAAATCCGCAGTAAGCACATAACCTTCACCCGAACTAACCAACACAGAGTCAGTTAAAGTAACAGGAATCTGACGCTCCACGCCAGCTTTACCATACAAGTTCTCAACGGCATTCTGCAGGTCAGCAGTAGCCACTTGGTTCTTATCATCCGTAGAGAGTTTCACCGTGGCCTTCTTGTCGGCACTAAACAGAGTAAGGAACTTTTTTTCACTTCTTACTGTAGCATCAGACTTCAAATCATAGCTGAAGAACTTAATGGAATCTGTGCTTACCTTGTTAAAGTCAACGGCTTCACCCGGCGTTGCAGTCAAAGAGATAGACTGCTTAGCTTCCTCTGGATTGGACTGGGGCGAAACCCAGCTGTCGTATTGGTCACCAGAGCAACTTGCGAGCAGTGCCACAGTGCCAAGAGCTAATATAATCTTTTTCATAGCTGTATTCTTTTATTATTCCTGATAGATGAAGTTGTACTGACCCGTCAGATCATTGAACCACACCTGATATTTACCTACTTTCACCTTGATATCCTTACCATTCTTGGCTGCGGTACCATGAGTGAAATCGGAAGAGCCAAACTTCGTGCCATCATTAGTAACAAAGTGGCAGCTACCATTAGCAGTAATATCAACCATGCCTACCCAGTCGTGGTTTTTGGCACCTGCATAAGTGTTGAAAGGCTTCAACTCTACATTGACATCACCTTCGAGCTTGACAGAAGTGTACTCAACAGGAGTACCCGTGATGGATGTTGCCTTAACCACGCTCAGTTCTTTCTTGCCGGTCTGGCAGGTCACCGTATAGTAACCATCAGAGGGGACGAAGAAGTTCTGTGAGCCACCATCATTCCAAACAGGGGAGAGAGCACCGTCGGATGTACCGATCTGCTCAGCCCAGTTGTCAGTGGCAGAATGGCGGAACTTAAATCCAAGAGATGCGGGGAAGTATCCCGTGTAAGAGAACTTACCGTCACCAGTAGTCATGCCGTATTTCTCACCGGAAATAGGATAGAGAGGTATCATGTCCTTACCAATATTGCCACCCCAAGAGCCATCGCCGATACAAGATCCAATGAAATACCAATAGTTCGGCTCTTTATCGCGCAAATTGATCCAATAGGGACTGACCTGAATCTTAACAACGTTACTATAAATGGTATCATTGTTGAAAACAGATGCGCAACGAACATACACGTCCTGCTCGGCCGGCACTTCGTTCTTGCTCCACTGTGTGACATGCATGATAGCAGTTGCCACATCATTGGCCTCTACATCGTTGGAGCATACCGTCCTCACGCCACCGGCAGTGCTGTAGGTAGGCACAGTGGTTCCGGTCTCATCAGCCTTTGCCTGAGCGTAGGAAGTAGAGAAGTCATTCTTGGGTGAGAACTGAAGCTCATACCGTGCGACCACAGGAAATCCGTAATCAGGCTGTGACCAAGTGAAATGCAGGGTGTTGGAAGCGGCCAGATTGACTGTAGAGTTGGAGAAGGCCGGAGTATTCAGCTTGAACGTAGTAGGCTCCTGCAGGACAGGATTGTTGTCCCTGTCATCCTCGCAGGATGCGAACACGGCCATAGCACAAAGCAACAAAGCTGATGTTTTGAATATACTTTTCATTGTTTATTCCTTTTTTGTTATATGGATAGGGATGAGACTTACTCATCCACTATCCTAAGAAATGAAATTGTTTAATAGCCTGGATTCTGCACGAGCGAGCCCTTGACATAGTTAGCTGGAATAGCAAAGATATTGCGCGTCTTGTCAAAGTTGCGGCCTTCCTTCACACCACCTTTATAACTCCAGTTATAGTTGTTGTTGCCACCAAAGCGGTTGAAACGAATCAAAGTAGGACGGCGGAGCCCCTCGAAGTAGAACTCGCGACTCCACTCATCACAGAGGTCATTAAGTTTGTAGCCTGCTTTCTGTTCGGCATGGGCACGGGCGCGCAGGGCATTGACATACTTGGTACCCTCGGCATCTGTAGAGTTACCATTCAGACGAGCATCAGCCTCTGCATAGGTCAGGTAAGCCTCAGCAACACGGAAAAGGAAGAAGTCACCATCAACGAAGTTGGCATCATGGGTAGCAGAACCATCAGACTTTACGTTGGTCCACTTAGCACAAGCGAAGCCATCGGTAAACTTACCCTTGTATCCGAGTCCGTTGTCGAGCGTACGTCCGACACCGTCAAAGATAGCACGGTCATCACCAGCTTTCTGAACCATCTCTTTGCTATTCACATTAGGTGCATCCCCATCCTTGAAGAATTTAAGAATAAGGTCTTTACGGCAACGGTTACCCGACCATGTCTGACTCGTACCCTTGTCACCCATGGTAGCGTCCCATGTAGAAGCTATAAGGAACAGGGTACCTGCCCACGTGGTGGTTGTCTTACCATCCTGGCCGATACGGAAGATCCCTTCCTGTGCGGCATTGGACTCACCATTGTCACCCATAAACAGCATTTGATACGCAGAATATCCATTAGCTCCTGTTGTATTCAGCTTATAGGGAGAATCGATGACCTTCTTGGCGTAATCCTTTGCTTTCTGCCACTCAGGCTTACCTGTATAGACTTCTGCATTGAGATAAAGACGAGAGAGTAGAATCCACACAGCAGCCTTGTCTGCGGTAAGATACCCCTTGTCCGTAGAATGCTTGACAGATGGATCGGGGAGCAGAGGCTCCACCTCCAGCAACTCCTTTTCAATCCAAGCATAAGCTTCCTTACGTGTCATGTACGACGGCTCGTCAGTAATGTTGGTCGAGAAGGGTATGTTGCCAAAAGCGTCCATGAGGAAGTAATACTCCAAAGCACGGAGGTAGCGTATCTCAGCTGTCTTCGTAGCATCAACATCGCCACAACTGTTGATGTACTGGTTGCAGTAGGTGATGCCTGTTGTCAGACGGGCGAAAAAGCCGTTAAGCATCGGCTGTCCAGAGCCGTAGGAGTTATAGTCAAACTCCTGTATACCATCATCTGTCCAGTGACAGATAGCCTCATCAGTAGTGAGCTCGTTAGAGTTCCACAACTGGCGGATGAAACCAGAAGTACCACCGTCAAGTCCATCAATATCGCAGTCGCCGTCGCCCTGACTGTTTCCTGACATGGCCAAGTTGGCGAAGCACTTGTTGAAAAGTGCATTGGGCTGAACCTCTGTATTCATGTTCGGATCAATAGGCTTTACGTCCAAGTCACCCGTGCAAGATGACAACCCCAGCATCATTGCTGCAGCCGTAAAGCATATATATTTAAATTTCTTATTCATGACTGAAAATTCTTTAATTAGTTAAAAGTTGAGGTTCAGACCGAAAATCAGTGAGAACGGACGCGGATAGAGGTTGTTGTCATATCCATTGAAGACCTCCGGATCGAGTCCATCATACTTGGTAATAGTGAACACGTTGGATGCGGTAGCATAAACACGTCCGCTGAGGCCGTGATAGCCCGAATTTTTGAACAAGTCACTAAAACTGTAACCTAAAGAGATATTGTCACACTTCAAGAAGCTTGCATTGTGTATCCAACGGTCAGAGAGCTGAATATATTCCGTGTTAGAAGTCCAATTCTCAGCGACGGCCGTTGATGTGGTATTGCCCAAGAACTTAGTAGAAGGCCACAATCCATTCTCACTGACATCATGGAATCCTTGGTTAACAGCATCATAGACATAGTTGCCGATGTTGGCACGCAGAGAGAAGCTGAAATCCCAATTCTTATACTCCAGACGCGAAGCGAAGCCCATCGTCACAGGAGCCACCGGGCTCTTGTAGAAATAGCGGTCGGCAGAGCTGATCTGACCATCACCGTTTCTATCAACTACGACTCCCTCAATAGGTTTGCCATTCTTGTCATAAGCCTGCTGATAGACCCAGAACGAGTTCATGGTGTGTCCTACAGCCTGATACTCAAGGTGCTTATCCGTACCAATGGTGATGGACGTGTTAGCGACAGGCTCATCACCGGTGCTCACGCCATTGAGGTTCGTGATACGGTTGCTATTGTAAGTGAAGTTATAGTCGATGGTCCAGTACCAATCCTTAGCCTGAATGGCTTTCCACTCGAACGAGGTTTCCACACCCATGTTGCGCAGCGAGCCAATGTTCTGGTAAGCCTGGTTACGGTATGCGGTGAACACTTTTGTCGGAGCATAGTTGATCAAGTCATCGGTCTTACGATAGTACCAATCAATGCTACCAGTAAGGCGCTGTTTGAACAACCCCCAGTCAAGACCGATATTATAAGTAGTGGTGGTCTCCCACTTCAACTTCGGTGTAAAGTTGTTAGGGCGATAGAGGGTTCCATCGTCATCAGCAGCAGGATAAAGGGTACGGTTATCCTTATTAACTGTGTAAGTAGGTATCCAACCATAGTCCTGACCAACATCTTGCTGGCCGGTCATACCCCAGCTTAGGCGGAGTTTCAAATCAGAGAGCCATTCGATTTCACGGAACTTCTTCTCTTCATTCATCTTCCACAAAAAAGCAAAAGAAGGGAACACAGACCAATGATCTTCGAAACGTGAAGAACCGTCGTCACGGACCGTCGCTGTCACATAATAACGATCCATCAAGCTCCAGTTGGCACGGCCAAAGAAAGAAACGAGGTAGTTTTCCGTCTTTGTGTAGTAAGGGCGCTCATTGTACTTACTTCCTGGTTTGTGGTCGGTTCCTTGGTAATTTGCACCATAATAACCGTAGTAGTTATTTTTCGTTCTTCTCCAGAAGCGCTGCCACTCATAACCTCCCATGATGTCGAAGTGGTTCTTGGCTTGATCGTTAAAGTCATGATAATACTGGGCATACGCACTCAGAGTGAGGTTTCGCTTGAGAATACTCTCGAAGCCATGGCTACCATAGTACACATTATCATTGCTTGGATAAGCAGGAGAAATATCTGTATTCTGACGACCATTAGCGATGTCGGCACCCAAGGTAGTATGCAGGCGTAAGTCCTCAAAGCCATGCACCTTATAGTCAAAGTCTGCACTTCCGATGAACTCGCGGCTGTTGGCCACATCTTTCTTTTCGTTCATCAGAGCCAGTGGGTTGGCAGTAGCCAACTCATTATAAGTATAAGGCCAACTGGAGTCATTGTAATTGGCAGCCTTCGGCCACTCATAGTAGCCACCGAAATTCTTCTGCATCTGGCTAAGATAAGCGCCAAAGAAGGGCTGTCCTCCATAGGTTTGCTGCTGATAGAACTTGTTGGTATAAGCATACGGATCCTGAGTAGGATCGAAATGAACAGCAGCGCCCACAATGCCACCATCAGCAAAGCGGCTATGTGCATACATACCCTTGGCATTGAGGTTGATGTTCAAGTGATTATCAAGAAGAGACGGATTCAAGTTCAGTGAGGTTGTCACACGCTTGAAGTCAGAGGTCTTCACAATACCCTGCTGATCAGTATATCCTACGCTAACACGATAGGGGAGATAAGCACCGGCCGAACCCGACACGGTCACGCCATGATCCTGGCTGATGGCAGTACGATAAACCAAATCCTGCCAATCTGTGTTTGCCGTACCCAAGGCCTGATAAGCTTCGGAGTTTTCACCCAACTTACCTTTGATGAAACTACGGAACTCATCTCCGCTTAGCACATCAACGGTTTTAGGATTCCAGCTGACAGTGGCACTGCCATTGTAAGAAACCTTCACTCCGCCCTTATGTCCCTTCTTGGTTGTGATGATGATAACACCATTAGAACCACGGCTACCATAGATAGCTGTAGCGGAAGCATCCTTTAAGACATTAAAGCTTTCAATATCCTGCGGGTTGATGCTCGCCAACATATTAGACACACCTTTGACACCATTATTGTCAATAGGAATATTGTCTATGACGATTAACGGGTCGTTGCTGGCGTTCAGAGACGAACCGCCACGAATACGGATATTAGCACCGGCACCAGGGGTACCGTCGTTGCTGGTGATAGTTACACCGGCGACCTTACCCTCCAACATATCCTGGGGATTGACCACGACGCCCTTGTTCTTGCCATCAGGGCGAAGAGCAGTTACCGAACCGGTAAGGTCAGCTTTCTTAGCCACACCATAACCGATGACGACAACCTCGTTGAGGCTTTTCTCGTCGGGTTTCAGCGTGACCACCATATTGTCACCGGCAACGACTGTCTGCGGAGCCATACCCAAGTAAGTGAATGTGAGCTTGGTGCCCGGCGCTACGTTGATGCTGTAGTTACCGTCCATATCGGTGATGCCCACCGTCTTGCCATTGGCAGAGATGGTAGCACCCATGACGGGTTCGCCGGTAGCATCCTTAACCTGACCCTTGACAGCACCAGACTGTGCAAAGGCCGTAGCGGAAAGGAACAGACCGCCTGCAAGAGCGAGCGTCCTTAGCGGCAATTTGATTTTTACCTGCTTCATTTGCTTTAAATTTAAGTTAATGTTATTGCATTGTTTTTAGTTATCTACCTTGTCGATGATGTCTCCGGCCATCCCGTGGTCACGTGGCTGCTGTTTAGGTTCCTCCTTATTGATATAGGTTGTGCGAGCAGTCTTAGGCTTCATCTTCATGTGCAAAAGTACTTTCTTTAACTTATATTTGTTGATTTTTTCCGTTAAAAACACAGTTTTATCCGTGCAAACGTTTGCAATAGTGTATAAAACGCACTGGCTGTTTTATCATTTGCACAAGCGTTTGCATAGCAAGTCTGGTTGATGTACGCCTTTGCTGGGTAGCCAGGCGGAAGTCCAAGACTTCTTTCTAATAGAAAGGAAGACTGGCGAGACTATATATAAAAATAGGTGTCGGGATCATGGAAGCTACCTATTTACAACAAAGATATTCTCTGACCTTGAACACAGATGTATGTTCTTGTGGCGACAAGGCAATGTCCCTTATGGAGGGAAAGCATTGATTTGTCTTGACAAAAGTATGTTCGTCACAACTTTCAATTTAGAGAGCGGGAAAGCGGACTTTGTGGTTTCTTCATCTCATTTTATTCTCGTCTGAAGCACAAAAAGGTACTTTGATGCACTCATCTCGGTTGTTTGACCGGGTCATTACGCCCATTTCACTCGGTCATCACGCCTATTTCATCGTTAGAAATAGGCGTGATGACAAGAAATTCTCTAGAGAATTTCGATAGAAAAAGGCTGTTTCATTGCATTTCAAAAGCTATATATTTGTAACACACTGATTTTGTGGCATTCACAGAAACGTGCTGATTTTCGCAAAAATCAGAGCAAGACAGGTATTCGTCGAAAAGAATCGATTCTCAGAGGCGGAAAAATGTCACTTTACAAGACAAAAGAAGCAAGAATAAAGAAATGACGTTTCTGCCCAGAGCAAGCAGGAAGGGCAAGAAGGAGGCAAGCAGGGAGGGCACGGCAGGCGAGCGGCGACTTACGGCGAGCGGCTGTTCCGGCAGACTGCGCGCTCTTTACTCGCACAGCCGCCGCGCTATCTCGTTCAGTCCAAGACACTCCGTGCGGCTGATGGTCTTGTGCTCATTGCTGTGACAGGTGGGCCCGAGGTAGAGAAGCCGGCCTCTGGCGCAGGCATCAAAGCTCTTACCCGACGTTTTGCCAAAGGGGCAAAGCCGTTGTCTTTGAGGATGCTCACGCTTAACAAGAAGACGACGGGGATTGTCCATGACGTAGCATATCCAGGCATCGAGTTGCCCTTCCCTGAGAAGTATCTTATCATTGTAGTTGATCTCATAAAGAATGCCATGGAGGCGATCTTCGGCCCGGCATACTTGAGTTTTTGCTTCAGCATTTCTTCGTCCATAGGCAATCATTATTTCTTCGGCTTTTGCAAAGATAAGGCAAAAAGAAATAGACGACAACAAATGTGGGCAAAAACTTTAAGAGAAAAAAGGAAGGAAAAGAGGAAGAAAGGAAGAAAAGGAAGGCAAAGCAAGGAAAAGCCAAGGCGAGGGTGCGCTGGGTTCAGTTTGATGCTGCTCAGCAGTATCGTACAGAACCGAGTAAACCACTATACAGGACAGAGCTCCCCATTATACAAAGCAGGGCAGACCACCGATAGCTGGCAAGCCGCACGCCGTTTATGCAATCGTTTGCATAAACAATCCTTAAAATATCATGGCACATATAGAAGGGCTCCTGTTTTTTTTGCTACTTTTGCACTGCAAGTACATGTGAAAAGCAAGCACAAGCATCAATAAAGCAAGTACAAGCATAAATACAGAGCAAAAGCAAGGCGCAGAAGGTTTGCACGCCCGAAAATGGTCATGCAATCCATTGCGGCAAGTCTGCCATACAACCTAAATTTGACAATGGAACAATCAGCACCTATCACCATGAAGGACATCGCCAAGGCTCTTGGCGTGTCGGTGGCCACTGTGTCGAGAGCCATGAAAAACAGTTCCCGCATCAGTGATGAGCAGCGCGAGCGCATACAGCAATACGCCCGTGAGCATAACTATATCCCCAACGTGATTGCAGAGAACCTGCGCAATAGTCGCACAAAACCCGTGAAGATCATCGGCGTCATCGTACCGCAGTTCGAGCACTTCTATTTCTCCTCGATACTTAGTGGCATTGATCAGGAGGCTATGTCGCGCGGATATACCATCATGGTGGGACAGAGTGCCGAGCAATACGACCGCGAGACGCTCCTCTGCGATAAGTTTTACCAGAACAAGGTCTGTGGCATCATCGTCAGTCAGGCCAAGGACACAATGAACTACGACCATTTCAAGAAGCTCATCAACAGTGGTGTGCCCTTGGTGTTCTACGACCGCATCTGCACCGGCGTGGATTGTAGCCGTGTCGTCGTCGATGACTATCAGGGAGCGTTTAATGCCGTGAGCCATCTCATCGAGACCGGTTGCCGCCGCATTGCCTGCTACATGTCGCCGATGACGCTTGAGATCTCGAAGAACCGCTACAACGGTTACCGCGACGCCCTGTTGCGCTACGGCTTGGAGCCCGACAAGAAGATGTTCCGCATCTGCGACAACCGTGCCGAGGCCGAGGCCATCACGACCGATTTACTCTCGCAGGACGAGAAGCCCGACGCTTTCTTTGCCGTGAACGACGACACCGCCATCGGCATCCTGTATACCGCCAAGCGCATGGGCTTCCGAGTGCCACAGGACATCTCTGTCTGTGGCTTCACCAACGGACAGCGTGCCGTAGCCTGCGACCCAATGCTCACCACCGTGGAGCAGCGTGGTGTACTCGTCGGTGAGGAGGCTGCCGACATCCTTATCAGTAAGGTAGAAGGAGAGATCCCCATGGATAAGGTCGTCAAGCGCGTCGTGCGCACGAGGCTGATCATCCGTGGAACGACAAGATAAATGATAGACACTATAGATACTTTAAAAGCTATAGACGCTATAGAAACTACAAAGATCATAACCACCGAACAGTCAAAAAAATCACGATATGAAAGAAAAACCAAATCTATCCTTCTGGGGTCTGTGGAACCTAAGCTTTGGGTTCTTTGGCGTACAGATCGCCTATGCACTGCAGAGTGCAAACATCAGCAGGATCTTTGCCACGTTAGGCGCTGACCCGCACAGCTTGAGTTATTTCTGGATACTACCACCATTAATGGGCATCATCGTACAACCGATTGTCGGTACCTGTTCCGACAAGACCTGGTGCCGTTTCGGTCGTCGCATCCCTTATCTGTTCATCGGTGCCGCAATTGCCGTACTGGTAATGTGTTTGCTGCCTAACTCCGGTTCCTTTGGCATGACCGTGTCTACAGCCATGGCCTTCGGTCTGATTGCACTGATGTTCCTCGACACCTCTATTAATATGGCCATGCAGCCGTTTAAGATGCTTGTAGGCGACATGGTCAACGAGAAGCAGAAGGCTGCCGCCTATTCCATTCAAAGCTTCTTGTGTAACGCCGGTTCACTGGTAGGCTATGTCTTCCCCTTTGTCTTTGCGCTCTTAGGCATTGCCAACACGGCGCCCAAGGGTGTCGTTCCCGACTCTGTCATCTACAGTTTCTATGTCGGAGCTGCCATCCTCATCCTTTGCGTCATCTACACCGTCGCTAAGGTAAAGGAATGGAATCCAAAGGAATACGAGGAATACAACGGCATGAAGAAAGACGTCAAGGAAGAAGAAAAAGGCAGCGGCAACTGGCTGACATTGTTGAAGAACGCTCCCGCCACCTTCTGGAAAGTAGGCCTTGTGCAATTTTTCTGCTGGTTTGCATTCATGTATATGTGGACATACACCAATGGCACCGTAGCCGACAACTGCTGGGGGACCACCGACGTGACCAGTGAAGGCTACCAGGCTGCAGGCAACTGGGTAGGCATTCTCTTCGCCGTACAGGCCATCGGCTCCGTGATTTGGGCTCCTATCCTGCCGAAGTTCACCAACCGCAAAGTTGCCTACGCCGTGAGTCTGCTCTTAGGTGGCATCGGCTTCGCCTCCTGTGCTTTCATCCATGACCAGTACCTGCTGTTCATCCCGTTCCTGCTCATCGGTTGTGCTTGGGCCGCCATGCTTGCCATGCCGTTCACTTTTGTCACCAACGCACTGCAGGGCTACGGCCACATGGGTGCTTACCTCGGTCTCTTCAACGGCACCATCTGCATCCCGCAGATCGTCGCAGCCGCCATCGGTGGCACGCTGTTGGCGCTTGTAGGCAGTGTACAGAGCCACATGATGATTGTGGCTGGTGTCGCACTCATCCTCGGTGCACTGAGCGTGAGCGCCATCAAAGAGAAATAAGGAAAGCCCACCCCCTGCCCCTCTCAGGGGAGGGAAAAGCCCACCCCTGCCCCTCCCGAGGGGAGGAGGATAACTAAACGACAGGCTTTTCTTTGATACACTCTCTATCAAAATTTAGGAAAGATGAAAAGACTTTTGGGCTTTGCCCTATCCCTGTTGCTCGCCGTGTCCATATGGGCACAGCGGGCCTACCATGGCGACGGACCCGACGACGCACTGCGTTTCGTGCCCGTCGCCTCGGCGTTTGCGCTCAAGGCGTATGGCGTGGAGAGCGAGAGCAGTTGGAAACGTTTGGCTGTCAACACTGCCGTGTCCTACGCCTTCTCTGTCGGTACCACCTGGGCGCTCAAGCACGGCATCCATGAGCGGCGACCCGACTGGACCGACAACCACTCCTTTCCCAGCGGGCACACCGCACTGGCCTTCACCGGCGCCGTCATCCTCGACAAGGAGTACCGCCATGTATCTCCCTGGATCAGCGTGGCTGGCTATGCCGTAGCGACGGGATTCGCCGTTGACCGCGTAGCGCGCAACCGCCATGCCTGGCAGGATGTAACGGCCGGAGCCGCCATCGGCGTGGGCAGCACACTCTTGGGCTATTGGATCGGTGACAAGGTCACGGGAGAGCACAGCCGCTACGCGCTGACCACCGACAGACAAAGCCTCAGCCTCTGCATTCAACTCTTCAATAAATAGCCCCCTACCTCTTCTCTTACAGCGTTTGACTTTAGTCCCGACAAGCTACATCCTCTGACAACACACGACAAAGAATGGAAGCAAGCTCTTGTCATCAAGACAAAAGCAAGTCACTGCAATCGTTTGCACATTCTTTTCTTCTGTTTGTGCAAAACAGCGACTCAAGCTTCTTTCTTTTTTAGTAATTTTGAGCCTAAATAGATAATAGAATAAAAACCTAAAGCTCTATGAACTTAATATTTAGCATAGACTACAAGACGGTCTTCGGAGAAGAACTGGTCTTGAACGTTGTGAAGGATGGATCCATTGCACAATACCACTTAGGCACCACCGACGGTGCACGATGGACGTGCCAGCTGACCATCCCCGACACCCCTCAAGTATTGGAATACTATTATAGTGTGGATGCCATCGGCAGTGAGCACCGCCATGAGTGGACCACCGTGCATCACAAGCTGGAGCTCAACGTCTCAAAAGGCAAGAGCTACACGATGTATGACCATTGGTCCGACATTCCTGAGGACGCTTATCTCTACAGTTCAGCTTTCACGGGCTGTCTCTGTCCTCATACGCTCCATGCGCTTCCCTCCTCATCATTCAGCAAGACCGTGCGCCTGATCGTACGTGCTCCTCAGCTGCGCTCCTCTGAGCGTCTCGCCATCATCGGCAGCAACAAGGCATTAGGCGCTTGGGACTCTACCAAAGCCGTGGAGATGACCGAGCACAACATCAACGAGTGGGTCGTGGACCTCAATGCCGACGACTTCCCTGAGGGCGAGATGGAGTTTAAGTTCGCTGCCCTCGACAACAAGAAAGATGTCACACCACTTTGGGAGTGCAGCAACAACCGCACCATCGAATTGCCGACATTGAAAGACGGTGAGGTCGTAGTCTACGATCTCAACGAGGCTTATTTGCCCATCTATAACACAAAGATTGCCGGTACACTCGTGCCGGTGTTCTCGCTGCGTTCCAAGACCAGCTTCGGCGTGGGCGACTTCGGTGACTTGAAGAAGATGATCGACTATATCGACAAGACCGGGCAGTGCGTGCTGCAGATCCTGCCTATCAACGACACCACGATCACTCACACTTGGACCGACTCCTATCCTTATAGTTGCATCAGCGTGTTTGCACTGCATCCGATGTATGTCGACCTCACGCAACTGCCACAGCTGAAGGATGCCAAGGAGTGCGACCGCTTCGAGAAACTGCGTGTCGAGCTCAACGGTCTGAAGCAGATCGACTACGAGCGTGTCAACAATGCCAAGCTCGACTATCTCCATCAGCTCTTCGCCCAGGAAGGCAAGCAGATGATGAGCTCTAAGAAATATCACGAGTTCTTCCACGAGACCGAGCAGTGGCTTGTGCCCTACGCTCAATATGCTACGTTGCGCGACAAGTATGGTACGGCCGACTTCTCGCAATGGCCCGACCACAACACTTGGAACGAGGCCGACCGCAAGGAACTCTCCAACAGCCGTAGCAAGCTATATAAAGAGGTGGAGTTCTGGTATTTCGTCCAGTATATCCTCAACTCTCAGCTTGACGAGGCGCACGCCTACGCCCGCAAGCATCACGTCATTCTCAAGGGCGACATCCCTATCGGCGTGAACCGCTATGGCTGCGACGTGTGGATGGAGCCCCGCTACTTCAACCTCAACGGACAGGCCGGCGCACCGCCCGATGACTTTTCTGTCAACGGACAGAACTGGGGCTTCCCCACCTACAACTGGGACGAGATGCTCAAAGACGGTTGCCAGTGGTGGGTACGCCGCTTCCAGAATATGGCGAAGTTCTTCGATGCCTACCGCATCGACCACGTGCTCGGCTTCTTCCGCATTTGGGAAATTCCTATCAACTCTGTACATGGTCTGCTCGGACAGTTTGCTCCCGCCCTTGGCATGACAGCCGACGAGATCCGCGGCTATGGCCTCAACTTCCAGGAGGAGCGCTTCACCACACCGTTCATCACCGACTGGACGCTGGACCGCATGTTCCATGAGAAAGCCAATGACGTGAAGGCTAAGTACCTCGACCGCCTCGACGGTGAGCGCTACAAGATGAAACCGGAGTACGACACGCAGCGCAAGGTGGAGAAAGCCTTTGCCGATGTCACCGACCAAGACGAACTCAACATCCGCGATGGTCTCTATGCCATGATCAGCGACGTGCTCTTTGTGCGTGACACCAAGGATGCCTCGAAGTTCCATCCGCGTGTGTCGGCACAGTTCAGTTTCATCTACGAGAGTCTCTACGACAACGACAAGGGTGCTTTCAACCGCCTGTACAACGACTACTTCTATCGCCGCAACAACCAGTTCTGGTATCGCGAGGCCATGAAGAAGTTGCCGCGCTTAGTCGAGGCCACACGCATGCTTGTCTGTGCCGAGGACCTTGGCATGGTACCCGACTGTGTGCCATGGGTCATCAACGAGTTGCGCATTCTCTCGCTGGAGATCCAGTCCATGCCGAAAGACCCGCACGTACGCTTCGGTCACCTCTCCCGCAATCCCTATCGCTCGGTCTGCACTTTCTCCTCTCACGACATGCCGACACTGCGACAGTGGTGGGACGAGAACTACGAGCGCACACAGGACTATTACAACAACATGCTCTATCGTGGTGGTGCTGCCCCGCATCCGTTGCCGGGCTGGCTGGCCCGCGACATCGTCTCGCGCCAGCTCACCTCACCTTCTATGCTCTGCATCCTGAGCATTCAGGACTGGCTGGCCATCGACGACAAGTTGCGTCTGCCCGATGCCAACGCAGAGCGCATCAACATCCCGGCTAACCCGAAGCATTACTGGCGCTACCGCATGCACCTCAACATCGAGGACCTCATGGCTAACAACAACCTCATGTCCAACGTCAAGGAGCTCGTCAACCAGAGCGGACGCACCAATACCTTTGGAGAAAGGTAAGGAAAGCCCACCCCTAACCCCTCCCAAGGGAGGGGAAGACCAACGCGGGAATAGGAGACTATAGAAACTATTGGGGCTATTGGGGCTACAGAGACTACAGAAGCTATAGCCCTCAACCAAATGATAATATTAAATCAAACGATATGAACAAGATAGCAAGCATCATCTCACTGGCACTGCTCATGCCTTTGACAGCCTTGGCACAGACGGTGAAGTCACCCGACGGTAACGTCAGCCTCACCTTCTCGCTCACCGGCAATGGCGTGCCGACCTACGAGATGACCTATAAGAACAAGGCTGTCGTCAAGCCTTCACACCTCGGCCTGGAGCTCGCCAAGGACAAACATGCCAGCAAGGGCATGCGCGAGACCAGTCTCATGGATGGCTTCACAGAGACCGGCAGCACGACATCGACTTTCGACGAGACTTGGACTCCCGTATGGGGACAGTATGCCAAGATCCGCAACCACTACAACGAGATGGCCGTGAACCTCACGCAGCCCGCCACCAAGCGCAAGATGACGATCCGCTTCCGCGTATATAATATAGGTATGGGTCTGCGCTATGAGTTCCCACAGCAGGACTCGCTGGTCTACTTCGTCATCAAGGACGAGCACACTCAGTTTGCCATGACCGGTGATCACACCGCCTGGTGGCTGCCCGGCGACTACGACACCCAGGAGCAGGAGACTCAGGAGAGCAAGCTCAGCGAGATCCGTTCCAGTTTCCACGATGCCGTGAACTGGAACAACTCTTCCGTGGCAGTCTTCTCGCCCACCGGCGTGCAGACTGCCTTACAGATGAAGACCAAGGACGGACTGTATATCAACATTCACGAGGCAGCCTGCATCGACTATGCCACCATGCACCTCAACCTCGATGACAAGAACATGGTCTTCGAGAGCTGGCTCACACCCGATGCTACAGGTATGAAAGGCTATATGCAGACACCCTGCAATACGCCTTGGCGCACCATAGCCGTGAGCGACGATGCCCGCGACATGCTCTCCGAAGCCAACAACCTCATCTATAATCTCAACGAACCATGTAAGATTAAAGACACTTCCTGGATCCATCCTACAAAGTACTGTGGCGTATGGTGGGAGATGATCGTCGGCCGCAACTCATGGAACTATACCGATGAGTATCCATCCATCAAGCTCGACAGCATCGACTGGAGTAAGGTGAAACCCAACGGCCGCCATGGTGCCAACAACACCGAGGTGCGCAAATACATCGACTTCGCTGCTGCCAACGGCCTGTCCGAGGTGCTCGTCGAGGGTTGGAATGTCGGTTGGGAAGACTGGGCCAATCACTGGAAGGACTACGTCTTCGACTTCGTCACTCCTTATCCCGACTTTGACATCAAGGCGCTCAACGACTATGCTCACTCCAAGGGCGTGAAGCTGATGATGCACAACGAGACCTCTTCGAGCGTGGTCAATTACGAGCGTCATCTCGAAGCAGCCTATAACTTGATGAACAAATATGGCTACGATGCCGTGAAGAGTGGCTACGTGGGCGACATCATTCCCCGCGGCGACCACCACTTCTCGCAGCCGATGAACAACCACTATCTCTACTGCGTCACCGAGGCTGCCAAGCACCATATCATGGTCAACGCTCACGAGGCTACCCGTCCTACCGGTATCGCCCGCACATGGCCTAACCTCGTCGGCAACGAGAGTGCGCGCGGCACGGAGTATGAGGCTTTCGGCGGCAGCTATCCCAACCACACCGTCATCCTGCCCTTCACCCGTCTGCAGGGCGGTCCGATGGACTACACGCCGGGTATCCTTGAGACGCAGCTGAAGACATGGAGCGACAACCCAAGCTATGTACGCACCACACTCGTGGGTCAGCTTGCCCTCTATCTTGTCATGTGGGGTCCGTTGCAGATGGCAGCCGATCTGCCTGAGAACTACGCCAAGTACAACGACGCCTTCCAGTTCATCAAGGATGTTGCCGCCGACTGGTCCGACAGTAAGTATATCGAAGCTGAACCCGCCCGCTACATCACCGTCGCCCGTAAGGCCAAAGGCAGCGACAACTGGTTTCTCGCCGGCAAGTGCGACGAGCACGGACACCTGAGCACAGTGAAACTCGACTTCCTCGACAAGGGGCGCAAATACGAGGCTACCATCTATGCTGACGCCAAAAACGCCAGCTACGACAAGAATCCGAAGGCTTACGTCATCACCAAGCGTACGGTGAAGAAGGGTGACACCCTGAAGTTCACCGAGGCACCCGGCGGCGGATTCGCAGTCAGCCTGATGGCGAAGTAGAAATCCCGCCTCCAGACCTACAGACCCTCCCCGTCCCTCCCTAAAAGAGAGGGGGGAGAGCCTACCCTGGTAATACCATTTCTACAATTCACTTCTATTGCGTTTATAGAACTGAAACAATAAACCATGAACATCAGACAACTATCATTATCTGTCATCGCAATGTTGGCAACAAATATGTCTGCTTGGGCGCAGGATGTCTTTCGCGAGATATCCTACAGTCCCAAGCAGACTGTTTTTTTTCTCAATAGTCCCAAGCGCCCCACACTCTCGTTATGGAGTGACGGTCTCGGCGGTCAGCCTCTGCGCACGGTAAAGATGCGTGCCGACGGCAAGAACCGCTGGACAGCTACCGTCAAGGGCGACCTCAAGGGACAGTTCTATACCTTTAACATCGGACACGGCGACACGCCGGGCGTCTTCGCCAAGGCGGTAGGCGTCAACGGACAGCGCGGTGCCATCATCGACATGAGTCAGACCGATCCGGAGGGTTGGGCTAAAGACAACCGTCTCACCACGCTCTCGATGTCCGACCTTGTCATCTACGAGATGCACCACCGCGATTTCTCCATCGCCAGCCACGCTGCCCATCCGGGTAAGTTCCTGGCACTGTCAGAGCCTTGGGCGGTAGACTATCTCAAGAGTCTCGGCGTCAACGCTGTGCATATCCTGCCGTCGTTTGACTTCGCCTCGATCGATGAGACCAAACTCGACAAGCCACAGTACAACTGGGGCTACGATCCGCTGAACTATAACGTGCCGGAGGGCAGCTACTCCACCGACCCCTACACACCCGCCACACGCATCCGCGAGTTCAAGGAGATGGTGCAAGCCTTGCACAAGGCGGGCATCCGTGTCATCCTCGACGTGGTTTACAACCACACTTTCGACCTCGACAACAGTAACTTCCAGCGCACCTACCCCGACTACTACTATCGCTTCACCAAGGACGGTAAGCCCAGCAATGGCTCGGGATGCGGCAACGAGACAGCCTCGGAAAAGCCGCTTATGCGCGAGTTCATGCTTGAGAGCGTGAAATACTGGGCCACGGAGTATCACATCGACGGCTTCCGCTTCGACCTCATGGGCGTGCACGACATAGCAACGATGAACGCCATCCGTAAAGAGCTTACCGCCCTCGACCCAAATATCTTCATCTATGGCGAGGGTTGGAGTGCGGGCAGCTGTGCCCTGCCCAACGGCCAGCTGGCCATGAAAGCGAATATGAAGCAGATACCGGGTATCGCCGCCTTCGGCGACGACCTGCGCGACGCTGTACGCGGGCCGTTCAGCGATGACCATAAGCCTGCGTTCTTAGCTGGACTGCCGGGGAGTGAAGAAAGCATCAAGGCGGGCATCGCAGGCATGATTGCCCATCCGCAGGTGGATTACACCAAGGTGAACTACAGCAAAGGACCATGGGCCACCGAGCCTACGCAGATGATTGCCTATGTGAGTTGCCACGACGACATGTGTCTCGTCGACCGACTGAAGGCGTCCATCCCGAACATCACGTCATCAGAGTTGCAAGCACTCGACAAGCTCGCCCAGACGATCGTGTTCACCTCGCAGGGTGTGCCGTTCATGCTCAGTGGCGAGGAACTGCTACGCGACAAGAAGGGTGTGCACAACAGTTTCAACTCGCCCGACAGCATCAATGCCCTCGACTGGGGCAACCTGCAGCGCTATCCCGGCATCACCGACTACTATCGTCGTCTCATCGCCCTACGCCGTCATCACCCGGCTTTCCGTCTCGGCACAGCAGCCGCAGTGCGTGAACATTTGGAGTTCCTGCCGTCGCAGCCTGCCCTAGTAGCCTTCCATCTGAAGGATCTTGCCGGTATCGACAGCTGGGGCAACATCTATGTGATCTTCAACGGTAACCGCAAGGCCCGCTCCGTCTCCCTGCCTGAGGCTACCTATACCGTGGTATGTGAGAACGGACAGATCGACGAGACCGGTCTCCGCAAGATCTATGGAGGGGGAAACGTCAAAGTCAGTGGACAGAGTGCCATGATCGTAATGAGCAAATGAAATAATAGATAATATGAAGAAATCAATCATGACTTTAGGACTGGGGCTGATGATGGCCACGGCCAGTGCCGCCACCACCATCAGCCGCATTGACCCCACAGATTGGTATGTAGGAATGAAAGACCCGAGCCTGCAGCTCATGGTCTATGGCAAGGATGTGAAGAACGTCAAGCAGGTCACCACCGACTACGCCGGCGTGAAGGTGGACTCTATCGTCCGCCTCGACTCACCCAACTATCTGCTCGTCTACCTGAACCTGCAAGGAGCCAAGGCCGGACAGATGACGCTGAACTTCGACGGCAAGAAGGTGCGCTACACGCTGAAGGACCGTGCCATGCGCGGCGAGGACCACAAGGGATTTTCCAACGCCGACGTGCTCTACCTGCTCATGCCTGACCGCTTTGCCAACGGCAATCCAAAAAACGATGTGGTCAAGAGTATGCGCACGCAGGTGTGCGACCGCACGCAGCCCAGTCTGCGTCATGGTGGAGACCTCGCCGGCATTGAGCAACATCTCGACTACTTCAACCAGCTCGGAGTTACAGCCCTTTGGTTCACACCCATTCTTGAGAACGACTCGCCCGACCAGGGTGGTTTTAGCACCTACCACGGCTATGCCACCACCGACTACTATCGTGTAGACCCACGCTTCGGCACCAACCAAGACTATGCGCGCCTTGTCAGCGAGGCCCACGCCCATGGTCTCAAGGTGGTCATGGACATGATTTTCAATCACTGCGGCTTTGAACATCCCTGGGTGAAAGATATGCCTGTAAAAGATTGGTTCAATTCACCCGAATGGCTCAGCGAGACGAAGGGCAACGGGCACGATCCCATGACAGGGAAAAGCATAAGCGACAACATGAGCAAGTACCTGCAGACAAGTTACAAGCTCACGCCGGTGCTCGACCCCTATGCTTCCGATGTGGACAAACGAGAGACCGTCGATGGGTGGTTCGTTCCCTCCATGCCCGACCTCAACCAGCGCAACCCACATCTCATGCGCTACCTCATTCAGAACAGCGAGTGGTGGATAGAGACCATAGGCATCGACGGCATACGCATAGACACCTATCCCTATGCCGACCGCAAGGCCATGGCACTGTGGATGAAGACCCTCGACACGGAGTATCCCAACTTCAACACCGTTGGCGAGACATGGGTCACCGAGCCTGCCTACACCGCAACCTGGCAGAAAGACTCCAAGCCCAGCACGATGAACAGCTATCTGAAGACCGTCATGGACTTCAGCTTCTACGACAAGCTCAACCAAGCCAAGCATGAGGAGACCGATGACTGGTGGAAAGGACTCAACCGTATATACAACAGTCTATGCTATGACTATCTCTATGCCGACCCGTCGCATGTGCTGGCTTTCATCGAGAACCACGACACCGACCGCTTCTTGGGCAATGGCAAGGACTCCACAGCACTGAAGCAGGCGCTCGCCCTGCTGCTGACGATGAACCGTATCCCGCAGCTCTACTACGGCACTGAAGTGCTGATGAACGGCACCAAGGAGGTCACCGACGGCAATGTGCGCAAGGACTTCCCCGGCGGTTTCGCCGGCGACACACATAACTGCTTCACCGCCGAAGGCCGCACCAAAGCCGAGAACGCCATATTCCAGTGGGAGAGCAAACTGCTCCACTGGCGCCAGGGCAACGAGCTCATCAGCAAGGGCAAGCAGACGCAGTTCATACCCTATAAGGGCATCTACGTCATCGCACGACAGTACCAGGGCCACACTTCACTGACCATCCTCAACGGCAAACGCACCGAGGCTACCATGCCTGTAGCCCGCTATGCAGAGGTCATCGGCAAGGCCACCACAGCCACCGATGTCATCACCGGACGCAAAATCGACCTCACCCACGACATCACCCTGCAACCGCGGGAAGCACTCGTAGTAGAATACTAATCCTAAAGGAGAGTGGAATGACATTTTAAACACTCTGCTCTCTATACCGACATGCTACGATAACAATAAGGAGTGGTAATTTAAAAAACGCGTTTAGCAACATGGTCAAACGGTCGTCGGACAATTGGACAAACGGTCGTCAGCCAATTGGCTGACGACCGTTTGTCCAATTGTCCGACGACCGTTTGACCAACTACATAATAGGCTTTTGACCACTATAAATTCACGCTACAGAAGAAGGTGACAAGCATCGGAACACTGATTTCCAGACAGAGACCATGGAAGATGGCGATGGGCATATAGCGCTTGTTGCCTGTACTGCTCAGGATGGAAGGCAGGCATACGTCCATGGAAGAGATGCCCGCCACACTGATAGCTGCCCATCCGCTGCCTCTGTTAGCGACAAAGCGACAGCCGAGCAGCGACACCATCTCGCGCACGATATTGGCCATCAGAGCGATCGTGGCCAGTTGGTTGGCAGCTGCAGAACCGGAGACACCGCCCTTGACCTGACTGATGAGTACTGACGAGAGCGAGTAATAGCCAAAGCCACTGCCCACCGCCAGGAAGTCGCTCAGCGAATGACCACTGAACAACAGCACCGCCGTAGCCGTAAACAACAAGGTTCCGGCGATAGTAAACACCGGGAAGCAACAGCATCTCCCAACGGAATCCGGCAAACAGCCGGTCGAGATGCTCCATCGAGCCAATACCCATACCCACCTGCACGATGAGCAACTCCAAGAGCAACATCGGCAACTGAGGATTGAGCAACCACTGTGGTGTGACGCCCGACATGCCTACGAGGATGCCGGCCAACAGCGAAACGAACAAGAGAAGATTGCCTTTCATGCCTCGCCCTCCGCCTTCTTCTGCATGAGATGGTTGAACAGACGGGCAGCACCAAAGCTTCCGGCCATGCCCAACAATGCCACCACGACGGCCTCAAGACCGTAGAATCCGATGTTGTGCATCAGCGAGTCGTTGGAGCCTAAGCCCAGTCCAAAGACAAAAAGCAGGGCACAGATAGTATAATGAGCGCTTGTCTCCACCTGACGGATATGTGGCACACGGCGCAGCGCAAAACCCAGCACGATGCCGACAAGCAAGACAATGAGTATCCTAAACATTCTTTTCCTTTATTGGTTACGGTGTGCAAAGGTATAAAATTAGCATCAATATACAAAAAGAAAAGAAAGCATATTAGCATAAAAATTGCATATTCATAGTTCTATTGACCTGTATCAAGCGTTTTACAACCACTATTATGATTATGTGACGCGGGACACGTCACCTCCTACTTCCTCAGCTCTTGGCGGTAATCACTCCCCCTCTCCCTTTGGAGAGGGGTTAGGGGGTGAGGCCGAAGGGGTATAGGGGTGAGGCAGTATTTAGGAATTGACGCTGTTCTCCCGCAACAGTTGCAGCAATTCATCCTTGGAGAGTTTGGCACTGAGGTCGCCACCCTCAAGGAGCGCATCGGCGAGAGACTTCTTGCTCTGATGGAGTTGGATGATCTTCTCCTCGATGGTACCCTCGGCAATGAGACGGTAGACGGTGACAGGATTCTGCTGTCCGATGCGGTAAGCACGGTCAGAGGCCTGCTCCTCGATGGCGGGATTCCACCACGGATCGAGGTGGATGACATAGTCGGCAGCGGTGAGGTTCAGTCCCAGTCCTCCCGCTTTCAGACTGATGAGGAAGAGCGGCATGTCGCCCGTCTGGAACTCATGGACCAGCTTATCGCGCTCTTTGGCAGGCGTAGCGCCGTCGAGATAGAGATATTCGATGCCCCGCTTGTCGAGTGCCTTGCGGATGAGTGCCAGATGAGACGTGAACTGACTGAAGACCAACGCACGGTGATGGTTGTCGTGGAGCGAGTCGACCATCTCCAGGAAAACAGCCTCCTTGGACGACGGGATACGCAGCTTCTTGTCGATGAGCTGGGCGTTGCAGGCCGCCTGACGCAGGCGGGTGAGCTCGGTAAGCGTTTGCAGTGGCGTGGCCTCGCCGTCGGCAAGGTTGATGAGCGCCTTCTGACGGATGTTGTCGTAGAGCGCCCACTCCTCAGGCGAGAGCTGCACCTTACGCGTGACCTCCGTCTTCTCAGGCAGTTCGTTGAGCACATCGTTCTTCGTCCGTCGCAGGATAAACGGCGAGATGACGCGACGCAGCACACGTTGCGTGGCTTTGTCGTGGAGCTTCTCGATCGGTGCGATGAAGCGGCCGGAGAACTGCTGGAATGAGCCAAGCAGATTAGGATTGGCAAACTGCATGAGGTTCCAGATCTCACTGAGGTTATTTTGTACCGGCGTACCGGTGAGCAGAATGCGGAAGTCGCCTTTCAGCTTCATAGCCGCCTTCGACATTTTCGTGTCACGGTTCTTGATAGTGTGCGCCTCATCGAGCACGATAGTGTTCCACTCCCGTCCACAGAGACTCTCCTCTTCGTTGATGAGCAGGCCATAGGTCGTGATGACCACATCAAAGGCGGCAGCCTCCTTAACCATATCGCTGCGGTTGTCGCCGGCCTGGTTGAGGATCTTCACGTTCAGTCCCGGCGCAAAGCGACCGAGCTCGTCGCGCCAGTTGAGGATGAGCGAGGTGGGCACCACCACGAGGGCAGCGCCCTGCTTGGCACGGCTGAGCAGCACGGTGATCGTCTGGAGCGTCTTGCCCAGTCCCATATCATCGGCGAGCAACGCACCAGCGCCCCAGTAGGCCAGTCGTGACATCCACACATAGCCCTCCTTCTGATAGTCGCGCAATTCCGCATTGATGTTTCTTGGCACGCGCACCTTCAGGTTACCCGACTCCTCGACACGCTGGATGAAGTCGCGATAGTGCTGGTCGGCTTCGAGGTCGATGCCTGCCGCTTCCATGTCTTCGAGAGCTGGAGCGTTGTAGGTGGCGATGCGCAGATGGCCGCGCTGCTGCTGGCTCATCTTGTCGAGCGTGGCAAGCTGTCGTCGCAACTGTTCGCTGACAGCCACATACTCGTTGTCACCGAGTTGGATGAAGTTGCCTTTAGCCTGCCGCACCTTGTCCATCAGTTCCGCTATCTTCATCTTTTCTCCATCACCAATCTCAATGTTGCCGGAGATGTCGAACCAGCTTGCCATGGAGTTCACGGCGAGATGCATGGCGCCAGGCACGAGTTTGCCGCGTCTTACCGTGAAGCGTGCGCCTTCCGGCCACTCTACGATGCCATCGTCAGGATGCTCGCGCAGCGTTTCGAGAAGGCTGAGACACTCCTCGATGGACAGCGACCAGTGATCACCTTCCTGCTCGTCTTCAAAAGGCTTAAGCAACAGAGAAGCCTTCTCGAGGTTCTCGCCCTCAGCCTTCATATCGCGGTGAGTCTGTAGGCTCTCACTCTTATAGGTGGTAGAGATCATCTCCATGCCTTCCATAGGGCGCATATAAGGCGGACACTTCGTAAACGGACGGACGAGCAGTTGCAGGTTGATCTCGTCCTCACTGGGCTGCAAGCGGAAGATGATGCGACTGTCGGGGTCCACCGTCTTGATGTCGGTGTTCTTCAGAAGATCGCCCATGACCACCATGTTATGCGAGAAGGCTTCGAGCACCTTCGTGAGTTTGTCCTTAGCCTCAGGCGGGAAGGTACCGATGGTATTGAGCAATTTCAAGCTCTGCTGTTGCTTATCCGTGATCTTCACGACCTTGAGCAGTTGTGGTGTCTCCTCGTAGACAGCATAGCCGGAGCTGTCCATATCCTTCAGGATAATGTTGCTCTTGACGGTATATCCTCGCTCGTTGCGTGTCACCGACAGCTGTAGTTTTTCCTTGACGATGTCGATGCGGCTCGACGGGTCTTTATCGTCAAAGACGAACGGATGCCCGGCAAGCGCGTTGATGACAGCACCTCCTTCGAGTTCATACGACGTATTGCCATACCAGCCCGAGTTATATTCCACCACCAACGAGGCCACGGCACGGTCCTGCTGCGTATAGGGCAGATCACCGCCGTCGCGGAATTTGGCCATCGCAATGTTGCGGCCCGACGACCAGGTGACACCGTCGCGGCTTTTCTGCAAGCGCGGCCGCACGTAGAGACAGTTCCGGTTGAGGAGATAGCTGATGCGCTCAGTACTCACCTGGGCCGTCTTTCCTGATTCCTTGCTCTGTCCGATCCCTTCTTCATCAAGCAGTTGGTTGAGCACATTCTCCCATGGTGGCAGCACCTTGATGAAGGGCAGCGAGGGATGCATACCGGTTGCCTTCTCCAAAGCAGCCTGCTCGTCTTTGAGGAAGTCAAAGTCTGCGCTCATCTCCAGTTTGAGCAGATTCAGTCCTCTGTCTAATTGTTTTTGAACATAAGAATCGAAAGCCTCAAGCCATTCCTCGTTCTTCACTAAATGGAAATGCTTAAGGGCGAAATAGTAAAGTGTATTCTCCAAAGGCGCGCTGTCGGCTTTTCGAACGAAACAGTTGTCCAATGCCGACTGTCCACGCTTTGCCGTCAGAATGATTTCCTCCGCGGCAAGATAGCTGTAGTAGATCTCTTTGCTCCGCAGAATTGTCTCTGTTTTCTTCATGGCGGAGGCAGACTTATCGAGGTAGAGTGCTACGGCATAATAGAAGTTAGCTAAAGGATTCTCGGGCAGGAAGTATGCGCGAGTACCCCTGACCATCCGTTGGAAGATCGAGACCGCCAAGCCATAGTTTTTCGCTTGAACAGCTTCTATCATTTGCAGCACATTAAAGGACTCACCGGAGCCAATGACCGAGTGGAGCGCCGCTTTCAGATTGCCGTCGCGCAGAAAGCGGAGATAGAGATTGACAAAGGCATCGCGCTCCACATTTTTCTCGGTAAGCACTTTCCCGGGAACGATCAGCGTATCCTGTATCAGCTCTTCGTTGACAGGCTGCAAATAGAGGATACGCACCTTGCGAAGATAGAACAGGAAGTCTTTGAGTTTCTCACTTGTTGCCTTGATATACGGCGCATTCTCCGGCATGTCGGCCAAGCGGTCGATGAACTTATAGAAGTAAACTCCCCACATCGTGTTCATAGCATTACGCTCAGTCATAAAGGCTGACGCGGCCCACTTCGGCCATCCTACCTTGTAAGCCTGGTCTTCAAACGGCTGACCATGGAGGAAGGCATAGAACGACTCGGCAAAGTCATTCCTCGTACTCATGTCTTCACCGTTCTGAATACGCCAACTACCACGGTCTTCGATCGCGCCGAGCCACCGTTTAAAGGATTTCTGCGGGATGTTTTTTAGCACTTCTATCCATGCCTCCGGCTTGAGATAATACCGCTCCACATTGTTTTTGTTCGTCTCGATGCGCTCTATGACATTGCCCTCATAGCGTGCCAGAAAGCTCTGCGAACTCTTCAGGCGGGTGTGGAGCACGGTAGAGCCCCACTCTATAATCTCGTTTTTTGAGAAAGGACGGACGTTGCAGGCCATCATTTGCAGGATGGCGTCGTCGATGTATTCTGTATCTTCTTTTGCCATGGATATGTTTTGGGAATAATGCTATGATTGAAATACTTTAGGTGCAAAAATACAAATAATCAGTCAATATTGTGAATCAATGACTGATTTTTTTTGCTTGCGAGGCTTAATTTCGACAAGCAAACATCCACATTATTAGGTATTTTAGAACGTTTCGTGAGCTGTGTCGACAATTCTGTCGTTCTTTTTTATTACCTTCGCAATGTATTAGTCATATTCATTGTAGAAGTTTAGGTAACATTCATCTTGTCAATGCACATTGGCCCAACTGCCAATAAATAAATCACTATCTATAATCGCAATCAATGCAAAAGCAGACATTCCATTTTCTACTTCTGTTCGTCACCCTGCTGTCGCTTGCGCTTCCGACATTTGCCGGACCGGCGCACGGCCACGATCACCTACGATAAAAGCAAGACCTGACTCGACTCGCTCAAGGGTCGTCTCGCCCACACGCTACCGCCTCACCGCCTACGATTCGCATGAGGTGATCCGCCGCGGCATTGGCTTCCACATCGCTGAGCTCTCCGACGAAAGCAAGGCTCAGCAAACTCGGCAATTATAACGTAGGCATCAAGGACGGGATCCCACGATGCCGTCGTACATGGGCTTCCTCCTGAAATGAAACAGGGTCGGCAATCGCCGACCCTGTTTGCTATGAACCGATTCCTGTTATCTGATAACAATCTTCTTACCGCTCCGGACATAGATGCCGGGACGCATAGGCTTCGCATTCAGACGGGTGCCTGAAAGTGTATAATATATGGTATTGTTCTCAGACTCCTGACGTTCCAGACTGACGATGGCTGTTGTGATAGCTTTCGCTTTCGCGATCGTCTTGACGCTTGTCATCGGACTGGAGGCTGTGTAGTATCCATGGTTGGTAAAGATACCGTTGGTATTATCGTACTTCGAACCACCGTCATGCGTGAAAAGGAGGCCAGTCGGGAGCTCCGTCTCAGTACCCATGTAGGTCCACTTATAGACCTTAGCGCCGGAGGCGAGGGTCGTGCAGAGCGTCATGACGTCTCCCGGCCACTCTGCTGTGAGCCAGGCCGTGCCGTCCTTCCATGTGTAGACATACGGTGTTTCCGAGCCACTGGTCTCAAAGAATACCGAGATCTCATCACTGTTGTCAAGCATGATCTCGCTGTCAGTCGTTGTAGTACCACTGCCATCAGGGCGCTCGGCGGTCTCAGTAGCCGATGAGCCGTTGACAGCATAGTAGACATCAGCTGTGACACCCTTTACATCGTCGGTGAGCTTGTCACCGCCTGCTGTTGAAGTCAGGATGAAGTTGATGGAAGAGACTCCTGCCGGAGCCGTGTAGACATACCATCCTGTGGAGGAAGCTGTCATGGCCTTTGTGCTGTACCAACTGCCGTTGGGCTCCTCTGTGGTGCCGTTGTTGTCGTACCAGACATAGATATAAGGAGCGCCGGAGGCCTTCACATAGACGCGGATGTTAGTGTCGACACCAGTTTCACCTCCCGTGTTATCACCCGTGTTTCCACCTGTATTGTCACCTATATTGCCGCCTTCCTTGACCTTAGTGATGGTCTGTGTAGCTGAGATAGCACTTGACTCGGTGTAGTAGCCATGGTTGGTGAATGTACCGTCAGTATCGTTGAACTTCGTCTCTCCGTTATGTGTGAAGATAACGTTTGTAGGTGTAGTGGTCAGCGTACCGTTGTAAGTCCACTTATAGATATAGTTGCCGTTGGAAGCCTTGCCCATGAGCGTCATCGACTCACCGGGCCATGAGCCACCGGTGTAGTTGTTAGTGTCGTCCCAGATCCAAGCCTTCACGCCATTGGCATCAGAAGTTTCGAAGAAGCAGCTCACCTCGTTGGCATTGTCAAGTGTAGGCGTATAAGCGTCTGTGGCCTCGCCGCCGGTGTTTCCGCCGGTTTCCTCTCCAGTATTTCCACTATTAGTAGACTCACCTTTATAGATAACAGCGATACCTGTGGAGCCCACCTGACCGCTGATCGTAGAGGAAGTGACAGTGAACGTTCCACCACCTACCTTATCCGTGTAAGTACCCGTGGCGAGCCACTTGCCGTCACCGGCACCGTTGGCAACGCTTACGCTTTGATTGTTGCCGTTGCCGAGGACGATGATCGCACCGCTCTTGCGCACCTGTGCGGCCACGTTGCCGCTGTGGACATAGTAGTTGTCCTCACCTGCACAGATGTTGTGCAGGTGGTTGACCTCAGCGACCTCAGTGCTGGTGAAGTGGGTGCTGCCTTTCTGACCGAGCTTCATGGAGTTCTTGTCCGTAGACGAGGGACGCGAGAAGTAGAGGGCTGTAGCACCGTTGTTACCGGCTACGACTGCATAGGCACGGTCGATGACGTTCTGACTCATATACTTCGAAGAGCCGCCGTCGTTGGAGTAAGTGTCGTGGCTCTCGCCCCAGTAGACGAGCTTTGCCGTGGCGGCACCCCTCTGATTGAAGTTGCCGATAGAGCTGTTGACGCTGCCACTGCTGAAAGAAGAGGCGAAGCCGTTGCCATAGCCGTTGTCGGTGATGGAGATATACTTCTGGTATTCCGGCAAGAGCTGGCTATCGTTTCCGCCCGTGCCGTCAAGGATCTCACCATAGTTGTACATGCTCTTGTCGGGCACGTTCTGCCAGAACGAGTCGCCTTCGGAGGGCAGACCGATGTGCTTGGCAGCGTCCCAGCGGATGCCGTCAACGCCACAGCCCTTCAGGCTCTCGACATAGGCGTGGATCTTCTGCTGCACGCGGCTGTCCTCGGTCTTGAGGTCTTTCATGCCGATCTCGCCGTGAGTCACCTGATAACGGTCGTTCCAGTTCGACACACCGCCGTAGTTGTGATACAGGTCGGTGTTCTTCCAAAAGTCGGCGACATAGTTCAGGTTGCCGTTGGTGTGGTTGGCCACGACGTCGACGATGACCTTCACGCCATACTTATGTGCCTCGGTGCAGAGCGCTCTCAGGTCGTCGGCTGAGCCGAGTCCGTTGCCGATGACATAGTCGTAAGGCTGATAAGCCATATACCATACCGAGCCGTAGCCCTCCTTCTGATGGATCGGCGAAGTCTGTACGGCTGTGAAGCCCGCTTTGGCGATGGCCGGAATCTCAGCCTTGATGTCATTGAGTTTCCAGTCGAAACAGTGCAGGATGACACCATCCTGGATGGTGTCCTTCAGCCCATAGCTGTTGCCAGCCCAAGCGTTGCCCATGAAGGAGAGCAGCGCGACGAGCGAGAGGACGATGGCTTTCATTGATTTCATACGGTTCTCTTTTTTATTTTGTTATACTGTAAGCCATTTCCATACGCTTTTTGATGCCGTAGAACCAACATCAAGAAGCGCTGTTTTCACCATGTCTTATCTGATGACGAACTTCTTTCCGTTGCAGACATAGATGTCGCTCTTGAGCAGATACTCGGCATCGCTGATGTTCTTCACCTCAGCCACACGCTGTCCGCGCAGGTTATAGATGACGCAGGTCTTCTGCCCCGCTCTGCTGACTGCGCTGATTGCCGTCAACACTTCTTTGGTCTTGCTGACCGTCTTGACAGCCGACTGCGGACTGGAAGCGGTGTAGTAGCCGTGGTTTCTGAAGGTGCCGTCAGTGTTGTTATACTTTTGTCCACCGTCGTGGGTGAAGATAATGCCCGTAGGAATGGCAGTCAGCGTACCCATATAGGTCCACTTATATACCTTTGCACCCGAGGCCAGCGTGCACTGCAGCTTCATGGCGTCGCCCGGCCAGGTAGAGTTGGCGTTGTAGTTCTTGTTGCCGTTGTTGCCATCCCAGACCCATACACTCGGAGTCTCAGAGCCACTGGTTTCGAAGAATACAGAGATCTCGCCCTTCTTGTCGAGCCAAGGTTCATTGCCGGACGTCGTTGTCGTACCGCTACCGTTGTTGTCGGGTCGGTCGGCGGTGACATCAGCCGACGAGCCGCTGACCACATAGTAGACATCCGACGTTACATTCTTGATGTCGCCGGTGAGCTTATTGCCACCCGCGCTCTGCTGAAGGATGAAGTTGAAGGAAGACACGCCGGCAGGTGCCGTATAGGAGTACCAGCCCGAATAGGTTGTAGCGGTCATGGCCTTGGTGTTGGCCCAGGTGCCGTTGAGCTCCTTCGTGGTGCCGTTGGCATCGTTGTACCATACATATATATAAGGTGCAGTGGAAGACTTCACCCATACGGTGATGGCAGCATTGGGATCCTGCTTGGTGAACGTCACCTTGTCGCTGTTCGTCTCCGTGCCGCTGTCGCCTTGGCCGGTAGCACCCCAAGTGACGGTCTTCGACTCACCGTAGCTCATGTCGCTGCCGATGGTAAACGTAGCGGAAGAGCCGTTGATGGCTACCTTCTCACCGTCGCCGATCTGATACCAACCACTGGTGGCGTTGTTGAGGGTGATGGTCACCGTCTGTGTGTCAGAGGTGAAAGAGCCGCCATTCGGTGTCACCGTTGCCGAGGGCTCAGTGGTCTCGACGACATCGTTCCATGTCGTGCCCTTGTCAGCAGCCAGTCCGCTGTTGTCGGCGCTGGCAGCAGAAGCGGTGTAGAGGAACGGACCGTCCTCACCGATCTTACCCGATCCGTTGAGGACATAGACGCGGGCGTTGCCTTGGTTCGAGGGACAGGACACGGTGAGCGTACCGTTGGAGACAGTCTTCACGTCGCCCGTGACGCAGTCTTTATAGGTACCGTTGGGAATGCCGGTGAACGTAGCGCCGCCGTCCATGCAGACGCATGCATAGGAGTTCACGCCATTGGCATTGTACGCCTTCTTCCATGACCAGCCACTCGTCGAAGTGCAACCGTCGGTGGTATACTGTCCTTTGCGCAGTGCGGGTACAGCCTGACGGATGCGGTTAAGGCGCTCCAGGTGCTTGGCCAACGGGTGGTTAAGGGTCTTGGCGACCTGACCCGTAGCGGTGAACACGCCGAAGTCGGAAGCAGTGACTGTACCTTCAAGGTTCTGTCCGAAATAAGCGCGACCGGTATCAGAGAGCGGACCATTGGGTCCGTTGTCGATCTTCTTGCCGGCCTGGAACTCCACCTCAGAGCCATAGTACAGGCAGGGGATGCCGCGGAAGAAGAACATCCACGTCAGGTTATCGGCCCACTGGTTCGTACCACCGCTGAAACGAACCTGATCGTTGGGCTGCGGACCGTAGTCGTGAGAGTCGACATAGACCACGTTCCAAGTGGCGTCGTTGTAGAGGTTGTCCTCCTTGACCATATTCATAACCGAACCCACGCTGGTAAAGTTGTAGTGCACGGGGAAGTCGATGACATTGAAACCGCTGGACTGACTGTAGTCGAGCGTGTGGTAAGCGCCATTCTGCATCCACGCATTGTTGGAGGTCTTCTTCACGCTGGGCTCGTTGAGGCACAGCGTCATGTTGCCAAGCGGACTGGCACCTTCGGGCACCACCTGATTGTCCCACCACGAGGCGTCGTTGTTCCAATTGGCAAGGTCGGAAGCACTCGAAGCCCACGTATAATAATAAGGAGAGAGGTTAGGCTGGTCGCGGTAGGTGACACCACCAAAGCGGGCGCAGACCTCGCCGAACATATAGAACGGTGAGCCCGCCTCCTTGCCATCATAGAGACTACGGGCTGAGGCGTACTCTTTGCCGAGCTCAGTGAACTGCGGGATGAAGGCTTTGTTGAACGACAGGCGGGCGATATGTCCGGAGGTATCGATGCGGAAGCCGTCCACGCCGAGCTTGATAAAGTCGCCGTAGCACTTCACGAGATAAGCGTCGACAGCGGGGTTCTCGGTATTCAAGTCCACGCAGTCACCGGCTATCTGCCCCCACCAGCGGCTGGGCTCGTCCCAGTTCCATGCATTAGCCACATGATGCCAGTAGTTGTGTGTATCGTGGTTCTTGCCGTCGGTGTTCTTCATCAAGGCCAGACGGCGTTGATATTGGTCGCCGGGTTTCAGACCGTCATAGTCTGAGCCGAGGACACTTGCGTTGGGCTTCATGCAGGCGATGGAGCCTTGTGTGGCGAGCTTCTCGCTGCGCGTGAACTCCGGGCAGAGCTTAGCCTCACCGAAGTTACCGGTGTGATTGAGGACGATGTCGAGGATGATCTTGATACCCTTCTTGTGTACGGCATCAATGAGCTGCTTAAACATCACGTCGCCGCTGCTGCCGTCACTACTCTGATAGCGGCAGTCTACTTTCGAGAAGTCGGAAGCATGGTAGCCGTGATAGTCATATCCCGAAGCATTCTGCACGACGGGGTTGATCCAGATAGCGGTGAAGCCGAGAGCCTTGATATAGTCGAGCTTGTCGATCAGGCCTTGGAAGTCACCACGCCAGCAAGGGTCTTTGGTGGACTTTTGGCTTTCCTGATTGTCCCAGCACAGCACATTGTTGCCGGGATCACCGTCGTAGAAGCGGGTGGTGAGGACGAAGTAGATACTCTCGTCGCGGAAGTCTGTTCGGCCGCCTACAAAGCTGTCTGCCATCATGCCCTGACTGAAGAGCAGAGCGGAGAGCGCCAGTGTAGAGACCCTTCGTGTAAAGTGTTTCATGTGTGTTTTTTTAATGAATATTGTGTGATCGTTGGATCTAAGATGTAGTAATGGTTATCTGACTACAAAGTTAAAGAAAAAGCGCAATTATTGATATAAGTCAATCGTATTATTGCGTAAAATCTTATTTCTGTGTGGTGATGTTATGACTAAAGAATGTTAATTTACTTGTAATGATC
>DAWDCC010000018.1:0-46452 GCA_052355365.1 Prevotella sp. | reverse complement strand
TCATATTGGCCTTCCGTTCCTCCAGGCCAACACGAAGACCTCTTTAGTTTTATGAAATGTCTTTTATGTGTTGGGGTGGAGGGGATCAGTTTTCTGTGAAATTGCCAGTGCCGATGATCGTTAACTCTTGTTCGTCATCGTTGTTGCCGAGCGAGGTGCTTCTCGGTTTCTCAACGCGCTTTCGGTGCTCTTCCTCTTGGTGTTTGTCGTAAGCTTCATAAGCATTGACGATGCGGGTGACGAGTTGGTGGCGGACGATATCCTTCTTGGTGAGTTCGATGACGGAAATACCTTCCACGCTTTTCAGTATTCTCAGCGCTTCTTTCAGACCGCTCTTGTACTCCTTGGGCAAATCGATCTGTGTCATATCACCCGTGATGATCATCTTGGTATTCCATCCCATGCGGGTGAGGAACATTCTGATCTGTGCTGTCGTAGTGTTCTGAGCCTCGTCAAGGATGACAACAGCGTCGCTAAGGGTACGGCCACGCATAAAGGCGAGCGGAGCGATCTGTATGATGTGCTTCTCCATGAGATCGCTGAGTCTTGTGGCGGGCAGCATGTCTTGTAAGGCGTCGTATAGAGGTTGCAGATAGGGATCGATCTTGTCTTTCATGTCGCCGGGGAGAAATCCAAGCTTTTCTCCGGCTTCCACAGCGGGTCGGCTGAGTATGATGCGCTTGACGGCTTTCTCTTTCAGTGCTTTCACTGCGAGCGCAATGCTCAGATAGGTCTTGCCGGTTCCGGCAGGACCTACAGCAAAGATCATATCGCTTTTGTTGAATGCATCGATGAGTCGCTGTTGATTCTCAGATCTACTCTTGATGGGGCGTCCCGAGATGCTGTAAACAAGCACGTCTTTCACGGCATCAGCTTTGGTCTGTCGTCCTTTGATGATGTCGAGAATATCTTCGTCTGTGATGGAGTTGTACTTCACCACATGTTTTCTCATCTTCTCGATGTCTTCTTCGAAACGGGCCATGTCTTCCTCGTCTCCAAGCACGCGCACGACGTTATCCCGCGCAACGATACGCAACTTGGGGAAGAGGGCCTTCAGCATTTGCAGATGTGCGTTGTTGACTCCGTAAAATACGACGGGGTCGATATCCTCGAGTACGATATGTTTTTCTATCAATGTATGTCTTTTAAGTACGTAATATATTACACTGCAAAATTACAATAAAATACCGAGAAAAGACAGATTAAAGGCAAAAATATGTTTTCAAGGCTCACGATTTCTTCTTGTTTGTTTTGATATTCTTCCGATTTGTGTTATTTTTGCATGTGAAATGAGAATCACAAAGAAAAGATACCTGCAAAGTTTCCTGATTGTCACGGTGGTGTTGGCCATCGTGCGTCTGCTGTTTCCTTCTATCGCAAAAGACCGCACGGCGCAGACTACTGCACGGGAGAAAGAGGCTGTGGATAGTGTAGACATGCGATCAGATACAGCGCGTGGCGGTCAGGCTGCAGCTGTGGCAGAAACAAGTGATGCTGGCGCAGATACAGATAAAGTAGTGTTGGAAGGAACATATCTGAGTAAGTTGGCACCTTCGCCAATACCTCCTTTGCGTTATCCGGCAGGTGTCTCTCCTTTTTTAAAGTCTGATGGCTCGTTACACCACACACCTATTTATAGTGTACCCGGCTATCAGCGTACCTTCGAGGATCAGCAGGACGTGCAACTTGTGTCTGCCAGTAAGTGGGGCATCCAACCTGTGCAAAACCGTGAGGAAGCTGTCAAACGCAAGTCCGGACTGGTGTTCGTCGGGAGTAATCCTTATGTCTATATTGATAAACTTCATAGCAGTATCCCTTATCTGGTTCCCCGGGCATCTATTCTTTTACAGGATATTGGTCGTAGTTATTTCGACAGCTTGACGATGAAGGGCATTCCTTTGCATAAGATTATCGTCACGAGTGTGCTTCGGTCCAAAGATGATGTACAGCGTCTGCGTGGGCATAATGGTAATGCCACGCAAAACAGCTGTCATCTCTATGGTACAACCTTTGACGTCTGCTACAACCGCTACAAGACCGTTGAACCGCCCGGTGAGCAACGACGTGCCGTGCGCAACGATACGCTGAAGTATATCTTGGCGGAAGTGCTTCGTGACATGCGCGAGGAAAAGCGCTGCTATGTTAAGTATGAGGTCAATCAGGGATGTTTCCACATCACCGTGAGATAGTGATGCGGAAAGTGTTAATCCATTCTGTTCATATAGTCTTCGTATGAGAACTGGCGGAGCATCTCCAGTTCTCCGTCAGGCTGCGCCAGCATGAGAGAGGGATGAGAGAGGCCATTGAACATAGTGGTCTTCACTGTGGTGTAGTGGATCATATCCTCAAAGATAATGTTTTCGCCTACCTGAAGTTCATGGTCAAACTTCCAATAGCCCATGAAGTCACCACTAAGACAGGAATCGCCTCCGAGTCGATAGATGTGTGGAGCGTTCTCTGCTGGATAGAGACCATCGGCATCGGTGCCAATGCTTTCGGCAAAACGCACTTGTGGCTGATATGGCATCTCCAAACAGTCTGGCATGTGGCATGTGAAGCTGACGTTGAGAATCGCTGTGCGGATGCCATGGTTCTCAACGACGTCGACCACTTGACTTACCAAGGGCCCCGTCTGCCACAGGAAAGCACTGCCTGGCTCCAAAATCAGTTTCAAGTGAGGATAGCGTTTGTGGAAGCCATTCAGTATGTTGATCAGCAACTCTGTGTCGTAGTCTTTACGGGTTATCAGATGTCCGCCTCCGAAGTTAATCCATTTCAGTTGCGGGAACCATTTGCCAAACTTCTCTTCGATATGAGCGAGTGTGCGCTGAAAGGCATCGGCTCCGCTTTCACAATGGCAGTGGCAATGGAAACCATCTATATCTTCCGGTAACTCTTCCGGCAATTGGTCGGCGGTGACACCAAAGCGTGATCCCGGTGCACAAGGGTTGTAGAGCAAGGTCTCAACCTCGCTGTACTCAGGATTGACGCGTAGGCCGAAGCTGATCTCAGGGTTGGCGCTTTTTGCTTTGGCAGCGAAGCCTTGATATTGGCTCAGGGAGTTGAAGATGAGATGGCTGGAGTAGTGCGCGATCTCAGAGATGTTGTCATCGGTATATCCGGGGCAGAATGTGTGAACACGACTGCCAAACTTCTCGTAACCAAGTCTTGCTTCGTAGAGTGAGCTGGCGGTTGTCGCGGGAATGAATTCCCGGAAAATAGAGAAAGTCTTCCAAAGGGCAAAAGCCTTAAAAGCAAGAATAATCGTTGTGTTAGAGCGGCAAGCCACATTGCTGATGAGCTCGAGATTTTTGCGCAAGCGTTGTTCTTCGAGCATGTAGGCTGGGTGATGGAGTTGGCTAAAAGTCTGCAAATCTACCTTCATAAATCAATTTTTTAATGCAAAGATACGTTTTATTTTCTAATATTATTGTGAGTGTGACAAAAAATTCCTACATTTGCATCATCAAAGGCAATGACCATTACACTTTTGTTATATAAACGCTAAACAAGAATAAACGCTAAACAAGATGAGTGAAAAAAACTCTTTTTTGGTTTTCTCGGGAACAAAGACGAGATACCTTGCAGAAAAGATTTGTGCCAGCTTGGGTTGCCCTTTGGGCAATTTAGTCATTACGCGCTTCTCTGATGGTGAGTTTGCAGTAAGCTATGAGGAGTCGATTCGCGGTCGTGACGTTTTCTTGGTGCAGAGCACCTTTCCGAATTCTGACAACCTTATGGAGTTGTTGTTGATGATCGACGCAGCCAAGCGTGCTTCCGCACGCCACATTATTGCAGTGATTCCTTATTTTGGTTGGGCACGCCAGGATCGCAAGGACAAGCCGCGCGTGAGCATTGGGGCCAAGCTTGTCGCCGACTTGCTGAGTGTGGCAGGCATTGACCGTCTGATCACGATGGATCTGCACGCGGATCAGATCCAGGGCTTCTTCAATGTGCCTGTTGATCACCTCTATGCTTCCGGTGTGTTGCTGCCCTATCTGCAAAGTTTACATCTGAAGGATCTCGTGATTGCATCGCCTGATGTTGGTGGTTCCAAGCGTGCCAACACGTTTGCCAAGTATCTGGGTTGTCCGCTGGTGCTGTGCAATAAGACAAGAGCACGTGCCAATGTGGTGGAGAGCATGCAGATTATCGGTGACGTGAAGGGCAAAAACGTAGTACTTGTCGATGACATGGTTGACACAGCTGGCACCATTACTAAGGCTGCTGACTTGATGATGGAGCATGGTGCACTGAGCGTGAGAGCTTGTGCTTCGCATTGCGTCATGAGTGGTCCGGCCAGTGAGCGTGTCGAGAACTCAGCACTCGAGGAGATCGTGTTCACAGACTCTATCCCTTACACCCAGCGTTGTCATAAGGTGAAGCAGCTCAGCGTGGCTGACATGTTTGCCGAGACCATCCGCCGTGTAGTCAACAATGAGAGCATCTCGTCTCAGTATCTGGTATAAACGAAGACGATTATCGTCAAAGATCATAAAAAAGCTCCCGCCGGGTTGGTGGGAGCTTTTTTTTGCGCTTGTACCTTGTAGGGGGAGACGGGGGACTCACTATAGCGGGGGCGTCATGATATATCGTGACGAACAGAACTGCAAGACGGAGCGGCTGCAAGACGGGTGTCTACAGTTTTGGCGCAATGATGCCGTGGCGGTAAGCATAGAGAAGCTCCATGAGATCATCGATCTGTTTGCGCAGTTCCACGCCTTTGTCTGTGTCGGCTACCAGCATACGGTGGGCGGACATCTCAACGATCTGTGTTGTGGACTTGATGTCGGTACCACGTAGGATGGCATCCTCAGTGCTTGTGAAGGGCTCGTGCTGCACAAGCTGGAAGCCGCGGCTGTGATAGACAAGTGTGTATCCTGCAATGCCGGTCTGCTTGTGATAGGCTTGTGCGAAGCCACCGTCGATGACCATCAGCTTGCCTCCCGCCTTGATAGGATTTTCTCCGGCACCTACTTTCACGGGCACATGCCCGTTGATGATATGACGGTTAGGTCCTGTGACGCCGAAAGCATCCATGATATGCTCGCAGACTTTCTCGTCGTCGCGCAGTTTGAAGTAGTTACCTTTATGCTCAACATGGGTTTCCTTGTCTTCGATGAAATAGCGCTCGAAAGTAGCCATTTTTGACTTGTCAAAGAGTGGGCTGTCCGGACCGCACCAGAGATAGAAGAAATAGTCAATAGCATAGTCACGCTCTACCGAGTTTGTATCGTTTTGGAATGCGGAGCGAACCAGATGTCCGACTGTCTTCATCAGTTCTATGCCTACCACGGGCTGCCCCGGATAAACTTCCACTTTTTTCAGACTTCCATCTTCTTCGAGAGGAACGGAGGCGTGATAGAGTAGGTTGTTGTTGCACACCTGATACATACAACCATGATCGAGCAGCGTGTCAATATGTTTGTGGAGTTTCTCACTGACCAGGAAGTTATGGTGGAGTTTTTTCAGCAGTAGATGCTCCTCGTCGGTGAGGACGCAAGGATTAGCCGGGTCGATGGTTGGGAAATGACAACTAAGCAATGAGTATACCTTACCTTCAAGCATGATCGTGCCATGATCATAGTCGATAAAGTTAAACAACTCGCGGTCTTGCATCTTCCATTCCGGATGCTTCTCATAGAGTTGTGCTTCCAGCTTGAACTGCATCACAGCAATGGCCTTATGCATCTGAGCTGTGAGTCGAATAGTCTTCTCGTTGAGGTTCTCGGCCTCACCCGAGAGGATGGGGCGGAACTCTGTACAGGGATCATCGGCGTAAGCATCCATGGCAAAGGTAGCCAATGGTACCATATTAATACCGTATCCTTCCTCGAGCGTAGTGAGGTTGGCGTAGCGCAGCGAGATGCGGATGACGCTACAGATACAGGCATCGTTGCCGGCGGCAGCTCCCATCCACAACATGTCGTGGTTGCCCCACGTGATATCCCAGTGGTGATAGTTCTGGAGCATGTCCATGATCTTGTGCGCACCAGGACCGCGGTCATAGATGTCCCCGAGGATATGCAGTTGGTCGATGGCGAGGCGCTGGATGACATTTGCGATAGCGATAATAAACGCATCGGCTCGTCCCGTGTTGATGATCGTGTCGATGATGACGTTGACGTATGCAGTCTTGTCAGAGTCCTCCGTACGTTCATGGAGCAGCTCCTGAATGATATAAGAGAAGTCCTTGGGCAGTGACTTGCGCACCTTACTACGTGTGTATTTGCTGGAAACGTCGCGGCAAACGGCTACGAGATGATGGATCGTGATATGATACCAGTCGTCGAGGTCTTTTTCCGAGGCCTTGACAAGTTCCAACTTCTGCTCAGGGTAATAGATAAGCGTGCAGAGCTCGCGTTTCTCAGTCTCACGCAGTGTAGTGCCGAAGAGTTCGCCTACTTTGCGCTTGATATTACCGGAGGCGTTTTTCAGTACATGTTGGAAAGCCTCGTATTCTCCGTGCAAGTCTGCCAGAAAATGCTCAGTGCCTTTTGGCAGGTTGAGGATAGCCTGGAGGTTGATGATCTCTGTGCTGGCATCAGCCACAGATGGGAATGACTGTGCCAGGAGTTGTAGGTATCGTACGTCGAGTTTCTTGTTGTCGTTCATATTGAATGATTGGAGTTAAAATGAAAGTTGTATAGAATGTATAGGTTGTTAATGTTTCATGTTGATTGCATAGCCATCGGGGAGTCGGAGTGTTTTTTGCAGTTTCCTTATCACTTTTTGCGCAAAGGCAGAGAGCCCCATGGTTTTTAATATGTCTACCACCCGGTCCTCGTCCATCGGTATGAAACGGAGAGTCGTATAGACGTTGACCAAATGTCTTAGAGGTACATGACCACTCTCTGTCTCATGATGTAGGTTGATCATTTCAATGGCCAGTTGGCGCTCACCTACTTCGTTTTTGTCGACGTTCTCACTGAGTTTACTGCGAATGAGGATCGAGTGGGGGATGAGCGTGTCGGACGGCAGGTCTCCCTCAGCGTATTTCCATGGAAGAGGATATTTTTCGATATCTTGCACGTTGAGGTTCGGCATGCTGATGTTAAGCCTTTCCAGTCCTTGGCTAAGGTAGTCGTCGACATGCTCATCGGTAGCGTATATCAGTATCTTGCGCCATTGCTCATTGGTAAGCTGGGGCCATTGTTGGCTTAGTTTCCTGCATAGCTCATGGTTGCGAAGCATGAAGTCATCGATACCCAGCTGTATGGTGCTGCAAAGCAGAGCGTTGGTTTCCTCCGTGATCGAGAAACGTACGTTGGAGTCAATGACTTTGCGATAGAGTTTCCCGGTAGCCTGTGCCACAGACTCAAAAGTCACCAGACTGGTGAGAATGGGATTTTTTATCAATACCGTGTGGGTATTGAGATGAAGTTGTTGGAAGGAATGTTCCTCAAGCTTTCCACACACTTGCACCGCACTGGCCTTGGTTATGGCCTTTTTCCATTTCAGCCATTCATAGGAATGCTGATGCAGGGCGTAAACCCACGGTTGCAGGTCGCCCAAAGGCGTGATGACCACAGGAATGTGCATACTGTAGGCCTTGTGCAGGAGGTGGAGGACAGAACGGTGCCAAAGGGTGAAGACATGGACGACATCGTAGTCTCGAAGAGCTGATAGGGTAGAGCGGTCGAGTGAACGGAGGCAGGTGACCTCATAGTCCTGGGTCAACAAAGCCTGCAACTTTGAGATATAGGCCTGTCCCAAAGCATAGTTTGCTGATCCGGAAGGAAGAAAGATGAGGAGATTCTGCTTATCCATAGATGAATGTCTAAAGCTTATTGTTTATGTGTCGTGAAGTCGTAAGGGCTGGCAAACAGATAGCGCACGGCGTTGCCCAATTGTCTCCAGACCACGGTCAACTCCAGCGGTAGTACGACCCACAAAGAGATGGGCTCGCGCAAACGGCTAAATGTTCGGTGAGCTCCGCAAAGACGAAGGATCACAGTGAGTATAAAGGCCAGGACAGCAGCGCCCAGCATTACCCATTTCTGAGCCAGAGCACCCCATAAGGCAATGCCCAAGATAGCCCAGACATTGAGATGTAGCAGGACCTGATCGGTGAGAAACAGCATGCGGTGGGCCAAGCTGCGGTTAAGATAGCGGCGGGTAGCCACATAGAAGAGGCAGCTGCTGCGCCATGACCGTTTGGTGGGATTGTCGTCGGTCATAATCGCCATGGGATGAGTAACTACTTGTGTCATACCCTTTTCAGCGTATTTGTTGACCAGACACTCATATTCCCCTCTGACCAAGTTCAATGATCCTTCAAAGCCGTCATACTGCATGAACTCATCTTTCAGCAGAGCGACCGTATGGCTCAATGTGCGGTAGGCAGTGCCTTTGACGTCTTCTCGCAGGAGATAGCAGGCAGCATACAGACGGTCAAAACGCCAGGTTGTCGGTGTCTCTGGTTCAAAATGACCATAACCGATGACCATTTTCGTGTCGGGCATCGTGCAAGCTTTACCGATATGTTGCAGCCATTGACGACTTGACGGCGTAGAATCAGACTCTATGAACACCACCCATTGTGTCTGAGCAGCCTTCACGCCTAAGGTCATGGCCAAACGCTTCCGGCTCATGTAGCGTGAGGAGTTGGGGATATAGGTGACATAGAGCGACACGTTTGGATAGGCATCAGGCTCTGTTTCCATGCTGTGCTTGAAACGCTTCAAGACGTCCAGCGTGTCGTGTGCACCATATTCGGTGACTACGATCACTTGATATCCGGGAGGATAATCCTGGTGAAGAATGTCTGGGAGATGTTGTTCCAGTTTCTCTGCTTCTTCATGAGGCGTTAGGATCACAGTCAATTTAGGAAGAGAAGACGCTTTCTGGTCATTGGCGTTTGTAGTTTTCTTTTCGTTCTCTTCCTGATTTACTGAAGTCTCAAGGGCTTCATCGTCTCCCGAAGCAGTGTTTTGCTCTGAGTTTGTGTTGTCGTTATCCTCTTCCGGTTCCTCCTCCTCATCGTGTGAGGGGAGGAAACGGAAGAAAGGATTCATGAAAGAGGACAGAACAGCCAAGATGATGACGGCTGCTCCGCAGCTGATCGTTGTTGTATCAAAAAATAAAGCAATGTTCATTTTTTATATAAAGTCTTCTGTAATGTAGCCTTTTGGCAAAGGACGGCAGTTGTATTGGCTGGCCATGATCTCACCATAGGCGCCGGCAGAGCGAAGTGCGATGAGATCTCCACGGTGTGTGGTGTTGAGGTCGACAGCCTTCGCAAAGACATCACTTGATTCGCAGATGGGGCCTACGACATCGTATGTTGCGGCAGGCTCATCGCTTGACAGGTTCTCTATCTTGTGGTATGCCTGATAGAGTGCCGGGCGGATGAGATCCGTCATACCGGCATCTACGATGACAAACTGCTTGTAGGTGCCCTGTTTGACGTAGAGTACTTTGGTGATGAGGCTTCCCATTTGAGCCACCACAGCACGTCCAAGTTCGAAATGAAGATTCTGTCCCGGACGCAAACGCAGGTGCGTGGCGTAGGTCTTGAAATAGTCGTGAAAGTTGGGAATGGGCTGACGGTTGGGATGATCGTAGCTGACGCCCAGTCCGCCGCCTACATTGATATTTGAGACTTTAACCTGATGCTTCTCCAAGATGTCCTGGAGCTCGTTGATACGATTGCAGAGTGCCTCAAAGTCACCCATGTCGAGGATTTGACTGCCAATGTGGAAGTGGAGGCCGAGAAACTCGATATGTTCCATCTCCTTGATGCGCTCAATGGTCGGGAGCATGTCTTCCATGGCAATACCGAACTTGTTTTCAGCCAAGCCCGTCGTGATGTTGGCATGCGTGTGTGCTCCTACGTTCGGGTTGATGCGCAGGCAGACGCGAGTCACTGTGTTCTTGGCTGCTGCCAACTCGTTGATCACTTCCAGTTCAGGAACGCTTTCCACGTTGAAGCAGAAGATACCGGCATCCAAAGCCAAGTTGATCTCCCAATCGCTCTTGCCCACGCCGGCAAAGACAATCTTATTGGCGGGAAATCCTGCTTTCAAGCTTGCGCGGATCTCTCCGCCACTGACGCAGTCAGCACCCAGGCCAGCCTGGCTGATGATACTGAGCACCTTGGGATTGGCATCGGCCTTCACTGCATAGTGCACGTTGAAGTTGTCATACGACTTACACTCGTCGTTGATTGTCCGCAGCGTATTGCGCAGGAGGGTAGTATCGTAATAATAAAAAGGAGTCGTAACCTCACTGAACTTCTCAATGGGGAAACGACCTTTGGTCAGCTCTCTTTCCATTTTCTTGTCTTTCACTGAGAGGGATCCGCGAAGGATCCCTCATGTTGTCTGTTGACGATGTGTTTTATTTGTTGTTGAACAGCGTGTCGCTGAGGCTTTGCAAAGCTCTCTTCTTGTCGGCCTCGCGGATGAGGAACGAGATGTTGTAGTTGCTGCCACCATAGCTGATCATTCTCACAGGAATGTTCTTCATGGCTCCCGTTGCCAAAGTCTCGAAGCCGAGGTTGCTCCAGTCAAGATCACCTACGACACAGATGATGCACATATCGGTGTCAACGGTGACGGTACCATATTTCTTCAACTCGTCAACGATCTCATTCAGATGCGCGTCGTTGTCGATGCTCATGGATACGCCGACCTCAGATGTGGCGATCATGTCGATAGGTGTTTGATAACTCTCGAAGATCTCAAAAACCTTGCGCAGGAAACCAGTAGCCAGCAACATGCGTGAGGACTTGATCTTGATGGCGATGATATTGTCTTTGGCTGCGACGGCTTTGATCTTCCCTCTGACAAGAACGTTATCGATGATGGTTCCCTCAGCGTCAGGATCGAGTGTGTTCTTCAGTCTTACCGGGATGCCGGCATACTTAGCAGGCTGCACGCAGGTAGGATGCAGAATCTTCGCACCGAAGTAGGCAAGCTCAGCAGCTTCCTCGAAGTTGAGCTGATGGATGGCTTCGGTGTGATCCACCACACGTGGATCGTTGTTGTGCATTCCGTCTATGTCGGTCCAGATTTGTATCTCATCAGCGGGAAGCACCGAGCCGATGAGGGAGGCTGTGTAGTCAGAGCCGCCACGTTGCAGGTTGTCCACCTCACCGTAGGCGTTGCGGCAAACAAAGCCTTGCGTGATATAGATCTGATGTCCTTGGTTCTTTTCCATCACCTCGTGGAGCTTCTCCTTAATATATGGGGTATCGGGCTCGCTGTTTTTGTCGGTACGCATGAAGTCAAGGGCATTGAGCAGCACAGCATCGACACCTTGCTCCTGGAGATAGTTGACAACCATGTTGGTTGACATCACCTCGCCCTGAGCCACGACAGCCTTTTCCTCGAAGCTGGTGAAGAGGTCTTTGGTGAAAGAGCGCAGATAGTTGAATTCTCCCGTGAGGAATTCTGTGGTTTTCTTTTTGAAGGCGTCAGTATCGTAAAGTTCGTCTACATGCTTCATGTATTTCTTCTCAAGGCAATTGATTACCTCGTTGGCACCATCTGGATTCTTCTTGTAGAGATAGTTACTGATCTCTACGAGAGAGTTTGTGGTGCCACTCATGGCTGAGAGAACGACAAAGGTGGACTCGCCTGAAGCGGTGACGAGACCTGCTACATGTTTCATTCGATCTGGTGATCCAACGGAAGTACCTCCAAATTTTAAAACCTTCATATTGCTTAGTCTTTATGGATTGACGTGTTATATTTATAATAGGAGTGGTTGCCGACTATATCGTAGCCTCGTCTTCGGTGAGGTCGAGGTTGGAGTATTCTTTGGTGACGTCGCTGAGCAGTCCTTCCTTGCATCGGTACACGATACCTGGAAAGCGGTCGAGCAGTGGAATGTTGTGAGTCGACATGACAACAGCCGTACCAGTGGTGGTGATGTCCTTGAGCAACTTCACGATGTTGCAAGCCGTCTCAGGGTCGAGGTTGCCAGTAGGTTCGTCGGCAATGATAATCTTGGGATGGTTGAGCAGGGCACGTGCGATGGAGATGCGCTGTTGCTCACCGCCAGACAGTTCGTGGGGCATACTCTCTTTTCGGTCGGCCAAGCCCACAGCCTCAAGCACCTCGTCGATGCGCTGGTCTGTCTTCTTCTTGTCTTTCCAGCCAGTGGCCTTGAGCACGAAACGCAGGTTGCGGTAAACGGTCTGGTCATGGAGCAACTGGAAATCCTGAAAGATGATACCCATCTCCTTGCGGAGGGCAGGCACCTCTTTGCGCTTGAGTGTTTTCAGATCACGTCCCAAGACTTGGGCCGTGTCTGTTTCTTTCTGTGGAAGGTCAAGCTCACAATAGAAAGTCTTGAGTAGTGAGCTCTTGCCGGATCCCACTTTTCCTATCAAGTAGATAAATTCACCTTCCTCGGCGTGGAAGTCCACGTCGTGGAGGATGAGCTTGTCTTGCTGGTAAATATTTACTTTATGATAATCGATAAGCATGATCAACTAAAACTTTTTTTAAGAGACATATCAGAGTAGGGCCGAGGCAGGGCATACCCTATTCCTGTGATTTCTTAATGCGACGGGCCTTGTCCCAGTTAGGGTTATGGCGCTTAGCGAGCTCGTTGGCAAGTGTTTCAATGCGCAAGCCTTTGGCGCTCAGTAACACGATGAGATGGTATAGAAGGTCAGCACCCTCATAGACCAGTTGCTCTTCTGTGCCTCCGACAGCCTCTATCACGGTCTCAACGGCTTCCTCGCCGACCTTTTGTGCAATCTTGTTGATGCCTTTGCGGAAAAGACTCGTTGTGTAGCTGTTTTCCGGCATCTCCTCTCTGCGCTTGTTGATGAAGTCCTGCAATTCGCTGAGGAATTCCACAGGATTGCAATCGTTGGTATCGCCCCAGCACGTGTCAGTGCCTTTGTGGCAGACAGGCCCGTCGGGATCGACTTTGATCAGCAACGTGTCATTGTCGCAGTCGTTTTGGATAGAAACCAGATGCAGGTAGTTGCCGGATGTCTCGCCCTTGGTCCAAAGGCAGTTGCGTGAACGGCTCCAAAACGTGACCAGCTTCGTGTCCATGGTCTTCTGATAAGCTTCTTGATTCATGAAGCCCAGCATGAGCACGTTCTTGGTGGTAGCATCCTGTATGATGGCAGGAACCAGCCCTCCCATTTTCTCAAAGTCTATTTCCATGTTGTCCTCTATTTACGAATGATATGTTGCGTGTCTAAATCTGTTTATATTCTCACATTGATGCCCTCGCTCTTGAGATACTGCTTCAGGTCGGGGATGGTAATCTCGCCGAAGTGGAAAACAGAGGCTGCCAGCGCAGCATCGGCTTTGCCCAGCGTGAAGGCATCGCGGAAATGTTCTTTCTTGCCTGCCCCGCCGCTGGCGATCACCGGTATTGACACTTCCGATGACAGTTGAGCCAGCGCCCCATTGGCAAAACCCTGTTTGACGCCGTCATGATCCATACTGGTGAAGAGAATCTCTCCGGCTCCTCGGTCAGCGACCTCGCGTGCCCAGTCCATGAGCTTGAGCGGCGTGCGCTCCCGTCCTCCTTTAATATAGCAATGCCAACCGTCGGCATCATTGCGCGCATCAATGGCGCATACGCATACCTGTGAGCCGAAGCGCTTGGCGATCTCGTCAATGAGTTCGGGGTGGCGGATCGCTGCCGAGTTGATACTGATCTTGTCGGCACCGGCGTAGAGCAAGCGCTCCACGTCGGCAATACTTTCTATGCCACCTCCGACAGTGAAGGGGATATTGATCTCCTGGGCAACTCTCGTGACGAGATCCGTGAAGGTCTTGCGCCTGTCGGATGTTGCTGTGATGTCGAGATACACAAGTTCGTCTGCACCTTGTCGGCTATATTCCTTTCCCAGTTCCACGGGATCGCCGGCCTGTCGAAGGTTGACAAAGTGCGTGCCTTTGACGGTCTCGCCGTCTTTGACATCAAGGCAGGGTATGATACGTTTTGCTAACATCTTTACCTTTCTTTGACGTTGATGTATGGTTGTATGTCTGCAGCTGTGATCTTTCCTTCGTACCAGGCTTTACCGAATACCACGGCGGGCACCCTGGCCTGGTCGAGCGCAGCGATGTCTGCTATGCTGCCCACGCCGCCGCTGGCGATAAACTGCAGATGGGGATAGCGTGCCATGATGTCGCGATAGAGTGCTGTAGAGGGGCCTTGTAACGTTCCGTCGCGCGAGATGTCGGTACAGAGCACCTTGGTGATGCCGGCCTCCACCCATTCATGCAGGAAATCTGTCAGACTGACGGAGGAGTCTTCTTTCCAGCCGTTGATGCTGATACGTCCGTCGTGAGCGTCGGCACCGAGGATGATGCGGTCGGCGCCAAAGTGTCCAATCCATTTTCCTACTTCTTCAGGATGGGTGACGGCGATGCTGCCTGCGGTGACCATAGCGGCTCCTGCCTGAAAGGCGCGGTCGAGATCGTCGTTGCTCTTCACGCCACCTCCAAAGTCTACGATGAGATTGGTGGAGTGGGTGATGGCTGAGAGTACGTCTACGTTGACGATATGTTTGGATTTGGCTCCATCGAGATCCACGACATGCAAGCGTCGGAAGCCAAGCGCCTCAAACTGCTTGGCCTGATCCACGGGATCGTCGTTGTAAGTGGCCACCTGCCGGTAGTCGCCTTGCGTGAGACGTACGCATTTGCCGCCGATGATGTCTATGGCTGGTATGAGTTCTATGTTGTGCATGGCTTGTCCTGATTAATCTTTCATCTCTAAGAAGTTGCACAGAATGGTCTCTCCCACCTGACCACTCTTCTCCGGGTGGAATTGTGTAGCCCAGAAGTTATCCTTATGGATCGCTGCGGAGTAGGGGAGAATATAGTTGGCTTGCGCGATCGTATCTTCGCATACAGGCACGTAATAGCTATGGACGAAATAGGTGTAGTCGCCGTCGTGGAGTCCCTTGAAGAGGGGTGATCTCAGGTGTGTGAGCTCATTCCATCCCATTGCCGGCACTTTCTCGTCATGGTGGTTGGGAACAAACTTCTTCACATCCACGCCAAAGATGCCCAAGCATGGCGTGTTGCCCTCTTCAGAGTGGCGGCACAACAACTGTTGTCCCACACAGATACCCAACACTGGTTGGCGCAGCCCCGTGATGATCTTGTCCAATCCATGCTGGCGCAGATAGTCCATGGCTGTCTTGGCATTGCCTTGTCCGGGGAAAAGGACACGGTCAGCTTTCTGTAGCAGTTCAGCCTCATCGGTGATCTGTGGGGTGATACCTAACCGTTTGAGGGCGTTTACCACTGAAAACATGTTACCCGCATTGTATTTTACGATCGCTATTTCCATAATTGCTGCAAATTTACGTTTTTTTGGCTACAATCGTGCAAGAATGCAAGAAAAACAGAACGCCAGCTATCAATTTTCTTTGTTTTTGAACTTGAAAGCTGGCAAAAGGAGCCTATCTCAGTCGCATTTGCAAGCGTCCGGTATAACTGACGGTCAGTTGCACTTCATAGCTGCTCATGCTGTCGGGAATGACCAAAACAGCAATGTAGTGAACGCCATTCTGATCGATCGAATCGAAGATCAGGTCGCTGAGGATCGCTTGGCTCAGGAAGTCCTCGGGTACGATATGCTTGAATTGCTGCTTACGGAAGTCGCCGGAGAAGAGCTTTGTAGCGCCATGATAGACATTGAGGTTGACGATATTGTCGTAATAGACATTGTCTACTTCCACGCCTTCATCGTTGTATGATGCTTTGACAACCTTGTAAGTGGTTGGGTTGACAGTGACGTAGCAGTGATAGCCCACACCGTTATAGCTGACGATGGTGTCGCGCTTGATGAGCTGGTTTTGGTTAACGGCCTTTGGCTTTTGATGCGTAAACTGTGTAGCATCATCCGGATCATCACTTTTTTCAAGTTTTACTTCTTCACCGTTTTGGTTTTTGAAGATAAACAGGTGAGCAGTCTGCTTGATGATGGGGTATTTGATATCCTCAGCGCCGTGCAGGACGAGCGTGTCACCAAATATCTGAAATCTCACAGGCTGGCTGGTCGTGTCGGGATAGAAGATCGAGTCGCCTTGGGCTTCGAAGGCGACGCTCTCCTCATCTTCGTTCACCCATATACCTTGTAGCATCTTCTTGGCTGCGAGGTCTTCTTGCGGAGCTGAAACTTGTTTAGCCCGGTTACGGCATCCGCCAATACTCATCGCTAAAGCAGTGAGTAAACATATCAGCAGAAAGAAATGCTTTTTCATAGACTACTATTTATATATAGGTGTGTCACGATACCTTGTTGACAAATGTTGATGGACTATTGTCCTATGCAGTGATATTCGATTCCGGCCTGGCCGAGCTCCTTGGCGTCGAAGATGTTCCGGCCGTCGATGACCAATGGGCGTCGCATGGCATGGACGATGACATTCCAGTTGGGCAGACGGAACTCTTTCCACTCGGTGAGCAGAAGTAGTGCGTCGGCCTGGTCGATGGCGTCGTACATGTCGTGGCAATAGACGACAGCGTCACCGACACGACGTTTGCACTCGCTCATCGCTACGGGGTCGTAAGCGCGGATTGTGCAGCCGGCATCCTTCAATAGTTTGATGGTGACCAAAGCTGTGGACTCGCGCATGTCGTCGGTTTCCGGCTTGAAGGCCAGTCCCCAAAGGGCGATGGCCTTGCCTTTGAGGCTCTCCGTGCCATAAGCTTTCTGGAGTTTCTTGAAGAGCACCGTCTTTTGGCGCTCGTTGACATGCTCCACTGCTTTGAGCACTTCCATGGAATAGCCGTTGTCGTCAGCGGTCTTGATGAGTGCCTTCACATCTTTGGGAAAGCAAGAACCGCCATATCCACAACCGGCATAGAGAAATTTGCGGCCGATACGGGTGTCGCTGCCGATACCCTGTCTGACCATATTGATGTCGGCGTGTACCAACTCACAGAGGTTGGCCATGTCGTTCATAAACGATATGCGGGTGGCGAGCATTGAGTTGGCGGCGTATTTTGTCATCTCGGCGCTGGGGATGTCCATGAAGATCACCCGGAAGTTGTTGATCAGGAAAGGCTTGTAAAGGCGTGTGAGAATTTCTTTGGCACGCTCTGACTCCACGCCGATGACCACGCGGTCAGGGCTCATGAAGTCCTTGATCGCATTGCCCTCTTTGAGAAACTCTGGGTTGCTGGCCACGTCGAAGTCTACCTTTGCGCCCCGCTTGTCCAGTTCTTTCTGGATAGTGGCTTTGACTTTCTTTGCCGTGCCGACGGGCACTGTGCTTTTGGTGACCACGACGATATATTTGTTAAGACTTTGTCCGATGGTCTTGGCCACCTGCAACACATAGGTCAGGTCGGCCGAGCCATCCTCGTCGGGTGGTGTGCCGACAGCCGTGAAGATGATCTCCTGGTCGTTGACGATGGAGGCCAGGTCGGTCGTAAACTTCAGTCGGCCGGCCTTGACATTCTTCTGGACCAACTCCACGAGACCTGGTTCGTAAATAGGAATATCGTTGTTCTGGAGACGCTGGATCTTGTCTGCATTGGTGTCGACACAGGTGACGATGGCGCCTGTGTCTGCAAAGCAAGTGCCACTGACGAGTCCGACGTATCCGATACCTACAATTGCTATATTCATTTCTATGCGTTTAAGCTAAGTCTGTGCTTAAAGGTGAATTAATCAAAGACGTCTGCATCTTTGAATTTTTTTCCTTCCAGATCCTTAGGGCTGGTGACAACGTCTTTCTGATCGATGGGCCAGTTGATGCCGATCTGCGGATCGTTCCAGCGGATGCTTGCCTCGTGGGCAGGAGCGTAGATGTTGTCAACTTTATAAGTGAAGATGGCTTCCGGGCTCAGCACCAGGAAACCATGGGCAAAGCCGCGGGGAATGAAAAGTTGACGCTTGTTGTCCTCTGACAGCTCGACCATCACATGCTTGCCGAAAGTAGGTGAGGACTTACGAAGATCCACGGCCACATCAAGTACCTTGCCTTTGATGACTCTGACGAGCTTTGCTTGAGAGAATTCACCCTCCTGATAATGCAGCCCACGCAACACGCCGTAAGACGATTTCGACTCATTGTCCTGAATGAAGTCAACCTTGCCCACATGAGCCTCAAAGTCACTCTTTTTCCAAGCCTCGAAGAAATATCCGCGGTTATCGTTAAATACTTTTGGAGTCAATATCCAAACCCCTTTGATACTTGTCTCTTCGTATTCCATATTGCCTTTCGTAATATTTTGCCACAAAGATAACAAATTCATTTGAATAATTTGCACTGTCGTCTAAAAAAAATGTATGGACTGATTTTTAGTATGCTATTTTTTGGTGATTATGACCTTTTTTCTTAATTTTGCAAACGTGATAGAATTAAGTAGACATATAGAAATATTGCTTTTGGACAATGATTGTGTCATAGTCCCCGGGTTCGGCGGGTTTATGGCACACTATGTCAGTGCAATATACGATCAGACAGACGGCACCTTCCTGCCGCCTAAACGGACGGTGGGCTTCAATCCAAAGCTCAGCATCAATGATTCGTTGCTTACTCAGTCGTATGTCGAAGCTTATGATATCAGCTATCCCGATGCTTGCAAGCGCATAGAGGAAGAAGTGCGTGAGTTGAAGGGACACCTTGAAAACGAGGGCTTTTACGAATTGACCGATATAGGAATGCTCCGGGTCAACAGTGAAGGTCATTACGAGTTTTCACCTTGTGAGGCGGGGATACTTACTCCCTCGCTCTATGGCTTGGGCGCTTTTGAGATGAAGGTGCTTGCCCCTGCGGTCGAAGAGACGCAAGATGGGGAAACTGCTGTGGCTCCCTCTGCTGTTGTGTTGTCTGTTACCCAAAGTAACGACGGCGAGGAAGAAGTCGACAACAAGCGTGACACGCGTGATGCACGATTGATCGCCTTATGGCGCAACGTGGCCGTGGCGTGCATTGCCCTGATCGTTTTCTTGCTTTTGCCGACACGCTTGAGCAATAGTCAGGGAGTCTTAGAGAGTCGGGTCAACACTGATCTGCTCCAGCCTGTGTTGCCACAGCAGAAGACATACGGTGAGAAGTCGGTAGGAGAGACGGTCAAGAGCGCCAACGTGAAAGCCTTGATTCTGAAAGCTAAGCAAGATAGTGCCGTGAAGGTCGCCCGAACAGTGCAGGCTGTGGAGACAGGCTACACCATCGTTTTGGCCAGCCACGTCAGTAGAGTGAATGCCGAAGCTTATGTGCAGAAACTTCACCAAAGAGGTTTGGACAGTGCAAAGGTGCTGATGCTTAGAGGCAGCAGAAAGGTTGTCTACGGCCACTATCTTTCGGCTCGCGAGGCTCAAAAGATTCGTAACCAACTTGCCAGCCATGAAGAATTTGCTCAAGGTTGGGTGATGGAAGTGAAGCAGTAATGATCCATTGAACCATGAAAAAGATTCGTTGCCCTAAATGTGGAAATACCATCTTCTTTGATGAGAGTGAGATGGATGAGAACGGAACATTTGTGACGTCTTGCCCGGAATGTGGAAAGAAAATCGGGGTCAGATTGAAGACTGCGAAGAAACTCGCTGCTCAGGCACCGTGGTCAAAGGAAGAGGATAGCATAGCATCTGATTCTGCTGCTGCGTCTATAGATGTCGCCTCTTCAGAAAACTTTGGGAAACTGGTCGTGATAGAGAACCGTTTCCATTATAAGCAGGAGTTTCCTTTGCGTCTCGGTGATAATGTTATCGGTAGGGTTTCCCGTAGTTCTCATGTCGACTGTGCTATTGCCACGGACGATCCCAGCATGGATATGACGCATTGTGTCGTGAATGTGTCGCGTGACCGCAATGGCCGACTCAAGTATGTGCTTCGTGATGGTCCAAGCAATACCGGTACCTTTGTGGGAAATGAGTTGTTAGACGATCATGAGCGTAGGGTGATAGAAGATGGTACGTTGTTTACCCTTGGCGCCACCTCCATCATCTTGTCATTGGAATAAAATCAATTGTGAAATACAGCAGATCCAAAACAACAATGTGGTCTTGGATCTCAGAAAAAGAAAAAGCAGCGCTCCCTGATGTCAGAGAGCGCTGCTTTGCTATTTATTCACTTTTCGTTTGCTTCTTTCATCTCACCTTCGATGTAGAGTCTTGTCATCTCCGGTACACCGTTCGTACGGACGGTGATGGCCTTTTTGAAATGGCCGGGGAACTTGCCCTTGCCGTTATAAGTCACCGTGATCACGCCTTTCTCTCCCGGTTTGATTGGTGCCTTGGTGTAGGAAGGAACCGTGCAACCGCAACTGGCCAAGGCCTGGTTGATGACCAGAGGCTTATCGCCGACGTTGGTGAAGGTGAAGGTGCATTTCTGTACGGGCTGGCTCTCGGAGAAAGTTCCAAAGTTATAAGTAACCTTGTCAAACTTGATCTGAGCCTGCGCGAAGGCCTGTCCTATGCAACAGAACAGGAGCATGGCGAACAATAATACTTTCTTTTTCATCTTATGAGACTCTTTCTTGTTTTCTATCTGTTATACTCCTATTATATTTATAAGGAGTGCATTTTCTTCTTATTGGTTTGTTGATCAGCGGGCATCACATCCCACCTACATTATTTAAGACTTACAAAAATAGAAAATGTTTCTGACAGACGCTTCTTTTTGTTATACATTTAACAGAATTAAGCGATTATTAAAACTAAGTTAGGACAAAAATAGTTGTTTATCTCAATAAATCCACGTATATTTGCAGCAATTATACCTCAAACCTGTAAGTATTCATCTAAAAACATTTAGTTATGACGAAGGAAACGGAACAAAATGTCGTTACTGGTCACTTAGACAAGAAAAAACTGTTTTGGTTCTTGATCACTGCACTGGTAACGCTGATTATTTGGAATTTGCCAAGCGCCTGCTTTGGTATTGCCGGGCTTACTGTGGTACAACAGAGAGTGATTGCCATCTTTGTGATGGCCGTGATGTTGTGGATTACAGAGGCGATACCCGCGTGGGCGACGTCCATCGCAATCATCTTTGTACTATTGTTCTGTGTGAGCAATTCCTCGTTCAATTTCTTGCAAGGCAACGAAGGACAGTATGGTCAGCTGTTGGATTCGGTGGGTATCATGGCCTGCTTTGCCGACCCTACGATCATCCTCTTCCTCGGTGGTTTCATCCTTGCCATTGCCGCTACAAAGTCGGGCCTTGACGTGTGGATGGCAAAAACGCTCATCAAGCCGTTTGGCAAGAAAAGTGAGAATGTTCTCTTAGGCTTCTTGCTCATCACCGGCGTCTTTTCCATGTTCATCTCCAACACGGCAACGGCCGCTATGATGCTGACATTCCTCACTCCTGTTTTCAAGGCTCTGCCCGCCAATGGTAAGGGGCGCATCGCCTTGACGATGTCTATTCCTATCGGTGCCAACCTTGGTGGTATGGGCACGCCGATCGGCACACCTCCCAACGCCTTCGCCTATAAAGTGCTCAATGATCCTGCTGGACTCAACATGCAGATCAGTTTCGGACAGTGGATGCTGATCATGGTTCCTTTGGTACTTGTGTTGCTGTTCATCGCGTGGATCGTACTGAAGAAGTTCTTCCCCTTCACTCAGAAGACGATCGAGTTGAATATTCAAGGTGATATGAGCCGCAACTGGCGCACCGCTGTTGTCGGCATCACGTTTGCCGTGACCATCCTGTTGTGGGTCATGGGTAAGTATGTCGGCGTGAACTCCAACACGGTGGCTATGTTGCCAATAGCCATCTTTGCCATTACGGGTGTGATCACAGCCAAGGACTTGCAGAAGATCGATTGGGGTGTTATCTGGATGGTGGCCGGCGGATTCGCCCTCGGACTGGCGCTCAACGGCACGGGATTGGCCAAGGTGGCCATTCAGGCAATACCGTTCGGTGCATGGAGCCCTATCGTGATCCTGATTATTGCCGGTTTGGTCTGCTACTTCCTTTCCAACTTCATCTCCAACACGGCAACGGCAGCTCTGATGATTCCTATCCTTACGGTCGTCTGTGAGGGTATGGGTGAGAAGCTGAGTGTCATCGGTGGTACATCCACCATGCTGATTGGTATTGCTGTGGCAGCATCGGCCGCTATGACCTTGCCAATCTCCACACCTCCAAATGCGATCGCTTACTCTACGGGCTTGATCGATCAGAAGGATATGGCCAAGACGGGTATCGTCATCGGTTTCCTGACGCTGATCATCGGTTTTGCCCTCCTCATCGTTGTGGGTAAGGCAGGCATATTCTGATATAGCGTATCGGTTGACAATAAATCCATTTCGGGACACTCTTTCGGGGTGCCCTGAATTGTTTTTGCTTTGTGCCGGCGCGATAATGTCCCCTCATATATAATAAGGAGTCTGCCCGTTCGTTATTATTTATATAGGCGTCGATGAAAAGGAGACGCGGTGATTATTAATCAATCCTGACATGTTAGACAGTAAACAGATAAAGACCCTTCAGCAGTGTAAGTTGTTCGCAGGTCTCTCCGAGATAGAGATCCTGGAGTTCTTCAACGACATCAGTTACAAGCTCGTAGCTTTCAGCAAGAACGAGATCTATTCGCTTGCCGGTATGCCTTACCGGCATGTAGACATCGTATTGGCTGGTACGATGGTGTGCCGGATGTCTTCTGTAGGCGGAAAGCAGATAGAGGTGAGCCGCCTTCGAGCAGGGCATCTCATTGCGCCGGCCTTTATCTTCTCTGCCAACAATCTCATGCCTGTGAGCGTGGAGACCGTGGAACCCTGCTCGATACTCCGCATCGACAAGGTGGACTTTGCAAGGGCGATCGATGAAAACAGCCGGCTGTGTATGAACTTCATCCGTACACTATCCGACATCAGCGTGTTTCTGACGCATAAGATCAACGTGCTCTCGCTGATGACGGTCAGGGAGAAGGTGGGGTATCTGCTGGTTAAGAGGGCGAAAGAGCAAAACTCACGTGTCATCCATCTCTATCGCAGTCGTCAACAGATCGCTGACAGTTTCGGCATCCAGAAGTTCTCTCTGCAGCGCGTGCTGGCCGATTTCGAGAAAGAGGGCGCTATTGAGATTGATGGGAGAAGTATCAAGATATTGGACAGCAACAAGCTGAAGTGATCGCTTTAACTTTATTTGTACGTAAAAAGGCACTATTGTTACCCTTCGTTCTCGGAGGATTTTATCTAAATTTGCAGTGTTAAATATCAGATTGATCATGGGTGAATTAAAAGTCAAAAGAGTTTATCTGCCTGCTGAGGAGCGGGATGGCTATCGGGTGCTGATCGACAGGTTGTGGCCGCGTGGCATCTCTAAGGATAAAGCCGATATCGATGAGTGGGACAAACAGCTTGCGCCGACTACCGAACTGAGAAAGTGGTTTGGACATCAACCCGAGCTTTTCCCTGCTTTCACGGAAAAGTATATCGACGAGCTCGATCATAACGCTGATGCCCAAAGCTTTGTGGAGAGATGCATGACGCTCTTGTCGCAAGGCAATGTGACGCTGCTCTTCGGTGCAAAAGATGAAACGCACAACCAAGCTGTGGTTCTGAAAAGGTGGATGGAGACGAAGTTATAGTGTTAATTTATTAAAATTGTCAAAGAAAGATAATCGTCCTTAACCATCTTTTTATTACCTTTGTAGTCGCAATTGGAAGATTGGCAGAGTGACCGAATGCGCTGGACTCGAAATCCGGTATACCCCTTTCGGGTATCGGGGGTTTGAATCCCTCATCTTCCGCCAAGCATGAAAAGAGGAGCTCATTACGGGCTTCTCTTTTTTGTTCAGGGGAATTATTTATTATAGATTCATTATAAGGTAATGTTGTCAGTCTTATCGTGCCGATGCAACCTTATTTGTCGTTATAATGTTCTTCTACTTGGATAACAAGAACTGTTACTTCTTCCTCCCTTATGTCGTAAATGATTCTGTCATGAGCAGAGATATGTCTTGACCATCTGACGCTGTTGCCGCCAATGAGTGGCTCAGGATGCCCCTTCCCTATCTTAGGATGCAACATTAATTCTTCTAAGAGCTCAGAATACTTTTTGAAAAGCTGTGGTCTGGACTTCTTCCACTTCTTGAGTACTTTTGCTACTTCCTTTGTAAATTCTATGTTATAGCTCATAAGGAATCTAGAAAAGAATGGAGTTCTTCAATTGTACTACATTTTATCGTATTGCCATTTTTGTGGTCTTGCTCAGCTTTGGCGGCAAGCGCTGTAAGAGATGCGGCTTGCTTGTAGTCTTCAACCTCTTTGTCGGTTTCTGCGATTGGTTTTAGTTCTGTATATCCTTTCTTAGATGAAAGAATCACTCTCTCACCTTTATGAGCCATATCAATGTACTTACTTTGATTAGCTCTGAATTGTCTTCCTGTGATTATAGTCATCGTTTATCTCCTTCTTTTTTGCAAATATAGCCTTTTAATTTGAGTTACGCAAGGATTCATAGGTTAAATCTGCCCTGATGTTTCTGCAATTCAGATATTCTCTTGCTGATTATGTGGATTCTTCCTACCTGCGTTCGTAACAGAAGAGACAGACTCCTTTTTCTATGTGTGGTGATTTATATTGACAAAAGTATGTTCATCTGAACTTGTAATCTATAGAAGCAAAAAAGGGACTTTTGATTTTTCAGACTCATTTTTGCCTTGTCTCTCGGTCAAAAAGGCTTTTTCTTGTTATCATCTCGGTACTTTGACATGGTCATCTCGGTAGTTTTACACTGTCATCTCGGTAGTTTCATCGTATCAAAAAGCCTTGCTGACCGATAAATTCTCTAGAGAATTTTGTGTCATCAAGGCTTTTTGATAGCTGAAGGAAAGAATTGCTTTTATAACGTATTGATTATCAGGTGGATATAAAAATGCACGAATTTTCGCGAAAATCAGGAACAAGGACAGGTCTTCGTCGAAAAGAATCGATTCTCGTGGGCGGAAAAGTGTCAGTTTCTAAGACAAGTAGACTGATCGTGTAGACTGGGCGCTGATGTTGAAGACAGAAAGACATAAAGGACATATTCTTTCCATGTCGCTATTTAGACAGAAAGATAAGGAAGCTGTCACGAAAGACGGCTTATTAACAAAAATTTGTCTCAAACCGTAAGGCCTGTGAGACATTTATCGTACTAATAGAAGAATTTTAAGGCGACATACAGACAATAAAGTATTTGATACGTGTTGAAAAGAGGGCAATAATCAAAAAACATATTTTTGCAAGCGAGCAAATCAAATCCTTTATATCATTTTTATTCAATCGTTTTATTCAATCTTTTGTATGAAACACTTTCTATTATCCCTGACCATGGCAGTGATGCCGATGGGAGCGTTTGCCCAGTTTGGAGTGGTGGCACCACTCCACGTCAGTGGCAAACAACTGGTCGACCAAGGAGGACACGCCGTTGTTCTTCATGGAGTGATGGACACACCTAATCCCTATTTCAATCGTTATCGATGGGGATCAGCCTGCAACGACGGCACGGTGGCTTCGTGTATCAACTACTTCGACAAGGTCTTCGGGGCTCTTCAAAATCCGGCGAAGGGTACGTACTGCAACATTTTCCGACTGCATCTCGACCCTTGCTGGACTAACAATGGCCATGCAAGCAGCGAAGCCGACATCTCGCAGTTCAGTGCCGACCGTCTGCGCAAGTATCTGCAGACGCTCTACTGGCCTATTGCTCAGAAAGCTTTGAACCACGGACTTTACGTCGTCGTGCGTCCGCCGGGGGTATGTCCGAAGGATCTGAAGGTGGGGGATGCCTATCAGCAATACCTCAAGACGGTATGGAGTATCGTGTCAAGCAATGCCAACTTCAAGAATAATTCGGGAACGGTGTCGCTGGAATTGGCCAACGAGCCGGTGCATGTCTATAACCAATACGGGCAAGCATCATCAGCTGCCCTACACGACTATTTCCAGCCGATTGTCAACATCATCCGGCAAAACGGATTCAAAGGCGTGATATGGATCCCTGGTACCGGCTACCAAAGCCAATATCAAGACTATGCCTCACATCCCATCACCGACAGCAACTTTGGTTATGCTGTCCATGTCTATCCGGGATGGTATGGCGCCAGTGATAAGAGCTACGACCATAACACCTTCATCAGCAACTTTCAAAAGCAGGTGCCTGTGGTCACTTCCAAGCCTATCCTTGTCTCGGAGATAGACTGGAGTCCGGAGAAAGCTGGAGCTGGAAAATACAATGAGTTTGGGCAATGGGTGGCCAGCAACTATGGCACTTGGGGCACCGCGTCGACAAGCAAATGGGGAAATGCATGGAAGGCTGTGATGGATCACTTTGGAAATATCAGCATGACGCTGAGCTCAAACGAAGACTATGTCGACATTGACGCGTTCTTGAAGGATGGTACCATCAAGGCTAATTTCAATGAAAACGTTGAGTGCTGCGCCAAGGCATGCTTCTACTGGTATTATGAGTATTCCAAAAAGAACTATGCCCATAAGAGTGAGTCTTCCTCGTCTTCGTCATCAACGGGTAACACCTCTGGCTCTTCCTCTACCACAACCGGTGACAATCTTGTCAAGGCATGGGGCAACGTCAATGATGTCATACCCGCAGGGTGGACAGCCGCGGACAACGGGAGCCAAAGACAAACGGGTAGTCAGAGCAGTGGCCCGAGAGTGATGCAATTCTATCAAGGTGGCGACATGACTACAGCCTTCTATGTGCGCGAGATCAGTCCCGACAAGACAGGATATATCGAATATGGCGGACAAAGCGGATATACGCTGCCACTTGTCTTCGGTGAGTATCAGCTCAGTTGCAACATCACTGCATGGAAAGGCAGCCCTTATGTGAAGGTGGAGGTGTTTGATCCTACCAACACTGTGGTGGCCTCAACCATTGTCAAGGCCAACGGCAGCGCTAACGGTACAAGAAACACGGCCATCTCGGGCAGCACCCGAGTCAACCTCTCGTTCTATTCCATGATCAAAGGCAACTACAAACTGCGCTTCACGCCGGTTGCTGACGCAAAAGGCAATGGCGGGAATTGGGAGGAAGTACTGGTCGGCAATGTAGGACTTTATTATAAAGGAAATCCACTGGCCTTCCAGGATGCCAATACAGTACCGGAGGGCTGGAATATTTTCGACGCAGGTCAAAAGGTTTCTGCTGGTGCTGCTGCATCGGGGCCGCGCATCTTCCAGTTCAGCCAAGGTGGTTATCTGCCGACAGGACTCTACATTCGTCAGAGCGATGCTTCGAAGACAGCTTATGCTGAGGTGGGCACTGTCAATGGTTATGGACTTTCACTCAAGAAGGGTAACTACAATCTCAGCTACTACGCCATCGGATGGGCAGGAAATCCCTATGTGAAGTGTGAGGTCTTTGACGAGAACAATAATTGTCTGGGCTCGCAAATCATACGATGCGGTAACAATGTCGGCAAGAGTCTGAACACAAATACCTATGGAGCCAGCTATGGCGTTGTCAACTTCTATGCCAATCACACTGGTTACTACCATTTCCGCTGGACACCCGTGGCAGACGCCAATGGAAATAGCGGCACATGGCTGGAGGTGGTCTTCGGACATATCAAGATACAGCAGGGATCGGCCAACGCCAAGAGTATGGCCATCGGTTTCAATGACGGCGTGGCGACAGCCATCGACAATGCTGTAGAAAGCAGTGAAAAGCAAGATGTATGGTTCAACTTGCAAGGACAGCGAGTGGCTAAACCTTCACGTGGAATATACATTCATAACGGAAAGAAAGTCATCTGCCGTTGATAAATACATACATGCTTGTAGCATAAAAGGAAATCCCCGGCACGCTCTGTGTCGGGGATTCGTGTAATAGAGTGCTTGATCATTATTGAATAGACGGGCCAATGGGTCCGTCTATTCTTGAAGGGAGGTATGTGGTCACCTCCTTATTATCCTGGATCAATCGAGATGTATGTTCAATCATTATTCGACTCGATATAGGGTTCATAATCTTGTACCCTTTGGCTTATCTAATGGGGCTTTTTACCTTTTCATCTTTTTACGATGATTTTCTCGGTCTTGTGTTCTGCTCCTTGGTAGTTGCAGACGCGGATGTTGAGACCTTGACGGGGGGATGACAGGCGCGTGCCTTGGAGCGCATAGTAATAAGTTTGTGAAGGCTTTTCAACAAGGTTGGCTGCAATGCCGTTGGTGATGACCACGGTTGCCTCCGGGCCTAATCCACCCATGGCGTTGGCAGCACGAACAGAGTAGGCTTTGGCTTTGCCGTCGACAGAGAGACTTGTGGCAGTGGTGAAGTCCAGCAACTTGCCGTCAGCAAAGACTGCATAGGCGGTGGCGCCTTGGCTTGCATCCCATGACAGCGTGCCGTTGGAGAGTTGTGCTCCCTTCACGGTCATCTGTGTAGCGAGTGTCTTCGGATCCCAGTTAGTGAACATCTTATCGTAGTCATAGGTAGCTGCTTGTGTGGAGGAAAGGATTGTCTCGATGTTGCCGCCAAAGGAAGCTATGATGTTGCTGGAAGGAGTGATGTTTTGTCCGGTTGTGTTCTTTGTTCCGTATTCGCCAAAGACCCGCGGGTCAGTGTTGTTCATGCCCTTTTGTGTCCAACGTGAACTGACGATGGTGGCAGCGGCATTGTCGTCGAGAGTGGTGTTGAGGAATACGCAGACCGGCTTTTCCTGCCATGTGCGTCCATAGTTCCAGTCACCCTTACCTTTGGCTAAATCTATGATGGAGCAGTCGTCAAAGACATAGCCGTAGTTGGTCGTGGTTGTGGGGGCTGTGATGGTGCGTCCGCCTTCGCCTTTGGCATTGCGTGGTTCGAGTGAGAGCGTGGTGTGCTGGAAGCGTACGTCACCGCCACCACAGATGAAGTCTACGGTACCATGGATGTCGCAATCCTCGAAGTAGCTCTGCATGGCGTTGTTCTGACTGTAGTAGGTGTCTTGGTAGGAGAGCATCCTGACATTGCGGAAGATGGTTCGGTCGCCACGGTCCTGCCATACGGCAGCACGTCCGGTAGCACCGGCACCATAGTAGTCAAGAGCGTTTTTCAGCGTGAGATCCTGGAGATATAGATCCTTCTTGGTGTTGAGGAACAGATCAGCTTTGCCAAGACCTTCCATAGAGGCATCAGGAGCGTTGACAATGATAGTGCTGTCGGCACTCTGCCCTATGAGTGAGAGATTGTCGATGGGCAGCTCTTGTTCGGTTGTCTTGCCTAAGTCGTAGACACCGTTGGGCAGAAACACCTTGGTGCGGGAATCGGCATCGCCATAGGCAGCGATCATGTCGAAGATGTTGAGCAGACTGTTGGCACTGCCTGCATCAGCCACATAGTAGCCTTCGTCGTTCTTGGCAATGTCGCCGCTGCCCATGTTGATGACGGTAATGGCATGGAGATATACCTCACCGTTGGGGAAAGACAGCGACAGGTCGTCGGCCTTACCGGTATAGCGGATGGCCGTGCGTGTGCCGTCAGTAGTGGGGATGGCGATGGTTCCGAGAATGTTGCCTTTGGAGTCGGAGAGCGTCAGGGCTGTCTTGCTATATTTGCAGGCTTCCATGATGACGACGGCATTGCCCGTGACGGGTAGGGTGATGGAGCCCGGCTTGAGATAAAGACCATGTTGAGAGCCATTGTAGCTGTAGGGCGACTGTGGCAGGAAGCCTTCGTGATCCTCGGCATAGAAGTATTTGTCTTTCAGGTTGTAAGCGTGACGCTCGTTGGGCTCGTCGTTCTCGATGTCTGTGACCAGTGCATAGAGGTTGAGTTGCTTCTCATTTACTGTGGTGGCAGCGTTAGCCTTTTCCTCACCGTCAGCCTTGAAGAGCCATCCGCGAAACTTACTGCCCGAAGGTACGGTGACCGTGGCACCATCGTTGAGTGTGGTGATGGGATCACCCTTCTCCACAGTCTGCGTGGCGATCACCTTGGCGTCGGTATCGTGGTAGATGACGGAGTAGTCGGGTTTCCACACGAAGTGAACGATATAGGTCTTGGTGGTTCCGGTAGTGGCGAGTGTCACGGGGATGGTGACATCGCAGGCCGGCTTGTTGGCGTTGACATCGCTGGACACCTCTTTATAGGTGATGGTGCCAATGGTACCATTACCCACAGTGGTGGTGATGGCATTGGTGGCACTGACCATATCAGATTTCTTGCTCACCTCTACAGTGCCCTCATAGTTGCCATTGGCGTTCTCAGTGAAGAAATCCTCAGCACTATACTCGTTGCCGTAGGCGGAAAAGGAGGCGAGGGAAGGCTGACTGCCCGTGCTCACATTGCCGTAGATGTCGAGCTGGAAGAGATAGGCATTCTGTGAGGCGTTGAGGTTGGTGAAGCGCAGTTGGCAGTTGGTGCGGTCGACATTTACTTCGACGTCTGTGCCCTGTGCCGTAGTTGCTGAGGCATTGCTCACTACCACCCATTCGGCATCGCCGTCGCCCTTGGCCTCCAGCTTCCATCCGCGGTCGCTGCCCGTTGCCCCGTGGCGAAAGTGCACACGGGTGATACTGGCCAGCGGCGAAGTGATGACGTAGGGATCAGCGCTTTTGCTGCACATCAGATAGCCGCCCGCCCAGTTGGGAAACTTAGCCGTGTTCTGGTTGGTGGAGCTGATCTGTGTGTCGAGGATAGAAAAGGTGAGCGTCTCATGGCTATACTTCGTTGATTGCGTCACCGTAGTTTCAGTCTTGCTGGCCTTGGCATCTGTCCAGTCGGTGAAGGTCGTGGAATAGAGGGCCTTCTCGGTTTTGGTGTCAGAAGGCTCTGAGGGCGTCACCCGTTGCACGACTCTTCCAGAGTAATAATCCAGTCCGTCGGCTTTTGCGCATGTGGGATAATACTCATCGACAGTGGTGATGGCATCCTTGTTTTCAGCCTTCATAATGTCCTCGACCAATGAGTTGGCATAGACTTCCAGATTGGTGTAGTAGCCTTTCATGTCGAGCGTGTATGTGTTGGCATCGCTGGCATCATTGGGATTGAGCCCATTGGCTTTCTCCCAGACATCCGGCATGCCGTCGCCGTCGCTGTCGAAGTCAGAGGCGCGCTTGCCTGTTGGGAAGTTGGCCTCGGTATAGCCATCCACGTCGCTGACCTTGTCGATGAGACCCTTGATGCCTGTCACAGAACCTGTGTAGGTCGATGCGCCATTCTTTGCCTCTGTCATATAGCGGTTGTCCACGTCGTCGCGGAAGAGCGAGGCGCCGCCGTAGGCCATGATCTTGCTGTAGGCATTCTCGGCGGAGTGGGTAGTCACCTCACCGGCAGGAGCCACGGCCTTGTCGAGTTTGATGCGCACACATGGGATTCCCTGGGCATTGTTGACGTGTGCCACATCCTTGCCGTAGACGTAGAGCGAGTCTTTGGTGAACTTCTCGCCGTTGATGGCCTGCACGCCTTCGTCATACTTCACGCCTTTCCAGTCGTAGTTGGCGCCATAGACTTTGCCCTTGCTGTCCTTAGCGTCGACATAGTTGCCACTGATATAGTAGCGGCTGGTCATGTTGAGATAAGTTTTCTCGTCGGCCGATGTCGTGCTGTTGGCGATTGACACGGTGGTTACGCGGTCTTTATTTTTCACCTCGGGCGTAGCCTTATAGTAGTTGTTCACCATATTGATGTAGCCGCCACCGGAACCGCCATAGCATCCTCCCGTGCCCCAGTCGAAGATGAGGCAGTTGCGGAAGTCTACGTTCTCGGCCTGCACAGCGTTGGGCCATTTGTAGGTGGAGTAGAGACTGTTGGCGGTGTATCCCGTCCAGTTGTAACGTGCGCCATTGAAGCGTGGCGCGCGGTTGGCCACGTGAGCGATCATGTTATGGTGGAAGCTGGCGAGTTTGCCGCCCCAGATGCCGCCATAGCCGTGAGCGCCCTTGTCGTGTCCCGCATTGTTGAGACTTTCGCCGAGGGTGCACCACTGCATGGTGAAGTTGTTGTTGTCGTAGAATGATCCTACCTCGTCGATGCTCCACGACAGCGAACAGTGGTCGAGGATGAGGCCGTTGAGGTTCTTGCCCCAGCAGGCGTCAGCTCCATCGTCGAACTCCTTTTCCTGTCCGCGTCTGACACGTATGAACCGTATGATGTTGTTGTCACCGGGTCTTACAGTATAGTACCGGAGCGTGATGCCGGGGTAGGGGGCTGTCTGTCCGAGAATGGTGGTGTTGGCACCAATCTTCAGTTCTGATGCCAATGGGATGACACCGCCCACATCGAAGACGACGATTTTCTTGTCGGTACCTTTTACGGCGGCCCGCAGCGATCCGGTACCGGAGTCGTTGAGATTGGTCACATGCACGACCTTGCCTCCGCGTCCACCGGTGACATAGCGACCGTTGCCCTCCGCGCCGGGGAATGCCGGAGCCTGTGCCCATGTCGTGGCACAAAGACCTAAGGCCGCGATGGTTAGTAATGGTTTACTGTTCATACGTAATAGTTGGTTTAGTATAAAATGGTTAAATGATTCTTTTTTATTACTGCTGCAAAAATAAAAGAAATAGTTGAAAATGATGGTTTTTAGATTCCGCTTCTTCTGTCTGATAACTTTTCTTCCCCTATTTCAGAACGAATGTACACCTTCGCAGGCATAACGGCTATAGACTTGTAGGGTATAAAAAACGCTGCCTTCCAAAATGATATTGGAAGGCAGCGCATATCTGTGATGTAGGTTACACCTTATTATATATAGCATGGATGATGACCATGCTTTTATAAATAAGCCTTATCTCTGATACTTCTTACAGTTCGATAAGCTCGATGATCTTGTCCACAGCAGCAGAGAGACCGTCGGCGTTTTTGCCGCCGGCCTGAGCATAGTGGGGCTGACCACCGCCGCCGCCCTGGATGAGCTTGGCAGCCTCGTGGATGATCTTACCGGCGTTGAGTCCATGGCTCTTCACCATGTCGTCGGAGAACATCACGGAGAGCAATGGGTGATTGTCGTGATGGGAACCCAGCACACAGACGAGGTTCTCGGGAATCTGCTCGCGCACCTTGAAGACAATGTCTTTGGCTGAAGCCGGGTCTACGGGCAGCACGGCCTTGACGACTTTCACGCCGTTCACATCCTGAGCATGCTCAGCGAGTGTCTTTGCAGTGCGGTCTACGGTCTGCTGACGGAAGCCCTCCACCTGTTTCTTCAGAGAAGCGTTCTCAGAGATACTCTTCTCGATAGTTGCCTTGAGGTCCTTGGCATTGTTGAACAGCGCCTGGATGTCCTTCATCATATCTTCTACCTCATAGATGGCGTCCTCGCAAGCCTTACCCGTGAGCGCCTCGATGCGGCGCACACCGGCAGCCACGCTGCTCTCAGAGATGATCTTGAAGAAGCCGATGTGGCCGGTGCTCTTTACGTGGATGCCGCCGCAGAACTCACAACTAGGTCCGAAGCGTACTACACGCACCCTGTCGCCGTACTTCTCACCGAAGAGGGCTACAGCTCCCAGTTCTTTTGCCTCTGCCAATGGCATGTTGCGGTGCTCCTCCAATGGGATATCCTGACGGATCATATCGTTGACGATACGCTCCACCTTGCGCAGTTCCTCGGGAGTGACCTTCTGGAAATGGGAGAAGTCGAAACGCAGCGTGTCAGCATCGACATAAGATCCTTTTTGTTCTATATGGTCGCCGAGCACCTGCTTCAGTGCGAAGTCGAGCAGGTGAGTAGCTGAGTGGTTGGCGGCTGAGCCATTGCGCTTGTCAATGTCCACGCAAGCCATGAAGTCAGCTTCGGGATTCTTAGGCATCTGCTTGACGATGTGTATGCTTTGGTTGTTCTCGCGCTTGGTGTCAATGACGTTGACGGTCTCGTCGCTGGAAACGAGCACACCCTGGTCGCCGACCTGACCACCCATCTCGCCGTAGAAAGGAGTGTGGTCGAGAACGACCTCGTAGAAAGTGTTCTTCTTTTGAGTTACCTTGCGGTAGCGGAGGATGTGACATTCGTATTCCGAGTAGTCATAGCCGACAAACTCCTGCTCGCCCTGGCGCAGTTCCACCCAGTCGCCGTTCTCCACGACGGCAGCGTTGCGGGCACGTGCCTTCTGCTTCTCCATCTCCACGTCGAAGCCTTTCTCGTCGACGGTGTAGCCGTTTTCTCGGCAGATGAGCTCGGTGAGGTCAAGTGGGAAGCCATAGGTGTCGAAGAGACGGAAGGCGCTCTCGCCGTCGAGCTCAGTCTTGCCGTGTGCGCGCAGCTCGTCCATATCGCCGTTGAGCAACTGGATACCCTTGTCAAGGGTACGCAGGAAGCTGTCCTCCTCCTCTTTCATCACGCGGCTGATGAGTTCCTGCTGTGCGGGCAACTCGGGATAAGCCTCGCCCATCTCCTGCACGAGCATGGGCACAAGCTTATAGAGAAACACACTCTTCTGGTCGAGGAAGGTATAAGCGTAGCGTACGGCGCGACGCAGAATACGGCGGATGACATATCCAGCCTTGGCGTTGCTGGGCAGCTGACCATCAGCAATGGAAAAGGCTACGGCACGCAGGTGGTCGGCGACCACACGCATGGCGATGTCGATCTTCTCTTGCTCGTTGGCACCCTCACCGTTTTCTCCAGTCGGCGTGGTGAAGCCATATTTCTTTCCGGAGAGATTCTCAATCTCCTTGATGATGGGCTGGAAGATATCTGTGTCGTAGTTGGAGTTCTTGTCCTGCAGCATGCGCACGAGACGCTCAAAGCCCATACCTGTATCGATGACGTGCATAGGCAGCGGTTCCAGGCTGCCGTCGGCCTTGCGGTTGAACTGCATGAAGACGATGTTCCAGATCTCGATGACCTGTGGGTCGTCTTTGTTGACGAGCTCGCGTCCGGGCACTTTGGCCTTTTCGCTGTTGGGGCGGGAGTCTACGTGGATCTCAGAGCAGGGACCGCAAGGACCGGTCTCACCCATCTCCCAGAAGTTGTCGTGCTTATTGCCGTTGATGATATGGTCGGCAGGCACGTGTTTGCTCCAGTACTTAGCAGCCTCGTCGTCACGCTCCAGTCCTTCCGTGGGGTTCCCCTCGAAAACTGTGACATAGAGGTCGGTGGGGTTGAGGTGCAGCACGTCAACGAGATATTCCCAGGCATAGTCGATGGCTCCCTCCTTGAAGTAGTCACCGAAGCTCCAGTTGCCGAGCATCTCGAACATCGTGTGGTGGTAGGTGTCATGTCCTACCTCTTCTAGGTCGTTGTGCTTACCGCTGACGCGCAGACACTTCTGCGAGTCGCAGCGACGGCGTGGATTGGGATCCTTGGTGCCAAGAATGATGTCTTTCCACTGGTTCATACCTGCATTCGTAAACATCAACGTCGGGTCGTCCTTAATAACCATCGGGGCAGACGGAACGATGACGTGTCCTTTCGACTCAAAGAACTTTTTAAATGAGTCGCGGATTTCATTTGCTGTCATCATGATGATATATGTTTTATTTGTTTCCTTTATTCTTTTGACATACAGGTGCAAAGGTACTAAAAAGATTGCAGAAATGATTCTTTTTTGTTATCTTTGCCCCAAATTAGTAAAATTATCAGGCTATGGTGCTGAAAACAGATAAGCCCAAGAGGCTTTATTACTCGATCAAGGAGGTGGCTGAGATGGTTGGCGTAGCGGAAAGTACGCTGCGCTACTGGGAGAAGGAGTTTCCCAATCTCCATCCTAAGACGGTGGCCGGAACCAAAGTGCGGCAGTACAGCGAGGATGATATTAAAGAGGTGAAGGTTATCTATAATCTCATCAAAGTGCGTGGCTTCAAGATTGCCAATGCACGCAAATATCTTCGTGAAAACAAAGACGGCGCCGACCGCTCGCAAGAGTTGCTGGCTACGCTCATCACCGTGCGCGATAAACTGCAACGCCTCAAGAGCAGCCTTGACACGCTGGTGTGAGGTCTCAAGAGCAGTCTTGATACACTTGTGAGTCTCAGCCTCGTAAAATGGTAATGGCGCCCCTATTTGTTACCGAGCCTTCTGTTTGAGAATCTCTATCATCTCTTTGGCGGCAGTGTCGGGTGCACTTTGTTTGCCCAATCGCTCAGCTACGAGCTGGTAGCCTTGGAGCATGGTGGCTCTGTCTGGCTGCCCGGGAAGTATGCGGTTCAGTTCGTGGCGGATATTCTTCACACTGAAGCGGTCGGCAAAGAGCTCTGTGACGATCTCTTTGTCGGCGATGAGATTGACGAGACTGATAAAGCGGCATTGGATAATGTGGTTGAAAGCCCAGCGGATCAGCGGGCCAACGGGAGTTTTGTAGCATACAACCTGCGGGACACCGAGCAGTGCGGTCTCGAGTGTTGCTGTGCCACTGGTGACCAATGCCGAGGTGGCATGGGAAAGCAACTGATAGGTTTTTTCGCTCACTTTTGTGACGGGCTGTCCTTTGAGTATGCGGCTATAATAGTCATCGTCGATGGATGGTGCTCCTGCCAACACCATCTGGTAGCCCTTCTCGCCCTTGCAGTAGGGGAGGGCGGCTGTGATCATTGTGGGCAGGTTGTCTTTGATCTCTTGTTTGCGGCTGCCGGCGAGCAATGCCAGGATAGGACGCTTGGCATCCAACCCATGACGCTGACAGAAGGCTTCTTTAGACTCGTGGTAGTTGTCGCGGAACGTTTTCACCTCTTCTGCGGTAGGATTGCCGACGTAGTGGATGGGGTAGTGGTGCTTGCGCTCGAAGAAGTCTACCTCAAAAGGAAGTATGGAAAAGAGCTCATTGACATCGCGACGGATCGCTTTGATGCGCCATTCCTTCCATGCCCATATCTTCGGCGAGATATAGTAAAACACCGGCGTGCCCACCTTGGCATGCACAAACTTGGCAATACTCAGGTTGAATCCCGGATAGTCGACGAGGATCACCACGTCGGGCGTCCATCTCATGATGTCTTCCTTGCATTGCGCCATGTTGCGCAGTATGGTGCGGGCATGGAGCAGCACGGGGATAAAGCCCATGTAGGCCAAGTCTTTGTAGTGCCGAAAAGGCTTACCGCCCTCGGCCGCCATCATGTCTCCACCGATAAAGCGGAAGGTGGCCTCCGCGTCCTGCTCTTTGAGGCTGTGCATCAGCCGGCTGGCATGCAGGTCGCCGGAAGCCTCGCCTGCTATGAAATAGTATTTCATGTGTCTTGTCTATCCAAGTTGATGTTTCTGATACTCTTTGTATCGCGTCTATTCCTTATTTAATATCCCAACCGCGCACTGTGTCCATGAAGTCATAGGCGGTGACGTCGATGGTAGTCGGCGTGATAGCAACGTAGCCGTGGTTGACCGCCCACTGGTCGCTGTCCTCAGCCTGTGGCTCATCGTTGCGATATTTTCCTACTACCCAAAAATAGTCATAGCCTCTCGGATGGCGCTCTTTGACGATCTCACTGATCCAGCTGCCCTGTGTCATCCGGCATACCTTCACGCCCTTGAAAGTCTCAGTGGCGGGGAAGTTGACGTTAAGGCAAACGCCTTTCGGCAAACCTTCTGCCAGTACCTTGCTGACAATCTGCTCCACGTAGGGACGCAGAGGCTCAAGGTTGGCATCCTCGTTGTAGAAACAACTGGAGAAGGCGATGGAAGGAATACCTTTAAGGCATCCTTCCTTGGCGATACCCATCGTACCGCTGTAATGATTATTCACTGAGGAATTGTCTCCATGATTGATGCCGCCGAGGATCAGATCAGGTTTTCGCTCCTTGCAAAACTGGTCAATGGCGATCTTCACACAGTCGACAGGTGTGCCGGTGCATGACCACACGGTGGTGTCTCCCATGTTGTGTCGTGGTTTGAGCCGCAGATAATCTGTCGCGGAGAAGGCGCAAGAGTATCCGGAACGGGCGCTTTCGGGTGCCACGACGAGAACATCAGCTTGTGGGCTGACAATGTTTACCAGCTTCTTGATGCCGGGTGAATGATAGCCGTCATCATTGGAAATCAATATCAGAGGTCGGTTGCTTTTCATCTGTTAAATATTAATTGTCTTGCAAAAATACGAAAAAACCTATAATAATTGGCATTTTCGTCTAAAATATGTATCTTTGCAATCATAATTCCATGTCTGCCCATGAGGAGGAAAGGGCAACGACATCCATCAGGCAGACATTAAAGACGAATAGAAATGGCAAAAATAATAGCTTTGGCCAATCAAAAGGGCGGCGTGGGCAAAACTACGACAACCATCAATTTGGCAGCCTCTCTTGCTACATTGGAGAAATCGGTGCTCGTAGTGGATGCTGACCCTCAGGCAAATGCATCCAGCGGACTCGGTGTAGACCTTAGTGAAGTGGACTGTTCGCTCTATGAGTGCATTATCGATCACGCTGATGTGAGGGATGCCATCTATACGACAGACATTGAGAAGCTGGACATTATTCCCAGCCATATCGACTTGGTAGGAGCTGAGATTGAGATGATCAACCTTAAGAACCGTGAGAAGGTGATCAAAGGCATATTGGATCCCTTGCGCGACGAGTATGACTATATTCTCATCGACTGCTCACCCTCACTGGGGCTGATCACCGTCAATGCCCTGACGGCAGCCAACTCGGTGATCATTCCGGTGCAATGCGAGTACTTCGCGTTGGAAGGCATCAGCAAACTGCTTAACACCATTAAAATCGTTAAGAGCAAGCTTAACCCGAAACTCGAAATAGAGGGCTTCCTGCTGACGATGTATGACAGCCGACTGAGACTTGCCAACCAAATCTATGATGAGGTGAAGCGTCATTTCCAGGAACTGGTCTTTAAGACCGTGATCCAGCGCAACGTGAAACTCTCGGAGAGTCCCAGCCATGGTTTGCCGGTGATTCTCTACGACGCTGACTCTACCGGAGCGAAGAACCATCTCGCTCTCGCCAAGGAGATCATAGAGAAAAACGAATGAAATGCTTGAGAGTATGTTGAATGATGATTGTTGAATTCATCATTCACATCATTCAACATTCAACACTCATCATTCATCATTCATCGCACTTCCTTCATCACTCATCATTCAACATTGCATATATGGCAGTACACAAGAAATATAATGCTTTGGGCCGTGGCCTTGACGCGCTGATCTCTACCGAGTCGGTGCGTACGCAGGGGTCGTCGACCATCAGCGAAATTCCTATCGAACAGATTGAGCCCAATTCCGACCAGCCCCGAAGTCTTTTCGACAGTGAGGCATTGCAGGAACTGGCCAACAGCATTCGTGAGATAGGCATCATACAGCCCATCACGTTGCGACAGATTGCCGAGAACCGCTTTCAGATCATTGCCGGTGAGCGCCGCTGGCGTGCCTCGCAGTTGGCCGGTAAAACGACGATCCCGGCTTATATCCGTACCATCAAAGACGAGAATGTCATGGAGATGGCGCTCGTGGAGAACATCCAGCGCGAGGATCTGAATGCTATAGAGATTGCGTTGGCTTACGAGCATCTGCTGGAGAACACCGGTATGACACAGGAGAAGGTGTCGGAAAGGGTGGGGAAGAGCCGCACCGCCATCACCAACTATCTGCGACTGTTGAAACTGCCGGCACAAGTGCAGATGTCTTTGCAAAAGAAAGAGATCGACATGGGTCACGCCCGTGCACTGCTGGCTCTCGACAGCCCTTCATTGCAGTTGAAGGTATTTAAGGAGATACTTAAAAACGGATGGTCGGTCAGAAAGGTAGAAGAGATGGTGCAGCATCTCAAAAACGGTGAGGACATTGAGAGTGGAAAGAAGAAGATCGCTGCCAAGGCTCAACTGCCGGAAACTTTCTCTCAGGCACGTGACCGGCTCTCAGGTGTGCTGCATACCAAAGTGGCTGTGACATGCACCAGCAAGGGAAAAGGCAAAATCAGCATTCCTTTCAATAACGAGCAGGATTTCGAGAAGTTGATGGGAATCTTAGATCAACTCAAGCAAGAACAATAAATAGACGTGTGAAGACACTGAGATATATAATTATGAAGGCAGGGCTTTCAGCCTTACTGCTGATGGTGATGCTGCCGGCAGCTGCCCAGCATCATGCGAAAGCGAAACAAAAGCAGGTGACTGAGCCCGACACAATGCTCATCGATAGCGCGAGGATCATGGGTCTGACAAAGAACGGACCGTCTCTTGCGATAAAAAGTGACAGCTCTCATCAGCATAAGCACCGCGATTGGGCTACATGGAAGCCCGAGCCCAAACGTGCTTTGTGGCTGGCTCTCGTGTTGCCGGGAGCCGGACAGATCTATAACCGTAAATACTGGAAGTTACCGATCTTCTATGGTGGGTTTGTTGGTTGCGCTTACGCATTACGGTGGAACAACATGATGTACCGAGACTATAGCCAAGCTTATCTCGACATCATGGACAACGACCCGACAACAGAGAGCTACAACAAGTTCCTGCATTTGGGTTCGACGATCACGCCGGAGAACGAGGATAAATGGAAAGAGGTGTTCCGCAAGCGTAAGGATCGCTATCGCCGTTGGCGAGATATGAGTGTGTTTGTGATGATAGGCATCTACGGACTTTCTGTGGTCGATGCTTATGTCGACGCATCACTCTCGCAGTTCGACATCTCCCCTAACTTGAGTCTGCGTGTTTCGCCGACCGTCATCACCAACGATACAGGCAACTCGCTGCTTGCCTTACGCCAAAGCGGCATTGGCTTGCGGTGCGCCATCAATTTTTAGAACGTTATTATGAGAAAGACATATATTATCGTCACGTTGCTACTGTTGGCCTTTGCCCCCTCTGTTCGGGCGCAGGTCAATCAGGAGAAAACTGTGACTGTCACCAATGCTAATGGCAAGGAAGAGCAAATCGATCTGCCTACGTCGATGACACAGGAGCTTGACAGCACAACCCAAATCTATAAGGCTAAGAACTTTCTGAGCCACGATCCCAACTGCAATATGCCGGATGTCAATCGCACTTACTCCGCCGATGTCTATAAGCAACGGTTGCGTAAGTTGCCGACCATCATTGAGATGCCTTACAACGACATCGTGCAGAAGTTCATTGACCGCTACACAGGTGAACTGCGTCATTCCGTAGCCTACATGCTTGGGGCGCAGAATTTCTATATTCCCGTTTTTGAGGAAGCGTTGGAGGCCTACGACCTGCCGCTGGAGTTGAAATACCTTCCCGTCATCGAGTCCGCCCTCAATCCTCAGGCTGTCTCCCGTGTGGGTGCTGTAGGCCTTTGGCAGTTTATGATCACAACGGCCAAGCGCAATGACCTCACCGTCAACTCGCTCGTTGATGAGCGTCGTGACCTTTACAAGGCGTCTTATGCTGCCGCACATTATCTGAGTGATCTCTATAAGAAATTGGGTGACTGGAATCTCGTTATCGCTGCTTACAACTGTGGGGCTGACAAGATCAATAAAGCGATCCGCCGTTCTCATGGCGAGCGTGACTACTGGAAAATCTATCCGCGTTTGCCCAAGGAAACACGCGGATATGTTCCGGCATTCATCGCTGCCAACTATATCATGAACTATTATTGCGATCACAATATCTGCCCATTGAAGACGACACTTCCAGAAAAGACCGATACGGTGATGGTCGACCGTGACGTGCATTTCGAGCAGATCTCCCATGTGCTGGGGATGGACATTGACGAGATTCGTGATCTCAATCCTCAGTATCGCCGTGACATCGTCAACGGCAACAGCGGACAGGCTTCGCTCAGACTGCCGGAAGCGATGATTAATAAGTTCATCGACAATGAGGACTCTGTCTACGCCTATGCCCCGACAGACTATCAGCCCAAACGTACTGAGGTTGAGGCTGAAGGCGGACACTATGTGGTGAACAAAAATCAGGTCTCTCTTGTGTCAAGGTCCTCCGGCAAGAAGAAAGCAGAGGATAGCAAGGCCGAGGATACCGGAGTTACTGCAACCAATTCTCAAGACGATTCTACCTCAAGCAAAGAAGTAGAGCAGAGGACTGTTGACGAGAGCGACAACGACGATAACAATGAAAGCGGACAGAGCAAGCGCTCTTCACGCAAGCGCAGTTCTCGTTCTCGTAAGAACCAGGACAGTAGTTCCAAGAGCAAGAGTAGTAAGAAAAGCAAAAAACAAAAAAGCAAAGATAAAGGACAGCAGTCCAAGAGTGTAACCGTCAAGAGCGGGGATACCCTCAGTGAGATTGCAGAAAGAAACCATACCACGGTGAAGAAACTCCGTAAGTTGAATGGTATATCGGGAAGTACGATTCAGAAAGGAAAGAAGATTAAAGTCAAATAACCTTGTGGCGTATGGACGAATTAGAGCATAAAAACAAGGAGCGCGAAGTCGCTGACAACAAAATGATCAATGATGCCTTTCAGCATCTGTTGGATACTTATCTCGCTTCGCCCCATCGAAAAAAGGTGGACATCATCACTAAAGCGTTTAACTTCGCCCGCCAGGCTCATAAAGGCGTGCGACGGCTGTCGGGCGAGCCCTATATCATGCATCCTATCGCCGTGGCGCAGATTGCCTGCGAGGAGATGGGGCTGGGCTCTACGAGCATCTGCGCCGCTTTGCTTCATGATGTCGTGGAGGACACGGACTATACTACCGAAGACATTGAGAATATCTTTGGAGAGAAGATCGCCAGAATCGTCGATGGACTCACAAAGATCAGTGGTGGTATCTTTGGTGATCATGCCTCTGCACAGGCTGAGAACTTCAAGAAGCTGTTACTCACGATGAGCGATGACATCCGTGTGATCCTCATCAAGATCTGTGACCGACTGCACAACATGCGTACGCTTGCGTCACAGCCTGCCAACAAGCAATACAAGATCGCAGGAGAAACGCTCTATATCTATGCGCCCATTGCCAACCGACTGGGACTGAACAAGATCAAGACGGAACTTGAAGATCTGAGTTTTCGCTACGAGCATCCCGAGGAGTATGCCTCCATTGTCAATAAGTTGTCTTTCACAGAGGAACAGCGCAACAGAGTCTTTGATGACTTCACGGCGCCTATCCGTAAGGCTCTTGATGACATGGGCATCGAATACACAATCAAGGCCAGGGTCAAGAGTCCTTACTCCATCTGGTCTAAGATGCAAAACAAGCATGTAACCTTCGACGAGATCTACGATATCCTCGCCGTACGTATCATCTTCAAACCATCTGACCCTAAGGACGAAATCAACGAGTGCTTCCGTATCTATGTTGCCCTCAACCAAATCTATAAGAGTCATCCCGATCGCCTGCGTGACTGGGTCAACCATCCCAAGGCCAATGGCTATCAGGCTCTTCACGCCACGATGATGTCACGCCAGGGTCAGTGGATTGAGGTACAGATTCGTTCCCAGCGCATGGATGAGATCGCTGAACAGGGATTTGCCGCCCATTGGAAATATAAGGAAGGCGAATACTCTCACGACGATGACGAGCTCAACAATTGGCTGAGTACTATTAAGGAGATCCTTGATGATCCACAACCCGATGCCATGGACTTCCTCGACTCGGTGAAACTCAATCTATTCTCTTCCGAGATCTTTGTCTTTACTCCCAAAGGTGAGGTGAAGACATTGCCCGCGGGCTGTACAGTCCTCGACTTTGCCTTTCAGATCCATACCTTCTTGGGCAGCCATTGTATTGGCGCAAAGGTCAATCATAAGCTTGTGCCGTTGAGTCATAAACTCCAAAGTGGTGACCAGGTGGAGATCCTTACTTCCAACTCCCAGCACGTGCAACCCGCATGGATCAATTTCGTATCTACGGCAAAGGCAAAGGGTAAGATTCAAGCAGTGCTCAGGCGAGAGAGTAGGGAGATACAGAAAAAGGGCGAGAAAACACTGAATGACTGGCTTGCCAAAAACGACGTGGAACTTTCTACTGCCGTTGTAGACAAACTTTCAGACTTCCACGATATTGCTAAACATGAGGACTTCTTCGAGGCTCTTGGCGAGCGCACCATCATCCTCAGCGATAAGGATCTTGATATCCTCCACGGCAAGAAGAAAGAAAGCGGTTCGACAGGTTGGCGCAAGTTTGTACCATTCTTGAACAAGGGAAAGAAGAAGAAGGAAGACGACATGCCGAAACTTTTGGTCGTTGGAAAAGACTTCGATAAGAAGAAGCCTTGTGTTATTACAGAGGAGACCATCGGCATGTATATCTTTCCCAATTGTTGTCATCCAATACCTGGTGATGATATCTTGGGATTCATTGACGGCAAGAACCGCATAGAGATCCACAAGCGTTCCTGTCCGGTGGCCAGCAAGCTCAAGACGAGTTTTGGACCGCGTATCCTTGATGCTAAGTGGGATATGCACAAGCAACTCTTCTTTGATGCAACCATCGAGGTCAATGGCATCGACCGTAAGGGTATGCTGCGCGATGTTTCTGATGTCATCTCCAACAAGATGAACGTCAATATCCGCAAGGTTGCTTTTACTGCCGATGAGGGCATCTTCAAAGGCTCCATCGAGATTCGAGTCCATGATCGTGAAGAAGTGAGGGTGATTATGGGGAGACTCAAGAAAATCCCTGACTTACAGGAAGTCAAGCAGATATTATAGAGTAGGGCTGAACACTGCTCATCGTTACTCTCATCAAGTCTGACGTTGGGCCTCCAATGCCACTTGAGACATTCGACCAACTTTCAATATCGCAAAAAATATAAGGGACTGCTCTTTTGGGCAGTCCCTTTTTTCATGTCTTTTGCGGTTCTATTCTTTACATGCGATTAGTGAAAAGCGGTGTTCTTACCACTAATAGTCACGCTGACCTCCTGGCTTCCGCTCGCCATGAAAGCAGGATTGTACTCACATTCCGCCTTGATGGTTCCTGCGTGATATTTGCCCGAACGGTCAAGGAAGTATTCAGTCGTCAACGTGTAGTCGCCCTTGGGAAATGTCTCAAAGTAGTAGTCGGTCTGCTCATCCATCTGTCGGACATAGCAGCCCTGGCGCCAATCATAGTCGGACAGTTGGTTGATTGGCATCAAACAGGCAGGACGATGGTCAGTGATACGTACGAAGTCGTAGTCGCGGTCGGCGTGTACCTTGATGATGGCCTTTACCCGGTCGCCCAGGCTGTTGATGCGTCTTGTGCTGTCTACAGGCACGATCAGACGGCTCACACGGAAGTATTTGCTTTCATCGGGCAGTACAGAAGCCGTAGCCTCGTGCCAGCCTGTCACCACAGGCCAAGCCACTCTTTGCGGCATGGGACCTGTAAGGAAGGCGGTTACAGCATCGACTGTTGCGATGGGCGTATCCCATTTCTGCGTTTTCTTTTCCTCTACCAGCCACCGCTTCATGCCCAAAAGCCGGGAGGTGTCACTTGGAGCAATCAGTGACAGGGCGTGGATGGCGGCAGTCACTGTAGGAATCTTATAGTCGCGCCAACTGTAACAGGCTTTTGGCGTATCGAAGTAAGTTCCCCGGTCGGAGGTTGTGACGGCATACTGGCTGAGGCTCTCTATCATGCTCCGTGCGGCCTTGGCCCGGCCGTCTATATGCAGTGCCGTAGCCACACGGGCTTTACCGAGAATCGTGAGGTCGGCACCATGCTCCTCGGCATAGTCCAACAAGGCTTTCTTGACTGTGTTTGCCTTCACTGCCTGCTGTGTGGGTAGGAGTGACAGCGCATAGAGGATATGGTAGGCCTCCTCTAAATCGCAATTTGCGGCACCGGCTTTCTGCAGTTGTTTGGTATCGTTGGCGAGCCAGGTCGTCAGCTTTGTCGTTGTGGGTTGCAGTAGTTGCGCGATCTCACGGTGATCTTTGGCCAGGGGCGCAAGCATCTCGGCTACCGTCACCGTGACGATACGGCTTGCAGGCATTCCCGGCCACCAGGAGAATGAACCATCGGCACACTGGAGACGTCGCAAGTTCGCGAAGGGTGTGTCAGCATCTTGGAGAGGCTTCGATTCATTCTCAGCGTCGTTCAACTCGTTGAGCTTATAACCGGCATATACTTTGGCCGCCAATGACAGCGCGTCGCTGCCTCTTACTGAGTCCATTTCGCCCAAAGCCTCGCGGATGGCATCGGCAGCTTCGCGGCTGACCGTCTTTATCTCCGGTACGTGCTCCTTGTCCGAAGCGATAGGTATCGCTTTCTCCATTCCGTCGCCGTGCCCTTTTTCTGAGGCTTCGGCCCGCACAGTGATACTTTGCAGCAAGCTGTCGGCAGGCACGTGGAGCGTTGCGGTGAAAGTCTTAGACGTGGACGCCTTCAATCCGAACTTGTATTTCTCGTCAAGCAACGACTGGTCCAAGTGGGTAGCTTGTACGGTCAACGTTCCCTTGAACCGCTCATCTCCCATATTGTTCACAGTGAGCGGCAGTTGGGCATCGTCGCCCCGACGGAGGAAGCGCGGTAGGTTGTCGGTCACCATCAGCGCCATCCGCGTCTGCACTGTAGTGTCGATGGAGGCCACGGCACCCTCGCGGTCGTGGACGAGACCTTGCAGCCGCCATGTGGTGACATTGCCGGGCATGGTAAAGGCAAACGAAGCATAGCCGTCGTGACCAGTCGTCGTCACGGGAGCCCATAGGGCGAGGGTGCGGAAGTTGCGCCGCACGCGTGTTCTGGAATTTCCATCAGTCAATTTTCGGCGCAGCGGATATTTTCCGTGGGTGAGAACTGGCCTCTATCCTAGTACAGTG
>DAWDCC010000017.1:0-46917 GCA_052355365.1 Prevotella sp. | reverse complement strand
CCGTACAACTCGGTCTTCATATTGGCCTTCCGTTCCTCCAGGCCAACACGAAGACATCTTTAGTTTTTTTCACGAGTTTGCCCGTGGCAATGAAACGGGCGCGACGCTCACGTGCCCTGAGAGTTCTCTACGTTTTGCACTTCATACTTTATTGACATAATCTGTAACGTTTGATGGTTTATGCCCACAAAGTTAAACAATAATGTTGAAAAAGTGATATGATGGTACAACAAAAAAATGCGTTTCCCCTGTGCGTTTTACGCCTTTACTTCTTTTCTGTAACAATACATTCGGTTGACAAGTCAAGACACAAATCGGTTGGCTCTTCCGAATCATCCGCCCTGTGGAAATATCGCAGAAGTTGGGTGGTTTCTCCGCAATATGTGCGTAAAATATAGGCTATTATTATTCTATTGACGAAAAATCTCACACACCGGTACCCTTTACGATGCCAGTGTGTGAGTATGATCGATCATGGATCAGGACTATCAGCACACCTTCTCCAGTTTCTTCATCACTGAGAAGATGAAGATGAAGCTGGCAAGACAGAGGGCAACAAGCACACCCCAGACCATCGTCAGAGGCAAAGCCTTCCACAGATAAGCGGGGATCTGCACGAGGAAGTTGCCGATAGCCGTGGCACCAAACCAGCAGCCCATCATCAGACCCTGATATTTCTTCGGAGCCACCTTGCTGACAAACGAGATGCCCATCGGTGAGAGCAAGAGCTCGGCAAAGGTCAGCACGAGATAGGTTGTCACGAGCCACAGAGGAGAAACACGCTGCGCGTCGTTGAGGTTATAGCTCAGTCCAACAGACGCGCAGATCATGATCATATAAGCAAAACCGGCGACGAGCATACCGAAACCGATCTTGCGCGGTGCAGAGGGTTCCTTCTGTTTGGTAGCGAGCCAACCGAAGAGTCCCATGCTCACCGGCGTCAACATCACGACGAAGCTCGGGTTGAACTGCTGGAAGAGAGGTGCCTCGATGCTCACGGCACCAGCCTCATGGGTATAGCGGACGACGAGATAAGCCACAGCAGCCAGGATAACAACCAGAGAAATGAGCTTGCCACGTCCGGTCTTACTCTGGAACAAGCCAAAGAGTGAATAGACAATGAAGATGACAGCCACGAGATTGGTCACGTCGAAGAGCATTCCCACCCAACCTGTTGCAGATGTCTGCGTGAAGTCACGCGCGAAATAGGTCAGCGTCAGACCGTTCTGATGGAATGCCATCCAGAAGAAGATGACCACAGCGAAAACGAGGAAGAGTGCTACGAGTCGGCTGTGCGTATCAGCTTTCTCCTCTGGAGTCTCCTCGTGTGCCACAGCTTTCTCGGCGGCGGTCTCCTTGTTCTCAGCTTTCTTTGCCGTGTTGTCTACCGAGGCGAAAGTCCAGCGGAAGCCATAGTAGATGGCGATGGAGACAAGCAGCGACACGCATGCCACACCAAACGCATAGTGGTAAGCGGCAGCCTCGGAAGCATGGAGCGAGTTCATAGCCCACTGATGGAGCTTCACGGCAGCCGTCGGAGCGAAGAGCGCACCGATGTTGATGGCCATATAGAAAATAGAGAATCCGCTGTCGCGCTGGGAGGAATATGCAGGATCGTCGTAGAGCTTACCGACCATCACCTGCAAATTGCCCTTGAAGAGCGACGTACCAACAGAGATGAGCAGCAAAGCCACTGCCATCATCGCGATAGCAGCAGCTCCACTGCCAGCAGGCACAGCTAACAGCAGATATCCAATAAACATCACAAGAATGCCGAGCGTGACGCAACGTCCAAAACCGATCTTGTCTGCCACGGCACCACCGACGATTGGCAGAAAATAGATCAGCATGAGGAATGTAGAGTAGACTGTTCCGGCCAGGCCCTCGCCCCATCCGAAGTTTGCCTGCAGGAAGAGCACGAAGATGGCCAGCATCGTGTAGTAGCCAAAACGCTCTCCCGTGTTGGCCAAAGCTAAGGCATAAAGCCCTTTTGGTTGATTTTCAAACATAGCATTAAATTTATAGAGTTAATAATTCACGAGACTCAGATTTGCTTTAGTGTTTCAGGTCAAAGAGGTAACTCAATTTGATACTGATGGTCTGATAGTTACTCGACGCGAAATAGTCGCGTTTGGAGTCACCATAGATATTGCCGAGACCATAGTAGTAGCGGCCCTCAAGCAGGAAGTGGCCCACCTTCGGAATCGTATATTCCACGCCGAGACCGGCCGCGATACCGTAGTCGAACTTATTTTCCACCTTCATCGTATCCTGCGCCACGACGCTACTCACGCGGTCAGCGGTGTTGCGCTTGTCGAAATTGAAGTTGCTCTTCGTCGACTCGCTGATATACGCACCTAACTGCGGTCCGGCATTGACAAAGAAGTTAAGTCCTTTCTTCTCCTTACCCCAAGCCAGATGCGCCAGGAAGGGCACCTGTATGTAGTTGATCGTACGGCTATAGTTCTCGGCCGCACCCGTCGTGGCGTTGATGACAGGACTGTTGTTGATGTCCTTGATATCCTCTTTCCAACCCATCTGCGCATAGTTCAACTCCAGTTGTATGGAGCAGATGGTGGAGAAATACTTCTCGACCGTATATCTCAGCGCCACGCCGCCGGAAAATCCGCCAAGGCCCTTCTGTTCGACTTTCGGGGTGAACTTGATGTTGGTGATATTCCATCCGGCCGTCGGTCCCACCGACAAGGTGTTGCGATGCTCACCGATCTGCGCGAAGAGCGACCAAGGCAGAGCTAAAAAGAAGAATAGGATGAGCAGATGCTTCATGTGCGATGATTTCGAATGTTAATAAGTGAGTGACTCAATGCGTCCGCCGGTCGTGAAGTGGATCAGCTGAAAGTTATCGTTCTGCATGCCTTTATCCCCCACCTGCTTAAAGACGAGCGGAGTCTGGAAAGGACGGTAAGTGCTCTGTCCGGCAGTGCCCTTGAAGGCCTTGCCATATTTGGCGAGTCCACGGAGGAAGAACTGTGCATGATCGTACCCCGTAAGGAAGAAACGGGGATAAGCATACATCGGCTGACTGTGGAACCATTTCTGATATTCTGCTTCCAAAGCTTTCGTACGCGGATCCACGCTGTTGTAATAATAATAGGAGGGCACGCAGGTATCAAACGAGCAGTACGTGTCGACATTGCCGGGGGCATACATCAGCCACTCGTTGTAGCCGAAGAGCGCCACTCTGAGTCCGTGCTGCTGAGCACGCAGCGCCCGCAACTTGGCGATCGCCTGATTGAGCTCGGGCGAGCGTCCGGTATTGAGCACCACCACGTTGAGACAGTTTTGGTCAAAGGCTTTTCCAAACATCTCCAGACTACTGTTGAGGTTCGTCACACGATATTCCTGTCCGCGCGCGGAGAGCCGATTGCGAAGTCCAAAGGTGAAGTTGCCCTTCTTCGAAGTCTTGTCGTTGCAGTCAATGAGCACCACACGCGCATCCTTATATCGTTTGAGGAAAGTCTCAATGGCATTGTTGTTGAGCTTGTCGTCGCTCTGCCAAATCTGGAAGATCTGGGCATAGCTGGTCACGTCGTCGCCGGAGATTGAGAACGGAATGACAAGTTTGATGTCGCGCGCTTTGCAGAACTCTGCGAGCGCATGAACCTGTACGGAATAGAGCGGACCGAAGATGATGTTGCACTGAGCGGCAGCGGGGTCACGCGTCAAGATTGTGGGATCAGCCGTAGCGTCGAGGTTCCAGGAGTGGATGTCGATGGAATAGCCCGCACGCTTCAGACTGTCGCAAGCCAGAAGAATGCCACGATAGTATTCGACCATGCGCTTGCCGTCGCCGTCTACATTGTGGAGAGGCAGCGCCACGCCCACGCGCAATATCTTTCCTTGTTTGGCTGTAGCACCCTTACCCACGGGCACCGAAGCGTCGCTGTTCGTTGCGGCAGCGCTTCGAGGAGTGGGGATATAGATATGATCACCCTTATGAAGCTGATAGCCCGGCAGCTTCATCTCAGGATTGGCATTGATCAGCTGGTCTACGGTGATGCCGTGATAGTGGGCGATGCCATAGAGCGTGTCACTCTTCTTCACCTTATATATATGGTTGGCCGTGTCTTGTGCACAAGCAGGGACAGACACAACAAAAAACAGACACAGCAGAAGCAGCCACCAACGCGACGCTCTGCATGAAAAACGCTGAATCATTTTCTATCTTTTCTTTTTTATAATCGTATGAATGAATACTTCTATGAATAATCACTTGCAAAAATACAAAAAATATCCGTATCTACACTTCATTTCCTATAAAAATCACTAACTTTGCATCAACCCATTATCGTAATGAACATCACTCGCATCATCCTCTCCGCACTCATGCTGGCCTGCCCGCTGCTGAGCATGGCCCAGTCCACGCCTGCCATTGCTCCGTCGTTCACCTACACCGACAGCAAGGGCAACGAGCAAACCGTGACCTCAGCCGACGATCAGGCTCCCCTGGCAGCCACCTTCCACGCCAATGCCACCGACACCGAAGGGTGGACGGCCCACTATGAATGGCATTTCTATCTCGAAGGGCAGCGCTCCAATCCCTATCTCGTCAGATACGAGACCGACACGCAATACACCTTCACCAAAGCCGGCACGCATCTCGTGGAGCTTTGGGCTACCTTTATGCAGGGCAACGACACCATCGCCTACACCGACGCTCACTGGCAGAACGAGGGTACACCGCTCTCTATCGCCATTGCGGAGAGCAAACTGGAGATGCCCAACGCCTTCTCGCCCAACGGCGACGGCATTAACGATGTCTACAAGGCTAAAAGCGGATACAAGAGCATCGTGGAGTTCCACGCCACCATCTTCAACCGCTGGGGACAGAAACTATACTCCTGGGACGACCCCGCAGGAGGATGGGACGGCAAATGCCACGGCAAGGACGTGGCGCAGGGTGTCTACTACGTGCTCGTCAAGGCCAAAGGCGCAGACGGGCGAAACTATCAGATCAAGCGTGACGTGAACCTGTTACGCGGATACACAGAAACGACAAGCAACAACAATGAATAAGAAAGACAGAAGTCTCTACCCTCAGTTTCAGAACGGATGGATCGACGTCTATGGCGCCCGCGTCCACAATCTGAAAAACATCGACGTGAAGATACCGCGTGGCTCACTGACGGTGATCACCGGACTCTCGGGTTCGGGTAAGTCGTCGTTGGCCTTTGACACCATCTACGCCGAGGGCCAGCGCCGCTACATAGAGACGTTCTCGGCCTACGCCCGCAACTTTCTGGGCAACATGCAGCGGCCCGATGTCGACAAGATTACGGGGCTGAGCCCTGTCATCAGCATCGAGCAGAAGACAACGAGCAAGAATCCACGCTCCACCGTGGGCACCACAACGGAGATCTACGACTACCTGCGTCTGCTCTATGCACGCGCCGGCACGGCCTACAGCTATCTCAGCGGACAGAAGATGGTGAAATACACCGAGGAGAAAATCGTCGACATGATCCTCCACGAATATGCTGACAAGGCGGTGTATATCCTCGCGCCTCTCGTCCGCCAGCGCAAAGGCCACTACCGCGAGCTCTTCGAGAGTCTGCGGCGAAAGGGTTATCTCTATGTCCGCATCGACGATGAGATCAAGGAGATTGCCCGCGGCATGAAGACCGACCGCTACAAGAACCACAACATCGAGGTGGTCATCGACAAGTTGCGCGTCCGCCCCGATGACGGTGAGCGTCTGGCTCAGACCATCGCCACGGCCATGCGTCAGGGCGACGGTGCCATCATGGTGCTCGACAAGGAGACGGGCGAGTGCCGCAACTTCTCCAAACGACTGATGGATCCCGCCACTGGTCTCTCCTACGGCGATCCGGCTCCGAACATCTTCTCGTTCAACTCTCCTGAAGGTGCCTGCCCGCATTGCAAAGGACTCGGCGTGGTCAGCGAGGTGGACATGAAAAAGGTGGTTCCCGACCCTACTCTCTCCATTCACCAAGGGGCCATCGCACCATTGGGAAAATACAAGAACCAGATGATCTTCTGGCAGATAGAGTCGATACTCAGCAAATACGACTGCAACCTCAAGACACCTTTCAAGGACATCCCCGAGGACGCTGTCAACGAACTGATGAACGGCTCGCTCGAAGAGATACGCATTGACAAAGAGAGGGTGCACACCTCCACGGACTACTTCGTGGCCTTTGACGGCATCGTGAAATACCTGCGCACGCTCATCGAAAGCGACGACAGCACAGCCGGACAGAAATGGGCATCGCAGTTTTTGGCCGACAAGGAGTGCCCTGTCTGCCATGGCAAGCGGCTGAAGAAAGAAGCCCTCGCCTATCGCGTCTGGGACAAGGACATCAGTGAGGTCAGCAATCTTGACATCGACTTGCTGCGTGACTGGCTCGACCAGGTCGAGGATCATCTCGAAGAGGGCAAGAAGCGCATTGCCCGTGAGATCATCAAGGAGTTGCGCTCGCGCGTGTCGTTTCTCCTCGACGTGGGCCTCAACTACCTCTCACTCAACCGTCAGTCGGCAACGCTCTCGGGCGGTGAGAGCCAGCGCATCCGTCTGGCTACGCAGATCGGCTCGCAACTCGTCAACGTGCTCTATATCCTCGACGAGCCCAGCATCGGACTGCATCAGCGCGACAATGAGCGGCTCATCAACTCGCTGAAGGAACTCCGTGACCAGGGCAACACGGTCGTCGTCGTGGAGCACGACGAGGACATGATGCGCGCCGCCGACTGGATTGTCGACATCGGACCAAAGGCAGGACGCAAAGGCGGTGAGGAGGTCTTCGAGGGTACGCCGGAAGAAATGCTCAAGACCGACACGCTCACTGCTCAGTATCTCAATGGCGAGCGGGCCATCGAGATTCCGGCTGAGCGCCGCAAAGGCAATGGTAAGAAGATCACCATCCACGGTGCGTCGGGCAATAACCTGAAACGCATCGACGTCTCTTTCCCTCTCGGCACACTGATCGTGGTCACCGGTGTGTCGGGATCGGGTAAGTCTACGCTCATCAACGAGACCCTACAGCCCATCCTCTCGCAGCACTTCTACCGTTCACTGAAGAAGCCGATGCCCTACGACAGTATTGACGGCGTCGACAACATCGACAAGGTGGTCAACGTCGACCAGAGTCCTATCGGCCGTACGCCACGCTCCAACCCGGCCACCTACACGGGTGTGTTCAGCGACATCCGCAATCTGTTTGTGGAACTGCCGGAGGCTAAGATCCGCGGCTACAAACCGGGACGCTTCTCGTTCAATGTCAAGGGCGGCCGATGCGAGGCTTGTGGTGGCAATGGCTACAAGACGATAGAGATGAACTTCATGCCGAACGTCTACGTGCCTTGCGAGGTATGTCACGGCAAACGCTACAACCGTGAGACGTTGGAAGTGCGCTACAAGGGCAAGTCCATAGCCGACGTACTCGACATGACGATCAACCAGGCCGTGGAGTTCTTCGAGAACGTGCCGACCATCCTGCCTAAGATCAAGGCGCTGCAGGACGTGGGACTCGGATACATCAAACTCGGACAGAGTTCCACGACGCTCTCCGGCGGTGAGAGTCAGCGTGTGAAACTTGCCACAGAGCTCAGCAAGCGCGACACGGGCAAGACGCTCTACATCCTCGACGAGCCGACGACGGGTCTGCACTTCGAGGACATCCGCATCCTCATGGCTGTCCTGGAGAAGCTCGTCAGCCGTGGCAACACGGTGATCATCATCGAGCACAACCTCGACGTGATCAAGTTGGCTGACTATATCATCGACATGGGACCGGAAGGTGGCCGTGGCGGTGGTCAGGTGCTCTCCAAGGGTACGCCCGAAAAGGTGGCCCAGAGCAAACTGGGATACACGCCGCGGTTTCTGAAAGCGATATTAGAGAAAGCAAAGTCCGAAAACAAGATTCGATAAGATACCCAGCCATGCAGTTCACCACACCCGTCACCATTGCGCCCTCGCCGTGGCAGATTGAGCCCTGCGAGCGGATGCTCTTCGTGGGATCGTGCTTTGCCGACAACATCGGCAAGCGGTTCAAGGAAGAGAAATTCCGCGCGCTTGTCAATCCTTTCGGTGTGATGTACAATCCGGTGAGCGTGCTCCATACAGTAAAGCGGCTTTGCGATGCCGGTCAGTTGCCATTCAGTACTGACGAACCCGGTACTGCTGTCTTCACGCTCGGCACCAATCATGTCTATCGTCTCATCGCCACGGGTGAGATCGTGGACAACTGCCAGAAGCGACCGCAAAAGCTTTTCCACGAAGAGCAGTTGACTGTCGACCAGTGTGCCGAGGCGCTTTCTGAGGCTATCCGACTGATTCGCTCGGGCTTTCCTTCCACGCGTATTCTGCTCACCGTGAGTCCTATCCGCTACCGCAAATACGGTTATCATGGCAGTCAGCTGTCCAAGGCCACGCTGCTGTTGGCTGTCGACCAGGTCATCAAAGCACTCGATGACCCGACGGTCGCCTATTTCCCATCCTACGAGATCGTCAACGACGAGCTCCGCGACTACCGTTTCTATCAGGAAGACATGCTTCACCCTACCGAGCAGGCTGTCAGCTACATCTACGAGCGACTATCCGATGCCTATTTCTCTCCCGCCACGCTCCACTTCCTTGAGCAGTGGCATCCGATCCGCAAAGCCCTTGAGCACCGTCCTTTTAATCCTCAATCTACCGAATATCAACAGTTTCTCCGCAAAGCGCAAGCAGATTACAAAACTCTAAAGGACAAATATCATTTTGAGGAATGATAAAGCCATTCATTTGATTCCTGTTAGGAAATCTGTAAGAAAATTCATGTCTTAAGTTGTAGTGGACACAAATGAATAAGCTGCGGCACACAAGGTTGTGCCGCAGCAGACAGAGAAAATATACATCATAAATCGAAAAACAACCGATTCTTTTTTCGTAGCAATCTTAACTTGGCATAGCGCCAAATAAGAGTAATGCTTACTTCTGCGAAAGCAGGTTGAGCTTCATGGAAGGCTTGAGCACGTTGTGCACTTTTTGCTTGCTACCCTTGATGTTGAGCGTAGCAGCGCCTTTGATGTCACGGCTGGACGCTCCGACCTTGAAGGTGTAGGTGCCCTTATCGGCAACCCATGCACTCTGCTTAGTGTTGAAGGAGGCGAGGTCAGCCTTATCGATGTCCATGGTGAGGGTCTGGCTCTCTCCAGGCTGCAGGCTGCGCGTCTTGGCGAAGGCTTTCAGCTCCTGAGCAGGCTTCTCTATAGCACCTTTAGGAGCGGAGACATAGACCTCTGCGACTTCCTTTCCGACGTAACGGCCCGTGTTCGTGATGGTGACGCTGACGGAGACCTTGTCACCGTTGTCGATGGCCTTGATGTCATTGTATCCAAAGGTGGTGTAACCCAATCCATAGCCGAAGGGATAGGAGACATTCTTGCCGAAGGAGTCAAAATAACGGTATCCGACGTAGATGTCCTCATCGTAGCGGGTGTAGCCTAAGTCCTTGACATCAGCATATTTCGTCTTGTCTTCTATGAACTCGTTGCCCTTTCCCTCAGAAGGGAAGTTCTTGGATGATGCTGCATCCTGATAGGCAACAGGCCATGTCATAGGGAGCTTTCCGGAGGGCGACAACTGGCCGGAGAGGATCTCTGCTACTGAGTTACCAAACTCCTGACCGGGCTGCCAGGGCAGGAGGATGGCATCGGGAATGTTCTTCCATGACGCAGACTCGATGACGCCACCGATGTTCAGCACCACGACGACTTTCTTGCCCTGTGCGTGGAATGCATTGGTGACATTGTGGAGGAGTGTCAGCTCCTTATCGGTGAGGTTGAAGTCCTTGTCGGTGCGGTCGGCACCCTCACCGGAGAGTCGTTGCAGGGTGATGATAGCCACGTCGTTGCGGGTGGCATCCTTGAGGATTTCTGACTTTGAGGGGAGCATTTCCTCAGCTACCGGCGGTGTTCTCCACCAGTCCAGATTGAGCTTCTTGACAGAGTCGTCGAAAGCCTCTATATATTTAGTATAGACATCCATGAGCGCGTTGTCTACATGATATCCTGCGTTGCGCATGCCTTCTACCAGTGAAACAGTATATCTGCGATTGACGTTTCCGGAACCTGTACCGCCTGCGATGGGCTTGTAGGCCGCCACGCCATAAAGGACGACATTCTTGATGTTTCCGGCGAGGGGCAGCACCCCATTGTTCTCAAGGAGCACGGTACCCTCAGCGGCAGCGTTGCGTGTCACGATGGCATGTGCCTTGAGGTCCGGGTCGTTCTTGTATTGGAAGCCTTTGAAGTGGGGCGTCTTGACGATATACTGCAGGATGCGTCTGACGCTCTCGTCGAGGTCCTTGATGTTGAGCCGCCCGCTCTTGATACCGTCTTCTATTTGTTTGATGTCATCTTCTCCTCCCGGCTCAATGAGGTCATTGCCGGCAGCGATGTTAGCCACTCTGTCGGCCTCACCACTGAAGGCTGTCAGTCCGTCTTTGGCCACGCCTTTCTGCGGACGGCGCATGGGATCGCGGCCGCCACCCCAGTCGGTCATGACAATCCCTTTGTATCCCCATTCGTCACGGAGAATAGTAGTAAGAAGGTCACGGCGCTCACTCGTCATCACACCGTTGACACGGTTATAGGCCGACATCACGGTCCAGGGCTGTGCCTTCTTGATGGCTATCTCAAAATTCTTGAGAAAGATCTCCCGTGCGGCGCGCTGGCTGACGATGGCATCGTTGCCCAGGCGCATGGTCTCCTGACTGTTGAAGGCAAAGTGCTTGATGGAGGTTCCTACGCCCTGACTCTGAACGCCGTTGATATATGCAGCTGCGATATTGCCAGCCAGAACAGGATCCTCAGAGTAATATTCGAAGTTGCGGCCGCAGAGCGGGTTGCGCTGAATGCAGACACCGGGAGCGAGAAGGACGTCAACACCATAGCGATGAACCTCGTCACCGATGGCTGTGCCTACGCTCGTCACAAGGCTGGTGTTCCAGGAACTGGCCAGACAGGTTCCGATGGGGAAATGGGCGCAATAATAGGTATTGCTATCGTACGGACGAATAGGATTGATGCGCAGACCTGCCGGTCCGTCAGCTAAAAGGGTATAGGGAATACCTAAGCGCGGGATGCCTATGGTGGCTCCGGCTACACCGGCTACGACATCGGCATACTTGCCGCCTTGACTGATGTCGCCCGTGCGGTGGGTGCCGACACACAGCTCGATCTTTTCTTGTAAGGTCATGGCTTTGATAACCTCGTCGATATTGTCGGAACGCAGTTGTGGAGCCGTCTGTGCCGCAGCTGGGGCTAAAGTGCCCGCCACAAGCAGAGTCGTGGTAAGAATTCTTTTAAGCATGATTATTTTGTTTAAAGTATGTTCTGTCCTCCGTGGAGCGGATAGTTTTTACCGTTCCACATCAGGTTTCCGGAGATATTGTCTGGAAGGGTTATCACGGCGGAGAGGCTGTTGCCACGTCGCTCATAGCTGACGGTGATGTTGCCGTAGGGTGTGGGCATGGTACCGCCGATCTTATTGATGGAGCCTAAATGGGGGCGGATGACGACATGGCTGAAGCACGGAGCGTCGCTGTCGATGCCAAGAACGGTGCGAAAAAACTCGATATTGGGACTGGCACCCCAGGCGTGGCAGTCGCTGCGTGTAGCGTTGACATCAGAGGTTTCGCCGCATGTCGTCAGGCCGAGATGAAGATGGCGCCGCCATATGCCCAACCAATCCATATAGTCGTCGCCGAGTCCTGCTTTCGTCATAGCCTGATGGGTGTAGAACTTGAAGTAGATGGATGCCGGAGCGAGCAGGACCTTATCGGCTTTAGTGTTGTTGTCTATGGAGCCGGTTTCGATATGGCGGGCGACAGACAGCGCTGTGGTACCGTCGACGACACCGGTGAGGATGGCAAGAGCATTAGCGTGCTGCGAGAAGACGTCTTTGTCACTTCTGTCGGAGAACAAGCCCTGCTGCTGCCGCCAGTAGCGGTTGCGTATAGTGGCCTGCAGCTGCTCGGCGCGCTGAGCGTAGAGACGGGCATAGGCCTTCATGCCAATATGAGCCTCTAAGTCTGCGGCCATCTGATAGGCATAGAGAAGCTGCAAGTCCATGACGGCGTTGCAGCCGTCGGCACCCGGCATTGCCACACCAGCCTGCCAGTTGGCATCATGGTCTACCCAGTCGGTGAAGTTCCAGCCGGGCAGATCCTTGACACGTCCGTCGGCAAGCTGATAGCGGTGGAAGTAGTCGAGGATGGTGCGCTCGGTCATAAGCTTCGACTTGAGGAATGTGGTGTCGTTGGCGTACATCATATAGTCGTGGAGCGTATATATATAATGTAGGGCGTAGGGCTGTATCCATTGTTCTATGGAGGCGGGATAACGGCTCTGTGTCACCCCGTCAGCGTCACGGCTCCAGTCGCCGGCGTCGAGGAGCTGCTTGACGAGACGGTCGTCGCCAGTCATGAAGAGGGTCACGAGGGCCTGGATGCGGGAGTCGCCGAAATATTGCATCTGCTCATAGTAGGGGCAGTCCATGTAAGTCTCTATGGCACACAGGCGTGCCGTGCGCCATCCGATGTCGAAGATTTGGCGAATGTCGTCATTCAGACGTCGCTGCTTGCTGCCTGCCGACCCTTTGACAAGAGAGAGGTGAGCTTCCTGCTGGAAAGGATAACCAGTGAAGGTGCCGTAGAGGTCGTCAAGGGTCAGCGCCTCGTTAGCAGTGGTCACGGTGAGCACGATGTATCTGTAGGTCCGCCACATGAGCGTAGTGAACTCCTGCCCTTGCTGTCCGTTGCTGATGATGGTGTCGGTGCGCCCTATGAACATCTTTCCTTCGATGTCGTTGCGGTTGCCCTTAGTGGGTGTCTCCATAAAGTTGCGCGGCAGTGCGTCATAGAAAGCCTCCGTGTATCCGAGAGCTATCCTACTGTTGTCGCCGCCACTGAATTTCAGCGTGACATAAGCGTTGGTCTCGACCTTATTGTCGAGGATGATTTTTGCGGTGGTATGAGCGGGAATGGTGATGGGGGCCTTACCCTTGAGAAAGTTATTATCAGCCTTGACGTTCACGTTTTGGCGTATCACAGCCATACGTTCTGTCCTTAGCTCCCTCAGAGGCAGAGTCGACCGCTTCAGCATCCATCCGGGATAGGTGCCAAAGGCTCCGGCCTGCCCGATGTAGTTGGCACCGCTGATGACGGTGGCCTGCTGCCAACTCGATGTGTTCAGCGTCTGTTGTCCTGTTGGCGGGATGGCGATGGCAAGGTGCATGTCGCGGCGCTCGCCGGGACCAGCAGCATAATACCCTGGGACGCTGACGCTGATGGGACGATAGCTCTTGTCTTCCCGGCATCTCCATTGCTTGTTGGTGTTGAAGATGTCAGCGGCCTTGTCGATGGCATGGAGGAAGAAGCCCGTGCGGTAAGTCATATTGGCAGCTGGACGCTCCGTGCCCTCATTCCATACCAGTGCTGTGACGGTGTTGCTGCCGGTCTGGAGATAGGGCGCGAGGTCGACTTCCTCACAGTTCCAGTGCTTCACGTCGCTGCGTGCCGGACCGATGGAGACGATCTTCCCGTTGACAAAGAGCTTGTAACGATTGTCGCCGGAGACCCAGACACGCATCTGCTCCGCTATGGTGGAAAGGCTGATGTCGCGCTGAAACACATAGACGCCGTAGCCCTCCCTGCTGGCTCCCGGCACAGCTATCCAGCCCTCTGTGGGAGCCGGAAACTGTGCGAAGGAGGTCAGCGTGCAGAGGAAAGTTACGATGATGGTCAGTATCCTTTGCATAGGTAACACTTTAGATTTTATCTGTCTTTCCAGTTGTCGCGTTTCCACTGGTAGTAATCCTGCCAGAACTCGAGCTTCTCACGGTTAGGAACGTCGATGAGGCTGCATTTATTGTCTTTGAAATGCATCACCGTTGTCTTGTCCTGGTTGTAGATGGGCCATTTGAGGAGGCTGGCATCGGAGCCGTCACCGTTGGGGTTGCCATACTTGACAAAGTTGGTCCAATAGGTGATGATTTTGTCGGAAAGCTCTTTACGTCCACCCTGGAGAGGCTTACCGCCGAAGTAGAAGCCAAAGACATAATCCATGTCGGTGGCGTGTCCGGCGCCGCGTGGCTTGTAGTTAGGACCACCGAAGCAGAAATCCTGCATCTGGTCGAAGTAGTAGACGAAGACGTTGGAGTGTCCTTTCTCCTGCTGCAGGCGCTCCCAGGCGAAAGAAGGCCATGCGAAGGCTGTCTCTCGGAACTGATCGCTCTGAGCGTAGTAGGTGTCCTTGTCGGTCTTGGCGGGATAGAGCTGGAGAACACGGTCGGCGAACTTGCCGTAGATGCGGTGCATGTCGGCCTCGTATTTAGGAACTGTCGTCTCGCGGACGAACATCGTACCCTCGTCGGAGTTGGTGCCTACGAGGAGGTTGACATCGTTGAACTGTCCGTTCTCATACTGCTTGTATTGGTCGCCGAGGTAGATGTTGTCCACGCAGGGCCAGAAGCCTCCTGCACCGGCTGTCAACGGGTCGTTGACGAGTTTTGCGGCATCCATGGCGCGCAACTCCTTCAGACTTGTAGCACCCATACGCTTCATATACACCAAGCCGTGCTTCTGAGCGCCTATCTGGTCGCGGTTGCCGTCATTGTTGAAACGAACGCTGTCGGTGGGACTGAAGTTGCCACCGCTCTCAGAGATGGCACCGTTGAAGAGTCCTTTCGCCATCTTAGAACCGCACAGCATGCTCACGGAGATGGCACCTGCCGACTCGCCGAAGATCGTGATCTTGTCGGGGTCGCCGCCAAAGGCTGCGATGTTGTTCTTAATCCATTTCAGGGCGAGGACCTGGTCCATAAGGCCATAGTTGCCGGCGGTGTGTGTCGGTGACTCGGCAGCCAGTTCAGGGGTAGCCAAGAAGCCTAAGGCACCGAGACGGTATTCGAGACTGGCCACGACGACGCCATGGTTGACAAGCTTGGAGAAGTTTCTGAAGGCGTCACCGGTGATGAAACCGCCACCGTGAATCCATACCATAACGGGGAGCTTGTCAGTGGCTTTCTTTGCCGGTGTCCAGACGTTGACATATAGGCAGTCCTCCGACATCTGTTTCTTTTGTGGGTTGTTGGGGTCCACAGGCTGGTAAGGCGCAGCCTTCTTGGTTGTAGCCTTGTAGGTGCCTTTCCATGCCTTGGCGGCTACGGGTGCTTTCCAGCGCAGGTCGCCCACGGGGGGCTGGGCGTAAGGGATGCCGAGGAAAGTGCCGATGCCGTTCTGGAGGAAGCCCTGGAGCTTACCCTGGGCTACGGTCGTACGGGTGAGAGGTGTAGTTGCCTCTGCTCTGTTGAAGCCTAAGAGGCAGAGCAATGCCATGGCTATGAATGAAAGAATCTTTCGCATGATGTGTATTTTTAGAAGTTAATATGTGTTGCTAACTCTACGGTGAACGGACGGATGTAGCTGCCGGACATGAGATAGTGGTTAAACTGTGAGGTCTCTGTCACGAGATCTGCCGACATGATGCTGCCGCTAGCGCCCTTCTGGTTGAAGAGATTGACAAACTGCAGGGCGAAGGAGATATTCTTGTTGAGATTGTAGTCAACACCGGCGAAAGTCTCCCAGCGCCCTTTGAAGTAGAGGGAGTTGGTGCGGTTGATGTACTGCTTGCTCTGATAGCGAAAGCTGGCCCAGAGACGGAACTTGGAGAACATATAGCTTGGGTCGAGCTCTACGATGCACTTGCTCACGCCGGTGGTGGTATTGTCAGAGAAGCTGTAGCTCAGGCTGGAACCATCCTTGAAGTTGGCCGTCATGTCGAAGTCCTTATATTTAGGGCTCTGCAAGGTAAGGAGACCGTGGAAGTTGAAGCCCTTGAACGATGTCAGCACGACATCGGTGGTCCAACCAAGGGTCTGGATGGAATAGGTCGTGGGCACGGTGATGACATCAGTGGGGGCGTTCTGGTTGGTGAACTGTGTGTTGCGCTGGTAGTTGGTCTTCTTGATGTAAGACAACTGCGAGACGAGTTTCATCCACGGTGTGTTCCAGAAAAGACCTGCCGTGCCGAAGTAGGTGTTGATGGCATCGGTATTAACCATGTTCGGTCCGGCGAAGTTAGGTGAACCGGCAGCCTGCTTGGTGTAGATACCTTCAAAGAGAGCACCGAAGCCTTTGGCGATGGTGTAGCGACCACTGAAGGCGACAGACGGGAGGAAGAACTTATGGTTCTGCGGAGTTTTCGTGATATCGTTGAGGTTCCATCCCATGGTGCGCACGTTCTCGGGATGAATGACGTTGCTGCCTGCCACATCGCTGTAGGCCATGGCGTTGTGACCGCCAAGCTTGTAATATTCCAGACGCAGGCCAGCAGAAAGCCAGAGACGGCGATTGACCTGCCAGTCGTCGGAGGCATAGAGGGCTGTCTTGAGCTCGTTCATGTCGTAGTATTCAGCTCCTGTGTTATAGCCGAAGGACTGTTTGCCGCCGAGGTTAAGCCATACGGGGTCTTTCTCTACCGTGTGAGTAAAGAGCGCCATGCTGTTGTCGACACTTGGCAGCATCCACCAGATGTTGGCACCGACACGCCAGCTGTGTGCATCGTTGCGGCTTTTTCCCTTGAGCTCAGCAGTGTTGTACCAGGCGCGCTCCACACCGTTGTCGCGCTGCATGTAACGGGTCTGGTAGTTGCCGGTGAAGACATCGCCGATCTTGTGATCACCCTTAGCAGCGGAATAGGTGTATCCGCTGTTGGCATCTGCCTTACCGATACCGGCAAGTGTCATGCCTACATAATGCGTGTTGGCGTAATGGTATTTGGAGTTGAAACTGAGCGAGAGCTTGGGTGAAAAGTTGTAGTCGAGGGTATAAGTAATGTCCTGGCTCATGGCTGTGCTCTTACGCGGGATGCGCAGCATCTTGCCGGAAACAACATCCATATACTCTATCTGCTGGTCAGCGGGGATGTACCCGTCCTTGCCAAGAGAGAAGCCCGGCATCTCGTCGACGCTGCCGTCGGCGTTGTAGTAAAAGGGACCATTGCCGTCACCTCTATCAGTCATGGAACTGTATTTGTAGAGCAGGCTCATCTTACCCTTGTCGAAAGTCTTTGTCAGTCCGGCATGGAACTGCTTCATGCTGTTCTGCACATCGACATCAGCAAGCTTGTTGTTGCCGCGGTCATGGTTGACGTAGGTTCCGATGTTATAGCTCCATCCTTTGGCGATAGGACCGGATATGTCGATGTCGAAGCGCTGCAGACCATGAGAGTTGGTGGTGTAGTCGACCAAGCCTAAGAACTTGTCGCCGCCAGTGCGTGACCAGCAGTCAATGACATAGTTGATGGAACCATTGGTGATAGCGTTTTCAGAGAGTGAGGACATCCCTACCTTAGAGTAGTAAGGACCACCGGCCCAGTAGAAGTAAGGAAGCATGGGCCACCAGGTCCAGGAGGTAGGACTGCCGTTCTCATAGATGGTGGCAGACATCTCCACGGGGAGACCGATATTAATCTGTCGGGGCTGATTGTCAGCGGAGGCGTTCAGCATGACGTTGCGGTTTTTCACCTCTTTGGAGTCAGGCACGGAGTCCTTTTGAATTTCGCTCTGAGCACAAACTGGTGCGAAGACAGCACAAGTGAGGGCAGTTAGTAAAATCTTGTTTTTAATCATTGTTGTTTTCGATTGATCTGGTTTTCGATGGCAAAGTTATGAAGAAGCTATTAATGTCCGTTAACCGTCTATCCATATGGGTTGCACAAACGTACAACACTTTTGACTTTACGTTTAGATAATTTATTATACGTACAAGTATTATTGATATAAATAACTTGTAATCAAAATATTATTGTGTTTAATTCATGAACAACTCAGCTTCCAGCTTTTAGCCTTTATAAGGGGTGAAAAATGGAAGATAATCAAAAAATATCTTTGGAGTTACAAATATTCTTCTTAACTTTGCCGTAGAACCAAAGGCCTTTGTTATGATATGGAATAAACCTTTCTCTTTATTCATGTCTGCATGGTCAGCCATGCTGATGCTCATCATCCTTGGCATCCTCACTTCTTGTGACAGTCATGAGCTGCGTCTCACTGATAGTCATCCTGCGAGGTTGTCGGCAATGTCCTGGAGCAACAGCACCCATGCCATGCAACTTGATGGGCGCGGATTTTTATGGATAGGCACAGACAGGGGCGTACAAGTCTTTGACGGTTCTAACTATCGTCTCTTCTCCCATGACGGGTCTGATACTACCACATTGCGGTCCGACGACGTAGTGGATGTTTTCAGAGACCGTGCAGACAGCATGTGGGTGGTGACCAAAGACGGCATTGACAGATATGAGGGTAATAGCGGCTTCCATCATTTTTCCACTAACAGCTTATGGGCGGCACCCTCATGCATGACGCAAACTGAAGACGGCAGTATCCTTGCTCTCTTCGGAGGTGATTTATGTGTACTGTCAGGGAATACTTTCCGGCGCTGTTGTCAGATTTCAAAAGAGATCCCCAACAATCGCTCCTCGATATATGCCTGTGGAGGAGGCAGGCTGTTGGTGAGCTTGGAAACTGGAATCTATGTAGTAGACCGGAGCCTTCACCATGTCAAACCATTGGCCATTCCTTCGTCGATAGGAAATGTCACCTGTGCGGACAAAGACAATGTTTACGTCCTCAGTTTCGCCAAGGGCATTACAATTCTCGATAGACACACGCTGCACGTGAGATACCAGTCGGGGCAGGCCATGCCCATCGTGCCAGACGAGGCCGCAGTATGGCAGGAACATCTCTTTTTCTCCGGGCATGATGGTCTTTATTCGATGGACCTCATCACACATCAAATAAACCCGCAGCCCACAGCCGTCCAGCAGTTTCTCTCCCCGGCTTTTATCACAAAGATGTATGTCACCCCTGAGAATGTACTTTACATAGGTTATAACAAAGGCCTTGCAGTAAAGGCCATACATAGCTTGAGTGCGTTGTCGGAGCAACTCCGCTCTGACAGCATCTACGAAGTCTTCCAGCGTCATAGCGTTGTTAGCGTGACTCAGGACGGCAAGGGAAACATCTTTGGCGCGCTCGACAATGACAGCATCTTCTACCTGTCTGACAAAGAAGGCATCCGGATGCTTTCTTTAGGGCACTTCATCGATATCCATTCGCAGATGCATGTCAGCGAAGTCTTCTTCTCGGCTGGCTATTTTTGGGTGATGACAACTTCCGCTCTCTTTGCCATCACTTACGACAACGACTTCCACATGGCGCAGTATTATGACTTTGGGTTCAACAACAGCAGTGCCAGCGGTAGTGGAGCGCCTTTTGACAACGGACTTGTGGTCAATATCGGCAAGGCCTTGGTGGTCTTTGATGCTGTACACAAGGGCCCGTTGGCTGACGAGACAGGGTTAGCAGCCAACCACCGTCCGGTCGTCTACCGCCGAGGCAACTTTAACATCCGGACTGTGCCTCTTATCGAAAACAGAATCAATGCAGGAACACCAATAGTCAGTCTTGGAGGGAGAGAGGTCATGGCATTGCCCTACAACAGGCAACCCTGGGTTATCGGTCTGGACAAAGGCACCATGCGGCCAAGTCGTCTCCATGTCCCGGGGGCGTTCATCTGCTCAGCTCGACTCGGCAATCACACCTTTATCGGCACAGACAATGGCATGTTTGTCTATGACAGCGCTATGCATCAGCTCACCAATATCTCCGAAATGGGACATCGTCCGGTCAATAATGTGGTGGTCTCGGAACGCGGTCTGTTAGCGACATGCAAAGGCGACATCCTCTCTTTTGACCTTACCACGCGGCGTATCGATACGCTCTGGACGGGCAGTCCGTCTGACGACTTCCAGCCCCATACCTTGGCTATGGGATATGGCAATAACCTTTTTGCCGCTACTCGGAAAGGTTTTCGTAGCTATACAGTGAGGGACAGAGCATCACGCGGGGTGAGGCCGTTGCTGTTAGTTGAGAGCATCGATGCCGGGATGACAAACGACGCTCACCGTAGCTGCTTGCTCTTTGGTGCCGATTCAACCACAACGGTAGTCTTGCGCCACAATGAGAATACCTTCAAGATAGCATTCTCAGCCCATGGCGCTGACGACCTCTCGTCGAATTATACTTATCGCTATCGGCTTGCAGGATATGATGAGGGCTGGAGGTACGATGATGCAGGTGGAGAAGTGGAATATACTAAGGTGAAGCCCGGCAGTTATCGTTTTGAGATTATGTGTATTGACCGAGAGCGACCTTGGATAAAAGCATATAAGTCAGTAGACATACGTATCTTGCCCCACCCTTTGCTCTCTAAGGTGGCAATAGTCATTTATATTCTTTTTGTCTTAGTGGTTTTGTTTGTTGTCAACCGCTTGTACATACGCATGCGCATGATACGTATCCATGCTGACACAGCAGCAAAGGAAAAGGACCGTGAGCAACATATCAACCGAATGAACATGGACTTCTTCACCAATATCTCGCACGAGTTCCGCAACCCCATTACGATGATAGCGGGTCCCGTCAACATCCTGCGTCATGCACCGGAACTCTCCAAACAGTCGGGAAACATGGTCCGTCTTATCTCGCAGAGTGCCGGTATCCTGCAGAAACTTGTCAACCAGATGCTGGACTTCAACCTCTTAGAGGGCGATGCCATGCGACTGTCAGTCAGACGCATCGATGTGGCTGCCATCGTGACGGCCTATTCCCATCATTACGAAGTGTCGGCAGCGGAGAAGGGGATACACATTATTAATATAGGCACCAATGAGCCCAGAGTGATATTTGCCGATGAGGACAAGGTGATAAAAGTCTTCGACAACCTGATGAGCAACGCGTTGAAACATACAGCCCAAAATGGCACTATCACCGTAAGGATGGTGGCTGAGGGAAAGATGTTGCGGCTTTCGGTGGAGAACACTGGTTCGCATATCCCGGAGCACTCGTTGTCTACGATCTTCGAGCGCTATTATCAGGCATCCGATGATGTATCGGGATGGGGGGTAGGCCTGGGATTGCATTATGTCGGTAGTCTTGTCACGTTGCATCATGGCACCATCACTGCCGCCAATACGCCCGAAGGAGTAGCCTTCACCTTCTCACTGCCTTTAGATGATGTCTATACAGAGGAAGAGAAAAAAGCCAGGGGAGAAAAGACGGACATACTCTTCCACGATGATGACATTGTCCGGCCCCGACGCCTTGACGATGTGACCACGACAAAGGAGCACACGCTGCTCGTGGTGGAGAAGGATGTCAACACCGCTTACTTCCTCCGGCGTATCTTTGAGGACAGCTATCATGTCATCAACCGATACGACGCTGAGAGCGCCTTAAGTGATATCGCCAGTCTGCATCCTGATGCTATTATCTCCTGCATCATGCTTGACGGCATGTCGGGACTGGATTTCTGTCGCGAGCTCCATGCTGATGAGCAGTTTCGTGATATTCCTTTTATTTTCCTCACGACATGTGACGGTGGTGACAAGCAGGCCGAGGGTATCCGTGCCGGGGCGGATGCTTATATCACCAAGCCCTTTGGCCCGGAATATCTCAGAGAGGTCGTCGCTAAGCTCCTCGCCTCTGCTGACAAGTACAAAGCGATGCAGGCCAAGTTATCGCAGCAGGCTGTCAAGCTCCAGGAAGGACTCTCGACGAAGGACAAGGAAATGCTCCGTACCATCCGGAAATTTATGAAAGACAATATCAGCGACGGTGACCTTGACACTGAAAAGTTGAGCCGTAAGCTACTGTTGAGCCGTACAAAGCTGTACGAGAAGATAAAGCAACTTACCGGAAAAACACCCAATGAGCTCTTCCGAACTTATAAACTCGGTTATGCCGCACAGCTGTTGAAAGAGGGCAAACTCAATGTGTCGGAGGTGGCAGAGCGTGCGGGCTTTTCTTCCGTTGCCTTCTTCTCCCGTACCTTCAAGAATTATTATGGTGTCAGCCCAAAGAATTACAATTGAACACGTTGACTATCTTTCGTATGGAATAATTATTCTGGTGGAGCGAGTCTGTGGTAAAAACAAGAAATGTAGATTTAAAAGATAAATAATATGAGAAGGAACATGATCTTATTGTCGATGTTGGCATTGATGTCAACATCGTGTTTGGCACAGAACAGCATTGTATTGCCCAAGCCATCTATGGACAACAAGGTGACGCTGATGCAGGCTTTGCAGAGCCGACACTCAGCAAGGGAATATGCCGACAAGCAGATTCCTGACGATGTGCTGTCGACGGTGCTTTGGGCAGCCTGTGGCATCAACCGTCCAAGTGAAGGGAAGATTACCGCTCCGTCGGCTATCAACGCCCAAGACATTCAGGTTTATGTTGTCCGTAAGGACGGCACCTATCTGTATCAGCCAAAGGACAACAGCCTGCAGAAGGTGAGCAGCAAAGACTTGCGCAGCGCTGTTGCCGGTCGTCAGAGTTTTGCCGCCAGCGCACCGGTCTCGTTGGTGCTGGTCAGCAATCACAATAAGTTCCCACAACAGATACCCAATGAGGCGAAAGTTCGCATGGGCGTTGTCGACGCAGGCTATGTCTCGGAGAACATATGCCTTGCTTGCAGCGCACTGGGGCTGAACACGGTTCCTCGCATGACGATGGACACAGAGACCCTGAAGAAAGAGCTGAGCCTCGACGACAACTATGATCTCGTACTCAACAGCCAGATAGGCTATCCTAAGGAATGAGAATGTAGGTGGTAGCGGTTGAGTAGTAATTGATTTTTTCCGACAAAAACACATCACGGCGAGCTCACCATCTATAGAAGAAAAAGAGCCCCCGCCGTGATGCTTTCTACGCTTTTATGGTAGTCAACTGCAAAAAAAAGAAAGATGTGGTCCTCAGCAAGGTAGTTTGGTACGATGAAAAAGGCAGTTTGACACGATGAAAAAGGCAGTCTGACCACCTCAAATCAGTGTGATGACAGGTACAAAAAGGCTTTCTGACAACGTGACCTAACAAGAAATGGTTCTTAGAAAACCCTTGAAGATAGCAATCGGATGATAACTGTCTAAATATCAGTTACTTATAAAAACGCTCAAAAATGGCGTTCTTTTGGGGCAAGTACACCTTTGCTTGAGAATTTTCGATTCTCAGAGGCGGAAAATTGTCAGTTTATTCAACACGATAGAGACATACAACGCAATTACCACATAGTGGTGAAAGGATCATCGTCACAAATAGAATGATGTGTACGAAACAGTATGATGCGTATATAACCCAAAAAAGAACTTCTCAAAATGAGAAGCTCTTTTTGATGTCGGGGCGACAGGATTCGAACCTGCGACCACCTGGTCCCAAACCAGGAGCGCTACCGGACTGCGCTACACCCCGCTTTACTCTTCTTCATCAACAAGCGATCTACTTCACAAGAGTCAACAGGTTGATTTCTGAATTGCGGGTGCAAAGTTACGATAAATATTTCATTCCACCAAACAAAATCGGTTTTATTTAACTATCAACTAATTTTTTTTAATGTGGCGAAACATACCTCTTATAATTTAATTATATTTGCACAAATAATGGCCTTTTATCAACTGACTCTTCACTTTAACTATGTTGAGTCTATAAAGGATCTGTTCACAAGAGACAAATAAACACTAAAACATGAAGAAACTTTTTGCCGTGGCACTGCTGTCTTTGGGTTTTGCCTCAATGGCTCAAGCCGAAACCAAGTTGCCACAATGGATCAACGATGTGAAGCTCTCAGGCTATGTGATGACACAATATCAATACAGCGGCCAAGAGAATGCCAAGGCTAACTCATTTAACCTGCGTCTGGGCCGTATCGCCCTCGAAGGGCGCATCCAGCAGGACTGGTATTGGAAAGTGCAGTTGCAGTTCAACGGCAACACGTCCACGCTCGGCAACTCCCCGCGTGTCGTAGATGCGTTCACCGAGTGGCAGAAATATAGTTTCTTCAAAGTGAAAGTCGGTCAGTTCAAGCGTGCGTTCACCTTTGAGAACCCGATGCATCCTATCGACCAAGGATTCTTCAGTTATGCCCAAGCCATCAACAAGCTCTGCTATTTCTCCGACCGCAGTGGTGTCAAGGCCAGCAACGGACGTGACATCGGTGTACAGGTACAGGGAGACTTCCTGCCCAATGCCCAGAAGCGCGACTTGCTGCACTATCAGATCGGAGTCTACAACGGACAGGGCATCAACACCAAGGATGCGGACCAGCAAAAGGACGTGATCGGCGGCATCTGGGTGATGCCCGTAGCCGGCATGCGCCTCGGCGTCTTCGGCAGTGAGGGTTCCTATGCCCGTAAAGGTGACTGGACTGACGAGAGCGGAGCGCACAAGGGCGAGGTGCGCAAACTGCCACAGCACCGCTATGCTTTCTCTGCCGAGTACAAAGCCAGCGACTGGACTTTCCGCTCGGAATATGTCCACTCCACCGGTAAAGCCTTCAAGGTATCGGAGTCCGGCGGCAACGGCACCACTGATTGCACCGTCAATGAAGCCATCGGCAGCAAGGCCGACGCATACTACGCTCTGGTCATTGCCCCTGTAATCAGCAAGAAGCTCTACGCCAAAGCCCGCTACGATCTCTACCGACAGTCTGCTGAATGGGGATCGAGCCGCACACAGTATGAAGCCGGTCTCAACTATCTGTTCAACAAAAACGTACAACTCAATGCGGAATATATGCGCGTCAACGATCGTAATCTGGACAAGCCAAACTACAACATGATCGACGTGCAACTTGACTTCCGCTTTTAATTAATATTTTATATGACTTCCGCACAAGACACAACGTCCCAAACGACGCAGTCCGCTACAGAGCAGCATCAGCATCACCATCACCACCATCATCACACGGACGGGGCAGAGCGATATAAGCGCAAAGCTTTCATGAGCATAAAAAGAAAGTCCCTCTTCGGGAAGATTCTGTTCGCTGTGCTATCGTTAACAGCCATTGCACTTATGTCCTACGTCTACTGGATCTACACAACAGAATAGTCTTGAGGATCCGTCCGCAAAAGAATGTTTGAGCGGACGGACCTATTTTATTTGATTTTCTTATCCCCTACATGCAAGTATTTCCGTATCTTTGCATTTAACCAATAGAAACATTCAATCAAAATCAAATAATAAAGTAAAATGAGAAAAACTTCAATCTTGACACTGTTGCTGTGCATGATCGCAGCACTGACCATGACTTCTTGCTTAAACGACGATGACGACGATAACGGTCTGACACGTGAAGAGCAGCACACGGCTTACCTCTCTGTAGCCGGACCACACGATGGACAACTGGTCTATTACGACTCTATCTTCACCGCAAAGCCGTCCAAGGTAGACTCCGTAGCCGCGAGCGTGAACTTTGAAACCGACTCGACAGCGACCGTCTACAACTTCCATGTCAACTCTATCGGTCATTTCGTGCAAGATGCTACCGCTAAAGCATGTCTGGAGAATGCTCCGGCACAGATACTGAAATGCTATACTTATTTCTACAGTCTCTCTCCGGTGACATTCCACTTACAGCCACGGAAACTGACATTCAGTACAATGGCTGAAGGTAAGTCCCACACGATCACGCTGGCCTTCTATGCTGGATATCCCAATTCTTATGGCGTGAAGAGCGGAAAGACCATCGGATTGCAAATCGTCTTAGGTGGTGTCTACCTTGATAACGAAAATATCATTGGTGGAACAAACTTGCTCGCCACTGGTTTGGCACTTCCGTTCTACTTCCATAACAAATAATTCATCCCCCATCAAACAAAAGCCCCAAGCAACCATCAATTCAGGTTGCCTGGGGCTTTTTTGGTGTTACAGCATCAGCAGGAAACGTTTTTCCCTACTGAAAGCATACGATTTTGTTTTCTGACGAAGCCCTTATTCTTCCAACCACAAAGCCGACTGGGCATCAGTAGGCATGCGCCAGTCGCCACGCGGACTGAGACTGACGGAACCGACTTTGGGTCCGTCGGGCAGGCAGGAGCGCTTGAACTGCTGAGCAAAGAAGCGGCGACAGAATGTGCGGAGCCAATGGCGGATCGTCTCCTCGGAATAGATCGAGACACCCTCTTGGGGATGTGTGCCGTCGAAGACATGGCAGGCCAGCATGAAGATCTTGCGGGGACTGAAGCCACAACGCAGGAAATAGTAAAGGAAGAAGTCGTGAAGCTCGTAAGGTCCCACGAGATCTTCGGTCTTCTGCTTGATGTTGCCGTTCTCGTCAGCAGGAATCAGTTCGGGCGAGATCGGCGTGGCAATGATGTCAAAGAGCGTAGATGCACTCTTGGCGTCTACCGTCCTGGCGGCAAACTCCACGAGATACTTGATGAGTGTCTTGGGGATGGAGGCGTTGACACCATACATGCTCATGTGGTCACCATTGTATGTAGCCCATCCCAAAGCAAGCTCCGAGAGGTCACCGGTGCCGATGACGAGACCGCCAAGCTGGTTGGAGAGATCCATGAGGATCTGCGTGCGCTCACGGGCCTGTCCGTTTTCATAAGTGACATCATGCACTTGCATGTCGTGCCCGATATCCTCGAAGTGCTGCGTGACACTCTTGGCAATACTGATCTCGCGAATGGTCACGCCGAGGGAATTCATCAGGCTGACTGCATTGTGATAGGTACGGTCGGTGGTACCGAAGCCCGGCATGGTGACGCCCACGATGCCTTTTCTGTCCATGCCAAGCTTGTCGAAGGTCTTCACGCAAACCAACAGGGCCAGTGTAGAGTCCAGTCCGCCGCTCACGCCGACGACCACTGTCTTGGCATGTGTGTGGACGATGCGGCGTGCCAGACCCATGACCTGAATGGAGAAGATCTCATTGCATGACCGCTCCATGTCACCACTCTGCGGGATGAAAGGATGCGGGTTGATGGTGCGCTCCAACACGAAATCGTGATGGTCGACCACATCGGCATCGATAAAGCGGATGTCTTCGTGGATCATCCGGCGCTGAGCATTGGTAAACGTCGTGTTCATCCGACGCTCCGACCGCAGGTATTCCACATCGATCTGTGCCGTCTGCAACTGAGGCTGCAAGGAGAAGCGCTCACCCTTGGCCAGTAGTTTGCCATTCTCGTAGATCAGTGCGTTGCCACCATAAACCACATCTTGTGTGCTCTCGCCAAAGCCCGCGCTGCTATAGACATAGCCGCTCATGGTGCGAGCGCTCTGATTACTGAGCAGGCTGAGCAGGTAGTCGTGCTTACCGATGAGCTCGTCACTGGCACTGAGATTGAAGATAATATCTGCTCCGGCCAAGGCCAGATGGTTGCTCGGTGGCGTTGGTGCCCACACGTCCTCGCAGATCTCTACGCCAAAGGTCACGCCGTCCATCGTACGGAAAAGCTGTGGCGAAGAGGTGATAGAGATGGAATGGCCCGCATAGTGGAACGTGCTGGGACGCAAATCCTGGGCGGAAGCAAACCAGCGCTTCTCGTAGAACTCACTGTAATTGGGCAAGTATGTCTTCGGCACAATGCCGAGCACATGGCCTTTCTGAATGACGATGGCACAGTTGAGCAACAGATCACCAACGGCCACGGGAGCTCCGACGATGGCGATGATGTCGAGTTGGTTGGTGAACTCCAGCAGTTTCATGACAGCCACCTCAGCGGCATCGAGCAACACGTGCTGCCGGAAGAGGTCCTGACAAGTGTAACCTGTGAGGCAGAGCTCAGGGAAGACGATGATCTCCACGCCCTGTCCTTCGGCCTGCGCGATGAGGTTCTCGATGTTCTTGACGTTTTCGTTGCAGTCAGCGACGCTGACAAGAGGCACTGCCGAGGCCACCTTAATATATCCGTATTCCATTTAACTTTCAATTATGAGTTGATGGTGACCATTGTGGCGCCGTAACCGTATTCCTGGAAAGAGGCATCCTGATAGGTGCACCTCTTGTAACGGTAGGTGAGGTCGTTGATGAGCGCGCGGCGCAGCACACCCTCACCCTTGCCATGGATGAAGACGATCTTCTGACCTTTATGGCTCAGATGAGCGTTCATCGTGTCGCGGAAGACTTTGAGCTGGTAGTCGAGGATTTCACCAGGCTTCATTCCCTGCGTGGTATCAAGGATTTCCTCGGTATGCAAGTCGACGACGAGCGCATCGTCAAGACCGCGATGACGAATGTATGGCGAGTTGCGCTTGTTGCCCTTGCTTTGGTCGTCGGAGTAGCGGCTCACCAGTTGTTCACGCTGCTTGGCGGCAGGAGCCTGAGCAGTAGCGGCATTTTGCTTACCGGCGTACATCTCTTCCTTGAGTTTCTTAGCATCAAGGACGAGTGGCCGGGCCACCTTGTCGTTCTCCACCAGCGTATAGAGCAGGCAGGGAGACTCAAAGAAGTCAGTGACCGTCATCGTATGGACTTTATAGAACTTCACGGGATCGAGACGCAGCTGAACGTCGACCGTGGGTTTGAAGATAAACGCCTTCTCACGTTTGTAGGCAATAAGCTGCACGGCCACGCGGTCGAGATGGTTGACATCCTCGCGGCTCAGCTCCCCAAGGAAAAGTACGGTATTGGGTTCCACCTCACCTTCAGAGAGCACTGTCCAGCTGTTGCCCTCGGCCTGGAGATAGGTATATTTCAGATAATAGTTGCAGTCGTTGACGAGGTTGACCGTGAACTTCGGGTTGTTGATGAGCTCCTTGACATCGTCAGGGACAAAGGCAAGATAAGCCGAAAGCTGATTGCCGCCCTGCCGCTCTACGGCCTGCGGGCGGTAGGTAACCTCTTTGGTGTCGTCAACCATGTCTTCGACTGTCATGTCAACTTCCTCGTCCTGTCCGTCCTTCATCATGGCTTTAACCGAGCGTCCGCCACGGTTGAGCGGTGTCTCCTGTGCCCGGTGCTCCTCAGCCTCGGCTCGTTTGTTGATGACATTGGCGGTAGTGTAGTCGTCCTGCTTGACGACGACGACCTCATTGACGGGCATTGGGATCTGGAAGCCATCCTCGTCCTCTACCAACACGATGTTCTTGCCTTGGAAGCCAGCTACCTTTCCGCCACCGACCTCACTGAGAAAACTTACTTTGTCTCCTATCTTCATATACCTAAACTTTTAACAAACTGGAATCGCCATAGCTCAGGAAGCGGAAGTCGTGGCTGAGCGCATAGTCATAGACCTTGCGCCAGTCGCCATGAAGGAAGGCGCTGACCAAGAGCAGCAGCGTGCTCTGAGGCTGATGGAAATTGGTGATGAGCATCTTCACGATCTTGTATGTGTAGCCCGGAGCAATAATAATCTGAGTACTGGAATGGAGTGCTTCAAGGCCATCGCGGTCGAGATAGTCGAGAAGGGCACGGATGGACTCCTCCACGCTGACGCTCTTTCCGCCGACGATCACGAGTCCCTGCTCATCATGCGGCAGGTCGTAGGGCTCCCACTGATTGACGTGTAGCTCTTCCTCCGTGACGTCGGGATGGGCCAAAGCCTTCACGCCCATATAGTAAAGACTCTCCAAAGTGCGCACACTCGTGGTGCCCACCGCGATAGCCCGGCACTGATGCTCAAGGATATGCTCAAAGGTATGGCGGTGGACAACGATGTACTCTGTGTGCATGTTATGGTCTTCGATCTCCTCAGACTTCACGGGTTTGAAGGTTCCGGCGCCTACATGCAGCGTCACCTCATCGCGGACGATGCCATGAGCGTCGAGGTCTTTCAACACGCGGTCGGTGAAATGCAGTCCCGCTGTCGGCGCTGCCACACTGCCCTTGATCTTGGAGTAGACCGTCTGATAAGTGGTTTTGTCGCTTTCCTGCGTCTCACGGTTGAGATAGGGAGGGATAGGCAGCTCACCCACAGCCTCAAGGATGTCAGCGAAGTTGACCTGATCATTGTCCCACTCAAAGTCAACCCAATAGTTCGTACCGCCGCTCTTCTCGGTGGTACGGCTGCGGTCCATCGTGGCGTTAAGGGTGAGTTTATGACCTTTAATCTCAAAATGGCGGTGGAGTGTACCCTCTTTCCATTTCTTCAAATTGCCGACCATACACAGCCAGCTGCATTTTCCAGTCGTCTGAAACATCTGCTCGTAGTCGGCGGGCTCGGCAGGCTCCATGAGAAAAACCTCGATGAGCGCACCGGTCTCCTTGCGGAAGTGCATACGTGCCTGGATGACGCGGGTGTTGTTAAACACCATCAGTGCACCGGCAGGGAGGTGCTGTGGCAGGTTGTAGAAAATATCTTCGCTGACCGTGCCGCGGTCGTAGATAAGCAATTTGCTGTGGTCGCGCTCTTTCAGCGGGAACTTGGCAATACGACTGTCGGGTAAGTCGTAGTTATAATCACTGATATGTATATGTTTTGTATCCATTGTCGTTATGTATAATCCCAAAAGAGGAAATGATGAAAATCAATAGCTGCCTGTCATGGTGGAAAGTGCACAGATAATCGTCACACAGATCGTGAGCATGAGCACAAGCATGACATTGTGGATGTCGACATTGCTGTAGCCCGTAGTCGTGTATTGAGATGAGATGTAGTTGACGGGCGGACTCACCTTATTATATAGTTTGTAAAAGATGTAATAAGCCAGGCTGCCCATCATCGCGCCCCAAAGCCAACCCACAAGAACATCCGAGGGATAGTGCTGGCCAAGGTAAACGCGTGACCAACCGTTGAGGATTGACCAGGAGAAAAGCGTAAGGCTCAGCAGACGACTGCGCACGAGCCACATCATAAACACGGCGATCACCATGGTGTTGGCAGAATGACTGGAGAAAAAACTGAAGCCTGACGCACGGTAGTTGTTGACAACATCTACCGTGTATTTTATCAGCGGATCGTCGCAAGGGCGCGGCCGGGCCACCAAGGGCTTGATGATGATATCGTTGAGTCCGCCAGAGAGGAAGACACCCAACAACACGCACCCTACCACAAGACCTATCTGAATCATTGCCTCATTGTTCTTCATCACGAGTAGGAAAAGCGTGAAGAGCAAGGGGATCCATGTAAGGCCGTTGGTAAGTATAAGCATGAAGTGATCCCAAAACATGGAATCACTCCCATTGAGCATCACCAGCAGGTGCCGGTCAAAAGCGATCAATCCGTCCAATACCATGATTACCTGAAAACGATTAAATGATCTCTACTTGCGAAGCCGGAATCCATCCTTCACGGCCATCTCCGACTTGTATGCCATACCACGACTTCATACTCTTGTCCGTGATATCCACTCTGGTGCCTTCATGAAGCACGAAAGCGTCGGTACCATTGGCGACGGGTGTCTTCTTGATCGTCACGGATGGTGCCATGATGATGGCTCCGCAATGACGCTCAAGGTTTCGTTTCTGTTGCCACGCAAAGAAGGTGGTGACGATAAACAGCAGCAAAGCGATGCCGCTGCCATAGAATCCGATCTTGCGAACCAGCAGTTGTGGGCCGAAGAGATAAGCCAACATCAACAGCAAGGCCAGCACGACGGCAGCAATACCCGCACGTGCCCAGTTGTCCACGCTCGTGAAGTTGACAATCCGCTTGTACCAAGTGACAAAGAGCATCTCGTTGTCCGGCACGATTTTGTCGATGGTCTTGGCACGCGCAAACTGCAAGTTGAAGCGGACGTCACTGTTTCCCGGAGACAACTGTGCGGCCCGCTCGTAAGCCAGGATAGCCTGCGCAAGGTTGTCGCTACGGTAGTAGGCATTACCAAGATTGTAATATAGTTCCGGCGAAATGCCTTCTTTCAGCAGTTCCTGGTAGTCGATGATCGCCTGCTGATACTTACCTTGCCTATAGGCCGTGTCGGCATTGTCCTTTGTAATGCCAAAGGACAGCGTGCACGTCAGCAAGCCTGCCATGAGCATGAGCAGGCGTCTGACGCTGTTTCCTATGTTTGAGATATGCTTCTTCATCATGATTCCTTCCTAATCTTTTCTACTTTACCAACAGCCCAACACTCATTTCTTGCGTCCACCGTTGCGTTTCATCACTTCCTCGATCTCTTCGATGGCTGTCATCGCACTGTTGAAGGTCTTCTCCATATTGCCGGAGGCATCGCCGGGAGCGTAGCGTTCAAACTCACAAGTGTCGAGTGCCGAAATGAACTTGCCAATCGTGGCATCATCGACCTGGTGGCCTTGCAGCTTCTCAGTGATATTGTCGCGGTTGAGTTGTTCCACCGGAATGTTGAGCTTATAGCCCACATAGCCCCACAGCGCACGGAGCACTTCGTCGTAGAAGGCCTCGCTCTTGCCTTGGAACATCAGCTTGCTGGCTTTCTTCAAACGCTTGCGGGCGATCTTGTTAGCCTTCTTGCCACGCATCTTCACCGCATCGGCATGATCCAAAGCACGCTTGTGGAAGATGACCAACAGCACGACGAAGGCGATTAAAGGCAAGAGCAACGAGATCCACCAGGAAGTGGAACCGAAGAAGAAGTTGCCCACCTGACGCTGCTCACACTTGCCCGACACGATGTCGTGAATGTCGTTGGCCTTCTGAACATCATAGTCTGCCGACGTACTGTTACCGTCGCCTTTTTCAACAATCAACTTGAACGACTGCGTCTTGATGGTCTTATAAGCATTCAGATCGGTGTCGTAATAAGTAAACGATACCGCGGGGATGGTGTAAGTGCCCTGGTTGCGTGGCACAAAGAGGAAGTCGTAGATCATGTTGCCACCCACGCCGGTGGATGTCAGCTTGGTCTTGTCGGTCACCTTTGCGTCGTATTTGTCAAAGTCATTGGGGAAATTGACCTCCGGTTGCTTAATCAGCTTAAGGTTGCCATTGCCGCCTACCACTACTCTGAGGGTGACGGGATCACCGGCTTTCACTTCCTTCTTGGTAAGCTGAGCAGAGATGTTGAACTTACCCACACCACCGGAGAAGCCTGTTGGCTTGGTTGGTAATGGATCCACCTGTACGGTCAGTCCCGGCGCCACAATGTTGCGGTGTACCTCTACATAGCCTGATCCACCATTGAGGAAAGCCTCAAAGGGATCGACGGAGCGGTTTTGCTGTACCACAATGCCCTTGAACGTGATGCTCGGAATCTGAAGGTTGCCTGTCATCTGCGGATACATGACATACTGACTCCAGGTCACAGCACGGTAGGTCTTACCATTGACGCGTTCGAGATGGAAGCTCTTTTGCTGAGGCAACGGCACCTCCTGAGAGTGGAAACCGGTAAGGTCGGGCATCTTACCCTCGAGTTGTGTCAAGTCCACAAGGGAGTAGACCTTGTATGTAAGCAGGATCGGCTCCTGCTCATGTACCCGTCGCTTGTTGGCTGTCACCTTGATAAACAGGTCATTGGCCGTGATTTTGCTGTCTGCCGAAGCCATGCTCGTCTCACGACTTTCGTCTTCACCATGCATCTTCGGTGCGCCGCCACTGTTGCGAGCCCGGCCGTTGACTACCACCTTAGCGGCCCGTGAGGCTACCATACGCCCATTGATGCGCGCATGAGCTGGCGGAATCGTGAACGATCCGTCCTTGGCGGCATAGAGCGTATAGGTGAAGGTGATAGAAGAAGAACTGCTCGTATGGCCGTTGACCATACGGTAGCTCGACTGCTGCGAGGTGTAAGGGCCGGCAATCAGCTCCAGTCCGCCGGGAATGCTACCGGCACGGAACTCATCAACATCTTGCGTGTTGATGGTATAGGACAGCCGGAAGTTCTCTCCCGCCTCCACATGCGAGGGGACAGACACGACAATCTGAGCCTGCGATGCCAGCGCCACGGCAGCCAGCATCAAGGTGAAAACAAATATGTGAATTATTCGACGCGTCATCATATCAAGTACACTATATCAGATTTCAAGTACACTTTATTACCAGTTTTGCTGCAATCTTCTACGTTGCGGCTGCTGTTCGTTGCGCTTCAAACGCTCTTGTGTAGCCTTCTCCTGTTGGATGGCATAGTTGAGCAACTGCTGAGCATTGTCTTTGCTCATCTGATCTTTGGGTTGCTGTTTTTGCTGATTGTTCTGATCTTGTTTGTTCTGATTATTGTTCTTCTGCTTATTCTGTTGATTCTTATTGTCTTTCTTGTTTTTGTTCTTCTGATTGTTCTTGCCTCCGTTTTGTTTTTGCTTCTTCTGCAACCGTTGGCAGAGTGCAAGGTTATAGCGGGTCTCGTTGTCGCTCGGATTATTGCGCAGACTCTCCTTGTAGGCTTCGATGGCCTCTCCATACATCTGATGTCCCTGACAGATCACACCGATATTGTGATAAGCCATCGCCTTGCGACGCGGTGACTGCTCACTGCGCCCGGCGTTTTGCAGCTGTACGATGGCGGCGGAATCTTTCTGCTGCATCATCAGCGCACAACCGAGATTATACATTGCCTGCGTATTGCGTGCATTCTTGCTGAGGGCCTTGCGGTATTCCGTCTCAGCCTTGGCATAGTTCTGCTGCCGGTAGAGCTTATTGCCGTTCCTGATGAACTGTCGGTCAGCCTGCGCCTGCATCTGCGTGACACTCGCGAAGACCAGCAGGATCAAAAGAATATACTTACGTATGTCCATTATTTCTTTCCTTTATTCTTAAAGATCGTTACCCTCTTCAGCAATGGATTCCTGGTCTCCATCAGACAAGCATCCAAGACGAGAAGGATCAGAGCAATGATGGCAAAAGCCTGGAACTGCTCGTTGTAATCGCTATAAACCACAGCATCGGTAGTACCTTGCTGCAACTTGACCAAATCGTTGTTCAACTCGTTCTGAGCGTCTGCCGTATTGTTGACATGAATGTACATGCCACTGCCAGCCTGTGCTATTCTTCGGCACATCTGCTCGTTGAGCGCACTCATCACTGTCTGTCCTGACGCATCCTTCATGTAGCCGTCACCGGTAGGAATCGGTGCACCGTGAGGATCACCGACGCCAAGGATAAACACGTTGATACCTTTCTTCTTGGCTGCGGCAGCAGCTTCCTCTGCACCACCTTCATGGTCTTCGCCATCGGTGATGACGATGATGGCGCGTCCGATATTGTCGGCCTGCGTGAAACTGTGCATAGCCAACTGTATGGCATGGCCGATATCTGTACCTTGAGTAGCAATGAGCGAAGGATTGATGTCCTGCAGGAACATCTTGGCCGAGACGTAGTCGGCGGTAATCGGCAGTTGTACGAAAGCATCACCGGCAAAGACCACAAGTCCTACTTTATCGTTGGTGAAGTGGTCGATCATGTTTTCAACGAGCATCTTACTCTTTTCCAGTCGGCTTGGCACGACATCCTGGGCGAGCATAGAATTGGAGATGTCCATACAGATGATGGCTTCGATGCCCTGACGCTTGTCGTGTGACACATGCGTTCCCATTTGCGGACGCGCCAAAACAAGTATGAGCATGGCCAAAGCACCCATCATCAACCAGAACTTCACCGCACGTCTTGCCTTGGAAACGTCGGGCATGAGCTGCTTCAACAGCTGAGGATCACCTAACTGGCGAAGCCGTTTCTTCTGCTTGAAATGGCTTGCCACCCTCAGCAGAAACAGCAGAGGCAGCAGGCAGAGTAGCCATAAGTATGTCGGATCTTCAAATCTCATTGTCTTTTCGTTTATCTTTTTTCCTTCAGCCTAAGCCTTAGGATTCTCTTCTTTTCAGTTCCCTACACAGCAAACATCGGTTCGCTACACTTAAAACGTAGGTATGCTACACTTTAAACATCAGTTCACTGTACCTTTAACATCGGTTTGCTACACCTTATTATATATAGGGGTCTTTGCCTCGCTAATCATTAAGGCAGTCGACGCAAAACCGTGTTGCGCAGCAGAATTTCCAACAGGAGGAAGAAGACCGCGGCGATGGCGAAAGGCTGGTAAGCCTCGTAGTAGCGCGAATACTTCTTGACGTTCATCTTCGTCTTTTCGAGTTGATCGATGTCGTGATAGATCTGCTTGAGCTGCCGGTTGTTGGTGGCACGATAGAAATTGCCGTCCGTGATCGCCGAGATGTCGCTCAGCGTCTTCGTATCAATCTCCACCGGCATGTTGACATACTGCACAGTACCGGCCACCTGCACGGGATAGGGTGCCACTTTGTTCGTTCCTACGCCAATCGTATAGACTCTTATGCCCAACGACTTGGCAATCTGGGCAGCCGTCAGCGGTGAGATGTCCCCCATGTTGTTACTACCATCGGTCAGCAAGATTACCACTTTGCTCTTGGCCTTAGAGTCTTTCAGTCGTGACACAGCGTTGGCCAGTCCCATACCCAATGCCGTTCCGTCCTGGATGAGTCCACGGGCAGCGATATCCGTGCGCACGTTTTGCAGCAGATTCAGTAACGACGTATGGTCGGTGGTCATCGGGCACTGTGTGAAAGCCTCGCCCGCGAAGATCGTCAGACCGATATTGTCATTGGGTCTGCCGGAGATGAACTCTGCGGCTACATCCTTGGCGGCCTCAATGCGGTTTGGCTTCAAGTCCTCTGCCAGCATGGAAGTAGACACGTCCATGGCCAGCATGATGTCGATGCCCTCAACCTGTTTATGTCCCCACGAATTATGGGTTTGAGGGCGAGCCAAGATGAAAACGATGAGCGTAAACACCACACAACGCAGGAGCATCGGGGCGTTGACGAGACGCACTCGCCAGCTCTTCGGCGCATTCTGATAGGCATAGGTGTCACCCATACGCAGTGTCGGCTCATCTCTCTTACGGTAAAGGAAATACCACAGGATATAAGGGATGAGCAGCAACAGCAGCAAGAAATATTGTTTATCAGCAAATTCCATGATCGTCAAACTTTAATGTTTCTCTCATCCAAGCAGCAGCCAGACATGATAACAAACATACACCAAACAGGCCGCGGCGATGATGCCCAACGCCCAGAGCAGCGACTTGATGGTGATGCGATTCTGCCGTGTACGCTTGTCGCCCTCAGACAACTGCGGAACGATACGTTCCTCGGTGGGCTGGTTCTCTTGTTTGGTCTCGTCAATGAAGTTGATGGCGTTCACCAGGTTGAGGTCATTCTCGTTGATGAGCGTAGAGTATTTGGCGAACTTCACGAGGTCTGCTGTTGTGAACAGCTCGCGCAGCTCGTCAATCATCTTCTTGTCACCAGTCTCATTGAGTTTTTCAATGATCTCGCTGGACGTCATCTCCAAGGCATTGAAGCCAAAGCGCTCCTGAATATATTTCCTCAGCGTGTCGGTGAGCTGCGTGTAATAGGTCTTCTGGTCTTCGCTGGTGGTGAGATGCTCCTCCTTGATCTTACTGATGGCATTGAGGGCGCGCTGGTGAGCAGGCACATGTTTCACGATGCGAATACGTGTGATCACCGGTTTGTTGCTACGCAGACGGATGAAGAGATAACCCATCACGAGCACAAGCAGCAACGTCAGCAGTGACAACCAGAAATAAGGACTCCACTCAGCCCAAGAGAAGGGATTGTCCTGAACATCCTTTGGCGGGAAGAACTGGTTGGGATGAAGTGTGTCAACATTCATCGTAATCACCTTCAGCGCAGCGACACCACCCTGATAAGTCTTGCCGTTGACTTTGACAGGTAAGGGAGGAATGGAGTAGAGATGCTCGTCAAACGAGGTGATCGTGTAGACTTTTCTGATCTTAAGTTCCTTGCCACTCGTGGACAAGGTATCAGCGTCAGTGACCTTCACAACTTCCACGCCCGGAACCACCAACTGCCGTTCCTTCAATGCCGGCCACTGAATGGTAGAGCCAGCGGGCATCGTCACGGTAAGCTGCAAATGAGCCTGTTCGCCGATGAGAATCCCCACCGAGTCCACATTTTGCTCTACGGTGACCTGTGATGAAGCGTTGAGTGACAACAGCAGCATCATACACGTCAAAACATATTGCCATATCTTTTTGGTCATAACCTCTATTCTCTACTCTTCTAATCTTTTCTAAAATACCTTTGATCTTTCCATCAATACTATTTGATCTTTCCACCAATACTACCTGATCTATCCCCTAACACTTTTTGATCTCTTCCTCAGTACAACTGAATCTAAGCCCTGCGCTTAAACAGCAACATCAATGCCTTCGTGAAATCTTCGTTCGTGGCGATCGCCGTCCAGTCGATGCGACTCTTGGCAAACGCCGTGTTGAGCTTGTCCTCCCGTTCCATCCAGTATCTCGTATGAGCCTGCCGGAGTTTCTTGCTCGATGTGTCGATATACATCTCGTGGCCGGTTTCGGCGTCCATCACCTTGAGCAGTCCCACATCGGGCAGCTGTTTGGCACGCGGATCATAGACCTGAATGGCTACCACATCGTGTTTGCGGTTGGCAATCTCCATCTCTTTGGTGAAGTCCTTGCGGTCGTAGAAATCGCTGATGATGAAGGAAGTGCAGTGACGTTTCATCACGCGGGTGAGATAGGCTGTCGCCATACCGATGTCCGTGCGTGTACTTTGCGGATGGAAGTCAAGCATCTCGCGGATGATGTAAAGGATATGCTTACGTCCATTCTTTGGCGGGATATACTTCTCGATGCGGTCGGAGAAGAAGATGACGCCAATCTTATCGTTGTTCTCAATGGCTGAAAAGGCGATCGTAGCGGCGATCTCAGTGGCCAGCTGACGCTTCATCTGCTGTGTCGTACCGAAGTCCAACGATCCCGAAACATCGATGAGCAGCATCACCGTGAGCTCGCGCTCCTCTTCAAAGACCTTGACATAAGGATGGTGGAAGCGGGCCGTGACATTCCAGTCAATATCCCGGACATCATCACCGAACTGATATTCACGCACCTCGGAGAAAGCCATACCCTTTCCCTTAAAGGCAGAGTGGTACTGTCCCGCGAAGATGTTCTGACTCAATCCCCGGGCTTTGATTTCAATCTTTCTGACTTGATGTAGTATCTCGTTAGTGTCCACGATGACTCCTTCTTTTTACTTTTTGATCAAGGTACCTCAATCTTGTTGACGATCTTGCTGACGATCTCCTCGCTGGAAACATTGGCAGCCTCAGCCTCGTAGCTGAGTCCGATGCGGTGGCGCAGCACATCGTGAGCCACAGCGCGCACATCTTCCGGCACCACATAGCCGCGATGCTTGATAAAGGCATAAGCGCGGGCAGCTTTGGCAAGGTTGATACTTGCACGCGGACTACCGCCGAAGGTGATCAAGTCTTTCAATTCGGGCATGCCATAGCGCTCGGGATAACGGGTCGCGAAGACGATGTCAGCGATATACTGCTCGATCTTCTCGTCAATATAAACCATATTCACCACCTCGCGGGCACGGATGATCTCCTCCGCTGTCGTCACGGGATGCGCCTCAGGCATCTTTCCTTGCAGGTTCTCGCGGATGATGGCTTTCTCCTCTTCCAGCGTAGGGTAGTCAATAATCACCTTGAGCATGAAACGGTCGACCTGAGCCTCAGGCAACTGATAGGTACCTTCCTGCTCGATAGGGTTCTGCGTTGCCATGACGAGGAACGGATTGGGCAGTGCGAAAGTCTTCTCGCCAATGGTCACCTGATGCTCCTGCATGGCCTCAAGCAAAGCGCTCTGCACCTTAGCCGGAGCACGGTTGATCTCATCAGCCAGCACGAAGTTGGCAAAGACGGGGCCTTTCTTGACCTGAAAGTTCTCGTCCTTTTGGGAATAGATCATCGTACCTACCACGTCGGCAGGAAGCAAATCGGGTGTGAACTGTATACGGCTGAAGTCTGCATCCACGAGCTGCGAGAGTGTCTTGATGGCGAGTGTCTTTGCCAAGCCAGGTACGCCCTCCAGCAGGATGTGGCCGTCGCTGAGCAACGAAATGAGCAACGCATCGATCAAATGCTTCTGACCGACGATGACCTGATTCATTCCTGTCACCAAGTTCGTAACGAAGGCACTGTTCTGCTCAATTTTGATGTTCAATTCTCTAATGTCTACTGATTCTGCCATATTATAAAGCTTTAATGCTGTTCATTTTTATGGCAAAAGTACAATTTTCTCTCAAGAGCAAAGCATCAAGGGTAATAAATAATATTAAATTGGAAATATAGTACGTGTTATTTAAGAAACTTTTTCAAAGCTCAAGATATTTATGGGATCTAAGCTAAAGAAGTCTGAAGGCTTCTGCCTTGAAAGACGGAAACTCAAGCTAAGGGAAACTGGAATCTCAAGCTAAGGGAAACAAAATTCTAAAGTTTGGAAAAGCAGAGGAGTAAGGTGCCCAATATTGACCACCCAAACGACCAAATAACAGAAACGAAAAATGGTGGACGAAGTGACTGCAAGTCCCCTCTTCCACCATCATCTATCGTGGTTGGATCCAATTACTTGGCCATATCAAATCCCAATCTGACGCCGTTGTAGTTCTTACTGATCTCACCGATAGAGCTCAGCGTAGCGTTGCCGCTCATAGTCGCCATGGTCTGAATAAGTGTCAAGAGTTTTTTTGACTCAAAGAGGATCGCCACTCCTTGGCTGTTGCGGGTAACGTAGCCGTTGAGCGAGAGCAGCAGTCCTGTCAGTCTCAGAGCATTGGTCGACTCATCGTAGGTGTAGTTACCACTAAACTTCTTGCCGTCGACATAAGCTGTGAAGGTATTATCCTTATTGAAAGTGATCTGTGTATTTCTGGACGTGAAACCTACTTTGTTGTAGTCTTCCTTGAGTTTGGCCTTGATCTGCGAGGCAACGACCTCACCACCGGCCTTTGCCAAAGCACTGTTAGACGTAAAGGCACAACCCGGACCATTGTATTTCCAAGTGCCGTAGAGCTGCGATTTTGTCAACTTGTTGGAACCGATGACGCTGCTGATCACGTCGCCAATGGTGTTGGCATTGTTCAACACACCGATGACACCGTTGAGCACATCATCACCCGCACTGGACGACGCACTGCCTGCGCCCACAGTACCACAACTGGTAGCCAGCAGACATGCTGCGCCAGCTACAAGAAAACTCATTTTGTTCATCTCTCTGATCTTAATGTTGGTTTGTATTTATGTGTTTAAAAAAATTATCCTTGCGTACAATCACAGAGGTTCAGAAACCTCAACAGACAGCTCTTATATGTCGATACCAATCTTTTTCAATGCATTGTGTGCCATCCGCTCATAGACGACGCCCAGGTCGGCAAAACGCAACACAGCGTTGAGGGAAGCGTGGCGTACGCCGAGTGACGGTGCCTGCAAGGCTGTCGCAGCCTGGTCGAGAAACTCGTTGATACCGCGCTCATTGGGTTCCTGTCCATTCATAAACAGTCGGCCGAGGATGTCGTAACCGCAGATCTGGTAGACGTCTTCGGGACGCGCGATCCACCGATAGGCGATCACCGGGGCATAGCTTACATGCTGATAGACATTGAGCGCCTGCATCTCGGCCATCTCCTGCGTGTGGGTCTGCTCCATCCAAATCTCCGCCACCTCCTGAGGCATCTGTTCCACCGGTATGACGAGGGTCGCCAGGATCTTGCATTCACGGATGTCTTCCTTCCACAAGGCGATGGCGAGATCATAATCCTTGCCGAGTTCCTTGGCCATCTGCTTGAGTTGGATGACGGGGACGCCCCAGTTGAGCCGATAGTCGAGACCTTTCTCACGCATCGACTGCGATGCGGGGCCGTTCATCACCAAGCGGAAGCTGCGCTTGAGTTCCTTGATCTTCTGTTGTACTTCTTCTGTTGTCATTACGTTGTCATTTGTGCCGTTATAGCGTAGCATATTCCTTGGAGTAGCGCAACATCTGCTCTTCATAGCTCTCGGAGTAGTCGAGACGGATGTCCGTGATCTCCCCTTGGTCGTCGGTCACGGCGATCATCTGGGGATTCAGGAAGCCCTTATAAGGCGCAATGTGAAGCTGGCAATAGCGTTCCAGTACTTCACGATGCAGGTTCACGTCGATCTTGATGCCATATTCCTCCACGAGTTGCCGGGCAGTCTCATAGTCTCCTACGCTCTTCACGCGCTGAATCTCAGCCAAGAGTTCAGCAAAGAGCTGACGCAGGCGTTGATAGTCGTTGATACGCACATAGGTCTTGCCATCGCACGTCACCATTTCCACGACGCCATCGCCATGAGCATAGCACCATCGGGCAATAAGCGCACGGTTGCGCATGTGCGCTTCCTCGATGACATGTCCGGGCTTGATGCGCACCAACTGCGTCATCAGGCCATTCATCATATAGTGATAGTACTGACTCTTGTAGGCCTCCTTGTCGGGTGTCAGTCCGAGTTCCACGAGCTTATCATCGGCCAGATAATAGAGTCCGAAGAGGTCGGCGCGTGCCTCCTCAATCGTACTGCCATAGGCTTTCAGGGCATCGGGCGACGTGCCGGGCAGGAGCTGACCGCTACCGTGCCCCAAGCACTCATGCAGATCGGTATGGAGATCATCACAGAGGTCTCCATATTTTCGGATCAACTCTCGTGTCGGCTCGTCAATGACAAACTCCTCGTTCATCCCCGAACCTTTGGCGGCTTGGTTGTAAGCCTCCGTGAGGTTGCCGATCGTCACGCTTTTCGAACCGTATCTCGCACGTATCCAGTCAGCATTGGGCAGGTTGATGCCGATTGCTGACGACGGATATTCGTCACCGCCGAGCATAGCGGCGCAGATCACTTTGGCCGAGACGCCCTTGACCTTAGCCTTGCGGAAACGCGGATCCACGGGCGAGTGATCCTCAAACCACTGTGCGTTGTCGGCTATCTTGCGTGTTCTTTCGGTGGCCACCTCATCTTTATATTCCACGATACCCTCCCACGATCCTTTCAGCCCGAGAGGGTCACCATACACCTCGATAAATCCATTGATAAAGTCAACATTGCCTTCGTTTTCACGAAGCCACTCGATGGAATACTCGTCAAACAGTTTGAGGTCGCCCGTGCGATAGTAGTCTGTCAACAGCGTGATGACGCGCCGCTGCTGGTCGTTCTCCGCCACTTCGCGTGCTTTGTCCAACCAGTAGACGATCTTGCGGATGGGCTCTCCATACAGTCCAGCTGCTGTGTAGCGCTCTTCTACGAGCTGTCCGTCTTTCTTGACCAGTTTGGAATTCAGTCCGAACGAAGGTTGCTCGTTGCCACCGGCCTGCTGTCGCAGCTGCTCGTAGTATTGCTCGGCCTCCTGCTGCGTCACGCCCTCATAATAGTTGCAGGCCGATGTCTTCACAAGATCCTCGCCGTCGGCTTGGTTGACGCGCTTTGGCAGCACGTCAGGATCGAATATGACGGGGCAGAGCACGTCCATCATCTCTTGCTTGGAACGGTAGTTGCCGGGCAGCACTTCAAAGTGTGTGTCGTCAACAGCCTTGCGCAGCCACGACTCCGAAAAGTCGGGCTGGAACTTCTCGCAGCCATAGTGATGATAGATACCATTGGAGAACCACACACGTTTCAGATATACAGTCATCGCAAGGAACTCCTTGCTTTGGCGATCGTCCGGGAAATGCACGTACAAGTTCTCCAGCAACTTACGTATCGGCAAGTTGTATTCACCAAACTGATCAGTGGTGATATCCCTTCCTGTCAGTGTGGCTTTGGACAGATAATAGATATATTTCTTTTGCCGCAGAGACAACTGCTCGAAACCATTCAGGCGGTATCTCAGCATCTGGAGGTCAGCGAAACGCTCACCGGCAAAGGCGAATGTGTTGTTTTCCATCACTATGGTACTAAAAAACGATACCAATAGGCAAGCCACCCAGCGCATGAATGATTTTCTATGGCGGTGATTGTAATTGGTTATGCAGACGTTTACTCCTCCTTTACGCGATCATGTTTACTCTGATTTCACTTTGTTTTTTGATCCCGGTTTACGTCCACGCTTCTTGGGGCGGTCGAGCAATGAGGGATGGGTAGCCAGGTGTTTGATCTTGTATTCCCGCGGCGTGATACCATTAACCTTGAAGAAAGAGGCATAGAACGACTGGCGGTTGGAGAAGCCAACCATATCAGAGATGTCCTCCATGTTCAAATCCTGATAGCGACGGTCGACCAAGAGCGACATTGCTTCCTGAATGCGGTATTGATTGACATAGGAGGTATAGTTCATGTGAAAACGCACATTCACAACAGCTGAGATGTAGCGGGTGTTGGTACCAAGGTCTTCGGCAAGCTGCTTGGCAGAATATTCCTTGTCCTTATACTTCTTTTGGATGATGATGATGTTATTGATTTTCTCCTCCAGTTCATCCATGAGCTTGGGACTGACAAGCGAGCGATAGGCAGCTTCCTTTTCTTTCTTTTCTGTGATGTTGTACTTTGTCATAATATTGTTGATGTATTGGTAAATGCTTTCTTACTTTGCAAAATTAATAAAATCATTTTAATAAGCAAACTTTCTTGCTTCTTTTTTCAAGCGCTATCAGTGTTTTTTGTTATTTTTAAAAAATAGATCTGCTTTCAAAGCAAAATATCTTTAGTATCAATGGTTAATATGAAAGCAGCAGATAACAATTATCAACTCTTACTTTATTTTTGAGAACAATTTTCTTTCAACAAATATGATAAAGACACTTCAAGGTGCAACTATGAAGAAGAGAGAAATATTCCGTTACTTCTTTTGGTGTTTGAAGTATTTTATATATCTTTGCACGCATACAAGGTCATCACATGAGGGACGCTCCACTGTCGCGCCGATCATGATAGATCCAAAAGCAATATCATTAACTAAAAACTAATCAAAAATGGAAAGAACATGGAGATGGTTTGGCCGTAAAGACCTGATTACGCTCGACATGCTTCGACAGATTGGCGTACAGGGCATTGTCACGGCACTGCATGACGTGCCGCTCGGACAAGTATGGATGCAACAGCAGATCCACGACCTGAAAACTTACATCGAGTCATACGGCATGAGATGGAGCGTTGTAGAGTCGCTCCCCGTCACCGAGACTATTAAATATGGTGGGCCTGACCGAGACGAGCAGATCAGTATCTATTGCGAAAGTCTGCGCCACTTAGCCGCTGAGGGCATCCACACGATCTGCTATAACTTCATGCCCGTACTCGACTGGGCACGCACCGACCTGCTCCATCTCAACCCCAACGGATCGAGCAATCTCTACTTCAGCATACCCGAATTTGCCTATTTCGACATCGATCTTTTGAAACGTGAGGGCGCTGAAGAGGGCTGGAGAAACTTCCAGGCACTCGGCCCCGATGGCAAGCCCAACGGCAGAGACATATTAAAAGAGGTGTCGGAACTGCGCAAGCTGATGACGCCGGAGAAAGACCATGCGCTCGTGGAGAACATTGTCATCAAGACACAAGGCTTCGTCTCCGGTAACTTCAAGGAAGGCGACGAGCATCCGCTCGGGCTCTTCCGTGAGTTGCTGAAGAGATATGAGGGCATCGACCGCGAGCAGTTGCGCGCCAACATGAAGTATTTCCTCGACGCGATCATGCCGGTCTGCGATGAGTGCGATATGTATATGTGCGTTCATCCCGACGATCCTCCTTTCCAAATTCTCGGCTTGCCACGTATCATCACGTGCGCCGACGACATCGAGTGGCTGCTCAACGCTGTTCCCAACAAGCACAACGGTCTGACCTTCTGCGCCGGCTCGCTCTCCGCGGGTGCCCAAAACAACTTGCCGGAGATGGCCCGCCGCTTTGCCGGTCGCACGAGTTTCGTACATCTGCGCAGCTGTCATGTCTTCCCCAACGGCGACTTCACCGAGGCCAGCCATTTGGGTGGTCGCGCTGATCTCGTGGCGCTGGCTCATATCTTCGAGCAGGAGGAACAGCAGCGCAAGGCCGGCAAAGCTTTGCTCTCTTCTCCCAACGCACAGATACTGCCCATGCGTGTGGACCACGGTATGACGATGTTGGGCGACGAGAAGCGAGGATACAACGCCGGATACAGCTTCCTTGGCCGTATGTTTGCCATGGGACAGGTGCAAGGCATCCTCGCCGCAGTGGATAAAGAATTAGGTATCAAATACGAACAACCAGGATTTTTTGATTAAACCATGAACGAACTATTTAACATTAAAGACTATGTTGTCGTCATCACTGGCGGCACGGGTGTCCTTGGCCGCTGCATCGGCAAATACCTCGCAGAGCAAGGCGCCAAGATCGCTATCCTCGGACGCAAGGAAGAGGTAGGCAACGAAATCGTGAAAGAGATCACTGACAAAGGCGGCATCGCCAAATTCTATAAGACCGACGTGATGAACGTGGAGCTGGTGAAACAGAACTGTGAGGACATCCTCAAGGACTTCGGACGCGTAGACACACTGCTCAACGCTGCAGGAGGAAACATGAAGGGAGCCACCATCGCACCGGATCAGAACTTCTTCGACCTCGATCCCGAGCAGTTCCAAAAGGTGCTCAACCTCAACCTCACGGGTACGGTGATCCCTACTCAAGTGTTTCTCAAGCCGATGGTCAAGCAGGGAAAGGGTTCGATCATCAACTTCAGCAGCATGGCAGCCTTCCGTCCGATGACACGTGTCTGCGGTTATGCGGCTGCCAAGGCCGGCATCTCCAACTTCACCGCTTACATGGCCACCGAGACCGCCAAGAAGTTTGGCGAAGGCATCCGCGTCAACGCGATCGCTCCGGGATTCTTCATCACGGAACAAAACCGCGCACTGCTCACCAATCCCGACGGCAGCTATACTCAGCGTGGCAACGACGTGATCCGTCAGACGCCATTCGGTCGCATGGGTAAACCCGAGGAGCTCTGCGGTACGATCCACTATCTGATGAGCGATGCCGCCGCCTTCGTCACCGGCACCGTAGCCGTCGTGGACGGAGGCTTCAATGTCTTTGCCATGTAGCGGATAGCTTTTTCGAGCAAGTTACAAGCCACACGATCAATAGTCTCATCCCTAAAAAGCCTTACGGCAAGGGGGGAGGGGAACCGGATCGTGTGGCTTGTTTTGTTAAGCCCCGACCAGTGCCAAGAAAGTACAAAATACCTTTATTTATAAGCAAAAAAACTATCCCCACATATCAAGTAAGCTTCGAGAACCAAAAATTTAACAGAAGAATAAGTTTTCTTTCTGTGTGGTGATGTTATAACTAAAGAATGTTAATTTACTTGTAATGATC
>DAWDCC010000016.1:0-48632 GCA_052355365.1 Prevotella sp. | reverse complement strand
GGTCTGTTCGGGACTTGCACCCGTTAGCCGGTACACATGCTGGTCAAACAAAAAGGGGACGCGATCACGATGACCGGTCCCCAAATTAACTACAATAGAAATTAAGCGAGATTATGAAATACAGTAGTTACGAGAATGTCATTGTCCGCTTATAAGTCCAGCAAAGTGATGCCTACACGGAAGTAGCCCTTGTTGGCCTCAGGATTCCAAATGCCCTGTGCTGTGACCGGCATTGGGTGCTTACCTACTTTGAGCTTATAGGTACAACCAACACGAACGTCGTTGATGCCGCTGTTCTTGCCGTAGAAATGGTCATTGGCGTTCTCATCATAGTTGTTGAGAGCGAACGCTCCGGCCACGCTACCATCTACGCGGAACTGCTCGTCCTCATAGAACTTATACGAAGCCTGAACCCAAGAAGAGTAGATATTCTGCTTGTTGGCAGTACCACGATCGCGACCAGCAAGTATCATAGACCAATAAAGCGTCAACGGGAAACCTGCTTTCACACCAAAGTCATAGCTAACAGCAGCATCAATGAAGTGACCGGTGGTACGGCAATTGTAGTTTCCAATCTTATACCAGTCTGAGCCTTCAGGAGCAAGACCGTCTGAGAAGTTGTAGATATCCCATACGGCAAGGTTGAAACCACTGTGATTGAAGTTGACATAGTAGTCAAACTCCTTGTAGTCCCCATTGATCTGCATACCACCCCACAAGCCTACGCGGAAGTGATTGTTGTTGTCTGACAAACTAAACTCGTTGTCAAAGGTCAGTCCCTTGCTGACTTCCAGACCACGCCAAAGGTGTGTGGTCTCCAAGCCTGCGTTGTAATGCAGTTTCTGAGCCTGCATACCCATTGGAACAAGTGCCAATAACGAGAATAACAATGATTTGAAAATCTTTTTCATGATGCTTAGGTTAAAAGTGGATGAAAAGGTGATTGAACAGGCAGTGGAGCCAAATCATGGGATTCCACTGCCCTTTAGTGATAATCAGAACAGATTAAAGAGACATCAGCCAAATGCCTACCAAACCTGCTACTGCACCACCGGCGATAGGACCAAGAACAGGTACCCAAGAGTAAGCCCAGTCGGGATCTCTCTTGTCCTTAATCGGACAGATAGCGTAAGCTATACGTGGAGCAAGGTCACGGGCAGGATTCATAGCATATCCTGTGGTGCCGCCTAATGACATACCCAGCGCTACGATAACGTAGGTAATAGGCACTGGACCCAATGCAGACAGGCCAAAGGTATGAGACTCTGGGCAATAGCAGTTGCCCTTTGTGCCGAAAGCTACGATCAGGAACACCAGCAGCAAGGTTGCGATGAACTCGCTGATGAAGTTAAGAGGATAGTTGCGGATGGCAGGAGCTGTACAGAATACGCCCAGCTTCGTGTCTTTATCGGATGTGGCATCGAAGTGATCCTTGTAGAACAACCATACGATGATACCGCCAATAATGCCTCCGATCATCTGACCAGCCACATAGGCAGGAACAGACGCCCATGGGAACTTACCGGCAACAGCGAGACCGACAGACACGGCAGGATTGAGATGAGCTCCCGTGTAAGGGCCGGCGATCAACACACCCATGCACACTGCAAGACCCCAACCAATGGTGATCACGATCCAGCCTGCGCCTTGAGCCTTACTCTTGTTCAAACTTACAGCACAGCAAACGCCGTCTCCGAAAATTACCAGTACCATCGTACCGATCAGCTCCATAAGGAACTGTGTTGTCATTGAATAATCCATAAATAAGTTTTTAGTTGGTTTTGTTCGTTAAGATTGTTAGTTTTTCCCACATCAAGCGAGGGAAAGGCACCATGCCTATGGAGGAAGATGCCTTTCTCCTCGTTCAATGGGTGTCAAGTGACTGATTACTTTTCTGTCAGTGTTCTGCTGATAGCATCAGCCCAGCCCTTCTTTGCCTCTTCTATCTCCAGGCTGTCCTTGACAGGCTCAAAAGTACGCTCCACCTGCCACTGCTGGCGCAGCTCATCGATATTCTCCCAAAAGCCTACTGCCAAACCTGCGAGGTAAGCAACGCCGAGAGCCGTTGTCTCTGTGATCTTCGGGCGTACAACGTTAATGCCCAGCAAGTTGGCCTGGAACTGCATCAGCAGGTTGTTGCGTGAAGCACCGCCGTCGACCTTCAACTCAATCAAAGGAGCATTCATGTCCTTGGCCATCGCCTGTGCGATGTCGTAGGTCTGGAAGGCAATACCGTCGAGGGCTGCGCGGGCGATATGAGCGCGGGTGGTACCACGGGTAATGCCGCAGATCAGGCCACGAGCGTATGGATCCCAGTAAGGAGCGGCAAGACCGGTAAGGGCTGGCACAAAGTAGACACCGCCACTGTCCGGCACGGTAGAGGCCAATTCCTCTATCTCACTGCTGCTCTTGATAAAGCCGAGGCCGTCACGTATCCACTGCACGACACTACCGCCTACGTAGATAGAACCCTCGAGGGCATAGTTGACCTTATCACCAATCTTCCACGCTACCGTGGTAAGCAGATTGTTCTTGGAAAGCACAGGCTTCTCACCGACATTCAGCATGACAAAGCAACCGGTGCCGTAAGTGTTCTTGATGGAACCCGGCTCGATACACATCTGACCGAAGAGAGCTGCCTGCTGGTCACCGGCAACACCGGCGATAGGTACCTCATGGGCGAAGATGGTGGTCTTGGTATGTGCCATGACCTCTGAACTGCTCTTCACTTCCGGCATCATAGAGCGTGGAATGTCGAGGAGCTTCAGCAGATCATCGTCCCACTGCAACGTGTTGATGTTGAAAAGCATGGTACGCGATGCGTTGGTGACATCGGTGACGTGAGCTGTACCACGGGTCAAACGCCAGATCAGCCAGGAATCCACATTACCAAAGCGCAGCTTTCCCATCTCTGCACGCTTGCGAGCGCCTGGTACGTTGTCAAGGATCCACTTGATCTTAGTACCGCTGAAGTAAGCGTCGATAATCAGTCCGGTCTTCTCACGAACTTTGTCGACGAGGCCCTGAGCCTTCAACTTGTCGCAGTACTCTGCGGTACGGCGGTCCTGCCATACGATAGCATGGTAGATAGGCTCCTCGGTGTCGATGTCCCAGACGATGGTGGTCTCACGCTGATTGGTAATGCCGATGGCAGCGATATCCAAGCCGTTGATATCAATCTGAGTGATAGCCTCGGCAATCACGCTGGCCTCACTGGACCATATCTCGTTGGCGTCATGCTCCACCCATCCAGGTTTAGGGAAGTACTGTGTAAACTCTTTCTGTGCTACTGAACAGATCTGTCCATTGTGGTCGAAGACGATAGCTCTCGAGCTCGTCGTGCCCTGGTCAAGAGCCAGGATGTACTTTTTTTCGCTCATAGTGTTATTGGTTTAAGAGATTATATAACTTGTTTTTAATTGTTTCCAATAGGATTTGGCGTATAGCCTTAGCGATTCTGATTTAATGCTTTTGTCGCTTCCACATCGAGTGCATCGGCGAGGATGGAGATAGGATTCATGACGGGATAGCCTGTCGACATCTCTATCTGCCACTTACACGTCTCGCAGTCGGTGGAGACATAGTCGGGATTGACTTCCTTGATTTGCTGGAAGAGAGGCGCACCGATCTTTTGTGAGCGCTCGTAATTCTCTTTCTTGAAGCCGTAGGTACCGGCAATACCGCAGCAGTGGCTGTCGAGCATCATGAAGTCAAGCCCGGGAATCATCTTCAGCAACTGGGTGCTGTAGAGCGTCCAGCCCATCCGTTCCATGTGACAAGCAGTGTGATACGCCACCTTCTTATGATAGTCTTTGCGGAAGACCAGCTTGATCTTACCCTCATCGATCTTCTGACAGAGGAAGCGGGTAGCGAGCATCAGACTGTCGCGAACGCCCTGGTTGTCGACCTTGAGCAGGTCGGGATACTCGTCACGCATGGTGAAGGTGCAAGTGGAACTCGTTGTCAGCACGGCTTCGTTGCCCTCGGAGAGTGAGCGGCGCATGGCCTGAATGTTGTTCCCGCCCTGTCGCTTGGCCTGACCGGAGAGACCGTTGGCAATCAGCGCGACACCGCAGCACTTCTCTTTCTCCAAGAGATGAACACCATAACCGCAGGCATTCATGATCTTGACGAAGTCCTGACCCAACTTAGGATAGTTGTAGTTGACATAGCAACCATGGAAATAACCGACAAAATGCTTATAGTTCTGCTGCTCAGCCTCAGCATGACGATGGAACCAAGTCTCGAACTTTGTACCACTGTAAGCCGGGAACTGACGGTGATGATCGATCTTCATCACCTTGTCCAACACAGTCTTTGCGGGAGACAAGCCCAAGAAGAAGTTGGTCAGAGGCGATACGAGGGTAGCCATCGAACCGACAAAATCGGTATTGGCCAACATGCGGTCACGGAGACTGGGGCTGTGCTGACTGTACTGGATGCGGGCCTCCTGAATGATGTCGCCGACTTTGACGCCATGCGGGCAGGCTACTTCACAACGCTTGCAGTTGAGACAGAGCTTCAAGGTCTCGTTGAAGAAGTCGGGATCCTTCATGCGGTAGCGCATCAGATCCGGTCCTGCATGCTTAGGTCCCGGGTAATTGGGCTCTACAGCAGACACCGGGCAGTAGACCGTACAGATGCTGCACTTCAGACATTGTTCGAAGTCGTGAGCACTGAGATTATGGAGTTGAATCTTTTCAGACATAATAGATAGCGTTTAAAGAGAAAGTGTTGCAATCACAAAACGGCCAGAGCGGTGAGCAGATCCACGCCGGTGGCATCGGCCTGATGCTGAGGATCATTGCCGCTGAGGATAGAGCCTATGGCATAGAGGTTGTCTATCGTTGTGCCATCTTTGCTGACTCGGAACCGGTTATCGGCTTTCACGCCGAAGCTCTCGTAGGGTTGCTTGTCGAAGAGTTTGTCTGTTGTCCAGTCGACATGGCTGGCAGCTCCGTTCAATTCCACGTCCAAGCCAAAGACAGTCTCGCGTACGCTGTAGTAATCCGAAGAAAGACCGCCGCCGAGGAACGACCCCGTGGCCAGTACAAACTCATTGGCTTCCAAACGTGTGTCGGCGAGATGCTCGGTACAGATATACTTCAGGCGATTGTTCTCAAAGCCTCCTCCCTTGACCGTGTCGTTGGGAAGCAGTGTGCCACCCAACTGCTGGAAGCGGCGGCGCAACAGACTCTGAACACGTGTGCCGGGCACAGAGGGAGGTATCGTAGCCACAAATCGGAGCGGTGTCTTCACGCTTTCTTTCAACAACTTCACCGCGCGGTCGTTGGCAATGCCGAGGATGGCAGGCAAGAGCAACAGGTCGCAGTCGCGGGGAGTGATGGAGTTCAGCCGGTCGGCAACCTCTTTGACATGGCTGTCGTCATCGAGATATTTGGCAATGTTCGTCGCTCTCATCTCTGAAGGACTGCGGCGTGCATTCTCCAACAACGGTGTCGTAAACGAGCGGACCGTCACCTCAGCACCCATATCACGCAAAGTGTCGGAAAGATAAGGCACGGCGAAATCGAGGAAGCCCACGATATTGACCAGTCCAATCTTCTTTCCTTTCAGTTCCTCAGCACTGCCAACGGTGAACATATCTTCCATCGTCAACCATGTGGGAACCAACTTGCCTATCGGTGAGAGGCGGAAATGATTGTGATGAGCATCGCCTCTTGTACCTACGCCGGCGTCGGCAAGCAACTGACGGGCTTGCGTTGCCAACTGCTCTACATTGCCAAGACGATGATAAGGATGGCTTTCGGGAAGCGCGGCAATAGCGGCCACGGGATCACTGACCGGCTGTCCCTGCTGGTAACCCAACAGATCGAAAGAGCCAGAATGGAAGTGAAGATTGCTTTGTCCAGCCGCAATGACTGCCACTCGCTTGCCTTTCTGAGCCTGTGCAATGGCGCAGGTCATACCACTCAGACCACCACCTATTATAATAGTATCGAATTTCATCATCTACAAGAATTAGATTTTAGTTCATTCCAAACAGTTCCTGATAGATCTTCAGCGTCAGCTGATTCTCTTTCAAAGCGTCGCCCCAGGCGATCGGTCTGTCGCCTTTCCAGCGCTCCTGCACAAAGACGCTCAGATCCTCAAGGCCTTTCTTGGCTTCGCTATGACCGAGCTGGCACAGCACGCTCGACGCGCGGCAGGCACAAAGCTCGCCTTGGCAGGTGCCCATACCAATGCGGGTACGGCGACGAAGATTGGTAAGACCATGAACATGAAGCCTGTCGATGGCGAACTTCACCTCACCAACACTCACCTCTTCGCACTCACAGACGAGTGCGTGGTCTTCTATCTCGTTGTAAGGAATCTCCTTCGTGAAAGTGCCATGACGCCCGATCTCTGCCATGCGGCTTGTGGATGCTGTGAGATTGCGGAAATCGTTTTGCAGTTCACCTTTGATTTGTCCGGCACTCTCCTCAGAGCCCGGCAACGGTGTGTCGGCCGTCTGACAAGGCTTGTCAACGCCTAATTTCTTGCAGGCCAAATTGGTGGCTTGCTCTGCCATGAGGCGATAGGTCATCATCTTTCCGCCCGTGACGGTGATGAAGCCCTTGAGTCCATCGCGCTGCTCATGGTCGAGAACGATGATACCACGGCTGATGCTGCGTCCCGAAGGATCGTCGTCGGAGGCTACCAGCGGTCTCACGCCGGCGTAAGCACGGAGGATGCGTGAGGTAGAAAGACTGGGAGCCAGCTGCATGCCTTCCCTGATGAGCAGGTCCACTTCCTCGGGTGTAGCCCGCATGTCATCGATCTGATCAAAAGGTACACGGTCGCTGGTCGTACCAATCACGCAGACTGCATCGTCCGGAACCAATATATCGCCATTGGCAGGCTTGCGGCAACGGTTGATCACCATGTGGTTGACACGATGTCCGAAAATCAGCAGCGTACCCTTAGCCGGGAACATGTTGATCTTGATATCAGCGAGCCGGGCCACAAGATGCCCCCAAATGCCTGCTGCATTGATGACTAATTTGCAATGGATATCAGTTTTCTCACCCGTATGGTTATTGCGCAGATGCACGCCTTTCATCTCTCCGTTCTCAATGATGAAGCCGATCACCTCCTCATAGGTAGCCACTTCCGCACCATGACGCTTGGCGTCCAAGATGTTGGCAGTGGTCAGGCGGAAGGGATCAACGGAGGCATCGGGCACGCGAACAGCACCTTTCAACGCCGGGTTCACGGCCGGTTCCAATATGCGCGCTTCCTCCGGGGAGAGCACATCCGCGCGGATTCCAGCCTTCTGACATGCTTCGACAAACTTCTGCTGATACGCTAAGTCATCCTCAGGCAAGGTGATGAAGAGACCGTCAGTCTCTTCCACGCAGTGCCGTGCAATGCGACGGAGTATCTGATTTTCCTGTATGCACTCCCTGGCAGACTCCTGATCGGTGACAGCATAACGGGCACCACTATGCAGAAGTCCATGGTTGCGACCTGTAGCTCCATTGGTGAAATCGCGTTTCTCCACCAACAGCACCTTCAAACCACGCATAGCACAATCTCTTGCAGTACCTGCTCCCGTGATTCCTCCGCCAATGATGACGACATCATATAGATTGTTCTCGTTCATGTCAAAAGACCTTTTTAGGTTGATAATTGGTGTTTGTCAATTGTTGATCTTTCGTTTACTTACGTTTACGAAACAGTTACATCTTCAGACCGAAACAAAATTAGGAGAAAAACTCCAAAGTTGTTTCTTTTATTAATTCTAATTAACACAAAAGTGCATTTAGTGTATTTTATCCTATCTCAAAGTTTCATTTTAAAGCACAAAACGAAACAAAAACTGAATTAAATCGCCACAAGCACACTTTCATCAAGCAGATTTTACAGTTACGAAAAAGGCGGAGCACGATGCCTCCGCCTTGATGGGACAGTTTATTGAAAATAAAAGGATCACCTATCCTCAATAAGCCGATAATTTCTTTTCTGAAAGTTATTTATCTGTCTTCTCTGTCGTCTTATCAGTAACCTTACTATCAGACTGGCAGCAGTTGCCCTTTGCTTGCTGGCAACACGTACCATCCTTCTGCTGTACATGGCTCATACCATGGTGCGGATGCATTTGCAGATAAGTCTTATACTGGTCTTCTGAAAGGATGTCTTTCAGCTCCTTTTCATAAGCCTTACGCTGTTCGAAGCGCTGTTTCATCTCATCTTTCTGCTCTTCAGTGGGTTCCGGACGCTGTCCGGCATTCTTGTTCTGGACAGAATCTTGTCCCATCTGAGGACGCGGGCCGCCTTTTCCTGGACACGGACCGCCGAATCCTGGGCGCAGGACGCTTTCGTACTTTTTGTTCAACGCCTCCACCTTCTTCTGCTGATCGGCATTCAATCCGAGTTTCTGCGTCATCATAGTTGTCACCGTAGCCGCATCCATCTTACGGGGTTGGCGGCCGTTTGCATTCTGCGCCATGGCCACTGTCATAGAGAACAGTGCCACAAGCATCAACATCATCTTTTTCATATTCATGTGTTTTATGTTTCAAAGCAGAGCAAATTGCAATTCTCTTTGTTGCTTCTTGACTACTTTTTTGACGCACCCAGCCAGCAAGTGTTTAACGACAAAATAGTGAAAATAAGCAAACAAAACACATCAATCTCCAACAAGCGGAAACGAGGGCACGATCAGTCGCCCATCATATCCACAATAGCGCCCAGGTCTTCGGGATTGATGTCTCCCTTGACCAGCACCCCCATACAGCTACTGTCACTATACACCGACATGACAATCTCATGGATCAACTCTTCGTCTTTCTTGATCATCACCAGCACGTCGCTGTCACCCTGTTTGGTGCGCGCATATTCCTCATAGCCCTCTTTACTCAAGGCGGCGACTTGCTCTACAAACTTCTTGCGTGTGCGCTTCTTGCAATTGCCCAAGCGAAGGACACGTGCAGACTTCACCTCTTTCAACACGGCCGCCACATTGTTATCCTTCACCTTGCTTCCTGCCAACGACATCAACACGCCTGGCACACTGGTGTACTCTGCTTTCTTCTCACTGCGAAAGGCATCAAAGACTTTCTGAGCCTGTTGGGCACATGCCAACTGCGTGGCAAACACCACCAGCAGCATCAATAACATCTTCTTCATCATGACTTGATTTCTACCTTCTAAAACGATTTTATAACTTTAGAAAAAACGAGCACTTACTCAGATTTATTGTATAGCAAAGGTATAAAGGCCGCCCTGCTTTCGATTGAACGGAAATTCTGTCAAGCACAATATCACAGTATTCCCAACTGATGCAGGAACACAGTGAGGATGCACACGGGTGAGACGAAGCGGACGGTGAAGAGCCAAACGGAATAGAGACGACCCCGCACAGTGCCCCAGTTGGTGAACTCGTCCTTGACCATGCGCTTCGGCACCACCCAGCCAATGAGGATGCAGGTGAAGAAAGAACCGAGCGGCAAAAGAATGTTGGAGGTCAGATAGTCGCAGCACTCCAAGAAGGTCTTTCCGAAAAGGCTGATGTCTGCCGCACCACACGACAGCGAGCTGAGCACACCGATGGTCACACACACCAGCGTCTCCATGATGGCTCCCTTCTTACGCGAGATATGCAACTCCTCATAGAACATTGCTGTACCGATCTCGTGCATGGAAATGGTCGAAGTCAGTGCCGCCAAGGCCAGGAGCGCATAGAACAGTACGCTGATGATATACCCAAGTACTGGGCTGAAGGCTTGCTGAAAGACATTGGGCAACGTGATGAAGATGAGTGAGGGACCACTGTCGGGACGCACACCCACCGAGAATGCTGCGGGGAAAATCATCAGTCCGGCCAACACAGCGATGAGCGTGTCGATACCGGCAATCTGCAAGGCTGACTTCGCCAGATTGGTTTGTCGGCTGAAATAAGAAGCGTAGGTGCACAGACAAGCTGTGCCAAGTGACAGCGAGAAAAAGCTCTGTCCTAAAGCATCAAGGAGGACATTGCTGTCGATCTTACTGAAGTCGGGCTTGAACAAGAAAGCGATGCCCTTACCTGCACCGGGCAACAGACAGGAGGCCACCACGATGACGAGCAACAATATAAGTAAGGTGGGCATAAGTGTATTGCTGAACTTTTCGATGCCTTTCCTCACTCCGCGGATGACAACCAAATGTGTCAGCACGATGAAAGCGACGGTCCACAGCAATGGCTTCACGGGGTCGGAAGAGAAGTTCTTGAAATAAGCTGCCACATAGGCAGGGTCGCCATGAATGCCTCCCAGCACGGAGACGACAAGATATTGCAAGCACCATCCGGCCACCACGGCATAGAAACCGAGGATGATCATGGACGTAACGGCTCCCATATAACCGATCAGTGACCACCAACGACCACCCAACTGATAGTAAGCGCGTGCCGCATTGGAGGCACCGTGACGCCCTACGATGAACTCGGCAACCATTCCGGGTATGCCGAGAATGAGTATACTGACCAGATAAACAAGCAGGAATGCGGCACCGCCGTCCTGTCCGGTCAGATAAGGGAAGCGCCAGATGTTTCCCAGTCCTACGGCAGATCCTGCCGTGGCAAGGATGACGCCTATCTTTGTTCCAAAGCTACCACGTTCAGACATAAGCAATGTTGAGTGTTGAAATAAAGGGGTGAGGCCGTTCTAAATCACATTGAACTGATGCAGGAAGATGCTCAGGATAGCTAACGGACAGACGAAGCGCACCAAGAAAAGGAAGACGCCGAAGAACCGACCCCGCAGCGTGCCCCAGTTGGTAAACTCATCCTTGACAATCGACTTGGGAATGAACCAGCCCAGGAAGATGCAGGTCAGGAAGCCACCAACCGGCAGGAAAATCTGTCCTGTGACGAAGTCAAACACATCAAACAGTGTCTTGTCGCCCACATGCAACCAGTTGACAGCGCCCAGTGACAAAGAGCAGAAAGCACCGATGATGGTGGTGGTGATTGTCACAATCGTCGCTCCAGTCTTGCGCGACAGGTGCAGCTCTTCACTGAAGAACGAAGTGCTCACCTCGTGCAAAGAGATCAGAGAGGTTAACGCCGCCAGACTCAGCAGCGAATAGAACATCAGCGACACGATCCAACCGACGGCGGGCATACTGGCAAACGCCTGATTGAAGACATTGGGCAGGGTGATGAACACCAGCGACGGACCACTGCCTGGATTGACACCCACCGAGAACGCAGCAGGAAAGATGACCAATCCGGCAAGGATGGCCACGAAGGTGTCGACCAATGCCACCTGAATGGCAGAGTTGGCGAGATTGGTTTGTCGTGTGTAATAAGAAGCATAGGTACAGATGCAACCCATCGCGATACTCAGCGAATAGAAGCTCTGCCCCAACGCATTCAGAAAAGTCTGATGCGTCACCTTCGAGAAGTCGGGCTTCAAAAGGAAGACTACACCTTTCTCAGCACCCGGCAGCAAGCATGCGGCCACCACGATGACCAACAGTAAAACGAAGAGTGTAGGCATCATCAACTTCGAGGCTTTCTCAATGCCGCCGCGGATGCCATGGATAATCACGAAGTAGGTGATCCACAAAATGATGATCGTCCAGAAGATCGGACGCACCGGACTGGCGGCAAAAGTGTCGAAATAAGTCTTCACGGCAGTAGGATCTCCATGCAGATCACCCACGATCGAAGCATAGACATATTGCAGGCACCATCCCGAAACGACGGCATAGTAGCCCGTGATCAAGAATCCAGTGAGCACGCCTAACAGTCCTACATATTTCCAAGCCTTTCCACCGGACATCTTGGAATAGGCGCGGAAGGTGTTCGACGCGCCGTGACGACCAATGATAAACTCCGAGATCATACACGGAATGCCCAACAGCAGCACACATCCTATATATATAAGGATGAAAGCGGCTCCACCGTTTTCTCCCGTCATATAGGGGAAGCGCCACACGTTTCCCAAGCCGACAGCACCACCGGCCGTGGCCAATATCATGCCTATCTTACTTCCGAAACTTGCTCTTTCTTCTGACATAACATACAACTCATTGCTATTTGATTGCAAAATTATAAAATAATATTGTAATTTTGCAGGAAAAAGCAATAAAAGATAACAGATATGCACAAGATCCTAACATCTTACCCATTGTCAGTGCTCAGCGTTGCGGTGATATGGGTGCTCTGTCTGATCCCCATTCCGGAAACGCCCTTGAACGACGTCAGTATGATCGACAAATGGACACACTTCGTTCTTTACGGTGGTCTGTGCACCATCGTATGGGCAGAATACGGGCGTCAGCATATACGACCGCTCAACAAGCAAGTATGGATCTATACGCTTTTGTTGCCTGTGATCATGGGCGGCTTGATAGAAATCATTCAAGCTACATGCACAGGCGGCAACCGCAGCGGTGACATCATGGACTGGGTTGCCGATAACATCGGCGTGGTGCTTGGGCAGCTTATCGGTATTCCTCTGGCACTAACTCTTTCCAAGTGGAGAAAGGGTGGGCAAGCATGTGGGAATTGTAGAAGTGAGGATCTCCGGTGACCTCCGGTCCGATGAAGTCTGGCTTCACAAAGTCCTCCGTCTCACTGCCGAGTTCCACCTCCGCCATGACCAGTCCGTCGTTAGCTCCATGAAACTCATCCACCTCGAAGGTATGGCTTCCGCTCTTGACCAGATAGCGATGCTTGTCGATGACGCCTCCCTGGCAGAGCTTCATGAGATGGCTGGCCTCGTCAAGCGTAATCTCTTTTTCAAACTCATAACGTGTCATCCCACCGTCACGACTCTTGCCCTTGATGGTGAGATAAGCCTTGTCGTCACGCACACGGATACGCACCGTGGCACCCTCGGCAGGGATATATCCTTGCTGAATATGTGAAGAAGAAAAGGCGGCGCGCTTGTACGCGTCGCCTTTCTTCACGAGGAATTTCCGTTCTATCTCCAGTCCACTCATCACACTGTGTGTTTTAATAGGATTTGCATTCTTCCGCAGGCTACGCCCCACGGCTTACTGCACGAAGAAGAAGGACCAGATGACATAGATGATAGCCAGCACAATCAGCGCGGCAAAGATGATCTTCACGATCTTGTCGCCCTGGTCTTTCTGTTTGGTCTCGTGATTCGCTCTTTTCGCCTGCGGCGCCACATTGTTCACGGCTTCAGCCGGGATGTGACTGTTGTTTTTCTTCTTACTACTCATAATTTTTAATTTTTTAGGTAAGGTAAGTGTTGATATGAGCCTGCAACCCCACCCTGCTTACAGGTGAGCCTGCTCCTCTTCGGGGAACTCCATCAAGTAGGCTTTGATAAATCCGTCGATCTTTCCGTCCATCACGCCGTCCACATCAGAAGTCTGATAGCCCGTGCGGTGGTCTTTCACACGACGATCGTCAAAGACATAGCTTCGTATCTGGCTTCCCCACTCTATCTTTTTCTTTCCTGCTTCAATCTTGGCCTGTGCCTCCATGCGCTTCTTCATGGCACGGTCATAGAGCTGACTCTTCAACAGCAACATGGCCTTGGCGCGGTTCTTGGGCTGGTCGCGCGTCTCGGTGTTTTCGATGAGGATCTCCTCTTTCTCGCCCGTGTCGGGGTCTTCATACTGGTAACGCAGGCGCACACCCGACTCCACCTTGTTGACATTCTGACCGCCGGCACCACTGGAGCGGAACGTATCCCAGCTCACGCGGGCCGGATCGACATACACCTCGATGGTGTCGTCGACGAGCGGAGTGACGAAGACACTGGCAAAGCTCGTCATGCGCTTGCCCTGGGCATTGTAGGGTGAGACACGCACCAAACGGTGCACGCCATTCTCACTCTTGAGGAAGCCATAGGCATACTCACCGCCCTCGACGGTCATCGTCACGCTCTTGATGCCGACCTCCTCACCTTCCTGCATGTCGGTGATCGTCACCTTATAGCCGTGGGCATCGCACCAGCGCATATACATACGCATGAGCATCGAGGCCCAGTCCTGGCTCTCAGTACCACCGGCGCCGGAGTTGATCTTCATCACAGCGTCCATCGAGTCCTCTTCCTGGCGCAGCATGTTGCGGAGTTCCAGGTCTTCGATGGACTTGATGACCTTGGCGTAGTCGTCATCGACTTCCTGCTCGGTCACCATGTCCTCCTTGTAGAAGTCGAAGGCGAGCTGCAGTTCATCGGCTTGTTGCCTGACGGTCTTATAGCCGTCGAGCCATTTTTGTATGCCCTTGACTTTCTTCATCTGTGCCTCGGCGCGCTTCGGGTCATCCCAAAAGTCGGGCGCCTGCGTGCGAAGCTGCTCTTCTTCAAACTCTACTTTCTTTTGGTCGATATTGAGATAATGATGGAGTTTCTCTGTACGATCCATCACATCTTTCAATTGATCTGCTGTGATCATTGTTCTTAATTTATAATCAAAAGCCTCCCCCCAACCCCTCTCCCAAGGAGAGGGGCGTGAAATACTGCAAGGGAAGACATTATTTCCTAAATGATATGATTCGTTGTTTGTCGTTGCCAATCGCTTCTGCTTAGCATTCATACATCTTGTCGATGACTGCCGCATAGTTCTTATAGATGACAGGACGACGCATCTTCAGCGTATTGGTCAATTCTCCCGATTCCATCGAGAAATGGTGAGCGAGCAGCGTGAAGCGCTTGATCTTCTCGTAGTTGGCCAAGCTTTGCTGCAGTGTCTCGATGCGCTCCATCATCATGTCGTGGATTTCCTTGTTCTCACAAAGGTCTTCACGACGCTCAAACTTGATGTTGTGTGCCCGTGCATAGTCCTCCAACAAGCGGAACTCCGGCACGATCAGCGCGGAGACAAACTTACGCTGGTCGGCGATGACAGCCACCTGATCGATGAACTTATCCACGAGCAACAGCGACTCTACCATCTGCGGGGCGATATATTTGCCGTTGCTGGTCTTGAAGAGATCCTTGATGCGCTCTTTGAGGAAGAGCTCTCCGTCCTTGAGATAGCCGGCGTCACCGGTATGGAAAAAGCCCTCCTCATCGAAAGCCTGCTTGTTGAGCTCATCGCGATGGTAGTATCCCTTGGTGATCGTCGGGCCTTTGAGCAGAATCTCGCTGTTTTCTCCGATCTTCACCTCTATGCCCTGAATAGGCCGGCCCACCGATCCGATGGTGATCTTCTCACCGATATGGTCGCAAGAAACGGTGGCCAGACTCTCTGTCAAGCCATAGCCCACAATCATGTTGATGCCGAGGGAATGGACGAAAGTCTCCACTTCCGGGGACACGTAAGCACCCGCCGTAGGAAAGATATTGGGGTGTTCCAGCCCCATCACCTTGCGCACAAGACTAAGGACTGACTTATCCAGTACTTTATATTCCAATGCCAAGGGCAACGGCGGGCGCTTGCCGTTGCAGATATAGTCTACATTATATTTCTTGCCGACGCTCAGCGCGTGATAGAAAAGTTTTTGTTGCCATGCACTTGAGCGGTCCATCTTGTCCTTGACAGCCTGATAGACCTTTTCCCAAAAGCGCGGCACGCTCGACATGGAGGTAGGATGTGTCTCGCGCATGCTCTCCTGGATTTCCTTGGGATAGGTGTTGATGATGAGCTGTGCTCCCTCGCCCAAGGCCAGATAGGCCCATCCGCGCTCAAAGATATGGGTGAAGGGCAGAAAGTCGATGACACGGTCGTTCTCCGTGACAGGCACACAGGCGCCGTTGGCCTTCATGGCTGCTGCATACTGCCCATAGCTGAGCATCACGCCTTTGCTGTCGCCCGTGGTGCCACTGGTGTAGAGGATATTGCAGAGATCATCGTCGTTGGCCTGCTTGTAGAGCGCTTCCACCTCGGTCTGACGCGGCAGATCCTCGCCGAGCTTCAGAAAGTCTTCGAAGTAGAGGGCGTTGGGGTCATGCGAACTGATGCGCACGCTGTCGTCGTAGATGATGATACGCTCCAGCGAGGGGCACAAGGCAAACACGCGGTGTGCCTTGTTGTATTGATCCTGCTCACCGACGAAGAGGAAACGCACCTGTGCGTCGTTGATGATGAACTGTATCTGCTGTTCCGAACTGGTGGCATAGATAGGAATAGAGCATGCCCGGATGCCATACGCGCCAAAGTCGGTGTAGAGATACTGTACGCAGTTTTGGGAGAACACAGCAATATTTTCCTGGGGCTTGATGCTCAAATTCAGCATGGCATTGCTTACTTGCTTGACACGCAAAGAAAACTGTTTCCAGGAAACAGTCTTCCATTTCAAGCTACCAAACGTACGGAACGTCAGAGCACCCCGTGAGCCGTACTTCTTTGCCTGCTCATGTATCAGCACAGACAGATGACTTCTATTCTGCATAGTACCTATGTATTATTTATTGTTGCAAAGATAAAGAATTCTTATTAAAAAGTGAAATGTTTAGGCAGTTTTTATTAATTTTGCTTGCATAACCATTTCTATTTCCGCAACATGAGACACCAAGACTATATCAACGACGCCGTGGGGCTACTCTCCCGCCTCATCGCCACGCCATCGGTCAGCCGCAACGAGAAAGAGGCCGCCGACGTGATGCAACAACAGATGAACACCTATGGACTCGCCACGCACCGCGAGGCCAACAACGTCTGGGCGATTTGCCCGGACTATGACAGTACCAAGCCGACGATCCTGCTCAACGCGCATATCGACACGGTGAAACCGGCCGCTTCGTGGGTTCACGACCCTTTCAAGCCGACACGTGAGGGCGATCAGCTCTTCGGCTTGGGCAGCAATGACTGCGGCGGCGGCTTGGTCACACTATTGCAAGTGTTTCGCTATATGACGCTGCGCACGCAGCCCTATAACCTCGTCTACCTGGCTTCTGCCGAGGAAGAGGTGTCGGGAATGGACGGCATCAGCCGTGTCTTGCCGCTGTTGCCGCATATCGACGTGGCCATCGTGGGTGAGCCGACAGGCATGCAACCGGCCATAGCGGAGAAAGGACTGATGGTGCTCGACGTCGTCAGCCACGGCAAGAGTGGTCATGCGGCACGCAACGAGGGCGTCAACGCAATCTATGAGGCACTCGACGACATGCGATGGATTCGGGATTTTCGGTTCGAGAAGGTGAGTCCTTTCCTCGGTCCTACGAAGATGACGCTGACGGTGGTCCATGCGGGCACGCAGCACAACGTCATCCCGGACGAATGCCGGATGCTCGTCGATGTGCGCACCAACGAATACTACACCAATGAGGAGGTCTACGACATCGTTCGCTCGCATGTCAAGAGTGATGTCCACGCGCATTCGTTCCGCTTGCACTCCTCGCGCATCGACCCGGAGCATCCGCTCGTCAAGCGTTGTGTGTCGCTTGGCCTGCAGCCTTTCGGTTCGCCGACGCTCAGTGATCAGGCGCTGATGCCCTTCCCTTCACTGAAGCTCGGCCCCGGCGAGTCGTCGCGCTCCCACAGTGCCGATGAATTCATCAAGATCAGTGAAGTCGACCATGCCTTCACGACCTACCTGCAAGTGCTGGAAGGACTGGAGATGAGCAACACCATTTTATCCGACAAAAACACGTCCGCAAGAAGTTGCAATCTAGAGAAGCGGAAAACGGAGAAAGAAGGATGAAAGTGCAATTTCATCGATTTTTCATGATCAAAACGCCGAGATGATGCTAAGAAAAAGGTACTTTGACAAGAAATTCTCTAGAGAATTTTTCATCAAAGTACCTTTTTCATGCGGTCAAAGTACCTTTTTGACCGCCAAAAACGGGCATTTCGGCGAAGTAAACAGTCTATTTTAACAAGTACAAAAGAAGATTATCGAAGTACAAACGTGCAATTCGCTAATACACAAGTAATTATAAAAAACTCTTCATTTTGGGCTTCTTTTCGGCCAACACCCATGTTGTTTCTGGAAATCGCCTAAAAATTGGCCGAAAAATGTCAGTTTACACAACAAAACAAAGTAAATAGACAGGAATACGAAAATAGGCAGATGCAGTAATAAGCGCACCTATGAGTGTGCGCTGTTACGACATCTGCCTAATTTGTAACTATGTCTGTTTACTATGTTACTATGTCTTATAACAAGACGTCGCTCCGTCTGTTTACTCTGTCATCTGCCGAGCCATGCCTCAGGATTGAGCTTTGTTCTCTCCTTGCGTAACTGGAACTGAAGGATATGATCAGGGCCGACAGTGCCGAGGATCTGGCGTGTGCGCACCTTCTGTCCACGGCTGACGCTGACCGACTTCAGGTTACAGTATACCGAGATATAGGCTCCGTGACGCACCATCACCACCATGTTACCGCCATAGCCAATGACTGCGCTGACCTCACCATCGTAGACACAACGTGCCTGCGCGCCGGGGCTACCCATGATGTTGATGCCCTTGTTGTCGAGCATCACGCCTTTCAGTCCATCCACGTTGTACTGTCCGAAGTGGCTCACGACGCGATAGTTGCCAGTGATCGGCATTGGCAGTCGTCCGCGGTTGGCTTCGAAGCCATTGTTCATCATGCGGTCAACGGTAGAGAACTGCTGTGCCTCCTGGTTCTGCTGTTGCACCTGCTTGATCTCCTGCTGAGCGCGCTGTGCGTCGGCCTGTTGTTTCAGTTCAGCAGCACGGCGCATCGACTCTGCCTCACGGGCAGCCTGCTCAGCGGCCGCCTTACGTGCCTCAGCCTCGCGCTCCGCAGCCTCACGGGCTGCGAGCTCACGGGCAGCAGCCTGCTGAGCCGCACGCTCATTGGCCAACGCCTTTGCGGCAGCCTCCTGACGGGCCTTTGCCGCAGCAGCCTCACGGGCACGCTGTGCAGCCGCCTCAGCCAAGGCAGCCTGACGGGCCTGCTCCTTGAGCTGAGCCTCACGTTGACGGGCCTCAGCAATGCGGCGCGCGTTCTCGCGCGCAGCGGCTTCGGCAGCAGCCTTTCTCTGTGCCAGCAAGGCAGCACGCTGTTTGGCGGCAGCCTCAGCGGCAGCCTTACGCTTTGCCTCGGCAGCAGCACGGGCACGCACCTTCTGTACCTCTATCTCCACGAGTTGGTCGATCTTGGCGTTGAGTGCGGCATCTTTCTTATGCTGTTCAGCGATGACGGTCTGTATCGTCTTCTGCTGTTGCTGCAAGCTGGCCACCACCTGCTGCTGTTCCGCCTTGTTGCCTTCGAGCTTGCGTTTCTCCTGCTGTCCTTTATATAATAAGGTGTTCTTATGTCCTTTGACGTTTTGCAGTTGACGATGCTTGTTGTTGACCTGTCCCTGCTTGGCGCGGACAGCCTCGCCCTGTGCTCTTTGATACTGGGCATACTCGCGTACGAAGCGCAGGCGACGGTACATCTGATAGAAGTTCTTTGCCGAGAAAATAAACATCAGGCGGTCCTGCACCGAGCGGTGGCGCGCCATATAGCGCATCGACTTGATGTATTTCTGCTGTCGGTCGCGCAACTGTTGCTCTAAGGTCTTCAGCTGCGAGTTGAGGATACCAATGTCTCCCTCGATATGATGAATGTCCTTTTGAATCCCCTCGATGTTGTGCTGCCGCTGATCGATCTCCCCGTTGATAGCCATCAGATGCTGCAGGCGCTCAGCGACATCAGCTTTGTTTTTCTTCAAAGCTGCCTCCTGCTCCCGTATTTTCTTCTGTATGGCAGCCCGCTGGTTCTGCAGTCCACGGATAGAGGCATTGGTGTAGACCGTCGCGTTGCGGCTTCCAGCGTTGGAATGTCCGTTTTTCCACCTGCTTCTCCGACCGTTGCTGTCCGTGGATCTTGCCAGCCCCGAAGCAGCGGCCACCTTTCGACGCGTAGTCTGCTCGGTACGGTTGGTCTTCCGCACCGTGGCAGTCTTGTGCCGTTTTTGCGCATTTAGGGTGAGCGCGAGGCTCACAGTGATCAAGAAGGTAACTATTCGTCTCATTTACATGCTGAGTATTTTACCAAAAACATCCTTTACGTCCATCTGTTTATAGCGGTCAGACACTGTTGACTGCTCTTCCCAGTCGCTGTCGGTCTTGAATTTTCCCAACTCCAGTGTAACGGTGCACTTCTGTGCTTTCTTCGTTGCCGTAGTAGTGAAAGAGAAAGACTGTGTGGCCGGGAACATCTTGTTGCCAAGCGTCTTGAAGTCGGAGTAGAGCCACACCAACGAAGAATTGCCGTGCGCGGCACTCTTGTAGTTGACATCAGTCTGCAAGATGCGAGCACTGGCCGTGTCAGCTTTCCACGTAAAACTCATGTTGCCGTTTTGCAGCGAGATGGGTCTTAAAGTGCCCGTTTCATCGGCATTCACCACATATCTCGACAGATCGCCCTCGCCCACTTTCTGCGTACCCGGGAGGAAGAGCTGATTCCAAAACAAGGCCTGAAGGGAATAGAAGTTCAGACCATTATCGCGGAGGAAGTCCAACTGGTTGTAATCGCCCTTGATATACTCTTTGTGCATTCGGTCGATGACCAGCACATAGTCGGGCGTAAACTCCAGGCGTTCCACCTCACTGCCCAAGAGCGGAATGAACAACTGCAAGCGGATGACCTTGTCGCGGCGCATGTGCAGCGATCCCGGCACGGTGATCTCCTTGTCGCCCATGACAGCGGTGAACGACATGGAGCTGACAATGTTCTGAGCATACACCTTTTGGTCGCTGACGCGCTGTACAAATGCCAATTGCTGAAGATGGTCAGCTTTCGCAACCTTGGGATTCTCCTTAGTGGCGGAGGGCAAGATTACAGTATCCTTTACGGCAACCTTCTGTGCGCCACACGAGGTAAACGCCATCAGGCCGACGAGGAGTGTGAGAATGATATGAATTCTTTTCATCGTTTTATCTTCTGTTATTTCGTTTACTGTTATGTTTTCCCGTCAATCCACCGGCGATTTTTTGCCGCAGCGCAGCGGCATTGCTGCTACCCGCCTTCACGGCCTGCGTCCAATATTTCAGCGCTTGCTCACGCAGTCCGGCGGCCCAATAGATGTCTCCGGCGTGCTCCAGCAGGTCTGCACGCATGGCAGAGTCCGAGAGGTTGGCCAAAGCCTGGTCGATATAGAGTTTGGCTTCGGTGTAGCGGCCCTCCTTATATAATATCCAGGCATAGGTGTCGAGGTAGGTAGAATTCTTCGGTTCGGTCTTGATCGTCCTGGCACTCATCTCCTCGGCCTTTTTGAGATCTTTGCCATCAACGCTCAGGAAGTAAGCATAGTTGTTGAGCGTCATCACCTGGTCGGGCTTCCACTGCAAGCAACTGTCAAACGCGGCGTAAGCTTTATCGTTCTGCCCTTTGTTGTGGTAGATCTCTCCCATGATGGCATAGAAGTCGCTTACGATGTCGGGATTGCTCTTAGAGTTGATGACCGAAGTGCCGCGCCGGAAGGCATCCAAAGCGCCGTCGTCGTCTTTCTGATAGTAACGAGCCAGACCCGTGAAGTAATAAAACGCCATTTCATCGGGGTTATAGAGCATACCCGGCTCACTGAGCGCTGCTATCTCTTTCCAGTTTTGCTTCGACCAATTGTTTTGGATGAGCTGGAAACGGGCACTGCCATTGTCAGGCGCAAGCTTCAAGAGACAGACGAGCGCAGTGTCGATCATCGCCACCGGCATCTTCTTGAGCGTGTAGTAAGCTACGCGCATCTCAGCCACATCAGTGTCGCGTGGCATTGCCTGCTGCATACGGTCGAGCAGTCTCACCACGCCGAGCGAGTCGCCTTTGGCGTCGCACTCCTGCACAGCCTGCTTGAGAAACATGGCGCGCGTCTGTGCCGGCGTGTTTTTGCCCAAGAGCACCTCTGTCATCATCCGGCGGGCTAAAGAGTCCTGACCCGTGGCGCGATAATAATCATACATGGAACTTTGGGCGTAGACATTGGTCGGATCGGCCTTCAGCACTTGCGTGAGAAGCTTGTAAGCCTCACTGCCACGCTTGTTCTGCATGAGCCAGTTGCCCAACATCACGGTGAAACCGGGATCATTAGGGTGGCTGTCGGCCAGTCCCCTCAGTGTTTTATAGGCCATCTTTTTGTCGCCCATCAACTCGTAGACGCTCATCTTGCCCAACGTGAAAGAGTCGTTGGGACCCTCGATCTGCTCCAGCCGTCCGATGGTGTTGAGCATCATCGGATAGTTCTGCTGTTGCTTATAAAGCTGAACGAGGATGTTCAGCACATCACTGCGGTCGCGGTTGACGGCAAAGAAACGCTCGTAGGACTGGATTGCCTGAGCGTAGTTGCCGGTGCCGATATAGAACTGGGCGAGCCGTTCCTGGAAGGTATCGTTCTCCGGGCTGAGCATCGTGGCCTTTTCGAGGCATCTCATCGCCAGTGTGTCTTGCTTAAGCTGGGAGAGATACATGGCTTTGAAGTACCAGGCCTCAGCCGCGTTGGGGTTGACGTCAAGGCTATGGTTGAGCAAGTCAAAGGCTGCATCATAGTGCCCTGCCTCTTGCTGGCGGATCGCCTCCAAGAAGAAGAAGTCATACCGGCGGCTGTCGTTATAGCTCAACGGCGGCAGGGAGACAGTCGTCCTGACCGTTGCTTTCTTGGCAGCGGGGCGCTTGCGGTCCTTGGCGGCAAGCATGCCCGGCACGAGCAACAGGCTGAGCAGGCAGAAAAGAAAGATGCGAAGTTGCTTCATGTTCTTTGTGCTATTTTACACCCGTGTGTCCATATCCTCCCTCGCCACGCTCAGTTTCATCGAGCACTTCCACGCTTTCAAATGCGGCTTTGGCATATTGGGCGATGATCATTTGGGCGATGCGCTCCCCGTCTTTCACCACGAAGTCCTCGTTGGAGAAGTTGACGAGCAGCACCATGATCTCACCACGATAGTCAGCGTCTATGGTGCCCGGCGTGTTGAGCACGGTGATGCCATGCTTCAAAGCCAAGCCGCTGCGCGGACGCACCTGTGCCTCGTAGCCGTCCGGCAAGGCGATGTGAAGACCCGTAGGCACTAAGCGACGCTCCAAAGGATGCAGCGTGATCGGCGCCTCGATGTTGGCGCGCAAATCCAGACCGGCGCTCTGAGGGGTAGCGTAGGCTGGTAAGGGCTGATGCCCCGTGTTGACTACTTTGATTTTAACCATATTAGATGCAAAATTAAGCAATTATCCCCACATTGCTTTATTTTTTTGATTAAAAAGACGAAAAACGTTGGATAGAAGACAAAGAAAGAGTAACTTTGCGAGAAAACACTCAGCAGCAACGATATGAACTGGCAACAACTGATCTCAAACAAGCGTCTCGGACAGGAGCTCCGCCATCCGCTCAGACATGACGCCCGCTCGGAGTTCAAACGCGACGGCGACCGTCTGATCTACTCCGCGCCTTTCCGAAGACTACAAAACAAGACGCAGGTGTTCCCGCTACCGGGCAGCATCTTTGTCCACAACCGACTTACACACTCGCTGGAGGTGAGCTCGCTCGGAAAATCCTTGGGCGACGACGTGGCGCGACAGCTCATCGAGAAGCATCCCGAACTGAGCGGTACGCTCTTTGAGGAAATCGGCACCATCGTGCAAACGGCCGGTCTAGCTCACGACATGGGCAATCCGCCCTTCGGACACTCCGGAGAGAAGGCTATCCAGACTTACTTCTCCGAGGGTGAGGGCAGCTCTCTGAAGAAGCAGGTAAGCCCCGGTTTTTGGGATGACCTGACGCACTTCGAGGGTAACGCCAACGCGTTCCGCCTGCTGACCCACCGCTTTGTAGGCCGGCGCCCGGGAGGATACGCGATGACTTACTCCACGCTGGCCTCTATCGTGAAATATCCCTTTGCCAGCAGCATGGCCGGAGAGCATGGCAAATTTGGCTTTTTCCAAAGTGAGGCAGAGGTGTTTCGCAGGATTGCCACTGAGCTTGGCATGATATGCAGCAACGAAAACAGGTCGCAGTTAAGCTACTGTCGCTACCCACTGGTTTACTTGATGGAGGCAGCCGACGACATCTGCTATGAGATCATGGACATCGAAGACTCGCACAAGCTGAAGATTCTGACCTTTGCGGAGACCTCTGACCTGCTGCTCGGATTCTTTGATGAGGATGGGCGCAACCATATCCTGCAGCGGCTGAAGGACGAGAAGGTGACGGACCGAAACGAGCAGGTCGTGTATATGCGCGCCTGTGTGGTGGGACTGCTTGAGCACGAATGCGTGAAAACCTTTGTGGAGCATGAGGAGCAGATCCTCAACGGAGAATTCAAAGGCAGCCTCATCAGCAACATGAGCGAGCCGTTGCGCCAGGCTTATCAACGCTGTGTGAAGACATCTTATGCCAAGATCTATCAGAGCAAACCGGTGCTCGACGTGGAACTAAGCGGTTACAAGATCATGGAAACACTGATGCAGACGCTTGTCAACGCGGCTGTTCATCCCGAGAAGTTCCATAGCCAGCAGCTCATCAAGCGGTTCAGCAGTCAGTACGACATCCATAGCGATGACCTCGAAACCCGCCTGATGGCTGTCGTAGACTATATCAGTGGTATGACTGATGTCTATGCCCTCGACGTCTATCAAAAGATCAATGGCATCGCGCTGCCGATAGTGTAAGAGAACAAGAACAGATCGTAAGTTACTAAAAATCCAGCGTATAATGTCCCCGGAAGAATTCGAATAATGAAGTAAAATAGAAATGCGGTGAGCACAGACAAATGGTCTTGCTCACCGCATTTCACTATTATGAATGGAGAGAAGCGACAAGCTCCTTCCTTAACTCTTCTTTGGCATTGGCATCTTCAGCGCCTCGGGATGCTCCTTGACAAAGCTGTTGATATGCCGGATGCGCTTTTCCTCAAAGATCTCGTCGACAGCAATAAGGATACCGCTCTCCTCGACATCACCAAACTCATAGTTGACGGCTGTGCCAAAGAACTTCATCGTAGGACTCAGATTCATGTAGGCGTTGACCAGCGGCGGGATGTTATAACCCAACTCACGCACCTGATGATTGAGAATACGATAGTCGGCTTTGAAGTCATCTTTGCAGAAAATCTGACGCAACTCGTCTTCAGGTGTGTCGATTATCACCGGTTTCATCGGTGCAACGAGTTGATCTGCACCACCGAAATGCTTGCGCAGGAAGTAGAGTATCATGTCACGACCACGACGCACAAACGACGGGTACATCGTCATCTTGCCCAAGAAGTATTTGCAGCGTGGGTTGATGACCGTCAGCGCACCCAGTCCATCCCACAGATTATCCAAGGCGAAGATGCTCTTGGTGTTCTTTCTGATATTCTGATATTCCAAAGAGACAAACGAGCGGCCCAGCTCCACGGTATATGGGGCATAGTCACGCATGAACTCATCAGAGAAGTGGAACATGTGGCTCATGGCCAGATTGGGCTGGCCCTCAGCATTGATCTGCCAATCCTCACCAAAGAGATAGCGGTAGCCGCCTATGATCTCCTCGGCTTCGGGATTCCACACGATCAGCTGCTTGCAGCCGTTTGACATCGTGTCGAACTCATCGATGTCGACCGACTTACCCGTTCCGCCACCTGCCGTGCGGAAGGCAATCTCGCGCAGACGGCCTATCTCCTGCATTACGTGCGGCGCTTCCGTGGCACGAATGACATAAATCTCGTTGTGGCTCTTGTTGGTTGTACGCAGACAGCGTTCAGGAGTCAATTCACTTTTCAGCAGTTCTTTGCTGATGGGTTGGATAATCTCTTCTTCCATTTCTGCTAATATTGGTTGCGTTCACTCTCCCCGTAGGCCTGCCGGGCCTGCCTGTTCGTAAACCTTACTCTCTACAAAAAGTGCCCATTCCTTCGGCGTCTTGCTCTTGTCAAACGTTTGCCATGGGATCGGCTTGCCGATGACGACGCGGAACTTCTTGTGTACGTTGCGATACATCTCATCGACAAGAAACAGCATGGCGATGTTCACCTTCAGCCCCAAACGTTTCTGCCAACAGGCGATACGATAGAAACGGTTGGAGTTGCGTCCGCTGAAGTAGATGGGGACTACGTCACGATGATACTCTACACTCTTGGAGATGAATGTCTTCTTCCACGGCAGGTCATGGATGTGGCCATTGACCATACGGGAGTTAAGACCGGCGGGAAACATGAGCATATGGTTGCCGCTCTGGAAGCCGGCCTCCACCATGGCGGGGAAGTTACGGCTTTGCTTACCTGTCTTGTTGATGCCGATGCACACCGGACGCAGGCCGGGAAGGAACAACAGCAGGTCGTTGACGAGATAACGGAAGCGCCCGTCGTAGTGATCACCGATGATTGCTCCGAGGCAAACACCGTCCTCACCACCCAGCGGATGGTTGCTCACAAAGGTGTAGAGCTTGCCGTCATTCTTGTCGGGCAGGTTTCCCTTGCCTTCAATCGTTACTTGCATGTCGAGGTACTTCACGCATTCCTTGAGCCATTCCGTACCGAACTGATGACGATGCTTCCACAAAAAATCATTGACTTCATCCTCATGAACGATGCGACGAAGCCACGACACGAGGAAAGCCGGCACATATTTTGAGCGCCGTCCCAGCTTGCTTTCAAGAATCTTCCTCACGTCTACCGTCTTCTGAAAAGACTCCTCGATACTTTCCCCTTGGATGTTTTCTGTGCTTACGTCCATGTTATTCCATAAGATACTAATCAGATGCAAAAATAACATTTCTTTTTCATATTTCTTCAATTTTGGCACTAAAATTACAAGAAAAGTAGAAAAAAGGGCACACCGCAAAGTTAAGACAGCCATATCTTTGATAAGACACCATGCTATGAGGCCACTAAAGGTAAGAAGAGAATCGAAAAAATATAGCCCTAAAATGGAGATAAATGGGGATTTTTATGTAACTTTGAACCCAAATACGCTATATAAAGATGTGTAGCCACGCTAAAAGCACGGCTCAAAGCAACGTAAAGATGGAAAAAACAGAAGAATATCACATTCCTGTGCTGCTGAAACAGAGCGTCAACGGACTGAATATTCAGCCCGGAGGCGTCTACGTTGATGTCACATTCGGCGGCGGCGGACATTCGAGAGAGATTCTCTCACGAATGGACAGTACGGCTCATCTCTACAGCTTTGACCAGGACGCTGATGCTGAGCAAAACATCCTCACCACGGAAGGCGAGGGCAAGCGCTTCGTCGACGACACGCGCTTTACGTTTGTACGCTCCAACTTCAAATACCTGAAAAACTGGATGCGATACTACGGCGTGGACCATATCGACGGACTGCTCGGTGATCTCGGCGTGTCAAGTCATCATTTCGACGACGAGAGCCGCGGCTTCTCTTTCCGTTTCAACGCTCCGCTGGACATGCGCATGAACAAGCGGGCGGGAACCACGGCGGCCGACATCGTCAACACAGCCACTGAGTCGCAATTAGCAGATATCTTCTATCTCTATGGTGAACTGCGGTCGGCAAGACGCATTGCCGCCGCTATCGTCAAGGCACGGACCGACAAGCCCATCCTCACTACAAGCGATTTCCTCAACACCGTAGAGCCGCTCTTCCGACGAGAACGGGAGAAGAAAGATACGGCAAAGCTGTTCCAGGCTCTGCGTATCGAGGTGAATCACGAGATGAGCGCGCTCAAGGAAATGCTTGCCGCAGCCACAGAGTTGCTCCGACCGGGCGGACGACTGAGCGTCATCACCTATCACTCGCTCGAAGACCGCATCGTCAAAAACATGATGAAAACGGGAAATGCAGAGGGCAAGACCGTGCAGGACTTCTACGGAAGAACAGAGACTCCCTTCACACTGGTCTGCAACAAGGTCATCACGCCAGACGATGACGAACAAGCACGCAACCCGAGAAGCCGTAGCGCTAAACTGAGAATCGCTGAGAAAAAATGAAGAAACAAGAGCAAATAAACAACAATATAACCAACAACAAGGATGGCACCAGATCCCTAAAGGACATTCTGGGGACTCCGGCGGACGACAAGGCGAATAATACAACTGCCACTGCTGACAAAGAAAAGCCAAACGGACAGGCCACCGAAAACGCCGACAAAAGAGAGAACAAGCAGGCAGAAAGCCTGCCCTCGCTAAAAGAGATCATCGAAGAACAGGCCACTGAGGACGAGGCACCGCAATCTCGACTCTTCTCTCTGAAGAAAATCTTGGGTGGAGACATCCTCTACACGTCGTTCGTCAGAAGGCAGATATGGCTCTTCATGCTCATCGGCGCGTTTCTGATCGTGTATATCGGCAGCAGATACAGCTGTCAGCAAGACCTCATACAGATCGACAAGCTGCAGGTGAAACTCAAGGACGCCAAATACAAGGCACTCTCCAGCACCAGCCAACTCACAGAGATCAGCCGCGAGAGCAATGTCATCGACCTGTTGAAAAACAACAAGGACAGTGTGCTGAAGATTCCCAGCGCGCCTCCTTATAAAATAGAAGTACCCGAGGAGGACAAATAACGACATGAGCAAATTCAACAACCAGAAAATCATGCCACGCTACAGTGTCATCTGTATGCTGATGACCATCATCTCCCTCGGCGTGCTTATCAAGGCTGGATACATCATGACGGCTAAACGGGTCTACTGGATGAAGGTGGCAGACCGCGTGAAACGGGACAATGTAGTCATTCAGCCCGTCAGAGGAAATATCCTCAGTTGCGACGGACAACTGCTGGCCTCTTCGCTGCCCGAGTTCAAGATCTTCATGGACTTCCAGCAGCTTCACGATGCAGGCAACGACTCCTTGTGGGACGCTAAGGAAAAGCAGATCTGCAAAGGACTGCACGAGATCTTTCCGGAACAAAGTCCCGCTGAGTTCAAGGCCAACCTCGACAAAGGACGAAAAAAAAGGAGTCGACACTGGCCGGTGTGGCCCTACCGCATCAACTACAATACCTACTCAGAGGTATTGAAGTTGCCGGTATTCAACCTCACGAAGTTCCAAAGCGGTTTCCACTGCGAGGAGCTGAACTCACGCGAGAATCCTTTCGGCACACTCGCTGAGCGCACGGTGGGCGACATGTATGCACTAAAGGACGGTGGACGTCTGCCACGCTGTGGCCTGGAGCTGTCGTTCGACAAACTGCTCCGTGGTACCAATGGCATCGGACACCGCCGCAAGGTGCTCAACAAGTATCTCGACATTATCGACAAAGAGCCTGTCAACGGTTACGACATCATCACGACCATCGACGTAGGCATTCAGGACTTGGCCGAAAGAGCCGTCATCGAAGAACTCAAACAGCCGGAAGTCAACGGCGACGTAGGCGTGGCCATCGTCATGGAGGTGAAGACGGGCGACATCAAAGCCATCGTCAACATCGACAAATGCTACACGCCCGATGGACAGATCATCTATAAGGAGATCAAAAACCACGCCGTCAGCGACCTCATGGAGCCGGGATCGGTCTTCAAACCCGTCAGCATCATGACAGCATTGCAGGACGGCATGTGCGACACAAGCAAGATCGTAGACACCGGCAACGGCGTCTGGCCAATGTACGGAAGGGAGATGAAGGACCACAACTGGCGACGCGGTGGATACGGCGTCATGAATATGGCCACCACACTGCGCGTGAGCTCTAACATCGGTGTGAGCCGAATCATCGACGAGTACTACCACAATGACCCGGAGAAATTCGTTCGCGGCGTCTACCGCTCCGGCATTGCCTCGGATCTGCACATCCCTATCGTGGGTGCCAGCCCGGCTAAGATCCGTATGCCAAAGAAGAACAAGCGCGGCGAGTGGATCAACTGGAGCAACACGGCTCTGCCGTGGATGAGTATAGGATATGAGTCGCAGGTGCCGCCGATCTCTACGCTGACGTTCTACAATGCCATCGCCAACAACGGATGCATGATGCAGCCACGCTTCGTCAAGGCGTCGATCCAAAACGGCGAGGTCACTGAATATCCGCCTCAGATGGTCAAAGGACATTCTCAGATAGCCTCACCCGCGGTCATTAAGAAGATGCAGGTGATGCTGGAGCATGTGGTCAGCGAGGGACTCGGAAAGAAAGCCGGATCGACATCTTTCAAGGTCGCCGGCAAGACCGGTACCGCTCAGATCTCTAAAGGAACGGCAGGCTATAAAAATGGTATGACGCACTACTTGCTGTCATTCGCCGGTTACTTCCCCGCCGACAACCCGAAATACAGCTGTATCGTCTGTATACAGAAAGGAGGACTGCCCGCGTCCGGTGGCGGCATGAGCGGCGTGGTCTTCCATCATATCGCTGAGGGTATCATGGCACAGAGCGAGGGACGCGACGTCAGACAGGCACGCGACTCAGCTTCTGTCTTCGTCCCACAAGTGAAAAACGGCAATATTCTCTCTGCCGACTTCGTGCTCTCGCAGTTAGGCATCAAGACCAAGCGCAACTATATCGCCAACATTGCCAACACCAGTGCGCTGTGGGGACAGGCCAAGACTGGCACCCACTACGTGGATCTTGTCCATCAGGGCGTGCCAAGTACCAAACATGTACCCGACGTCATGGGCATGGGAGCACGCGACGCTGTCTATCTCATGGAGCAACGGGGCGTGAAATGCCGTATCATCGGACGAGGAAAGGTCGTCAAGCAAAGCATCCCGCCAGGACAATATATCCACCGACGCGAGACGTGTACGCTGACATTGGAATAAGAAAAGACAAAACTGATAGAATCAAAATATAAAGAATAATATAGAAAGAAATGAAACTACAAGAGCTTCTCAAGGGCATCAAGCCCACCTCTATCATAGGGGGCGTGGATGCCGACATCACCGGCGTGGACATAGACTCACGCCAAGTCAAGGATGGTCACCTGTTCATTGCTATGAAAGGTACCCAGGTAGACGGCCATCGCTTCATCCCTAAGGCTATTGAGCAAGGCGCCAGTGCCGTGCTCTGCGAAGACATGCCGGAAGAGAAAGTCGAAGGCGTCACCTACCTCCAGGTGCCGTCCACAGAAGATGCCGTAGGCCACGTAGCTACACTCTTCTATGGTGATCCGTCGAAGAAGCTCAAACTCGTCGGCGTGACTGGTACTAACGGTAAGACAACGATCGCCACCTTATTATATAATATGTTCCGCAAAATGGGATATAAATGCGGTCTGCTCTCTACTGTCGTCAACTATATCGACGGTAAAGCCATTCCGGCTGACCACACCACACCAGATCCAATCGAACTGAACATGCTCTTGGGCAAGATGGCAGAGGCAGGATGCGAGTATGCCTTCATGGAGTGCTCAAGCCACGCCATCGCTCAGAAACGTATCGGCGGACTGAAATTCACGGGTGGAATCTTCACGAACCTCACTCGCGACCACCTCGATTATCACAAGACCTTTGAGAACTATCGCAATGCCAAGAAGGCTTTCTTCGACGGACTGCCCAAGTCTGCATTCGCCATCACCAATGCCGATGACAAGAACGGTATGATCATGGTGCAGAACACAAAGGCTACCGTGAAGACCTACTCCATTCGACAGATGGCTGACTTCCGCGCCCGCATCATCGAGATGCACTTCGCTGGAATGTATCTCGACATTGACGGACATGAGGTCGGCGTGCAGTTCATCGGTAAATTCAACGTCAGCAACCTGTTGGCTGTATATGCCGCCGCACGTATGTTGGGCAAGGAGCCTGAGGAGATCCTCGTGATCTTGAGCACGCTCCACAGTGTCAGCGGACGTCTGGAACCCATCCAGTCGCCCAAAGGCTTCACAGCCATCGTCGACTATGCTCACACTCCTGACGCCTTGCAAAACGTGCTGAGTGCCATCCACGAGGTGCTCAACGGCAAAGGACACGTCATCACCGTATGTGGCGCAGGCGGCAACCGTGATCACGGCAAGCGCCCGCTCATGGCCCAAGAAGCCGCCAAGCAGAGCGACAAAGTGATTATCACCAGCGACAACCCCCGTTTCGAGGATCCGCAGGCTATCATCAATGACATGCTCGCCGGACTGAATGCGCAACAGATGCAAAAGGTCATCAGTATCGTAGACCGCAAAGAGGCTATCAAGACTGCATGTATGATGGCACAGAAAGGCGACGTGATCCTCGTGGCTGGCAAGGGACATGAGAACTATCAAGAGATAAAAGGCGTCAAGCACCACTTCGACGACCATGAGGTCTTGCGTGAGATCTTCGGCATCAACCATCCATCTCAAGACACTGCCGCCGCCGGCTGTGATAAATAATGGATGCTAAGACTATAAACAAAAAGAGCTAAGACATGCTATATTATCTCTTTCGTTTTTTGGAGCAGTTCGGTATTTCCGGTGCACGCATCTGGGGCTACATCTCCTTCCGTGCGTTGCTGGCTCTGATCCTCTCACTGATCATCTCGGCATGGTTTGGTGAGAAGTTCATCAAATACCTGAAGAGTAAACAGATCACCGAGACGCAACGCGATGCCAAGATCGATCCCTTTGGCGTCAAAAAGATAGGAGTGCCCTCAATGGGTGGAGTGATCATCATCGTCAGCATTCTGATTCCCGTGCTGCTGTTAGGTCGTCTGCGCAATATCTATCTGATTTTGATGCTCATCACCACGGTGTGGCTGGGCTTTCTCGGCGGCATGGACGACTACATCAAGATCTTCCATCGCAACAAGGAAGGACTGAAAGGCAAGTACAAGATTGTGGGTCAGGTAGGCATCGGACTGATTGTCGGACTGGTGCTCTGGGCTTCGCCCGACGTGAAGTCCAATGAGAACATCGTGCTTCAGCGCCAAGGTCAGGAAGTGGTCGTCAAGCACCGCACCGAAGCACGCAAGACGCTGAAGACGACAATTCCGTTTGTCAAAGGGCACAACCTCGACTACTCTTCAGTGATGTCTTTCTGTGGTAAGCATAAGACAGCCGCCGGTTGGATTCTCTTCGTCGTTATGACGATCTTAGTCATCACCGCCGTGAGCAACGGAGCCAACCTCAATGACGGTATGGACGGCATGTGCGCGGGCAACTCGGCCATCATTGGCGTGGCCTTAGGTATCTTGGCTTATGTGAGCTCGCATATCCAATTTGCAGCATATCTCAATATTATGTACATCCCAGGCTCGCAAGAGCTGGTGGTCTTCATGTGTGCTTTTGTCGGAGCGCTCATCGGTTTCCTATGGTACAACGCCTACCCTGCCCAGGTGTTCATGGGCGACACGGGCTCACTGACCATTGGCGGCATCATCGGCGTATGCGCTGTGATCATCCACAAAGAGCTGTTGCTGCCGATCCTCTGCGGCATCTTCTTCGTGGAAAGCCTCAGCGTCATCTGCCAGGTATGGTACTATAAGCTCGGCAAGCGGCATGGCGTGAAACAGCGTATCTTCAAGCGTACACCTATCCACGACAACTTCCGTGTGACAGACGAACAGCTTGACCCCGACTGCAAATACCTGATCAAGAGTCCACACTCACCCAAGCATGAGTCAAAGATCACGATCCGCTTCTGGATTGTCACCATCATCTTGGCGGCTCTGACCATTATCACGCTCAAGATAAGATAAGGAAGACTACTCAAAAAAGGTGAACCGAAACTATGATATAAGCGAGTCGAAGTTACTATATAAGCAGGTTGAAGCTATTATATAAACAACTCAAAACTATTATACAATCGAACCGACACTCCTATATATATATATATAATAAGGTGTAGCCCAAAAGCGAACAGTCTGACTGGTAAAAAGCCAAAAGCGCTGCCATCAACCATTAACGGCAGTGCTGCAAACTAAAATATAAAAACCTCGAAAGAGTAAAAACGTAGTTCAGCAATGAAAAGAATCGTTATATTAGGAGCCGGCGAGAGCGGCGCAGGAGCGGCCGTGCTGGCAAAGAAAGAAGGTTTCGATGTTTTCGTATCTGACACTTCTTCGATCAAGGACAAGTATAAGAAACTGCTTGACGACCATCAGATCGAATGGGAAGAAGGTCATCACACCGAAGAGAAAATCTTGAATGCCGACGAGGTCATCAAAAGCCCGGGCATCCCAAAAGAGGCTCCTATGGTGCAGAAACTAATGGCTCAGCACACACACATCATCAGCGAGATTGAGTTCGCCGGACGGTACACTCACGCCAAGATGATCTGTATCACAGGCAGCAACGGCAAGACAACGACCACCTCGCTTATCTATCACATCTTCAAGAGTGCCGGATACGACGTAGGGCTGGCCGGAAATATAGGCAAGAGCCTTGCTCTGCAGGTGGCAGAGGAGCCGCACGAATGCTATATCATCGAGCTGAGTTCTTTCCAGCTCGACAACATGTACGACTTCCGTGCCAACATCGCCATCCTGCTCAACATCACACCCGATCACCTCGACCGCTACGACTTCAAATTCCAAAACTATGCCGATGCCAAGATGCGCATCATCCAGAACCAGACAGCGGATGACCACTTCATCTACTGGAACGATGATCCTGTCATCAAGAAGCAACTCGACAAATACGACATCAAGGCCGTGCAGTGCCCGTTCTCTGAGCTGAAGGAAAAGGGAAGCATCGCCTATATCGAGGAAGGACAATACAAACTTGAGTACCCCACGCCATTCAATATGGAGCAGGAAGAACTCTCACTGACCGGCAAGCACAACATCTATAACTCTCTTGCCGCCGGCTTGGCTTCCAACATCAGCGGCATCAAGAAAGAGATCATCCGAAAGAGTCTGAGCGACTTCCCGGGCGTGGAGCACCGTCTGGAAAAGGTTTGCGACGTGGCTGGCGTGCATTATGTCAACGACTCCAAGGCCACCAATGTCGATGCTTGCTGGTATGCTTTGGAGAGCATGCGCACACCTGTCATCCTCATCCTTGGCGGTAAGGACAAAGGCAATGACTATAACGCCATCAAAGAGTTGGTTCGGCAGAAGTGCGTGGGACTGGTTTACCTTGGTGCCGACAACACGAAGCTCCACAACTTCTTCGATCAGCTGGGCATTCCCGTACGTGACACGCACAACATGAAGGATTGCGTGAAGGCATGTTACGACATGGCCCGTCCCGGCGACACGGTTTTGCTTTCGCCCTGCTGCGCCAGTTTCGACCTCTTCCATAACATGGAGGACCGTGGCGAGCAGTTCAAGCAACAAGTCAGAAGCCTGTAAAGGATACGGCCCGGAGGAATTTTGCCCCGGCCTTTCAACATAGATAACAAGTGGACAACAAGAAATTTGGAAACATATTCAAGGGAGACAAAGTCATCTGGATGGTGTTTTTCTTCCTTTGTCTCATCAGCATCGTGGAGGTCTTTTCGGCCTCTTCCGAGCTGACCTACAAAGGAGGAAGCTATGTCGCGCCTATCATCAAGCACATCGGCCTGCTGGGCATCGGTGTGTTCCTGGCTATCGTCACCCTTAACATCAAATGCAAGTACTTCAAGATCGCCACACCGATCCTGCTATTCATCTCTGTTGCGACGCTCGCATGGGTCGACTTCGCCGGTCACTCCACCAACGACGCACAACGATGGCTCTCTATCTTCGGCTTGCAGTTCCAGCCCTCTGAGATTGCCAAAGGCACGTTGGTGCTCGCAACGGCACAGGTGTTGAGTGCCATGCAGACAGAGCGTGGCGCCGACCGCCATGCTATGCCCTACATCTTGGTAGTCTGTGCCTTCATCATTCCATTCATCATGGTGGAGAATCTCTCCACGGCCGCTCTTCTGTGTGCCGTCATCTTCTTCATGATGATCATCGGACGAGTGCCTGTCCAACAGCTTGGCAAGCTCATCGGAAGCGTCGCTCTGGTCATCGTCTTGGTGATTATGACGGTCATGATCTTTGGACACGACAATGAAGACGCCTCTACGGAAGGGCAGCTTACGGAACAAGTAGACGACAAGCAACCGGAGAAAGCCAAGGGTGGAGGCATGCTACACCGACTCGACACGTGGAAATCACGTATTGACAAGTTCAGCGACCACGAAGAGATACCGCCTGAGAAAGTCGATCTCGACAAAGACGCTCAGACAGCCCACGCCAATATCGCCATTGCTTCCAGCAACATCATCGGTAAAGGACCGGGCAACTCCGTGGAGCGTGACTTCCTTTCGCAGGCCTTCTCCGACTTCATCTATGCCATTATCATCGAAGAGTTGGGCATAGAGGGCGCTGCGTTTGTGGCAATGCTCTACATCATCCTGCTCTTCCGAACAGGCCGTATCGCCAGCCGATGCGAGAACAACTTCCCAGCCTTCTTAGCCATGGGACTCGCTCTGCTACTGGTCACACAAGCGCTATTCAACATGTGTGTGGCTGTGGGACTCGTTCCTGTGACAGGTCAGCCTCTGCCGCTCATCAGCAAGGGTGGTACGTCCACGATCATCAACTGCATCTACTTAGGTGCCATTCTCAGCGTCAGCCGTTCAGCGAAAAAGACACCTGAGCCTCAACCAAAGAAGGTTGCAGCCTACAACGCGGCAACCAATGATAAGGAAACAAATGTATAACAAATAGTCATTTGGTACAGAAGAAACAAAATAAAGTAGAACAAAAATGATCAAAAGACATTTTTTTTGATTACTTTTGCGGAAAATAAGAAATAGGTGACATGGAGAAAGAATTAAGAGTTATCATCAGCGGCGGAGGCACAGGAGGCCATATCTTCCCTGCAGTCTCTATCGCCAACGCCATCAAAGCCAAATATCCCAGTGCCAAAATCCAGTTCGTGGGTGCCCTGGGACGCATGGAGATGCAGCGTGTGCCCGCGGCAGGCTACGATATCAAAGGCTTGCCTATCTGCGGTTTCGACCGTAAGCATCTGCTGAAAAACATCGCTGTGCTCTTCAAAATCTGGAAGAGCGAGCGGATGGCAAAGAAGATTGTCAAAGACTTCAAGCCGATGGTGGCTGTCGGAGTAGGTGGATACGCCAGCGGACCGACCTTGAACGTATGTGCCAGCATGGGCATCCCATGCCTCATCCAAGAGCAAAACAGCTATGCCGGCGTCACGAATAAGCTGTTGGCAAAGAAAGCCAGCAAGATCTGTGTGGCATATGAGGGCATGGATCGTTTCTTCCCGGCTGACAAAATCATCATGACGGGCAACCCAGTCCGACAGAATGTTGTGGATGCAACCATCTCTAAGGAGGACGCAAGAGCCAAGTTCGGACTCGATCCCAACAAGAAGACGATACTCCTCGTGGGAGGCAGCCTGGGAGCGCGCACGATCAACGAGAGCATGCGACAGCATCTCGACAAGGTGAAAAACGCCGACGTGCAGTTCATCTGGCAGACCGGTAAGTACTACAACGCCGAGATGAACCAGGCTGTGAAGGACTTTGGCGACATCCCCAACCTGCAAGTGCTCGACTTCATCAGCGACATGGGCGCCGCCTATCGCGCTGCCGACCTGGTCATCAGCCGTGCCGGTGCCAGCTCCATCAGTGAGTTCTGTCTCATCGGCAAAGCCGTCATTCTGGTGCCAAGCCCTAATGTAGCCGAAGACCATCAGACCAAGAATGCCATGGCGCTCGTTGATAAAGACGCCGCCATCTATGTCAAGGACGCAGATGCCCCCGACAAGTTGCTCGACAAAGCCTTGGAGATCGTACACGACGACACTAAACTCGCTTCACTGACAGAAAACATCAAGAAACTCGGACTGAAAGACTCCGCCGACGTCATTGCCAACGAAGTCGTCAAACTCGCATGGGGAAAACAATAAAACGCTTCGGAAGAGACGGGGCTCCTCTCAAGATGGGACTGTCATCCTTCCAAGATATGCAAATAACTCTTTAAACATCATGGAACTCAAAGATATAAAAGCCGTTTATTTCATTGGTGCCGGTGGCATCGGCATGAGTGCATTGGCCCGCTTCTTCATCCATAAAGGTCTCGTTGTGGCCGGTTATGACAAGACTCCTTCTACGCTGACACAACAGCTCGAAAAGGAAGGCATGGTCATCCACTACAAAGAGAACGTCGATGAGATTCCCCACGCTTGCCGCGACAGCAAGTCGTGTTTGGTCGTCTATACGCCTGCCATTCCCGCTGAGCATCAGGAATTGCAGTACTTCCGCGACAATGGATTTGAAGTACAGAAGCGCGCTCAGGTGCTCGGCATGCTGACACACTCTCACAAAGGACTTTGTGTTGCCGGCACACACGGCAAGACGACTACGTCGACTATGTGCGCTCACATCATGCATCAGAGCCACGTCGACTGCAACGCCTTTTTAGGTGGTATCTCAAAGAACTACGGTACAAACTATATCCTCTCCAAAACCAGCGACTATGTCGTCATCGAGGCTGATGAGTTCGACCGCTCTTTCCATTGGTTGCGCCCATGGATGACTGTCATCACCGCCACCGATCCCGACCACCTTGATATCTACGGTACCAAAGAGGCATATCTTGAGAGTTTTCGTCACTACACCGAACTGATCCAGCCCGGAGGCGCCCTCATCATCCACAAAAACCTGGAGATGAAACCCAACGTACAGGAAGATGTAAAGACCTATACTTATAGCCGCGACGAAGGAGACTTCCATGCAGAGAACATCAAGATTGAGAATGGAAACATCACTTTCGACTTCATCTCACCCGTGGAGAACGTCACGAGTGTGAAGCTCGGGCAGCCCGTACCTATTAATATAGAGAATGGTGTGGCTGCCATGGCGCTGGCCCAGCTCAATGGTTGCACAGTCGAGGAACTGCGCTACGGCATGAGTACATACCACGGCGTAGAGCGCCGCTTCGACTTCAAGATCAACAACGACCGTCACGTGCTGCTTTCCGACTATGCTCATCACCCCAAGGAAATCCAGCAAAGCGCCAAGAGCTTACGCGAGCTCTACCAGAACCGTAAGTTGACCGCTATCTTCCAGCCGCACCTCTACACCCGCACCCGCGACTTCTACAAGGACTTCGCTGATGCGCTGAGCCATTTCGACGAGGTCATCCTCACCGAGATCTATCCGGCCCGCGAGGCTCCGATTCCCGGCGTCACGTCGCAGCTGATCTACGACAACCTCAAGCCCGGCGTGGAAAAGAGAATGATCCAGAAGGCCGACGTCCTCAATTTGGTCAAGAGCCGCGACTTCGATGTGCTGATCATCTTAGGTGCCGGCGATCTCGACAACATGGTTCCACAGATCACACGTATTCTGGAAGACAAAAAGAAATAAGGCATCCGGTGCGGCACAGTCCGCGCCGTGTGTCATCCTGAACAAGTTATCTGAACCATGCGGATGAACCGAGGAAAAATCATTCTGGGCACTATTGACTTCATGCTGGCGGCCTATCTTGTCATCGCTTTCGTCGTCTTTGACAAGCCTGATCAGGAGAAGCAGATATGCACTCAGGTCAATATCGACATAGCCGACGAAGCCACCAACGGCTTTATCACGGCTAAGGAGATCAAGAGCCGGCTGAAAGACGGCGGACTCTACCCTTTGGGCAAGCCCCTGTATACCGTCGATACACGCACCGTCGAGGAAGTGCTGAAGAAAAGTCCTTTTGTACAGTCGGCCCAATGCTATAAGACTCTGGATGGACATGTATGCGTCACACTCACTCAGCGTATGCCCACACTGCGCATCAAGTCCGTCAACGGTGACGACTATTACTTGGACGACAACAACAGCATCATGCCCAACTCGCACTACACAAGCGACCTGATCATAGCCACAGGCTACATCAACAAGTGGTTTGCCCGCAACTATGTGGCTTATGTGGGAGAGGCTTTGATGGCCAATGACTTTTGGAAAAACCAGATCGAGCAAATCAACATATTGCCTGACAGAGGCATTGAGCTCGTACCGCGCGTCGGTGATCAGATCATCTACATCGGTCAGTTGCCTGAGACCAACAGACCCGACAAGCGCAAGCAACTGGTCACCGACTACATCGACCGCAAAATGAACCGGTTGGAGAAGTTCTATAAATATGGACTCTCGCAAGCCGGATGGAACAAATACTCCTACATCAACGTGGAGTTTGACAACCAAATCATTTGCAAAAAGAGACAATACGAAAAAACGGAAGAACTGAATTGATAATTACTATTTACGTATGGCAGATTTTATAGTAGCAATAGAGCTGGGATCTTCAAAAATCACCGGCATTGCGGGTAAGAAGAACCTCGACGGCAGCATAAAGGTTCTGGCTGTCGTAAAGGAAGACGCTACTTCATGCATTCGCAAAGGCGTGGTCAACAATATCGACAAGACTGTACAGGCCTTGGGCAATGTGATCAAGAAACTCGAGAACATTCTCAAGACTAAGATCGCACGCGTCTACGTCGGCGTCAACGGTCAATCGATACGCAGTGAAAAAAACATCATCGTCAAGCAATTGCCCGCTGACACCAAGGTGACGGTTGATATGGTCAACGGTCTGATGGATGCCAACCGCAGCATGCAATATCCTGATCAGGAGATCCTTGACGCTGTCACACAAGAATACAAGGTAGACAACCAGCTCCAAGTCGATCCGACAGGCTTTATCTGCACCAGATTGGAGGGCAACTTCCTCAATATTCTCTGGCGTAAGTCCTTCTACCGCAATCTCAACCGCTGTTTTGAGAATGCCGGTATCGCCATCGCTGAGATGTATCTTTCTCCTCTCTCTCTCGCCGATGCCGTACTCACCGATGCCGAGCGCCGCGGTGGCAGTGTCCTCGTAGACTTAGGAGCCGAGACGACAACCGTTGCCGTTTACTACCGCGACATCCTCCGTCACTTAGCTGTCATTCCCTTGGGCAGTAACAACATCACTAAAGACCTCACATCCTTGCAGATGGAGGACAAGACGGCGGAAGAGATGAAACTCAAATATGCCGCTGCCTATACCGACTCCAGCGAGATCGACATGGGCAAGACCTATCCTATCGACCACGACCGCAGCATTGACATGCCTAAGTTTGTGGAGATCGTAGAGGCCCGCTTGCAGGAAATCATCGAGAACGCATGGCATCAGGTACCCGACGAATACATTGGCAAACTCCTTGGAGGCATCGTCCTCACCGGTGGCGGATCCAACATGAAAGACATCGACAAAGCCTTCAAGATCCTTACCCATACCGATAAGGTGAGAATAGCAGGCTCTGTCACGACAACCATCATCTCCAAGAGCCCGGCCGTCACCGCCAAGGACGGCACCATGTGCACCGTGCTCGGTTTGCTGGCTAAAGGCAATATGAACTGTGCCGGAAGCGAGATCAGTGATTCACTCTTCCAGAACGAGCAAGCTGCCGACAGCACTCCTGACCAGCCCTCCCTCACACACACTACGACAGAAATCGGCAAGGGCATCATCAAAACTGAGGCTGAGAAAGCTGCCGAAGAGGCTGCCAAACTCAAAGAGGAGGAGGAAGAGAAGCGCCACAGACAGCAAGAAGCCGAAGAGGAAGAAGAGCGTCGAAGCAAGAAACGCGAAAACTCCTGGTTCCACAAAGCGGTCAACGGACTGAAAAGCTTTGGCCGCAAGATGGTAGAGGATGAGGAAGACGAGAAATAAAACTCAACATGATTACATTAAAGACAGACCACTATGCCAGATAACAACAACAAGATGGAAGGCAACAAGCCTTCCTCACTCACGGAAAGCGCCAAGCCTTCCATTCTCGATTTCGGTCAGCCTGACAAAGAGCAGAGTATCATCAAGGTCATCGGTGTCGGTGGTGGCGGTGGCAATGCCGTGAACCACATGTACCGTGAAGGCATCCACGACGTGTCATTTGTACTTTGCAATACCGACGCACAAGCCTTGAACGACTCTCCCGTACCCGAGCACCTTCAATTAGGTGCCGAAGGTCTTGGAGCCGGCAACCGTCCCGAGCGTGCCCGTCAGGCCGCAATGGAGAGCATCGACCAGATCCGGGCTATGCTCAACGACGGCACGAAGATGGCATTCATCACGGCCGGTATGGGCGGCGGAACAGGTACCGGTGCCGCTCCTGTCATCGCGCAGGTCAGCAAGGAGATGGGCATCCTCACCGTAGGCATTGTCACCATTCCCTTCCGTTTCGAAGGTCCCAAGAAGATCGACCAAGCTCTCGACGGTGTCGAGGAGATGGCGAAGCATGTCGACGCCCTGCTCGTGATCAACAATGAGCGCCTGCGCGAGATCTATCCCGAGCTGACAGTTCTCGACGCTTTCGGCAAGGCCGATGACACACTAAGTGTTGCAGCTAAGAGCATCGCCGAGATCATCACCATTCACGGACTCATCAACCTCGACTTCAATGACGTGAAGACAGTTCTCAAGGACGGTGGCGTTGCCATCATGAGTACCGGTTACGGTGAGGGCGACGGACGTGTGAAGAAGGCTATCGACGACGCACTCAACTCACCACTGCTCAACGACAACGACGTCTTCAACTCCAAGAAGATCCTGCTCTCCATCGCTTTCTCCAACGAGAAGAACGACAACCAGGGGCTGATGATGGAGGAGATGAACGATGTCAACGACTTCATGGCAAAGTTCGGCGATGACTTCGAGATCAAATGGGGACTGGCCACAGACCCAGAACTCGGCAAGAAGGTCAAGGTCACGATCCTCGCTACTGGTTTCGGTGTGGAAGACGTGGAGCCCAAGGACCGCCGGGATCGCCATACACAAGAGGAAGCCAACCGCATCGCGCAGGAAGAAGAGATCGCAGCCGAAAAGGCCGACCGCCGCAACCGCTACTATGGCAAGGACGGCAAAAACCCGATGATGAAGCACCGTCCCCATGTCTACATCTTCACGCCCGACACGCTCGACAACGAGGATGTCATTCTCGCTGTGGAGAACACGCCTACCTACAAGCGTACACGGCAGATGCTCGACGACATCCGCAATACAGGTTCCGGCCATAAGGACGACAAGCCCTCAACCGACGAGCAGGGTGATACCGTGCCCGGCATCATCAGCTTCGCATAACCCAGTGGTGCCCTATGCCGCCAAAAACAAGGATTTAAAAACAACAAAGAGATATGGCAAATCTATTTGATCAGGTCAGCAGTGACATCCGCACAGCCATGAAAGCGCGTGACAAGGTGCGTCTGGAAGCACTGCGCAACATTAAGAAATACTTCATCGAGGCCAAGACGGCTCCCGGTGCCAACGACACCTTGGAGGACGCAGCCGCTTTGAAGATCCTGCAAAAGCTCGCCAAGCAGGGTGAGGAAAGCGCCGACACCTATGCAAAGGCCAAGCGGCAGGATCTCGCCGACGCTGAGCTTGCGCAGGTGGCAGTCATCAAGGAATACCTGCCCAAGCCTCTCACTGAGGAAGAAATCACCGCGCAGGTCAAGGACATCATCGCTCAGACGGGTGCGCAGGGCATGAAGGACATGGGCAAAGTGATGGGACAGGCCACCAAGCAGATGGCCGGCAAGGCCGACGGAAAGGTCATCTCCACCATCGTCCGCCAACTCCTGGCATAACCTCCCAGTCTTCTGACCGGCTGATATAGCAAACTTTAAGCATTGAAGTCTCCCCTGTGGCTTTGCCACAGGGGAGACTTCTTTTTTGTGTCTAAACGCAATACCGCATCGTCAAAGGCTTTGGGAAACGACTGTTGTCAGAAGAGTTCCCTTAGCACCGGCAGTGATTTCATCTCCGGGAAGTTAGGGATATGCAGCCGATAGAAGGTCAGTATCGTGTCGACACACTCGTTTCGCTCGGCACTGCTCATGCGGAAAAATCTCATATTGTCGTAGTTCATCCTCATCAGCGTGCCTATTTTCGCCGCCTCATCCGGCCGGAGAAAGTCTGGATGCAAGGGCCTTACGGGAGTAAACACACCATTGCGCAGGTCAAACCAGTCGCCCTCAGCCATCTCTTCCAGGTTAGGGAAGAAACCGATGAACCGTGACAGGCGCAGCATAAACACGAGATGGAAGTTGGCAAACTGCCCCACCACGTTGTCCAGCCACGTCACACTGCTCTCCACATAGTCATACAGTGGCACGTCGCATTGCTCGTCTCGCAGCGCATAGGACAGAAATTCCGCGATGAAGAGGGCTATTGCCAGTTTCTCAGGTTGAAAAGGAATCGAGAAGAACGGCTGCGCCAGACGTATGTCGCGGAAGCGTTGCAGGCTGCGTGTGGGTCTGTCGTCATAGACTATCTCCAAGATGGTCAGCGGTTGAAACAGCTGTTGTCTGATCTTTCCCCGCCCGTTTTTCGAGACATGACAGATAAACGACACCCTCCCTTTCTCTCTTGAGAAGACGTCGACAATGATCTGAGAATCACCATATCGCACAGATCTGAGCACGATAGCCCGCGTTTTTATTTCCATACAACCGCAAAAATACGAAAAATCAAGCATTTAGAAAAAATTAATGAGAGAAAATTTGGTGACTCAAAGAAAAAGCAGTAACTTTGCACCCACGAAAATAATACGGTCCCTTCGTCTATCGGTTAGGACGAGAGATTTTCATTCTCTAAAGAGCAGTTCGACTCTGCTAGGGACTACAAACAGAAATAAAAAGTAGAAATTTAAAGATGGCAAATCACAAATCATCAGTAAAGAGAATTCGCCAGACCAAGGTGAAGACTTTGCATAACAAGTACTATGCAAAGACGATGCGTAACGCTGTTCGCAAGCTCCGCGCTACCACTGACAAGGACGAGGCTGCTAAGCAGTTCCCCGTGGTACAGAAGATGTTGGACAAGTTGGCCAAGACCAACATCATCCACGCTAACAAAGCTGCAAACTTGAAGTCTGGTTTGGCACAGCATATCAACAAGCTCGGCTAATCCGTGCTTTAGACATTGTTGATGTAAGATATTCAGCCGCTCCGAAAGAGCGGCTTTTTTGTGCCCATACGCTTCCGTTTCAACCTCTTTCACCCGTCTTTTCACTCATTCGTTGTCTTCCTCACCATCGTAGTAACCTCCCGTGCGTTTCCCTTTTAGATAGGGTTCTGCCACCTGATAGCGGATGCGGTAGGCCGCACCCGTGTAGCCCTGCGCAGGCCCAATGACCACCACCCAGCCATCGATGTATCCGGCATCACCGACAACGAGTTCGTCGGAACCCGAAACACCCACGGGCAGATCGCCACGAAACTGCCACATCAGCTGCTTGATCTTTCTTTCCGGACACTTGAAAATTTCCCGGATGCTCAGCCGGTGTCCGTCTTTCTTGCTGAACGACGCACAGTCCTCGTCCTGCCACGTCGCCGTGTCGCGGTCCACGACCTGCGACTGATAGGTCACGATTTCTTCGTCCTCATAGCTGCGCACGATTTCCACGCGTCGCGACACTCCGCAGTCTTCCTTGAGAAAGGTCTCGTAGCTCTGCTGCATCACATTTTCGAAGTTTGCCTCATCCAGTCCTTGCGGTTCATTCACGTCAAGAATGTCGCATATCCAAGCCTTCACGCTATCCAGCGCATGGATCTCACCGTCGACGGGAAAGTCCACTTTCACCGCATATGACTGTGCCCCACTACGCCGCACGAAACTATAGCCCGTCGTAGTGAAGAAGCTCCCTGCCGCTGCCGATGGCAACACTTGCAGACACGAAACCATGATGAGAAACAAACTACGTAATGTCATTGCCTGCAAAATTACAAAAAAAATCTGTCACACCTATTTGTTTCCGCACACAATCTCGCTTTTTTCGTCAAGCCGAAACAACGTCCAATCCCTCTTTTCCCCTGTTTCTCCTACTCTCTTTGACATTCGTAACAAGCAACAAACATTTTGTTACGCTATCCAAACAGCCGCTTCCCTACTTTTCGTATCTTTGCCTCACCTATAACTAAACAATACCACGACACACATGACTACCTTTCTGAAAAGACACTCCCGAGTACTATGGTGCGCATTGGCAGCCGCGCTGCTATTGCCGCCGTCGTCCTCCTCCGCCCAGAATCCGGTGATCCGTGACCAATATTCGGCCGACCCGACCGCCCGCGTCTTCGGCGACCGCGTCTATCTCTATCCCTCCCATGACATCATCAGTCCGGTGGCACCCGAGCGACGGTGGTTTGCCATGGCCGACTACCACGTCTTTTCTTCCACCGATCTCACCGACTGGACCGACCACGGCGTCATCCTCGACCAAAAACAAGTGCCTTGGACCAACCACGAAGGCTACGCCATGTGGGCGCCAGACTGTGTGGAGCACCACGGCCGCTACTATCTGCTCTTCCCTTCCGGACTGGCTTCGGAGCGCGGTTTCGGCATCGGCATCGCCACAGCACCCAGTCCCATCGGACCCTTCACACCAGCCGCCAAGCCACTCGACGGCGTGAGGGGCATCGACCCGTGTATGCTTCAGACCTCACGGGGCGAAAGCTATCTCTTCTGGGCCGCCAACGGTGGCATCACCGTAGCACGCATGAATGACGACTATCAGTCACTGACCGAGGCGCCAAAGACCATTACGGGACTGCCCGACGGCTTCAAGGAGGGACCCTTCGCCTTTGAGCGCAACGGACTTTTCTACCTTACCTTCCCCTGGGTACGGCAGAAAGACGGTACCGAGACGCTGGCCTATGCCATGAGCAAAAGCCCCGAAGGACCCTACACCTTCAAAGGAATTTTCATGGACGAGTGGGCCGACAAGTGCTGGACCAACCACCACTCCATCGTGCAGTACCGCGGACAATGGTATCTCTTCTATCATCACAACGACTATTCTCCGTCGTTTGACAAGTGCCGCTCCGTACGCATCGACTCGCTGAACTTCCGTCCCGACGGTACGATCGTGAAGGTTAAGCCTACACTGCGCGGTGTCGGCATCACCGATGCCCGTCGCCACATAGAGATCGACCGCTGCAGCAGCTCCTCGTCCACCGGCGCGCGAACCGTTCTCTTGGACAGCCTGCAACCTTTCCGGGGTTGGGCACTGCACCTCAACCGCCAAGGCTGGGCACGATACAACCGTGTTGCCTTCCGCCCCGGCCTCTGCCGTCTGACGCTCCGCGCCCGTGCGCAAAACCCATCCACCGTTGCCGTGACCGTAGGCAACCAGTGCGTCGCCCGCCTCAGCATAGCTCCCAGCGACACATTCTCCGAGCAGACGGTCACCATCGCGCCCGTAGCTGCCGCAACCAACGACATCAAGGTGCAACTCGAAAAGGGCAGCAATGTCGACGTAGACTGGCTCTCCTTTGAAGGCAAACCGATTCCGCCCTACATCCAAGGCGGTATGCAGACCGGACGCTATCGCAACTATTTCGCTGAGATGGGCTACTCTGCTCAAGACATCGACCGCCGTGTCAACGACGTATTCCAAGAAGTGTTCTTCGGTCCCGACCGTGTCTACTTCGAAGTGGGCGACTCTTTGGGTTACATCTCCGACTTGAAAAACCACGACGTGCGCACGGAGGGCATGTCCTACGGCATGATGATCGCCGTGGAGATGAACCATAAGGACATCTTCGACCGCCTGCTGCGTTGGGCTCAGCGCTACATGCTCATGCGCCAAGGGCCTTTGGCGGGCTACTACGCCTGGAGTTGCAAGACCGACGGCGCGCACAACGCTGAGGGTCCGGCCAGCGACGGTGAGCTGTATATGATCACCGCGCTCATCTTCGCCTCCAATCGCTGGGGCAACCAGTCGGGTATCAACTACCTCGCCGAAGCCCGGCGTCTGCTGCGTCTCGCAAGGGAAGGCAACGGCCAGGACAGCGCCAGCGCACTCATCAACCCGCAGCACCGCCTCATCACCTTCACGCCGCAGGGCTTCGGCGCTCACTTCACCGATCCCAGCTACCACCTCCCTGCCTTCTACGAGGTATGGGCGCGATGGGCTGGCGACGGTCACGCCGGCTACTACAAGGCTTGCGCCTCAGCGGCGCGCCGCTATCTCCACCTCTGCATCGACCCGCACACGGCACTCTGTCCCGACATCACCGCCTACGACGGCAAGCCACTCACGCCACCGGGCGACAAAGCTATGAAGGGAAACCGGGATTTCCGTTACGACTCCTGGCGCATGCCGATGAACATCGCGCTGGACTATAGCTGGGCATGCGCCGACACGGCATGGCAACACCACTACGCCAACACCGTGCAGGACTTCTTCTTCAACAAGGGCATCGACGCCTATGTCGACCAGTACCGCATCGACGGTGTGGCGGCCGAGAGGCCTTACGAGGGTGGCGGCAAACCCGGACTGCGTCATTCCGTAGGTCTCGTCTCCGCGCTCGCCGCCGCGTCGTTAGCTGCCGACCACGCCAAAGCCCGCGACTTTGTCGAGCGTTTGTGGCACTCCACCAACGTGCCCTTTGCCGACGGATACTTCGATGCTTACTACGACGGCCTGCTCCGTCTCTTCGCCTTCATGCATCTCAGCGGCAAATACCGAGTCATCGCGCCGGGACAATAATCCTTTCACGCAGAGACAGGGAGGCACTGAGACAAATCCAAAGGTCTGAAAGTTAATAGTGAAATGTTATTGACAAAAATACCTCACTCTCAACTTTCAATCTGGAGAAAACGAAAGAGGAGAAATAAGCAAAAAGTAGCGTGAGAACCATAAAAACGTGAGTTGAACTGATCAAAACGGTCATTTGATAGTCTCATCTCGGTAGTTTTACAGGGTCAAAGTGCCGAGATGATGTGGTCAGAAAGCCGAGATGACATGATGAAAAAGGTACTTTGACGAGAAATTCTCTAGAGAATTTTGCGTCAAAGTACCTTTTTGTGTTTGTCAAAATTGCCTCACATTTATAACATCCTATGTTTCAGTACTTTATAAAAATCACTAAAATTCGCATAATTCGGGCCAAGAAGAGTCTTCGTTCAGAAAATCGCCTGTATTTGGGTGGAAAATTGTCAGTTTCTTTTCTGTGTGGTGATGTTATGACTAAAATACCTTTCAATCATTAATAAAGCTT
>DAWDCC010000015.1:0-52275 GCA_052355365.1 Prevotella sp. | reverse complement strand
CAACCAACATTAAAAATAAGACTCAAAGTAGTCAACTTAAATCGTTAAACTACAACACTTGCTATCAGTTTCTCGCTTTGGAACTTTCTGTTTCTCGCTTTAAAACTATTGGTTTCTCGGTAAGAAACCGTTAGTTTTTCGGCGAGAAACTATTAGTTTTTCGATAAGAAGACCGCGGTTCGCAAATTAAAAGTCGTATTCCTCGTAGTAGTTGTCGAAGACGAGGGGTTCTTCCCAACCGCATGAGCGACAGATAGTGGCAATGTCTTGACGGTCTTCCGGTGTGATGGGAGTGGTGCCGTTGCGGAACTTGAAGTATTTGGTCTTGGTGAAGTGCTGGATGAGTGCCCGCCGGACGGCCTTAGCTTTGTTCTCTGGAATGTCCCCGTAGAAGTTGAGCATGCCTCGTGCCATCGTGCGTTTGGTGTCGGAACGGTAATCGGAGCAGGTGCCGGCGATGACATCCTTGCGGAGTGGGTTGACGGTGGTGATGTAGGGAACGTCGTCTGAAGCCCACTGCCCGACAAGCCAGTGAAGGCAGTGCTCCTTGCGGGGACAGGCGGAGGTGTAGCACAGTATATAGTGCTGTGATTTCTCACGGAGCAGCGATTGCTCGTAGGATAAAGTCTGATTGTTCACGATGATAGTCTTTTAGTTGATCTCCTTATCTCTATCGAAGAGTTGCATCTGTATCTATTTTTTATACTGCAATGACCAGTTCCGAACTCGCCGTTGCGATTTATAAACTACAAGCGAATATAAGCAAAAAGAAATAGCCTCACCCTCGGGCCCCTCTCCAAGGGGAGAAGGGAGTGATTACCGTCAAAGGGATTAGGACGGGCATACAGTCCGTCCCCACACTGACACCCTGCGTTACCACAGGTTCTAGCGTTTTTTTCTCTGTTGCTGTCTTCGGTTTTGATGTAGGGGTAGGGGTTATCCCCATCCAAGCACTCGGATGGCATCCGTTGCACCGGTGTTGCGTTTCTCTCCCTTTTAGGGAGAGATAGAGAGGGTCTCCTATACACGCACAACTCTACCTCCTTCTACACGCCAATGGGTGCGGAAGGGATGGTCAGAAAAATAGATTCTCCACATCAGAGAGGACGGTACCGATCGCTAAGAGGTTCAAGGCAAAAGGTAGATGTCTCTCGCAGAGCTGTGCTATATTTCGTAAGGCTGCTAACGCAATTTGATTGCAAATTTACGTTTTTTGCGGGAAAGTAGCAAGAAAATCTTGTGCAAAATGAAGATCAAGGCACACAAGTATTCATTTTTTTCTGTCAGACATAATCATTAAGTAACATATTCATGATTGTAGATTACTGTATGTGTATGTGTATCTATACTATCACATGAGGGAGGCAGTGGATAGAGGATAAAACGTGATGGATGAAAAAAGTTTTGGAATTCTTGTAACTTTGACGTGAAAATGATTGAAAGTGACAAAAAAACTATAACTTTGCAAGAAGTTAAGAATCAATAATGCCAAACGGTGTGAATCCGTACCAAGTGGCGCAAAAAGATACCAATTGGTGTGAAACGATGCCAAATGGTAAGAAAGGGAAAATACCCAGCGATGAGAAACGAGAAAAGCAAAGACAGCAAGATGATGGACATGCTCCACGGACCACTCTTAGGCAAGATGCTTCAGGTGGCCATGCCTTTCGCCGTGAGCAGCATCCTGCAACAGCTGTTCATCTCGATCGACGTGGCTGTGGTGGGACGCTTTGCGTCGAGCGAGGCACTGGCTGCCGTCGGTGCGAACACCTTTCTCATCAACCTGCTCATCAATCTCTTTGTCGGCATCTCAGTCGGCGCTAATGCTGTCATCGCCATGGCCATCGGTGCCCGCGACCGTCACCGTGTGCGCAACGCCGTAGGTACCACATGCGTCATAGCCTTGGTTTGCAGCGTGTTGCTGTTGATCATCGGACTGACCTTTGCGCCTACGATCCTCCGCTGGATGGCAACGCCGCAGGAGATCCTACCCGACGCGACGACCTATCTGCGCGTTTACTTCCTCGGCGTGCCGTTCTTTATCATCTTCAACTTCGGTGCCGCCATCCTTCGCAGCAAGGGCGACACACGCCGTCCGCTGTATATGCTGCTTGCCGCCGGCGTGATCAACACGCTCTGCTGTCTGCTCTTCGTCATCGCCCTGCAGTGGAGCGTGGCGGGCGTGGCTGCTGCCACGGGACTGGCCAATGTGTTCAGTGCCTCGTGCATGATAGGAGTGCTGTGCCACGAGAGCGGACCGTTCCGGCTGCAAGCCACACGACTGCATGTGGACCGTCAGTCACTGCGCCGCATCCTCATCATCGGCATCCCCACCGGCGTGCAGAGCATGCTCTTCTCCTTCAGCAACGTGTTTGTACAAACCGGCATCAACAGCTACGGCGCCGCAGCCATCGCAGGATCGTCGGTGGAACAGAACTTTGAATACTACTGCTATTTTATGATGAGCGCCTTCACGGGCACTGCCGTCACCTTTGTCGGTCAGAACTATGGTGCCGGCCTCATCGACCGCTGCAAGCGTGTGCTCTGGTTGAGCATGGCCTGCGGTGCACTGTTCTGTCTGGCCGGCAACCTGCTGTTCTATGGAGAGCGCGGCTTCTTCCTCTGGCTGTTCACCACCGATCCCAAAGTCCTCGCCTTTGCCCGTGAGCGAATGGCCGATGTGCTCGTCTTCCAATGGATTGCGGCGAGCTACGAGATCTCGGCGGCGTGTCTGCGTGGCCTGGGGCATTCGCTGGAGCCAACACTGATCGCCATCTTCGGCACCTGCGTGTTTCGGTTGGGCTGGATCTTCTTCTACTGCCCGTCACATCCCGGCTTCAATCATCTCATGGCCGTGTATCCCATCTCATGGATGCTCACCGGCGTGCTGATGCTCACCGCCTACGCCATCACCCTGCGTCGGGTAGCAGCACAGCATCGGGCGTAGAGCAATATATATAATAAGGTGTAGTTAACAATATAAATAAGGTATAGATTCGTGCAAGGTTCTGACCTTTGCTGCATTTATCAAGCAAAAGCTCAGGATCATAACAAGCCATTAGCGCCACAGGCGTGTTGCCATCATGAAGGTTATCGATAAGGAACAACAGATCGTAGAAGCCTTTCGCCGGGGAGATGCCTCGGCGATGGACGACCTATTCGCGCTGTTCAGCGGGTACCTCATGGGTGTGGGCACGCGCTATATCGCTGACGACGACGAGTTGAAAGACGTGTTGCAAGAGGTTTTCATCAAGATCTTCACACAGTTTCACTCGTTTCAGTACCGCGGTAAAGGCAGTCTGAAGGCTTGGGTGACGCGCATCATGGTCAACGAATGTCTGATAGCGCTACGCCAAAAACAAAAGACCGATGTCGTCAACAACGAAGAGGTGCCCGACCTGCCCGATGAAGAGCCGGACACAGAGAGCCTTGACGGCAATGTGCTCATGGAGATGATCCGACGTCTGCCCGAGGGCTACCGCCAAGTGCTCAACCTCTACGTCATAGAGGGACTGAGCCATAAGGAGATCGGACAAATACTACATATCAAACCCGACAGTTCAGCTTCGCAGTTGCACCGTGCGAAGACGATGCTTGCCAAGATGATCAAAGACTACAAAAGGAGGTTAGGATGAACAACAAATGGATGACTGACATCAAACGGAAAGCCGACAGCTATGAGCGGAAGGCTCCCGACGGTATGCTTGACAACATCAAGCAGGAGATGGCACGCCGTGGCCTGACGATGATGCCACCACAACCCGTTGCTCAGACGCACCGCCTGACGTGGCAACGATGGGCTGTCGCCGCCTCGCTGGCAGCGGTCGTCGGGGGTACTGCCGTCTACGTGGCTTGGCATGAGCCTGATAGCGACAAACAGCTATCACAACAGCTTCAGCCGCGAGACCATACCTCACAACAGCAACGGCAGATTCCGTCGACTGTCGGTCGCCATGCGGCAGGGTCTGCACATGTCTCAGCTACAAATCTCCTCGCTCACAATTCAGGCGTAGAGCAGGGCGAGGGAACGATGACCACCCGCATATTGCCGTCGGCTTCGATAACAACAGATGAAAATGAAGAGAAGGGTGTCTTGAGCCAGCAACCTCTTTCGGCTAATGGCAACACAATAGAGAAGAAAGAAGCAGACCGCCAGACACCTAAGCAGCAGCCATCAGCAAATCATCCTATTGACCGTTATCAGGAAGACTGGAAGAACAGTGACCAGCTCCTTGCATACGACAATGCGAAATCGGGCCAGTCGATACACGTGAGTGCTTACTATCAAGGTGTGGGTGACTTTCAAAGCAACGGCAATGGCAACGGCAATGTACAAGTCATGGACATGAGCGATCCGCTGGTGGCCAGCATGCCTATTCTCTACGCCTACCCTACTCTGCTTAGCAAGGCATTTCAGGAAACACCAATACACAGTGAGAAGCATCATCATCTGCCGGTACGTGCGGGCGTTTCCGTGTCGATACCTCTCAACGGGCGATGGGGCGTGACGACAGGACTGACCTATAGCACGATGAGTTCCGACTTTGAGAATCTCTATGCCAACCACAGCGAGAGCAGTACACAACGGCTGCACTATCTGGGCATACCGGTGAGTGTCCGCTATAATGTATGGCAGCAGAGCAAGGTGAAGGTCTACGCCAGTGCAGGTGGTGAGATCGAAAAAATGGTATATGGAAAGAAGAAGACACACTACGATGACATGGCCTCCACAAAAACCACGTCGACGACGGTCAGCGAGCACCGGCCTGTGCTGAGCACAAATGTCAATGCAGGTATCTCCTACTCGATACTGCCCAGCCTCAGCATCTTTGCCGAGCCCGGCCTGGCGTATTACTTCAAGAATGGCAGTGGCGTGAAGTCGGCCTACACCGACAAGCAGCTGCTGTTCAACGTCAATGTGGGAGTGAGGTTCGGAAAATAAATGTCGCTCTATTAATATTTCGAAAAAAGGAGAGAGAGATTTGGCGCTTACCACCATGTTTCGTATATTTGCGGTACCAACACATTAAACACTAAAGATTATGGCAAAAGTTAGTTTATTAGGCAATGCGATGAACACCATCGGCACGCTGCCTGCAAAAGGAAGTATCGCACCTGATTTCGAGGCTACCAAAGGTGACCTCAGCACATTGAAGCTCAGCGACCTGCGCGGCAAGCGCGTGGTGCTCAACATATTCCCCAGTCTCGACACAGCCACCTGTGCAGCCTCTGTGCGTCACTTCAACGCTGACGCTTCCAAGATGGCCAACACCGTGGTGCTCTGCATCTCTGAGGACCTGCCCTTCGCCCAAGGCCGCTTCTGTACGACAGAAGGTTTGAAAAACGTGGTACCCGTATCCCTGTTCCGCTCTCCAGAGTTCGGTAAGGCTTACGGCACCGTGATCGTTGACGGCCCGATGCGTGGCCTGCAGTCCCGTGCCGTCGTCATCGTTGACGAAGAAGGTAAGGTCGTCTACACCCAGCAGGTGGAGAAGATCGAGGATGAACCGGACTATAAGCATGCGTTAGAAGCACTGAAATAACAAGAAACCAGCCTCACCCCCACCCCCTCTCCAAGGGGAGAGGGGAGTGAAATGTTAGATAAACAATTTTTTAGCATATAGAAGAGACCTCAAGAAAGGCCACTCACTAAGTAGCAATCACCCGCAAAGCATTCTACTCCCCTCTCCCTTTGGAGAGGGGTTAGAGGGTGAGGCTACTATTTGATACTGTCAATGAACAGCAACAGGCGGTTGGTGACGTTCACGGCAGAGACACCGGAATCGAAGTCAAGTGATACCAGGTTGAGCTGTGGATACATCTTCTTTAGTTTTTTCTCAATACCTTTCGAGACGATGTGATTGGCAATACAGCCGAAGGGCTGGAGGCTGGCCACGTTGTTCACACCCTGCCGTACCAGGCTGATGATGTCGCTCGGCAAGAGCCAGCCCTCGCCGAACTGCGCTGCAAGGCTCACCACGCCGTTCACTTCCTTGGCATCGTCGAAGATGTTGGTAAACGGACGGTAATAGCGGAAACGAGAGGCCAGCCGGTTGATCTTCTTCTCCCGACGCCAAACCAGACTGTAGATACTCTTCACCAGGAAATCCGGCACGTTGCTGCACTTCAATCCAAGATGCTTAGAGGCGATCACGTTGACAAACTCCTGCAAGAAGAAAGGAGAGAGCAACGGCGGGACGACCTCACAGCCCTTGGCAATGATCTTACGCGCGAGGAACTGATGGGCAAAGGGGTTGAACTTCAGGAAGATCTCTCCCACGATGCCCACGGCAGGCACCTCCTTGTCCTCGACGATGCTGTCGAACTCTTCAGCGGCTTTGGCGATGAGATCCATCAGTCTCTTAGGACTGTTATGAAGTATCGGCTCAGCAGCCAACGCGAGATATTTGTCACGCAGTAGTTCGGCGTCGTTCGTCGCTCCCTGTGGTCCCACATGATAAGCATCCTTGCGCAGACGGCACACAGCACCATGATAGAACTTCGAGATCGTGTCGCCATAGAGAAACATCGTCGTGATGATCGGAGCCAGACGCAACCATGGCACATCGAGTGCCGCGCTCTGGTTCTCGTCTTCGTCCTCCGCACTCGTCGACACGCCCAAGGTGATCAACGGCACCTGCTTGAAACCGTTGGCATCGAGAGCACGACGGATCAGCGCCGCATAGTTCGTCGCACGGCACTGCCCACCCGTCTGGCTCATCACCACCGACACCTTCTCCGGATCATATTTTCCTGACCGCAGCGCCTTGACAAAGTCGCCGACGATCAGCGTGGCAGGATAACACACCTCGTTATTAGCGTACTTCAATCCATACTCCGCACTCTCGGCATCGCTCGGCGGAAGCACCTCTACATCCCAACCGATCAACCGGCAGATCGGAGGCAACAGCGGAGTGAGATATTCAGTAAAATAAGGAGCTAAGATATGACGGGTGATCGGTGGCAAAGAGTTCTCGGCATCAGTCTTTTCTGCTGCCTGCAAGTCAACATCACAGGTTGTTTTCTGCTTTTCCGTTTCGCTCTTCTGTCCTCTCAGCGATTCGATGAGCGAGCGAACACGCAACTTCAAGCTACCGAGGTTGCTCACGTCATCGATCTTCAACAATGTGAAAGGCTTGCCATGTTCACGAAGGATATGGCGCACCTCGTCCTGGATGAATGAGTCAGGACCGCAACCAAAAGATGTCATCTGTACGAAATGGACATCGTCGGGCTGTTCGGCGCACCACTGTCCCGACTTGATGATGCGGTTCATATAAGCCCACTGCTTCACCAGACAGGTGTCGCCGGACTGCGTCTGCTCGTCAGCTCTGACGATGTCGTCGGAGATTACATTCACGCCAAGCGCCGCAATCATCTCCGAGAGTTTGTGCTGGATGAGTGGGTCAGTATGGTAAGGACGACCCGCCAAGAGAATGGTCAGCTTACCATTCTTGCGACTTTGCGCCAGGATATCCTCGCAGCGTTGTTTCACCTGAGACGTATAATGCTGTTCAACTTTCAAGGCCGCAGCCAGCGCAGCCTCAGCAGTGTGCCTGTCGACACCGTGCTTCTTGAGGAAGGCCAAGATCTGCTTGCGCAGCAAAGGCTCATCACGGAAGTTGATCACGGGCGACTCTACACGATGCTGCAGCGTCATGGCACTGCGGATCACGTCGGAGTAGGCTGTGACTATCGGGCAGTTATAACTGTTGATCGTGCGGTCATCGTCCTGATGCTCAAAGACCACATAAGGCATGAAGATGAATCCCGTCCTGCTCTCAGGCAGCTGGCCGAGCCGTTCGTCGAGTTCCTTAACATGCGCGTGGGTGAGTTTCGCCGGAAAACAGATGTTGTCGCTCATCACCGTGCCCAGCGTGCGCTCGTATTTCTTGAATGTAGACTCCGAGCTGAGCATCACCTCAAAGCCGGCACTCGTGAAGAGCGTATGCCAGAACGGAAACTCCTCATACATATTCAGCACACGCGGAATGGCGACGACCTCTGTGCGCGACGGCATGGAAGGCTGTTCGGCACGGCCGAAGAGCAATTCATATTTCTCGCGATAGATATTCTCGCCCTTGGCGTGGTTCTTACCCTGGTTGTTGAAAACTCGCTCACATTTGTTGCCGGAGTAGTAGCGTCGTCCGCCACCAAAACTGTACATTGTCACGAGGCATTGGTTCTCACAGCCCTTGCAGTTGAGCAGACGTGTCTCGCACGACGACTGCCAGAGCAGATCGTCGAGAGAAGCATGATGCAATTCGGTTGCAGACTGACAAGCGGCGATGGCGTGCAGGGCACAACCATAGGCACCCATCATCTCCGGGATGTTGCTGCGAGCCACCCTTGTATGAGAGAGCAACTCAAAAGCACGGACGACCGCATCGTTCTTCATTGTACCGCCTTGTACGACGATATGCTTCCCGAGGTCATCGTTACCTCTGAGTTTCAATACCTTATAGAGGCAGTTGCGCACCACCGAATAGGCCAGTCCGGCTGCGATATCAGCCACCGTAGCGCCTTCGCGCAGCACCTGCTTCACCTTGGAATTCATAAACACCGTACAGCGCGTGCCGAGGTCACAGGGACGGTCGGCCTGACAAGCCAAGGCGGCAAAGTCCTGCACGCGGTAGCCCAGACTTTGCGCAAAGGTCTGGATAAACGTTCCACAACCCGAGGAGCAGGCCTCGTTGAGTTCCATACGCACCACAGCGCCATGATCGACAAAGATCGCTTTCATGTCCTGACCGCCGATGTCGAGGATAAACGACACGTCGGGCAGCAAGCGTGCGGCAGCCCGCTCATGGGCCATCGTCTCGATGATGCCGTCATCGAGGTTAAAGGCAGCCTTGATCAGCTCCTCGCCATAGCCCGTAGAGCACGAGCCCACGATGTCGAGTGTGGTTCCGCTTTCCTCAGCCTTGAGCTTCAAACGTTTGAGAGCTTCCTCCACGGCATGGATCGGATTGCCGAGATTCATGCTGTAGTCGCTGAAGATGATCTCGCCCTGATGGTTCTTGTCAGCGCGCACCACGATGAGTTTTGTTGTCGTAGAACCGGAGTCGATGCCGATGACCACCTCTTCGCGTCCGCCATGCATGGGATAGAGCGGGGTGGCATAACGCTGTTTGTCGTGCAACCACTCTGTATATTCAGCCTCAGAGCGGAAGAGCGGTTGCAACTCGTCGGTCGCAACGGCTGATGAGCACTCGCAGTTCTGTTGACGACGGCAGCTTTCCGGATGGGCGATACGGTCGAGGAGTTCGTCGATGTCCACTGCTCTGGCTTCCTTCCCGGCACGGATGGCGCAGCCGAGCGCCGGGATAAGGTTGCCCTCTTTGAGCACGATGAAGTCTTTGACATCGAGATGGAGATAGTCGGAAAACGCCTTGCGCAGGGCAGGGAGGAATGTCAGCGGACCGCCGCAAAGAAGGATCGGCGGCGTGAAGTCGATACCGTGGCTCAGCGTGGTGACGGTCTGCACGGCGATGCTGTGGAAGATGCTGGCAGCGATGTCGCTCTCCGGCAGGTTGCGCGACATGAGGTTCTGCACGTCGGTCTTGGCAAAGACGCCACAGCGCGCGGCCATCGGATAGACATGGGTGGAGATCATGGCCAGCTCGCTCATGCGCTGGTTGTCGCAGCCGAGGAGCAAAGCCATCTGATCAATAAACGCACCGGTGCCTCCCGCGCAGTTGCCGTTCATGCGCAGCTCCGTGCTCTGACCATTGAAGAAGACCACCTTGGCATCCTCGCCGCCGATGTCCACGAGTGCACGGGCCTCGGGATAGCGGTTACGGGCAAACACCGTGGCAGCCACCACCTCCTGGACAAACTCCGAGCGGAGCTCATCGGCTGTGGCCATACCCACCGAACCGGTCACGCAAAGACGCAGTGACGGATTGCCGAGCTGATGCTTGATCTCGTTGAGATAGGTCGTGGTCAGTTCTCGCACTTGGGCGTTGTGCCGCCGATACTGTGAGTAGACGATATGATCTTCGTCATCAAGAACAACGATCTTCGCCGTCGTGGATCCGACATCCAGTCCGGCTCTGTATTCTTTTCCCATATCTTTATTGGCGTATTCCTATATTTCTTTGATCTATGCAAAGTTACTAAAAAAACATTACGTTTTCATCAACGAATCGTTTTTTTTTGCTTATTTATCAAGAAATACAAGAGTTATTTCCTAAATAATTCATATCTTTGTACTAAAAAGAAATCGTCACGACTATGGAGCAGACAACAGACAACATATCCGCCGCCAACGACAAAGAGAATATCGCCGCCTATCGCGAGCGCGTCGTCGCAGCCATCTGTCAGGCCAAAGACAAGAACGGCAACGCACGATACAACGAGGAGGAGGCAAGAGAACTCTCGCAGGAACTCTCCGACGAAGACCTCGCCTTCGGCATGGACTACAACACGCCGGAAGAGGTAGCAGAACTGTTGGTCGACAGCGGACTGGCCTGAGAGGCCGGACCATACACATCGTAAAAGCAAAAAAAGATATGAACGAAGAACTCAACGACGCTTACATACAGGAAGTAGGAAAGCAGAAACTCCTCAGCGACGCCGAGGAGCGGCAACTCGCCGAGAAGATCGCGCAAGGCAACAAGCGGGCTTTGGACAAGCTGGTGGCGGCCAACCTGAGCTATGTCATCAGCGTGGCCAACCAATACAAAAACCGAGGGCTCAGCATGGACGACCTGGTCAGCGAGGGCAACATCGGCATGCTCAAGGCTGCCACGCATTTCGACGGCAAGCACGGCAAACGCTTTGTCACCTATGCCGCGCCTTACATCCGAGAGGCTATCGAGCAGGCTATCGAGCAGCAGGCCGGCCTCTACCGCGTGCCGCGCAACGCCAAGGATCCGGCATGGGAGAAAAGACGCAGCCATCCGCTGTCGATCGACGCACCCATCGGCGGCAGCAACGAGCTGAGCCTGGGACATGTCATCCCTGACAAAGACGCCACGCAGCCCGACAACGCACTGGAGGACGAGACCGCGACAGCCGAACTGCTGCAGATCATCGACAAGCTCGATCCCCGCGGCCGTCAGGTGATACAGCGCTTCTACGGCATCGGCGCCGAGCACCGCACGCTCGCCGAGACGGCACAGGAGATGGGACTGAAGCGTGAGCGCGTCAGACAGATCCGCAACCAAGCCGTCAGAAAGCTCTGCAAGCTCTCGAAGAACAAAAATATCAAGTCATTCCTCCTCAAATAACACACCACCGTCATCACCATGCGCTATCTGATCATCTCCGACATCCACGGCAGTCTGCCCCGGCTGCAGCGTGCACTGGACTTCTATCGCCAACAGCAGTGTGACATGCTTCTCATCCTCGGCGACATCCTCAACTACGGCCCACGCAACAGCATCCCCGAGGGTATCGACGCCAAGGGCATCGTCGAGGCACTGAACCCGCTGGCCGATGACATCGTTGCCGTACGCGGCAACTGCGATGCCGAAGTCGACCAGACGCTGCTCCGCTTCCCGATGATGAGCGACTATGTGCTTCTCGTCGACGAGGGACGCCGCATCCTGCTCACCCACGGCCACGTCTACAATCCCGACCATCTGCCCACCGGGCACTACGACGCAGTCTTCTTCGGCCACACTCATCTTTGGCAACTCGAGCACGCTGCCGACGGCACGCTCATCTGCAACACGGGTTCCATCACCTTCCCCAAGGGCGGCAACGAACCCACCATGGCCTTGATGGACAACGGCCATGTCGCCGTATATAACCTCGACGGGAAGATGTTAGGCCCTTCCTTAACCCTCCCCAAGGGGAGGGAATGACAACACCCGAAAGACTGATACTGTCAGCTTTGGTGTAGGGATCGGCATCTCACTCGCTAACACCGAATAACTTTTTCACGCACCATCTTATATTCTTTATTCCGCAGAGCGGAGCGTTAACTAAAAAACAACTTGGCATAAGGAATTAAATTCTCACCATATAATGCTCCCCTGGGGGGGAGCAAGCCCAAACGATTTTGCTTTCAGTTCAATGCAAGGATAATCCCTTTCCGTATTGCGCAAGTTTCAATGATGTAAGCTTCACTTGCGGTTTAAGTACGTTGTGGACCGTCTTTATTTGTTTCTTAACGGCCAACGTGGCATTTCCCTTGATATCACGGCTTGACGAACCTACTTGGAAAGTGTAAACACCCGGATCAACGACCCAAGCGCTCTTGCTCTCATAGAAGCTGGCCAAATCAATCTTGTCTATATTCATCACCAGCGTCTGGCTCTCGCCGGGCTGCAAGGTGCGTGTCTTTTCAAAAGCCTTGAGTTCCTGTGCGGGTTTATCTTCCTTACCCTTTGGTGCTGTCACATAGACTTGTGCCACTTCCTTACCCGGTCGCTTACCCGTATTGGTAATCGTCACAGATAGGCTGATGCTCTTTCCCTGATCCTTTACATACGGTTTGCCAAACGAGAAAGTAGTATAGCTTAAGCCAAAGCCGAAAGGATAAGACACCTCCTTCTTAAAGGTATCGTAATAGCGATAACCCACATAGATACCTTCTTCATAGTTGGTGTAACCGACGTTTTTCACTTGTGCCATCTTAGAGGCATCCTTAAACATACTCGACAGATCAAGGGACACATCCTTCACATCAGACGGGAAATTCTTTGTTGAAGGATCATCATTGATGCTCACCGGCCATGTCATTGGCAGCTTTCCTGATGGAGTAGACTTACCCATGAGCAGGTCAGCGATGGAGTTGCCGATCTTCTGTCCGCACTGCCATGGTAACAGGATGGCATCAGGCAGATCCTTCCAAGAGGCAGTCTCCATGACGCCACCCACATTGAGCACCACCACCACTTTCTTCCCAGCCTGATGATAAGCCGTGCAGACGCGATGCAGCAGTTCCTTTTCCTGAGTGCTGAGGTTGTAGTTTTCTGCCATACGGTCCTGTCCTTCACCCGAGATACGACTCAAGGTGATGATGGCCACATCGTTGTTGCACACCTCCTCACGGGTGACATCAGCCTCCAACTCATCAGGAAGTTTTGGAACCTCAAGTACGTTGGCGTTGAGCTTACCGTGTTTGCGTGTCCACTCTTCCAAATAGGCAGCATAGCGGTTGGTCAGGGTTTCATCGACATGACAACCGGCATTACGCAAGCCCTCAACGAGAGAAATCGTATAAGCCCTATTGACATTACCAGAACCGGTACCACCAGCTATCAGACTGTAGCTGGCATTGCCATAGAGCGCAACATTGCGCACGGATGTCAACGGCAATGTGCCATTGTTCTTCAACAGAACAGTTCCTTCCGCAGCAGCCTGACGGGTTACCTGGGCATGAGCTTCAAGATCAGGATGATTGCTGTAATGATAACCGGCAAAGCGCTTGGTACGCACCACCAGGTCGAGCACATTACGCACACACTGATTGAGATACTTCACATCGAGCTTGCCACTCTTCACCGCATCCACAACCTCCTTGACATCCTTGTCCATTCCCGGCTCAATAAGGTCGTTGCCTGCCCAGATGTTTGCACCACGATCGGTGCGTCCGCCGCGCCACACGGGATCGGTGCCACCAAACCAATCTGTCATCACCAAACCTTTGTATCCCCACTCATCACGCAGGATGGTTGTCAGAAGATCGTGACTTTCAGAGGTCATAACACCATTGACACGGTTATAGCTCGACATGATGGTCCAAGGATGGGACTTCTCTATGCATATCTGGAAGTTCTTAAGATAGAGTTCACGAGCCGCACGTTGACTGACACGAGCGTCGTTGCCCATACGCATTGTCTCTTGATTGTTGAACGCAAAATGCTTCACAGACGTACCGACGCCCTGACTCTGAATGCCATTGACATAGGCAGCAGCTATATTGCCCGAGAGCACCGGGTCCTCGGAATAATACTCAAAGTTGCGGCCACACAGCGGATTGCGTTGCAGACAAAGAGCAGGAGCCAACAACACCTCCACACCATACTCTCTCACTTCCTGTCCCATGGCTTTGGTGACATCTTCGACGAGTGCCGTATTCCAAGAACTGGCCAAAGACGTGCCGATAGGGAAATGAGTAGCATAGTATTTATTGTGATCAAACGGTCTGTCGACATTGATGCGCAATCCCGCAGGGCCGTCGCTGAGCACCACAGAAGGGATTCCCAGACGTGGAATAGCCTTAGTTGTACCGGCAGCTCCGGGCACGATACTCGAAGAAGAGCCAATAACAGGCCGTGCCGAGAAGCCCCCCATGCCATCACCGACTACCAGGTTTGCTTTCTCTTCCAAAGTCATAGCAGCAATGACAGCATCTATATTGTCAGCTCGCAATTGCGGTGCAGGCTGAGCAGCAGCCGGCAGAAAGGCGAACGCTGTGAGCGCAGTAAATAATAACGTTTTGATTTTCATAGAATCGTAATTATTCATGAAGAAACCTTTCCCACCTATTTAAACAGTTTCTGAGCGAACTCCGTGAGATAGATGCGCCAATTGCGCCAGATGTGTCCGCCCTCAGTTTCCATATAGGTGAAAGGATACCCTTTGGCTGTGAGCTTCGCACGGAAGTCCGCATTGTCCTTATAGAGGAAATCGGTCTTGCCGATGCCGATCCAGTACAGCTTAGGTTTAGCAGCAAACAGCTTGGCAAGTTTTCCGTCAAGATCATCATAGATACGTTCGCTCTCCACACCACTTTTTTGCTGTTTGTTGATTGCGGCAGAGAAAAGGCCGACATAGCCAAAAGTATCAGGATAGTTGGCAGAGATATACAGCGAATGGCAACCGCCCATGGACAGTCCGGCTATGGCACGGTCGTTTTTGTCGGCCTTGACACGATAGTTGCTTTCTACGAACTTGATCACATCTGGGAAAGCCAACTCAAAGTTACCGTCCATGGTTTTAGGAAGCATCAGTGTTGGCACAGTGAAGCCATTAGGCGTCTCACCCGGCGCGGCTTCTTGCGATATGTTGCCATTGGTCATCACTACGATCATTGGTTTCGCCTTACTGGCGGCGATCAAATTGTCAAGGATCTGAGCCGCCCTTCCCAGTTCCGACCAAGCATTCTCATCACCACCAATGCCATGAAGCAGATAGAGCACAGGATACTTTTCCTTGCTGATCTCGTATCCGGCAGGCGTATACACCGTGAGGCGACGCTTCAGGCCTGCAGTAGGACTGTTGTACCAGATCTTTGACACGGTGCCATGAGGCACTTCCTTCACACGGTACCAGTCACCCTGTCCGCCACCGATGAGCAGCATGCTGAAGAGGTTGGTCACATCACGTACACAATACACATTGCTTGGGTCAAGCGTACGAACGCCATCGACCACCACATTATATGTATAGAGTTCAGAGGCGAGTTTATCCGTCTTGAACGACCACACGCCCTTGTCGTCCTTCACGAGGTCGGCCACACCCGGTGCATCAAACTTACCCATCGGCGTATCGATCTTACGGGTAGGAAGCATATCACCAGTGATCTGTACTTTCTGAGCCTGAGGTGCCAACACACGGAAAGTAACACTGTTGTCGGCATTAACTTCGGGCGACACCACTGGCATCTGAGCCCAAGAGAGATTTTGCTGTGCATAGAGGCCCATTGCCATGATAGCACCAAGAGCCAAAGTTGAAATACGTTTAAGATTCATAGTTTAGGAATATTTCTTGATGATTATATGTTATTGAAATTACCAATTGACGTTTTGCTTGATATTCGGATTCAACTCTTTCTCCTTTAAAGGAATGGGCAGAAGCATGTTTTTCTCCTTGAAGCCATAGTCCGTGTTCTTGAAGTCCCAGCTGACGCCCTTAGCCGTCAAGGAAGGAATCTGCTCACCTTGCTTGCCCAAAGCCTTCATCGCGTCGCCCCATCTGACAAGATCCTGATAGCGTGTGCATTCAAGCCAAAGCTCCAAACGCTTCTCCGTTTTGATGTTGCCGAGTGTGACAGTAGTCAGCGGAGCGAGACGGGCACGGGTGCGAATCAGATTGATGTCTTTGAGAGCCTCCTCTGCATTTCCATTCTGCAGGTTGGCCTCAGCAGCCAGCAAGAGCACCTCGGCATAGCGCATGATGCGCAAGTCGATGTATTGCAAAGCCTGAAAGTAGGAAGCATCAGTGATGCAGTCCTCTTTGAGCGCACGGTTCTTCCAGTTGAAATAGCCCTCATTGCCATAATAAGAAGCACCGGCCTGCAGGGTCACGCCATAATCCTGCATTTGCTGATAGGTGCGGATGGTGCTGTTGAGTCGGTATCCGTTCTTACCCTCGTCAGTGACAAAGGCGTCATAGACCTCTTTACGAGGATTCATAAAGCCGTAGGTGCCAGTAGCAATTTCAGAGGCGGCCTTACCGGTAAGGTTGAGATGATCGGTACGCCAGCCAATCATCAGGAACTGCATGGTCAGTTGCGACCATTGCTGGCTGGGGTCATTGCGCATCTGAATCTCAAGCATCGACTCACTGCAGTTGTTGGTAGCCACATGCACGATCTTGTCATAGTCACCCTGATAGAGTTGATACTTTCCACTGTTCACTACCCTGTTGAGCATGTCTGCGGCCTCGCCATATTTCTTTTGGAAGAGATAAGCCTTACCCAGCATTGCCTCGGCGACTTCCTTAGTGACACGGATGGTGGTTGCCTGGTCATTTGCGTCGGTCTTCGACGGTAGCGCATCACTGCTGATCGCCTCGTTAAGATCCTTTTCCACACATGCCCACAACTGCTCCGGCGTGCTGTTAGCCGGACGATATTCATTGGGCTGCAGCAGATGATCCACAACGGGGGCCGTACCCCACAGTGTGACGAGTTCGAAATGGCAGAAAGCTCTCCAAAACTTAGCCTCAGCCACGCAGCGTTTCTTTTCGCTGGTATTGGGATCCGTCTTGTCGATGATGAGGTTGGCATTATAGATATTGGTATAGAGCCCACTGTACAAAGCTTGGATCATGCTTTCGTCGGCGCCGAAACGATACTCGTTGAGTTTCTCCAACTCTCCGTTGTCACCACGTGACCCACCGCCGACCCAAGCATCGTCGGAGAGAGCGTTTTTGACAAACCACCAGTTAGAGTAGTTGGACTTCAGACCCACATAGAGCGTGGCCAAGGCTTCGTCGACCTCCTGGTCGGTCTGATAGAAATCGTCCATACCGCCCATGTTGCCGTTCTTGGGAATATCGAGACGGTCAGAGCATCCGCTCACAAAGGCCACGAGCAGGAGCATCAGGCTATAGAATATATTCTTTTTCATTGTTGTGTTCTTTTTTAGTTAGAAGGTTTCTTCATGCATGTTCACGTAGGGTTAGAACTCGATGGTAGCACCGACAACGACCTTCTTCGATGTGGGATATGCACCTTTGTCCACACCCATACCGGAAGTAGCACTTGTCGAAGCCTCCGGGTCAAAGCCTTTATACGAGGTGAAGGTGAAGAAGTCATCGAGAGAAGCATAGATCCTCAAGTTGCTGATGAAAGTCTTATTCAGCAAGGTCTTCGGCAGGGTGTAGCCGAGCTGTATTTGCTTGATCTTGAAATAAGAGCCATCTTTGACCATGGCATCCGAAACGGAATACTTGTCCATGTTGTTGGCTCCGGCCCGCGGCACAGAGGCATTGGTATGATCGGGAGTCCAACGGTCGTCATAGAGATAATCCTTCATCTTGTTCCAAGCGAGCATGTCGGGACGGTTGATACAGCAGAACACGTCATTACCCTGCGCACCTGTACCAAAGAGCGTGAAGTCAAAACCCTTGTAGGCAGCGGTGAGCGTGATGCCATAGGTGATCGACGGAATGCCGTCACCGATGTTGGTCAGATCATTCTCCGTGATCTGATTGTCGCCGTCGAGATCATAGAACTGTGGATCACCGGTCTTGGGGTCGACACCTTTGAACTTATAGCCACGGAAGTAGTAAACCGGATAGCCCTGCTCAAAGAAGGTGATGTCGTAGGTATGGAACTTCGCGCCGGTGAGTCGGGTGATTGACGGATCGATGTAGGTCACCTTGTTGCTCAGCGTAGAGAGGTTGCCACGCACGCTATATTGGAAGTCGCGTATATGATCACGCCATCCCAGTTCAAATTCAAATCCCCGGTTACGCACCTTACCTGCATTGGTCGGTGAGGTGGCGCCGCCAATCTCCAGAGAAGGTGTGGTGTTCCAGATCAGAAGGTCCTTGGTGTTTTTGTTGAAATAGTCAACGCTGAAATTCAGCCGGGAGTTAAACGCGTAGAGGTCAAGACCCAAGTCAAACTGTTCAGAGGTTTCCCACTTCAGGTCGTCATTGCCCATTGTAGAGGGAGCCACAGCCTTGGTGTAGACCAGTCCCGGCGCAAAAGCATAGATACCGCCTTGTGCCATGTCGGTGCCATAGCTATAGTTGCCAAGAGCGGAAAGGGAGCCGTTCTGTCCCCAGCTGGCACGCAGCTTGGCACTGTCAATGACCTTGCGCAACGACTGGAAGAAGTTTTCCTCCGACATAGTCCATCCCAAGGAAGCTGCAGGGAAGTAGCCCCAGCGCTTGTTCTTTGGCAATTTGCTCAGGTCAGCGGCATCAGCACGCAGAGAGAACTGGGCATAGTAGCGATTGCGATAGTTATAGCCCACGCGCCCGAAGTAAGAGAGTTTGGAACCACGTGTCGTCTCACCGTCGACGACCTGTGTAGCCGACGCAGCCTTGTAGTGAAGATAGTAGAAGAGCGGATCGTTTTTCGACACGGAATGCTCTCCATTGGCATTAAGCGTACCACTCACGTAGTCATAGGAAGACTCCTGATAGCTCATACCTAACATAGCCGTGAGAGTGTGTCCGCCGAACGTCCTCATATAGTTGGCGAAGTTTTCCCACTGGTAATAGATACTGGTCGAGGACGTGCTGCCCATGTCCACGAAATCGCGACTTTGCGTAGCATTACCATAGAAAGGCAGTGAGACCGTGCGATTGCGCGTGCCGGCGAGACGGTAGCCAAAGCGCGAGGTGAGCGTCAGACCTTTGAGCGGAGTGAAGTCGGCATAGATCGATCCGTTGACATTGTAGCCCGAAGCCTTGTTGGCATTGTTTTCACTCATAATCAGCGGATTGTACTGCTCACCATTGGAGAAGCGCGACACACCATAATAGTCACCGCTCTTGGCGCGCAGCAGTGTACGTCCGTTAGCTTGTGCCTGAGCCAGAAAATCAGGTAAGTTGTCGGGACTGTAATAGACAGGGGTCAGCGGATCCATGGTCATCACTGCTGTCAGCACAGAACCATACTCGTTGCCCTCAGAAACAGAGCGGGTATTGTATTTCTCGATTTGGTTGGTCGTGCCTACCTTGAGCCACTTCTTGATTCTGTATTCCGCATTGATCGTCGCCGTCAGTCGGGTATAGCTGTCACGGTCGCCCTTGACAATACCGTCGTTATTGAGATAGGACAGCGAGAGATAGTAGTTGCCGTCTTTGTTTCCGCCTTGGAATGCCAGATTGTGTTTCATCATCTTGCCGTTCTCAAAAGCTTCCTTGGCCCAGTCCGTGTCGGTCACGCCGTCCCAGTTTTTGAGCATGTAGTCTTTGGTGAAGGCACCGGCCTCACTCATATAGTTGATATATTCCTCGGCATTGAGCACCTTCGGCACATGGTTGACCGACTGCGATGCGTACTGAAAGTCGTAGGAGATCTTACCGCTGCCCGTAGTACCTTTCTTCGTTGTGATCAGCACGACACCATTTCCAGCCTCAGCACCGTAGATAGCTGCCGAGGCGGCATCCTTGAGGATCTCCATGGAGGCAATGTCGTTAGGATCAATACCACTGATATTGGTCGTGCGCACGCCATCAACGACGTAGAGCGGACTTGAGCTGACATTAGAAGAGTAGCCACGGATGCGCACTGTGGGCGTGCTGCCTGGCGCTGCCGAGGTGGTGATGACCTGCACACCGGAAGTCTTGCCTTGCAAGGCCTGGTTGGCATCGGTGATCGTACGGTGCTCCATATCCTCGGCCTTGACTTGCGAGATGGCTCCGGTGACAGAGCTTTTGCGCTGCACGCCATAGCCGACGACAACTACATCATCGAGCACCTTACTGTCTTCCTGCATCAGCACCTTCATATTCGACGTTGCTGTGGCGACAGCACTGCGATAGCCTAAATAAGAAAAGGAGAGTTTGGCACCACGCTTGACTTGAATGGAGAAGTGGCCATCAAGATCAGTGACTGTGCCGGTAGAGGTTCCCTCCGGACGAACCGTGACGCCAATCATGGGGTTAGCATCTTTGTCGACTACTACACCATTGACACGCAACAGTTCCTGTGCCAACGACGGAAGCCCACAGGATGTCAGCAGAATGGCCATTGCCAAGATGCGTTTTTTCTGTAAGTTGATTCTCATAAGATTTTAGTTATAGGGTTTAACAATCTGCTGCAAAATTAGAAAAAAGAGCAATATGTCTTTTTCTAATAGGTTTTAAAGATTTACACGTTTGTTCAAAAGTGAAATTTGCCAGTCCTAAAGTTTATTTCCATGTTCAAATGACTACCCTTTTTACATAACGAAGAGAGCCGACGCAACGGTTTCTCAGTTGTGTCGGCTCTCTTTTTGTTGATCTCTATCTGCTATCGGTGCAGCAGATTCAGTCTTACCTTTGGTTTCAACACATTGTGAACCTTAGCCACATATTTGTCTACATGTACATTGGCCTGAGCCTCTACCTTCTCCGCGGAAGAGCAAACGAGAAAACTATATATCCCGGCATCTGTCACCCATGCACTCCTCTTCTCATTAAAAGAAGCAAGATCAGCAGCCATGACGGTCATCTCCACCGTCTGGCACTCTCCGGGAGCAAGCAGACGTGTCTTGGCGAAGGCACGTAATTCTTTCTCAGGTTTGTTGAGTCTGCGGCTGTCAGGAGCAGCAACGAAGAGCTCCACTACATTGCGTCCGGGACGCTTGCCCGTGTTCTCTACGGTCACAGCCACGCTGTAGTTTCCTCCCTCTTTTTTCACCTTCATGTCGCTGTAGCCAAAGGCTGTGTAGCTGAGTCCACAGCCAAAAGGATAGGCCACCGGCTTGCCAAAGGAGTCGAAATAGCGATAGCCCACATAGATGTCTTCATCATAGTTGGTATAGTCAATGTCCTTTTGTGGCTCGCGTTGCTGCGTCTTCTGGTCGTTGTTTCCCCACATAAACATACTGCCGAGTGTCTTGTCGTCAACCTCAGAGGGGAAGTTGCGGTCGGCATAAGCGTCTCCATAGCTACGTTCAAAAGTCATGGGAAGTTTGCCCGACGGGTTGACCTTGCCGGAAAGGACATCTGCTACGGCAAAGCCCATCTCCTGACCGCCTTGCCAGGTGCAGAGGATGGCATCGGCATCGTCCTGCCAGGACGTCACATCCACAGGACTACAGATGTCAAGCAGCACCACCACCTTCTTTCCAGCTTTGTGGAAGCTCTGTGACAGCAGATGCAGACTCTCCTTTTCAGCCGCGGTGAGATAGAAGTCGGTCTTAGGCCGGTCGGTAGCTTCACCGCTCTTACGGCCGATAGTGAACACGGCTACATCGGCTTCCCGAGTCGACTGAGTGAGCAACGAGTCGCTGAGCTTCATCTCTTCGGGGCGCGCCGGCGGTGCAAGGGTAAAGGCGGGCTTGCCATGGGGAAAGAGTTTGGCATTGGCCTGACGCAGATACTGGCTATAGGTCTTGAGCAATTGTCCATTGACCGTGAACCCTGCGGCGCGCAAACCTTCGACCAACGATACGGTATAGTGGCCGGTAGACATGCCTCCAAAGCCTGAGCCTCCGGAGATCAGCTCGTAGCTGGTATTGCCAAAGAGGGCTATCCTGCCTTGAGGGAGCGGCAACGTCGCTTGGTCGTTCTTCAACAGCACCATGCCGTCAGCCGCCACACGGCGCACCACAGCAGCATGCTGCTGCAAGTCTGGCTGGCTCTGATAGGGATATTGTGCAAAGCTGTGTGTCTTTACAATGAGCTGGAGCACGCGACGCACGTTGGCATCAAGCACCGCCATCGGTAGCCGTCCACTCTCCACAGCCTCATGGATGGCCTTGTATTGCCGCTCCTGTCCGGGCTGAAGCATGTCATTGCCTGCCATCATGGAGAATACCGGATTCTGACCGGCATTCCAGTCAGAGACAAACATGCCCTTCCATCCCCATTCCTTACGCACCACCGTATTCAGCAGCTCGCTGTCCTCAAGGGTATAGGTGCCATTGAGCTTATTGTAGGATGTCATGATTGTCCAGGGCTGTCCTTTCTTCACCACCACCTCGAAAGCCCGAAGATAGAGTTCACGCAAAGCACGCTGTGAGACACGGGCATCGTTGTTGTTGCGGTTAGTCTCCTGGTTGTTGGCCACAAAATGCTTAGGTGTGGCAGCCACGCCTTCGCTCTGCACACCTTGCACATAGCCCGCGGCAATCATTCCGGAGAGCAGTGGATCCTCGGAATAATACTCATGGTTGCGGCCACACAGCGGCGAGCGCATCAGATTCATGGAAGGGGCAAGTATCCAGTCCAGTCCATACTCCTTCACCTCATTGCCGATGGCCTTACCTACAGCGTAAGCAGCCTCACAATCCCACGTGGAGGCCACAGTCATGGAAGCCGGGAAATCAGTAGTCAAATAGTCGCGGTGATCCCACGGGCGTGTGGCACTCATACGCAATCCTTGTTGGCCGTCGGCACAGTAGATCGAGGGGATACCCAGTCTGGAGACGGCATAGCTGCTGCCCGCCGTTCCCGGGAACTTCGCGTCATCATTGAAATGCATTCCGCAGCCGAGCAGCAAATGGCATTTCTCATCCAGTGTCATGGCCTGCAACACCTCGTCGACATTGTCGGCACGAAGCCGTGGCTGTGACATGACACAGAGCACGTTGATAGCTGCTACGGCCAAGGTAAATAGTTTTTTGGCTGTCATTACTTTGGTTTTTAGAAAGTGAATAAAACGTTTCATGCACAAAATTATGAAAATCATCGTGAAAAACACTTCCTCTAATGTACTAAAGTATTTCTCAATGGTTTAAAATAGGTCTCTGTCAGCTCATCCCTCTTGATTTTCCATCGCGCTATTTGCTTATTTGTTCAAATCATTGCATCTGTGTTAAAAAAACGGTCAAACCATTGGTAGTCATAGGAAAAGAACGTATCTTTGTCTATAGAAATACAATCTTAAAACATGAAAACAGCACAAGTCCTTCTGTCACTGATACTGTCACTGGCCTTGCTTGCGTGTTCCCACAACTCAGGCAATGTCAATGAAAACCATAAGGAGCAGCACTTGTTGCTCTCCAACCATATCTCCAACGAGCAGATCAACGGATTCATGGAGGACCGCTTCGGACAGATGTGGATCAGCACTTTCCGTGGACTCAACAAATATGATGGCAACACCTTTCACCAATATTATTGCATCGACGACAGCATCGGACTGCCCGACAACAACGTGAAATACTGCTACCGCGACTCGCGGGGACAACTATGGGTGTCGACCGTCAACGGACTATGCCGATACAATGGCAATGACGGATTCACACGGGTCAGAATGAATGTCAAAAACAAATATGTGCTCTACATGTTGGAAAGCCGGGATCACCGCTTGTTTTTTGTCACCATGGATCAAGTCTACGAATACAACGACAAAGACAACAGCGTTGATGTCAGGCTGCGCAATATCGACCATGACAGCCCTTACAACGTCACCTGTCACCTCGATGTCCACAACCTGCTATGGATTCGCAAGGCCAAGACGCTCACGGCATACGCTCTCAGCACATTCCGCCCCGTCGCCACCATTGCCATCGACAACAGCAGCGGCAGTTTTCTGCTCAATGGGCATCAGCTATGGGTCAGCGGTTCTGAAGGCCTGCGACTCTTCGATACTGCCCTACACCGCTTCATGCCCTTGCCGCCGGTGCTTGAGCATCCGGCAATCAGCAATGATGTCGTGTCGCTGATCCATCCTTACGGCAAAGGCGACTTGCTGCTCAACACCTACCGCCACGGACTCTGGTTCTATGATCATCGCCAGCAGAAACTCGTCAACCAATCGGAAGAAGATTTCCCCTTCGAGGCTCCGGACTTCAACGTCACGCAGATCTATACCGACTCTCACGGCAACCTTTGGTTGGGTTCTGAAGGTCAGGGATTCAAAGTGGTGTATAGATATAAGGACATGTTCAATGCCGACACCCATCTCATTCGGGCTCTCAACCGACAAGACGTGAAGTCTGTAGCCGCTGACAACCAGCACCATCTCTGGATAGCAAGCAAGCAAAAAGGGCTCTGCGTCTACGACACGCAGACGCGGCAACTGACCAACCTGCAAACGGGCTACTCGCCGACCAACAGCGACAAATACGACATCTACAAAGTGTTTGTCGATCACAAACAGAGATTGTGGCTGCTGACCATGAGCGGAGTCAGCAAATGCCTCTACGACGGTCACCGCCTCAGTGTGCTCAAGACCTATCCTGTCTACATGCCCATGGAAATCACTGAAGACAACCGTGGCACGATATGGGTTTCGACGGCAGGATATTATGTTTGTGCCATCAATCCCGAGAACGACCATTATACATTGAAGCAAGTATTCCCGAAAACTTTCACCTTCATCCCCGGACTGCTCACGCTCCGCAATGGCGGCATCCTCCTTTCTGCCTTTGCCCAATCGCCCATGCTCATCGACAGACAAAGCCAGGAGTTGCGACGCTTCACAGTCAAACAAGAAGATGTCAAAGCCTGCATACGACGCAGCGTCTACATTCCGACGAAGAACTTCCAAGACAGCAAAGGAAACATCTGGCTCGGCACGGTGACCAACGGACTGTTGCGCTACGATGCCCGCACCCACCGCATGACTGCAATCCAAGGACTGTCATGCGCTGACGTGTCGAGTATTGAGGAGGATCAGAGAGGCAACATCTGGGTGAGCACCATGGACGGACTCAACAAGGTGGATCCTCGCAACTACAGCATCACCATCTACCATGAGGCTGACGGCATCGGAGGCTTCCAGTTCAACGACAGAGCCTCCTGTCGCATGGCCGACGGCACGCTCGTCTTCGGCGGTACGCATGGACTTACGGTCTTCAACCCGATGAAGATAGTAGCCACCGGCTCGCCACGGCTGATGTTCGAAAACCTGAAAGTGCACAACAACATCGTCATCCCCGGCAAAGGACAGCCCATCAGCGAGAGCATGGAGACGACGAAAGAGATCAACCTTGGCTATCGCCAAAACAGCTTCTCCATATCTTTTGCCGCCATCGACTACAGCGACTTCAAACGCATACACTATTACTACCGTCTGGAAGGGCACGACAACATCTGGACAGACGCCGACGGCAACAACGAGGCTCACTACTCCAATCTGCCTTCGGGCAACTACACCTTCCACATAAAAATTGTAGGCAACGACTCTGACCGGCCATTGGCCGAGAACACCATCAAGGTGAGAATAGCTCCGGAACCTTGGAACACATGGTGGGCATGGTGCTTCTGTCTCTTAGCAGCGGCCGCCATCTACTGGTATGTGAGGAAAGCAAGAAAGCGCATCGAGAAAGAGAAGCGACTCGCCCTCACCCTCAAAGCGGAAGAAGAGCGGGAGCAGGAGCAACGCATCAACAAGATGAACATGAGTTTCTTCGCAAATGTCTCACACGAGTTCCGAACACCTCTCACCATGATCGCCGGACCCGTGGAGCAACTGCGCAACAGCGGCGACATCCGACCACAAGATCATCGGCTCCTCGACATCGTGGCCAGAAGCGTCAACCGCATGCTACGTCTGGCCAACCAAATGCTCGACTTCAACAAACTCGAGAACGACACGCTACGACTGCATGTGGAACAAAAAGACATCATCGCAGAACTGCGCCGATACCTTGCCATCTTCACCATGAATGCTGAAGAGAAGGGCATCACGATCCGTACGCAAGGACTGGAAGGCAGCCTGACGATGTGGCTCGATGCCGACAAACTGGAGAAGATCTTCAACAACCTCATGTCCAACGCCATGAAGTTTACGCCACGTGGCGGTGCCATCGATGTCGTCTTCGACACGCTGGACAACGGCCACCGCATCTCACTCAGCATTGCTGACACAGGAAAAGGCATACCGCAAAGTGAACTGGAGAATATCTTCAAGCGCTATTATCAGCTCAACAACCAGTCGGAAGGCACCATCAACTGGGGATCAGGCATCGGACTCTACTATGCCCGGGAACTGGCACGGCTGCATCATGGCACGCTGTCGGCCAATAATCGCACGGACTGCACAGGGGCTCTTTTCACCCTGGTGTTGCCGACCGACGAAAGCGCTTACACCGAGGAGGAAAAGAAATCCCTGGAACCAGCTTACGCCGACATTCCCGCAAAGACACCGGCAAGCGACGTGGACGATGTCGCTGACGAGCAAGACGGTGAGGACAAACGGTCAAAGGTTCTCGTCGTGGATGACGATACCGAGGTGGTGCACTATCTGCGCACGCTGCTTGCTCCCGAATACAAAGTGATCTATTGCTTCGACGCAGAAAGTGCGTTGAAGGCGGCACGCGAAGAGGAACCCCAGCTTATCCTCAGCGACGTGGTCATGCCGGGCATGAGTGGTTATGAACTCTGCCACATGATCAAAGACGACTTACAGACCAGTCACATCCCCGTGATACTGGTCACTGCAAAGATAACGGACGAGAACAAAGTGGAAGGCCTCAACAGTGGCGCTGACGCCTACGTCACCAAGCCCTTTGCGCCTAAGGTGCTGCTGGCAATGATCAAATCGCTGCTCACCAATCGCGAACGGGTACGCACGATTCTCAACTCTACGACGGAAACCGACAAAGACGTGGAAGATGTGCTCTCGGCTCAAGACAAGCACTTCATGGATGAACTCTATCAAGTGATGGAAAAGGAAATGGCCAATGCTGAGCTCGACGTGAACAAGGCTACAGAGATGATGCATGTCTCGCGCACCAAACTCTACTACAAGGTGAAAGGACTCACAGGTGAGAGTCCCAGCACATTCTTCAAAACCTATAAGCTCAATAAAGCTGCGGAACTGATCAAGGCCGGTGAGCACACCATATCGGAGATAGCCTTCATGACAGGCTTCAACACGCTCTCGCACTTCTCCACCTCCTTCAAGAAGCAGTTTGGCTGCACGCCGAGCGAATATGGCAAAAAGAAATATTGAGTACTCATTTATATATGTAATTACTACTCAACAGACATTAGTTGCTGCCCTATCTTATGAAGTCCGGCAACGATACGCTGACGCTGCTGTGCCCGCGGTTTTTTCAGACCATTGGCATAGTGGCTAAGCTGACGTTGGTTAACGCCTGAAGCCCGTGCAATGGCTGCCATGGTAGTATAGTCCTCACTGCAACGAAGCAAAGCCGCGGTACTTACCGGATGATAGACGAACTCATAATCACCATCGCGCAACCAAGCTGGTACTTCGTCACCGTCCTTTAACATGCCTTCTACATGGAACTCAAGAGTATCCTTTGCTTCTTTCTGAACCTCGCTCCACGTACGAGCCGTAAATACTACACCGCCTGGAATCATATCGCCAAATGATGCAGCAAAATTCTTGTTGCACCAATCTACATAAACATCTACCTTTACCATAGTATACACTCCTTTCCTAATTCCTATTTCCATCCTGCCTGTTTCCAAATGCTATTCAACAAGAATTGGCTTAACACTTCACTATTTTTGCCTCTGACCGTCACCTTCCCTTTCTTTTGAGGGTGCTTGAATTGTCGATGGCACCCTTACAATAGCATTGGATCCAACCATCACTTTCCAAAAGACGAATAACTTCTATTACTTTATATCTTTTCATCTTTGGCTGTATCTTTACTCAATGTCACAAAGGTAGTAAAAATAATATTCTTATCCAAACTTTTTAAAGGAAATCTGTATTCAGCGAAACAAAACTAATCGAATACTATATGTAGTACTCCGCCGCATCGACGAGGCCGGCGCGGAGGGCATACTTCGTGGCCTCATGGACATTGTTCACGCCGAGCTTGCGGAAGATGTTCTTACGATGGGTGTTGACAGTGTGGAAACTGGAAAAGCGCTTGGCAGCTATCTCCTTGGTGGTCATACCAAGGGCAATGTCTTTGAGGATCTCCTGCTCGGTCTTGGTGAGGTTGGCCGCCTCGGTGTTGTTGTCAGTGGACTGCTCCTCGATAAGTAACTCCATGGCATGCTGACAGATGAAGCGCTTGCCGTGCATCACGAAACGGAGGGCCTCACGAATCTCGGACAGCGGCGAGTCCTTCATGATGATGCTGAACTGCTGTCCGTTGAGCATCACCATCTTCATGAATTCCGCGCTGAGTTCCTCGCTGAAGAGCAGCCAGAGGGTCTTTGGAAAGCGCTGGCTGAGGATGAACATCTCACTGGCATCGTTGAAGTCAAAAAGATTGTAGTCGAGGACGACGATCTCTGCCGGGCTCTCCTTCAGCCTTTCGATCAGTCCGGCTTTGTCTTCTACATAACGTGGATCGTCCTGTCCCATTTCGTGGAGCAGGTACATAAGTCCCATGCGGGTGATGCCCTGCGGGTCAGCCAATATGATTTCCATTGCTATTCTCTCCGTTATCTTATTTTCTTTTACCTTATGCTTACTTTTTGGTGCAAAAGTAACAATAATAATTAAAAACGCAAAGAAAACTCCAACTAATTATAAAGAATCCCAATAAAAAGGTTGCCCAAAGCATAAAATCGGCATACACCAAGCGAGGATCTACCGCGAACATGCAGACAGCATGGTTATCGCATTTTTGGAAATAAGCCGATTAATTTTTACAAAAACACGTTCGCTTGAACCCGTGAAATAGAATTGTGAAAAAGGGCCTTTTACTTTCATCATTTCATTTTTGCTATATTCGAGAGAGAAAACAGCATTCTCTCGTTGCCATCTCGGTACTTTGATGCTATCAACAAGGTACTTTGACCAGGTCATCTCGGCTTCCTGACCAGGTCATCAAGGCACTTTGACAGGGTCAAAGTACCGAGATGACCGGAAATTCTATAGAGATTTTTGAGAGAAACCATCGTTTTCATAGCATCAAAAAAGAAGCAGAACTATAATATGTTGATTATCTGATACTTATAAAAATCACTCGATTTTCGCAAAAATCAGAGCGAGATAGGTCTTCGTCGAAAAAAAATCGATTCTCAGAGGCGGAAAATTGTCAGTTTGCATGACAAACCTGAAATTTGAATCTCCAGCTCGCCCATAAGGAGAACTCATATAACTCTCCCTTAGGATGAGGGAATGGAGACCACGGTGAGTCGTAACTCGCAGAACGAAACAGAGCACTCAAGATCTTCCTAAATGGGGAGAACAAGAAGTAGCTTAGAACTCAAATCCCAGGTTGACCATCAGCCTCAGGTCGTGCTGTGGGCTGGCCCATCCCAGACTGGCGCCAAGGGGACCAAACATCGTGCGATAGCAATAAGCGGCCAGCACGCCCCAGTCGCCCCTATAGCGCAGGATGTCGGCAAGCCGGTCGTCGTGCTGTGACCATGCCCCACGAAGCAGAAGGAAGTTGTTGGTGGTGAGCTGATATTGCAGTTGCAGCTGAGCAGCCACATAATGGAGATCCGTCATCTCGATATGGTGGGCACCGGCAAAGGGAAGCTGCGTCTCGAGATAGTGCGAGAACCACGGACCGCCAAGGAACGTACGACGGACGGAAGGGATATCCTTGCCGAAGAGCAGACGGCCGTAGAGCAGTGGCTGAAGAGTGAGCTGTGAGGACAGCGGCAACGAGATGCGCCAGTTGGCATTGACCTCGCTGAATCCCTTGTGATCGTTGTAACCCGTGAAGTTGTCCGTGAAATAAGCATACTCCGCCACGAAGCGGGCGCCACGCACGGGGAAGAGTCCCGCATTCTCACTGTTGTAGTGGAGCGCGGCATGATAGCTGAAGAAATGATCATCGGACGGTTTCTCGCTGTTGTTAGAGGAAGCGGCAAAGAGCACGGAGTGATAGTCATAACCGTCGAAGCGCAGCGCCACGTCCATGGTCATATTGCGCACATTGATGTTCATCATACTCACCCGAGCCTGATGATGGCCAAAGGTAGCGTTGAAGCTCTTGTCGCCATGGTGATAGAAGTCAAGGTCGTGATAGGCATAGGCATAGCCCACGCCGAGCTCCGTACCCCGTGGCAGGCGCCAACCACCATAGAGCGAGCCTTTGTAGTTGCGCCCGAGCCGGATCACGGCAGCCACCCGAAACGGCTTTCGGCCAGAGCTCCACATACCAGCCAACTGCATGGCCACCTTCTCCTCATTGTCGAAGCGCACGCCTAAGTTTCCCTGCAACTCATCGGAAGGGTCTGTCGCTTTGTCTTCCGGCGCGGAGAAATTCAAGGGTGTCAATGCCTCGGCATGAGGACAGAGGCACGGCGCCAACCCGTTGCCGGTTATCCCCAAGCGATGCCTCAACGCGATGATCTCGTCCCAGTGGCACATGGCTTCGCTCTCGCCGCGCCGGATGAGCGTGTCGATGGCAGCGGGAGTAAACGAAGCCGCATTATAGCCCCGCGTGTCCACACGGATGGCAATGTCGGTCAGTTTGAGATTGTCATCGTATTTGTTCTTACAGTTCACGTCGACAATCTGTCCCAAGACCGCAGAGCCATGGACCAGGTCGTCAGCCGTCTTGGGCGGTCCCTGTACGGTGACACCGATGACATATTCGGCTCCCATCGTGCGTGCGATATCAGCCGGGTAATTGTTGCGCAGTCCGCCGTCAACAAGGACGCGGTCGCCCTTTTTCACGGGAGTGAAGACACCGGGGATGGACATGCTCGTACGCATTGCCTCGGCCAGGACTCCGCTATGGAAGTCGTACTCTGTATTGTCGACGATGTTGGTCGCCACGCAGGCAAAGCGTCGCGGCAAGCTATCGAAGCTCATCGAGTCGGTGTAACCGGCAGTGAGATGACGGAAGAGCCGCATCAGGTTCTTGCCTTCTATGACACCCGTCGCGCCGGACAGATGACTCTTACGCAAGCGCAATGTCTTGGAAAAGAAATAAGTCGACTGCAAGCGCCGGCCCTCCAAGTCTTCGGAAGAATAGACGGCACGGTCGCTCAGGAGGAAAGGCCAGTCCTGCCGCCGCACCAGCGAGTCGAGCTGCGTCGCCGACCACCCGACGGCATAGAGTCCCCCGACGATGCTGCCCATCGACGTACCCGTGACGATGTCGACAGGTATGCCCGCCCGCTCCAGCACTTTCAACACACCGATATGCGCCATGCCTTTAGCGCCGCCACCGGAGAGCACCACCGCCACACGGGGTCGCTGACGCGACACCATTTGAGGAAGCGTGTCCGCAACGCCGGCAGAGCGAGAGGGGAACAACGGCGAGGCAAGCAGTTGACTGCAAGCTGCCAGGAGGAAAAGCAAGAGCGAAAAGAGTCTGTTCATAAGTGTGCAATCGTCTATTTTGTTGCAAATATAACCAAAAACTCGTTGAAAACCAAAATAAAGCTAAAAAGTTTTCTATGTCTCCCAAGAAGTCTATACCTTTGTAGATAAAATATATAACAAGCGCCATTTTTGTCCTTTGCATTGATTTGTTGCTAAGAAAGAGATTGACGCTTAACGTAGAGAAACGAATAGTATTTGTTATGAGATATGCAATTATAGCAGCCGGCGAAGGCTCACGACTGGCAGCTGAGGGCATCAGGGATCCCAAGCCTTTGGTACGTATCCACGGTGAGCGTCTCATCGACCGTCTGCTACGCATCTTCATGGAGTACGACGCTGAGGAAATCAGCGTGATCTGCAACGGGCAGATGACCGCCGTGCAACAACATCTGCACGAAATCATCGACTATGGCCTGGAAGGACACGCCATCCCCCTGCGGCTGAAGGTGAAGAGTACTCCGAGCAGCATGCACTCTTTCTTTGAGTTGAGTCCAATGCTCGCCGACCATCCCTTCGTGCTGACAACGGTGGACACGATCTTCCGCGAGGAAGAGTTCGGCGAATACATCCGGCAGTTTCAGGCCTACCTTCAGCAGGGCGGTGACGGACTGATGGGCGTCACCGACTACATCGACGACGAGAAGCCACTCTATGTCGGCACAGACCGGGAGATGCGCGTCACAGGATTTTACGACGACAACAGCCAGCACTGCACCTATATCAGCGGCGGCATCTATGGCCTGGCACCCAATGCCATCGACACGCTCCACCACTGCATGGAACTCGGCGAGAGCCGTATGCGCAACTTCCAACGGGGACTCATCCGCGACGGACGGCAGCTGAAGGCTTTCGCCTTCTCGAAGGTGCTCGACATCGACCACGCCACGGACATCAAGAAAGCTGAGGACTTCATCGCCGGTAAACATGATTGAGCAAGAGGGAATCATCGCCGTGAGGCGGGCACCTCGCTTCTCGCCCAACTCGGTGGACCGCGACGACGCCATCCTGCACGCTGTTTGCGAAGAGCTGCAACAGAAGCTGTCACTCACGGATCCCATCCTCGTCATCGACGAGAACGACTTCGCAAAGGTACCGACAAAGGCAAGGGTCTATGTGACCATGGCGCGGTCTGCGGCGGCCTTACTGGCCTTAGGACGAAGGACAAAAGAGGGAGCGCTGTGCGTCAACAGCGTGACGGGTGTCAGCCACTGCCAACGGACATTGCTGACGACACTCATGCGGGAGCACCACATTCCCATGCCTGCCGAAGAAGGCAAAAACGGCACTTGGCTGAAACGGGGCGACGCCGCCGCACAGAGCAAAGGCGACGTGGTGTTCTGTCCTGACCAGGAAGCCCTCATGAAAGCTATTGCCGGTTTCAAGGCGCGCGGCATCAGTGAATATGTGACCAGCGCCCATGTCGCGGGCGACCTGGTGAAGTTCTACGGTGTCGGCCGTCGCTTCTTCCGCTACTGCTACCCCACCGACGACGGCTTCAGCAAGTTCGGCGACGAGCAGCGCAACGGCACGGCACGGCACTACCCCTTCGACGAAGACGCCCTGCGCAAGGATGCTTTCCGTCTGGCTGAGCTCACGGGAGTGACGGCCTACGGCGGAGACGCGATCATCGACGAGCGGGGACAGTACTTCTTCATCGACTTCAACGACTGGCCGAGTTTCTCGCGCTGTCGGGGAGAGGCGGCAAAGGCTATCGCCGAGGAGGTGATGGAACAATGCCGTGAGGCGCTGAAGTAGCCAAGCACCACGAGGCTTCAAGATATAAGAACAAGAGAAAAGAAAGAATATAAATATAAGACATGTCTACATTTAAGGAACTCTTACAAGCATCTTTTAAATCCAATGATACAGAGGAATGGCTCGACGTGCACTTCACTCGTCCCGTCGGACTGGTGTTTGCGCTCTTCTGGAATAAACTCGGCGTGCATCCCAACGCCATCACCATCCTGAGCATTTTCCTCGGCGCAGCTGCCGGATGTATGTTCTACTACACCGACCTGCCGCACAACATCCTTGGCGTGGCCTTGCTGATGCTGGCCAACTTCTGTGACTCCACCGACGGACAGATGGCACGCCTGACTGGAAAGAAGACGCTCGTAGGCCGTGTGCTCGACGGCGCGTCGGGCGACGTGTGGTTTTTCTTCATCTACGTTGCTCTCTGCTTCCGCATGATGGGACAATATATCCCCGGCACACATCTGCATTGGAGCATCTGGATATGGGCCATGGCAATCATCGCTGGTTTCATGAGCCACTCACCGCAGAGTTCATTGGCAGACTACTACCGTCAGATCCACCTCTTCTTCCTCAAAGGCAAGGCGGGATCGGAACTCGACAACTATGCGCAGCAGCGTGCCGTCTACGAGAATACACCGAAGAACAAGTTATTCGCCCGGGCGTTTTACCGTATCTATGCCAACTATTGCAAGAGTCAGGAACAGCGCACACCGAAGTTCCAGCAGTTCTTCAAGAAATGGAAAAAGGCACAGGCAACCATCGACCCGCAGAAACGGGAGACGCTGAAGACGGAGTTCCTCAATGGCAGTCGTCCACTCATGCCGATGACCAACGCGCTGACGTTCAACGTACGCGCCATCACCTTATATATATGTTGCTTGATCAACATGCCATGGATCTATCTCCTGGTGGAGATCATTCCGCTCAACATGCTCTATATTCACATGCATAAGCGCCACGAGACACTCTGCGGGCGGCTGACAGAGAAACTGTAAGCATCCATGATATTCAAACAATAGGTATTAAGAACAATGACAATGATTAAAGGATATATCTTCGACTACGGTGCGACTCTTGACACCGCCGGCTGCCACTGGGGACAAATGCTCTGGCATGCCTACCGGCGGCAGCAGGTGCCTGTGACCGAACAGCAGTTTCGCGACGCTTATGTCTACGGCGAGCGCACGCTGGGCAACAACCCGATCATCCAACCCGACTATACATTCTACAAGACGCTGCAGGTAAAGATCCGCCTGGAGATGGAACAACTCTGCACGTCCGGCGCCTGGGATGCCGACGAGGAGATGTTCCGCAAGAAGCACGATGCCGTGTTGGAGGACGTCTATGGCAAAGTGAAAACGATCACCGCACATAGCCGTGAGGTGCTCGCCGTGCTCCACAAGCGCTATCCGATGGTGCTCGTGAGCAACTTCTATGGCAACATCGCCACGGTACTCAAGGAGTTTGGTCTTGACATCTTCTTCAAGAGCATCGTGGAGTCGGCAGAGGTGGGCATACGCAAGCCCAACCCGCGTATCTTCACGATTGGCGTGGAGCGACTGGGACTGAAGCCTGAGGAGGTGGTCGTCGTGGGCGACAGTTTCTACAAGGACATTGAGCCCGCACTCACCGTCGGCTGCCACGCCATCTGGATGAAAGGTGAGGGGTGGACAAAGAAAGAATACGACGAAAGCATTCCCGACAAGGTCATCACTGACTTGGAAGAACTCATCAATGTTGAATGATTCGCATACACATCAAAGATTGCAAGGATAACAATTAAGGATATAAAATAGGTATTAACAGGCAAAAATACAATGAAACTATATAGCAACCATACACACGCCAGGCAGAGCGCCAAGGGGAGGAGCAGGCATTTCACTCCCCTCTCCCTCGGAGAGGGGCGAGGGGGTGAGGCTGTGTGGGGGAAGGCCCTTCTATCTCTTCTCTTCCTCTTCTTCTCCCTTACCACCCACGCCCAGATCCGTGGTGTGGTCATCGACGCTGAGAAGGGCGACACGATCCTCTACCCCAGTGCCACCTACCGCGGTCATCACATCGCCGTGAGCGGCAATGCCATGGGCGAATATTCCATCGAGCGCCACAACGGATGGCAGCTGACCTTCACCGCCGTGGGCTACAAGCCGAGGACCATTACCATCAACGCTTCTACGCCCGGGGTGCTCAACGTGAAGCTGAAACCCGACACACGACAGCTCGCTGAGGTCGTCGTGAAGTCGAAACGTGCCCGCTACTCGAGAAAGAACAACCCCGCCGTGGAACTGATGAAGCGTGTCATCGCCGCCAAGAAGCGCACCAATCTCGAAAACCACGACTATCTGAGCTATACCAAATATCAGAAGCTCACACTCGCCATCAACGACATCACACCGGCCGACATCGATTCGGGATTCATCGGTAAGCATAAGTGGCTGCTCGACCAAGTGGAGACAAGCCCCTACAACGGCAAGCTGATCCTGCCGCTCACCGTCGACGAGACTGTCACACAACATCTCTACCGCAAGGATCCGAAGGCGGAGAAAGACATCGTCATGGGTCAAAGTTCCACTGGCGTCAACCAGCTCATACAGACGGGTGACATCATGACGGTAGCTATGAAGGATGTGTTCACCGACGTGGACATCTACGACGACCAGGTGCGTCTGCTGCAATATCCTTTTACCTCGCCGATCGGTAAGGATGCGATCGCCTTCTACCGCTACTACATCGAGGACACGGTGTATGTCGACCACGACCTGTGCTACCACCTGCAGTTCATCCCCAACAACCAGCAGGACTTTGGCTTCCGCGGTGAGCTGTATATTCTCGCCGACTCGTTGCTTCACGTCAAGCGATGCAACCTCACCATCCCGAAACGCAGCGACATCAACTTCGTGGAGAACCTGCAAATCCAGCAGGAATACAGACGACTGCCCAGCGGTGAGTGGGCGCTGAGTGTCGACGACATGATCGTGGAGATGAAGGTGGCGAAGTTTCTGAGCAAGGCGCTCATCACGCGAACGACACGATTGAGCGATTATGAATTCCAGCCACTGGCCAAGCAGCTCTTCAAAGGTAAGGCAAAGATAAAACGGGAGGCGGACTCACAGATGCGTGACGAGGCTTTCTGGAACAAATACCGAACGGTGGAACTCACGAAGAGCGAGAGTTCCATGAGTGCTTTCGTGCACCGCATTGAACAGATCAAAGGCTTTAAGTATATCATCTTCGGCGCCAAGGCGTTCATCGAGAACTTCGTGGAGACCGGCGACGAGAACCATCCGAGTAAGTTTGACTTCGGACCGGTCAACACGCTCATCACCAAGAACTTCATCGACGGATACCGCACACGTATCAGCGGACAGACCACTGCCAACCTCAACAAGCATTGGTTCTTCCAAGGCTACTACGCCCACGGCTTCCACTCGAAGAAGAACTACTACGACGCCATGCTGACTTACTCACTGAACAAGAAGGACTATCTGCCACGCGAGTTCCCCAAGCGCACGGTTTCCTTCGAGTCGACCTACGACATCATGTCGCCGTCAGATAAGTTCATGCAGACTGACAAGGATAACGTGTTCACTGCCTTCAAATGGGCGAAGGTCGACAAGATGATGTTCTACAACCGCCAGCAACTGAAGTTTGAATACGAACAGGAATGGGGGCTGAAGACCACATTCGGACTGAAGACAGAGGAGAACGAGGCTGCCGGCGCACTTTCTTTTAACCCGATCAACAGTGGTTTCATCTACGACACACCGGAAGGCACGCCAGTCGGAGACCTCATCCACAATGGTAAGATTCGTACTACCGAGCTCAGCCTGCAATTTCAGCTGGCACCCGGGCGTACCTATATCAACACCAAGCAGCGTCGGGTGCCCATCAACCTCGACGCACCCGTGTTCACCATCGGACATACGATGGGATTGAAAGACGTGCTCGGCGGCGATTATAAATACAACTTCACCGAAGCCAGTATCTATAAACGTTTCTGGATGAACAGTTGGGGTAAGATCGATGTCAACGTCAAGGCAGGTGCACAGTGGAACCGGGTGCCCTACCCGTTGCTGATCATGCCGGCTGCCAACCTGAGCTATATCATTGAGGACGAGACATTTAATTTGATCAACAACATGGAGTTCCTCAACGACCGCTACGCCAGTATCGATGCCAGTTGGGACCTCAACGGCAAGATCTTCAACCGCATACCCTTGCTGAAGAAGCTCAAGTGGCGCGAGTATCTCGGCGTGAAAGCACTTTGGGGTAAGCTCACTGACAAGAACAATCCTTATCTGGCGCAGAATGAAAACTCTTCCGTACTCATGCAGTTCCCCGAGGGTTGCTACATCATGGATCCGCATAAACCTTACGTGGAGCTCATCGCCGGCGTGCACAACATCTTCAAGCTCCTGCACGTGGAGTATGTCCACCGCTGCAACTACAACGAGTTGCCGACGGCACATAAGAATGGCATCAGGTTGATGATGAGGTTGACGTTCTAAGGGATTACACCTTTTATTATATAAAGGACACCTTATTTATAATAGGGTACACCTTATTATATATAGGTTATATATAGGACACTCTGAATATATAGGGCACTCTGACAGACTAACAATACCAAACATCTATGAAGAAAATACTATTCGCAATCTTTTCCATGCTGACCTTCTCTTCCGCTTGCCAGGCAGTTAGCACACTGCCCGTTGAGGGAGAATGGGTGAAACCGTCCAACCCATTGATTCAGTATATCGGACGCATCAACGACAGCAATCCCGACCAGCCGACATTCAACTGGCCGGGCATAGAGATCCGCGCGCGCTTCCAAGGCACGTCATTGCGCATGGTGGCTAAGCCTAAGAGCGGCTACTTCATGTGTACCATCGATAACAGCACACCGTTCAAAGTGGCATTCAACAGTGAGCGTGATTCTGTCGTTCAGCTTGCCACCGCACTGCCGCAAGGTGAGCACAGCGTCAGACTGATGTATGCTATCGAAGGCCTTGACCGCCATGCTATCTTCCGCGGCTTTGTCCTCGACAAGGGCTGCGGGCTCGTTACTTCTGCCCCACTGCCGAAGCGCAAGATAGAGTTCATAGGCAACTCCATCACCTGTGGCTATGGTGTGGAAGATACTTCGGGGTCTGATCACTATCTCGACGAAACCGAGAATCATTGGCTCAGCTACGCCACACTGACCTCTGACGCACTGGGCGCACAACACTTCTCTACTTCGCGCAGCGGCATTGGGGCCTACCGCAACTATGGTGGACCGACCACAGGGTCGCCCGATGCCATGCCACAAATGTATGACCTCACGCTCTACCACGACAGCACACAACTATGGAGCTTCAAGCGCTGGACTCCGGACGTGGTCTGCATCAATCTCGGAACGAACGACTTCTCTACTCCAGGTTACGACGCCGCCCTTTATGAGAAATCCTATCTCGGACTCGTACGTCACGTCAGGAGCTGCTATCCACAGACCTTCATCGTGCTGTTGAGTGGCCCCATGTTGCCAGCAGAGACCAACGTGATCGTCAAGAAAGCACTCGACAACATCAAGAAGACGCTCACCAAGAAAGGCGACAAGCGCATCTATCGCTTCGACTTCACACCGCAGGACGGAAGTCTCGGCTATGGCGCAGACTATCATCCAAGCAAAGCACAGCACCAGAAGATGGCTGCAGAACTCACACAATTCCTAAAAGAGAACATCTTCAGGGACTAAGACACAAAGTTGTTTGTTATGGATAATTGGCGCTTCAATAAGGGAGAAGCAGCCATAGGAAACGACAACATTGGGAAGAGCAAAGAACTCTCCCAACGCCATTTTATAAGAAATATTGTAGTTAGAGTGTTAAAAATTTGGCGCTCTAATAGATTTTTACTAACTTTGCCTATGAACAATAACATTAAGCAAAGAAAGCCTATCGATAATACATTTACTTAATTAAAAGCATTAAGAAATGGAACAGCTCAAGACTATGACCGACGAACAGTTGGCCATTAAATACATGGAGGGCAATAATCAGGCTTTCGACATCTTGTTGTCGCGCAATCAGAACAAGTTGTTTGCCTACATCCTTTTTGTTGTCCACGACGAGGGCTTGGCAAATGACGTCTTCCAGGAGACTTTTGTCAAGATCATCGTGAAATTGCAAAACGGACTCTATGAACCATCGGGGCAGTTCGCAGCATGGTGCATGCGCATCGCTCACAATGTGATCATGGACACCTTCCGCCGACAGAAGGCACGCCATATCGTGGAACCCAACGAGGACAATGACCTCGGAAAACTGCGCCATAAGCAGGTTTGGGAAGGCAATGTCGAGGGACGGTACGTCAATGAGCAGGTACTCAGAGACGTAAAGACGCTCATGGACAAACTTCCTGACCCTCAGCGCGAGGTGGTCTTCATGCGTTTCTACCAGCAGATGTCCTTCAAGGAGATCGCTGATGCCACACAAGTGAGCATCAATACGGCACTCGGCCGCATGCGCTACGCAGTGCTGAACATGAGGAAGATGGCGAAGAAAAATGGAATTGTGCTGGAGATAGAATAAAAAAGACTCTCTTCTCCCCCCTGCCCCCCTCCTCTCCCTGAAGGGAGAGGAGGGGGAAGTGCACACCCTTACAACACTAATCTTATAGAGAATACAAATGAAAGAGGATGAGAAATCAAGACGATAATCATAAAGAGCATGGCCATAAAAAAGATAGCCAAGAACAAAATGGGCACTGCATGCAGGAACAAGGATGCTATAATAAAGTAGCAAGCTATAAGACAGCCGACAGGATGCTGTATCCGATACTAAAAGACAATGCAAGAGAGAACAGAAAACAGATGACTGAAGGGGAGCGAGTCCTTTGGAACGAACTCAGAGCGAAGAAAACCGGCTATCGTTTCTTACGTCAACATGCAATTGGTGAGTATATTGTTGACTTTGTATGTTTGGAGCGTAAAGTAATTGTAGAGGTAGACGGTGGATACCATGCCGAAGCTTTACAGCAAATGATGGATACACAGCGCCAAAGTTGGTTGGAAGGTAAGGGCTACGTCGTCCTTCGTTTTACTAACGAACAGGTAGAGTTTGATACCGAAACCGTTATCAAAGAGATCATTTCTTCCCTCTAAACAGATCACACTCATCCTTTAAAGAGATCTCTTCTGCCCTTTAAAGAAATCTCTTCTATCTTTTAATAAGCTTGTTCCCGTCCTTTAAAGAAGACTAACTTATATAAAGAAAAGCACAGTTGTAAATTAGGAGAAGCCCAATTGTAAATTAAGAGAATCCCATTGAACCCTAAGGGGTGCGCAGGTCCCCCTCCTCTCCCTACAGGGAGAGGAAGGGGGGCAGGGGGGAGGAGAGAGTCTTTATCACTTGCTCCGGCTCCTTTGCTTTGAACACATAGCTACCGCTGACAAGCACATCCACGCCGGCACGCTTGAGCTTCGGCGCTGTCTCTGCATTCACGCCACCATCCACTTCGATGAGCGCATGTGAGCCGCTGTCCTTGATCAGCTGCTTCAGTCGGCCGATCTTTGCGTAAGTGTTCTCTATGAATTTCTGACCGCCGAAACCAGGGTTGACACTCATCAATAACACCATGTCTACATCCTGGATGCAGTCTTCCAGCATACAGACAGGTGTAGACGGATTCAGCGTCACGCCAGCCTTCATTCCTTCTTCATGAATCTCGTGAATGGTACGGTTGAGATGCCTACATGCCTCATAGTGAACATTCATCATCATAGCACCGAGCTTTGCCGTCTGCACGATATAGCGCTCTGGTTTAACGATCATCAAATGCACATCCAGCGGCTTCGTACAGATACGCTTTATGGCCTCCAATACCGGGAAGCCAAAAGAGATATTGGGAACAAAGACGCCGTCCATCACATCGCAGTGCAGCCAATCGGCCTCACTGCGGTTGATCATATCTATATCTGCTTGCAGATTGGTGAAGTCAGCTGCAAGCAAAGAGGGAGAAACAAGTGTTTTCATTTTGCTTTATCGGTTTTGATCCGTCATCAGTTCATACAATGAACAGCCACTTCCGAAGTACGCCTGTCAATACGATAGGTGTGGGCAATCTGTCGAATGATATACAACGACAACTCTGAAGGTACACAATCTTTGGGAGTAGAATACTTCATAGGCGGACATATTTTATTGTAATACGAATATTCTTATAACGGAGTCGTCCACCTTTTATTATAAAACGAGCATGAAAAAAGGCTGTGGGAAGTTTCTTCCCACAGCCTTATTGTATTTTGTGTATTACGATTTTATCCACATTACTGCATCACCGACGCAGTTTGGATCCAGTCATAGACATAGCTGCAAACACCGAAGGCGATGATGCCGAGTGTGCAGAGGGCCAGTGCCAGCTTCGTGTTGACATGAGCACTGAAAGTCGGCAGCGGATTCTCGTTGTGCTTGATGAACATAGCCTTGACGATGAGCAGATAGTAGTACAAGCTCACCACCGTGTTGACCAAGGCGATGAAGACCACTGCATAGATGGTAGCACCGATGGTCGTAGTGACCTGTGCGCCGTTGGCAGCAGCCATGAACACGAAGAACTTCGAGAACATTCCGGCGAACGGAGGAATACCACCCAGGGAGAACAGTGCCAGCGTCATGAGGAAAGCCAGACGCGGATTGGTCTTGTAGAAACCGTTGTAAGCATCCATGCTCACCACACCATTGTTATGTTCCTCAACAGAAGAGATGATGGAGAAGACGGCGAGGTTGGCTACTACATAGATGAGTACATAATAAGACAGAGCTGTCACGCCCATAGCAGAGTCACCCAACACAGCCAGCATGATGTAACCGGCCTGAGAGATAGAGCTGAATGCCATGAAGCGCTTCAGGTCTTTCTGATGGATAGCGAAGAGGTTGGCAATGGTGATAGACAGCACGATGACAATCATCAGCATATACTGCCAGTACTCTACCATCGGGGCGAAGACCTTCATCAGAATGGAACACAGTGCGAAAGCAGCAGCGCCCTTAGAGATGACACTCAGATAACCACTGACATTGGTAGGAGCACCCTGATAGGTATCTGCCGTCCAGAAGTGGAAAGGAACCAGAGAGATCTTGAAGCCAAGACCACTGAAGAAGAAGACCATGCCCATGATTGTCAGCGGTGTAGCGCTGATGTTTTTCACAACATCATCGAAGTAGAGTGTACCCGTAGCTCCATAGAGGAAGCTGATACCGTAGATCATCACACCACTGGAGAATGTGGCAGTGAGGATGAACTTAGCACCGGCCTCAGCACTGTGATGACGATACTTGTCGAAAGCGACGAGGCAGGCCATAGGCACGGAAGCCATCTCAAGACCAATGAAGAACAAAAGGAAGTGGTTGGCACTTACCATCATGTTCATACCAAGAAGCGTGGAGATGACAAGCTCATAGAACTCACCCTCCTTGAAGTTGGTATCAGGACGATGCAGCCACTCGCGCGACTGGATGAGGACGATGAGCGTACCAAAGGCGAAAATCGTCTTGATGACACCCACGCTCGGATTGGTCATATACATACCACCAAAGGCAGTAGCAGAGGCTGTCGGGAAAATGTTGATGAAGACATGAGCCAGCATCAGCACACACACCAACGGATTGAACCAGCTGCGCACCTTACTCTCGCCGGAGCGGGGAGCCGTGAACAGGTCGGCAAGGAATACGATCAGCAGGATGGCCGTCAGCGTGGCCTCCGGAATCATATTAAGAAATTGACTATAATCTATATTCATAACTTTATTCTCTTTTCAATCGTATTACATGCCTGCGACAATACCTGCGCTAAGGATATGATGCAACATAGGAGCCATGGCATCATTGATGATGTCCTGCGCCCACAGTGGAGCCAGACCCAAGCCAGCCACGCAAAAGATCAGACCGCCTACAGCGATACGCTCGTCCCAAGAGGCATCGGAAAGCTTGTAATAAGCCTGGTCGGGAACCTGCTGATACAGGATCTTACCGACGACACGCAGGATATACACAGCGGTGATGACGATAGAGGTACAAGCAATGATGGTGCAGGTACGGTGGAACAGATCGGGATTCTCAAAAGAACCGACGAAGATGTTCATCTCAGCTACGAAGCCAGAGAAGCCAGGAAGACCGAGATTGGCCAAACCGGCAACAACATAAGCAACAGCCAGGAAAGGCATGATCTTCATCAAACCGCCCAGACGACGCACGTCACGTGTTCCGCAACGGTGATAGATCATACCGATGACAGCAAAGAAGAGGGCTGTCATCAGACCGTGAGAGAGCATCTGCAGAATAGCACCCGTGCAGGCTGTCTGCGTCATCATCAGCAGGGCGAAGAGTACCATACCGCAGTGCGACACGGAAGAGTAAGCGTTGATATACTTCAAGTCGGTCTGCACACAAGCGGAGAGCGCTCCATAGACCACAGAGATAGTGGTAAGGATCAGGAAGATCCAAGAGAGCTGGTGAGCTGCCTGGGGTAACAGATACATGGCAATGCGGAAACAACCATAACCTCCGAGTTTCATCAGCACACCGGCGTGGAGCATAGACACTGCCGTTGGGGCTGAAGCATGACCGTCGGGAGACCAAGTGTGGAACGGGAACAGCGCACCGAGGACACCAAAACCGATGAAGATGAACGGGAAGAAGATCTTCTGGATGAAAGCTGGAATGGCATTGGAAGCAGCGATCTCCACGACCGACATGGTATAGGTGCCGCTGTACTGCCCATTGAAAAAGTAGATGCCAAGGATACCGAGGATGAGCAGAGCGGAACCGCCCATGAGCATCAACGTCAGCTTCATGGCACTGTACTCCTTAGGACCAGTACCCCAAACGCCGATGAGCAGGTACATAGGAATCAGAGCAACCTCGTAGAACATGAACATGGTGAAGAGGTCCTCAGAAATAAAGAAGCCAAACACACCGGTAGACAGCAAGGTGAACCAGAGGAAGTACTCCTTCTGCATGGGGTGCTGCTGCCAAGAAGCAAAGGTACCGGTGAAGACGATGATGGCAGAAAGCAGGATCATCACCACCGAGATGCCGTCCACGCCCGTGCGATAGAAGATATGCAGAGGCTTGAACCAAGGTATGGCGTCGCCGAAGAGGAAGGGGAACTTCTCTGCCGGCATGGTCTCGCGCGCCTCCAGGAAGGCAAATACCAAATAAATGGCAAGGGCAAGAAGAGCCGTAGAACCTACGACCATGACGCCACGCACCTGACTGTCGTTGCGAGCCAGCCACAGGGCAAGCAACATCAGAATAGGTATAACGACGAATAACGTTAAAAATGTCATTTTCTTATTTCAGTCTAAGTGAATGTTTCGATGTTGTTAAATGCAAAGCAGAATCAGCGTCAGCGCCACACTACCGGTAAGGAACCAGATAGCATACTGACGGACATCGCCACTCTGCCACGGACGGATGGTCTCGCCGGCTTCCTGTGTTGCCCATGCCGAGAAGTTGAACATGCCGTCGATGACGTGACGGTCGAACCAGGCGATAGGAATAGAGAAGCAGCCGAAGACGATCTTATGAGTGAAGAACTGCCAAGCATCGTCGATGTAGAAGCGGTTGAGGGCAGCCTTGTGAAGTTTCGGCATACGGCGCTCGAGCATGTCAGGCATAGGGTTCTTGCCGCTGGCATACATCCAAGTAGCAAGGGCAAAGCCGATCGTTGCCACAGCCAGAGAGCACCAGGCTGTCATGCCGAAGTGGAAGCTCTGCAAGGGAATATCCTCACTCAGACCATTGGCTGATACGAAGTGACCGAAAGGAATCCAACCAGCCATGCAGCTGATGATAGCCAGGAACACCAGCGGACCCCACATGATGAAGGGAACCTCAGCCGGACGACGGCGGTGCTCAGGATCAGCCTCGTAGTAGGAGTTGCCCCAGAAGATGACATAATAGAGGCGGAACATATAGAAGGCGGTCATACCCGATACAAGCGTCATGAACCAACCCATGTAGGGAGAGAAGTGGAAGCAAGCATCCACGATCTCATCCTTAGAGAAGAAACCAGCCAACGGCCAGAAACCGCTGATGGCAATCGTTCCGATGAGGAAGCAGATGTTGGTGATAGGCATATACTTGTGCAGGCCACCCATATCCTCTTTGAAGTTGCTGCCGATGATGACAATGATAGCACCGGAGCAGAGGAAGAGCAGAGCCTTGAACATGGCGTGGGTGAAGAGGTGGAACATGCTGGCCATATAGCCGACACTTCCCTCGCCCTCCATCGACGTGCAAACGCCGAGAGCCACGAGCATGTAAGCAATCTGTGAGATGGTAGAGAAGGCCAGGCCACGCTTGATATCACGCTGGCAGCAAGCTACGGCAGCTGCATAGAAAGCCGTGAAGGCTGCGATGTAAGCAACGTAGTGGAGTGTGTTCGGAGCGTACTGAATCCAGATGGGGAACAGGCTGGCCACCTGATAGACACCGGCGACAACCATCGTAGCGGCGTGGATCAAGGCACTGACAGGTGTAGGACCCTCCATAGCGTCGGGCAACCAAATGTGCAAGGGGAACATAGCACTCTTACCGGCACCACCGATGAACATCAGGAACAGTGCGGTAGGCATGATCCAAGCAGCATGAGGCAGACGGCCTGCCAAAGAAGGATCAGCGTTGAGGTCGTAGTTGAACGTTCCCACATAGTAGCTGAAGAACAGGATACCGATGAGGAAGAACAAGTCGGCGAAACGCGTGACGATGAAAGCCTTCTTGGAAGCGTGCACGGCAGCATGCTTGGGATAGTAGAAGCCGATAAGCAGGTATGAGCACACACCCACGAGCTCCCAAAAAAGATACATCTGGAAGATGTTGGTAGCCACTACCAGTCCAAGCATACTCATGGTGAAGAGCGACAGGAAAGCATAGAAGCGCTGGAAACCTTTCTCGTAGCCTTCCTTCTTATAGTTCTCGTCGCGCTCAGCCATGTAGCCGAAACTGTAGATGTGAACCATCATACTCACGGTGGTGATGACGATGAGCATCATCACGCTGATAGGAGTCAGACGGAAACCGATGTTGAACGTCAGGGCCTCGGTAAACTTCAGCCATGTGAAGTTAAACACGGTCACGGTCGGATAAAGTCCCGTGGCGGCGTCACGCCCCACGGCGAAGAAATATTCGTAAGCGGTGTACAGACTCATGCACCACAGCACAGCCAGGACAGCCGTACCGATCATGCCCGCAACCGGTTTTTTCATCTTCATGCCAAGGAGTCCGAGCAAGAGAAAGCTCAGGAAAGGCAGAAGCAGTATCAAGAATGAATAACTGTATTGCATGGTTCGTTTAGAATTTCATATTTTCAATACTGTTCACCTGGTCACTGTGATAGTTGCGGTAAACATTGATGATGATGGCCAATGCCACAGCGGTCTCGGCAGCACTGATGCCCATGGAGAACAGCGTGAAGAAGACGCCCTCGAACTGTCCAGGGAACAGGATGCGGTTGAACACGGCAAAATTCAGGTCAGCCGAGTTGAGCACCAGCTCAATGGAGATGAGCATGGCGATCAGATTGCGGTGAGTGACGAAGCCAAACACGCCGATGAAGAACAGCAGTGTGCTCAGCGCGAGATAACATTCAACAGGAATCATTTCTTGTCCTCCTTTCTTGCGATCATAATGCCACCGATGATACATGCCAACAAGAAGAGAGAGATGAACTCAAACGGCAACACATATTCATATTTACCAGAACCGACAAGTGCCTTGCCGATCTGCGACATCGGCACCTCTACGTCGGCGACACTGCAGGCAGCGTCAATAAACTTATTCTTCAGAAGCACCACAGCTACGGTAGCCAGTCCCACAAGCGAGATGAGAGCGCCCTGCACGACCCGCACGCCCTTGAAGCGACTGTAGAGGTTCTGCAGCGTACGCTTGCTGACGAGCGAGATGGCGAAGATGTACAGGATGGTGATGCCACCGGCATAGATGGAGATCTGCGCGGTACCCAGATAGGTGTAGTCGAGCAGGAAGTAGATGCCGGCAATGCCGAACAGCACGAACAACAGGTACGTGGCGGCACGCATGATGCTGCGGGTGAACACCGACAGCGCGGCTGAGCCAAGGATGACTACAGCCAAGATGCAAAACATTACGATATTAGCCATTGTCTTTACTTGGTTTTGGTGTTAAACTCTCCAATCTTCAGAGATGCGCCGCCATCGATGAGGTTGGGCAGGCTGCCTCCTTTATAAACCTCCTTGTCGAGGTGCATGACGAGTTTGCTACGGTCAAAGACTGCGTTTTCGAAGTCATTCGTGAAGTGGATAGCATCGAAGTTGCAGGCGTTGACACAGAGCTCACAGAACATGCAGTCGCCTAAGTCGTACTGATAGTCATCGAGCACCTTATGCTTCTTTCCCGTCTCAGGATCTGTCTCCATGTGGGAAGTGATCTTGATGGTGTCGTTGGGGCATGCCTTCTCGCACATGGTACATGCCGTGCACTTGTAGTCGCCTATCTTCAGGCCGCGCTTCACGGCCTGCGGATCCTCCGGATCCTCCACACGCTTAAACACGAGACGTCCGCGGTGACGGGCAGCCACATGGAGCGTGGTCTTGCGGTTCTCGGGATACTGCTCCGTTGACTTCGGGGTGAAGTACTCCTTCATGGTCACCTTCAATCCCGTGGTCAAAGTCTTCACAGCATTCTTAATGCCGCCGAAATATGATTGATTTGACATTTCTATATATTAATTAAAGAGTAAGTCCAAGAGCCACACATGCGGTCATCACCACGAGAGTGAGGAGCATCAGCGGCATGAGATATTTCCACTCGAGCTGCAGGATATGGTCGATGCGCAGACGGGGGAAAGTCCAGCGGGCCCACATGAGCACCCAGATGACCACGAGCATCTTACCACCGAACCAGACGAAGCCGGGGATATAGTTCATCACGTTGTCGAAACCGGCAACTCCGATGTTCAGCGGTGCCCAGCCACCCAGGAAGACCGTGGTAGCGAGTCCGGCGATGACCACGAGATTGAGGTATTCAGCCAAATAGAAGTAGCCGAAGCCCATACCGGAGTACTCGGTGTGGTAACCGGCAGTCAGCTCACTCTCAGCCTCAGCCAAGTCGAACGGACCACGGTTGGCCTCTGCGTTACCGGCGATCAGGAAAACGATGAAAGCAACGATGGCAGGGATGTGACCCTGAATGATCAGCCACTTCCAAGGACCTGTCTGTGCCTCGATGATGCCGCTGAGCTGCATAGTGCCACAAAGCACCACTGCCGTGACCATGCACAGACCGAGACTCATCTCGTATGAGATCATCTGCACGGCGCCACGCATGGCAGAGATGACAGAATACTTGTTGTTGGAGCCCCATCCCGAAAGGATGATGCCAAGGATACCGATGCTGCTGATGGCGGTGACCATAAACACGCCGACGTTGAAGTCGAGCACGGCAGCACCCTTATTCCAAGGGAGGAAAGAGAAAGTGCCCACCGACGCGATGATGGTCAGGAACGGAGCCAGCGCATACAAGAACTTGTCTGAGCGATCCACACCGAAGATCTCCTTGATCAGCATCTTCAGCACGTCGGCCACCACCTGCACAGACCCCCAGGGACCCACACGCATAGGGCCGAGACGGCACTGGAAGAAGGCACAGACTTTACGCTCGAAATATATCATGAACATGGCGATGAGGGCATAGAGCGTCAGCACGATCAGACCCACCACGACACATTCAATGAGGATTGCACCAAAGTCCCCCAACCCGCATGTCTGTCGGAGGAGATTGTCAAACCACTGTGTTACTACTGTGAAATCAAACATATATTTAATAATTGGAGACCCTCCCGCCTCCCTGAAAGGGAGGAGTAGAGCAGTCGTTATTTTTATAGCCTTATATCATTATCCTTCATGGATGATAGCGTCGCATTCCTTCCCATCGCCGCGCACGTCCTTTCGGAGGCTGCATCTCCCTCCCTTTTAGGGAGGGCCGGGAAGGGTCTGCTCCTTCTTTTATCTGTCCAGATCCGGGATCACGAAGTCGATAGAGGCACCGGTAGCGATCAGGTCGGCGATCTTCTCGCCACGCAGCATCTTGTCGAAAGCGCCGGCAAGCGTCAAGCCCATCGGACGCATCTTCACACGATAAGGACTCTTGTCACCACGGCTGTCGAGGTAGACGCCAAACTCACCGGCACCGCCCTCCACAGAGAACCACCACTGACCCTCGGGCACTTTGATGATCGGCTTCTGCTTGACATAGAAGTCCCCCTCAGGGATGTTGTCGATGAGCTGCTCGATGATATTCAGGCTCTGATAGATCTCGTTGATGTGGATCATGTAGCGGTCCATCGAGTTGCAGTTCTTACCGAGGATCTGCTCGAAGTTGACTTTGTCGTAGAGATCGTAAGGATGATTCTTGCGGACATCGTTCTTCCATCCGGCGGCACGTCCGGCAGGACCGGTGACGCCGTAGTTGATACAATCCTCAAGATTCATGTAGCCTACGCCTTCGAGACGCTGGTGAGTGATGACGTTGTCACCGAAGACGTCGAGATACTCCTGTACGAAAGGACGGAGATATTTGCAGAGCGTCTTGGTGTTCTCCACAAAGTGCGGGTCGATATCGGCCTGCAGACCACCTATTCTATAATAGTTCTGGATGAGTCGTCCGCCCGTCGTCTCCTCCATGACGTTGAGCACATGCTCACGGTCACGCATACAGTAGAGAAATGCCGTCAGGGCGCTGAGGTCCTGCGCGCATGTTCCGAGGAAGAGCAGGTGGTTGTCGATACGCTGCAACTCGTCCATGATGGTGCGGATGTAGCGGATGCGGTCGCTGAGCTCAATGCCCATAGCCTCCTCGATGACGCCGACGAGGGCGTGACGGTGGTGCATGGCACAGAGATAGTTCAGTCGGTCGGTGAGGGCGAGCGTCTGAGGATAGGTCATGCTCTCCATCATCTTCTCCATACCGCGGTGGATATATCCGAGGTGAGGATAGATGTGCTTGATGGTCTCACCGTCCACGACAGTTCTCAGACGGAGCACACCGTGGGTACTCGGGTGGTTAGGACCGAAGTTGATGACGAAGTCGTCGTCATCAAGCAGACGGTGCTTGGTCTCCACGAGATCACCGCAGTCGTTGAGGTTCCACTCTGATGTCCAGTCGGTCTCAGGCTCATCGGTCATGGGGAACTGGTTTTTCTCGGGACTCATATCGAAGTCCTTGCGAAGCGGCCAGCCCTGGAAGTCGCTGCGCATAAACAGACGGCGCATGTCGGGATGTCCGAGGAACTTGATGCCGAAGAAGTCATAGACCTCACGCTCGAGCAGGTCGGCGTCGTGCCAGAGTTTCAGTACAGAGGGAATGACGTAGTCAGTCTCTCCCACCTTTTTGGCAATCTGCTTGACCGAAACACGCTCGTGGCTGTCGGTGTTCTCCAGGATATAGATACATCCCAGTCCTTCCTCAGGACCGAAATCCTCACCGATGATGGTGACCAGGTAATCGAAATGCTTATCATTCTTCAGCTTTGCCATCTCAGCGGCAAAGTTGTCAAACCCGAATTCTTTGTTTTCTAACTTCATGACAGTTCGCTTACCTTATTGTTGATTGTTATCACTTGCCGCAGCCTTCTCTGTGTCGGTAGCGGGTTGCTTGTGCACTTCAAATTCCTTTCCCTCCTCTTCAAGAGCGTCGAGCTCACGTCCGAGGGCTTCGAGGTCTTCTTTGTTGGGAGAAGCTGTGACCATGATCGGAGTCTTTCCGCCGATCTTGGCAGCGCTGAGGTTCTCATTGCTGATACCGTGCAGACCGCCGAGGCCCATACTCTCCGCTTTCTCCTCACGGGTCATCTTGTGGTTGGCACCTCCGAAGAACTTCTCGACCTTTACCTTACGCTGCAACTGCATCATACCGTAGAGGATAGCCTCCGGACGCGGAGGACAGCCTGGGATGTAGACGTCGACAGGTACGATCTGGTCGATACCGCGCACGACGCTGTAGCTCTTCTTGAAAGGACCTCCGCTGATGGTACAGCCGCCGACAGCAACGACATACTTTGGCTCGGCCATCTCATCATACAGACGCTTGAACACCGGAGCCATCTTGTTGGTGATCGTACCGGCGCACATGATCAAGTCGGCCTGTCGGGCTGAGTTACGGGTCACCTCGAAGCCAAAGCGAGAGAAGTCGTAACGGGCACAACCCACAGCCATGAACTCAATACCGCAGCACGAGGTACCGAACGTCAGCGACCACAGCGAGTTGCTGCGACCCCAGTTGATCATCTGATCGAGACTGCCCAGCACTACGTTCACGCCACCGTCGTTGAGTTCAGCGGCGATATTCTCCAAGGTATCGTTGTCCTTGAATTCCTCGTAGGGAATGCTCTTGATGTGTGGTTTTCTTATTTCCATTCCAATGCTCCTTTCCGCCAGGCATAAGCCAAGCCTAAAACCAAGACCACCAGGAAGAAGCCGATGCTCACCAAAGCCAGTGAGCCGAACTGCTTCACGACAACGGCCCAGGGGTAGAGCAACACGGTCTCAATGTCGAACATCAGGAAAAGAATGGCAAAGAGATAGTAGCCCGCATGCAAAGGCAACCAGCTGCTGCCGCGCGTGGGGATACCGCACTCAAAAGGCTCACCCTTGACCGGATTGTAGGAACGGGGACCGATGAGCTTGGCAATGACATAAGCGCCAAGCACCAGCGTGACAGCCGTCAACAAAACGGTGATGAATAAAATGAAGTTCATAAAAAGATGATAACGTTATTTTTGAATATTCGCTTAAGTGCTTGCAAAGTTACTAAATCTTTCTGTAACATGAACATTATTTAGCTAAAAATGTTATCTCGGCTTATCAATTCTGTGACATAAGCCTAATAGTAATATTACCACAACTTGGTAAACACATTACCAAAGGTTGATAACGGCATTACCGAAGGCCGGTAACAGCATTACCACGGGTTGGTAACAACGTCAATCTGTAGTTTAACGATTTAAGTTGACTACTTTGAGTCTTATTTTTAATGTTGGTT